>CAZMUQ010000001.1:0-135286 GCA_964569845.1 uncultured Candidatus Bathyarchaeia archaeon
GCCCGTGGGCCTTTAAGGCCCTCGTGGGTTCAAATCCCACCTCCGGCGCCAACCCTGCACCTACTAAGTTGATTGAATTTGGTTTTTGGTTAAAAAGGAAGGGATTAAGGAATAACACAATTGAGAGGAAGATAAGACTTTTAAAACATTTCGATTTGTCAAGTTTGGAAAGAGTGAAGCAACAAATTATGGAAAAAGAATGGATTGACAAAATCAAAAAACTATGCATTAACAACATTAAAACAATACGGAGAATTCGTAGGGAAAAAATTGAGGTTAATAAAATAAGGTGTGTGGATGATGACAAAATCGCTTACATCCTAACACCTGAAATGGTAAAAACTTTAGTTGCAAACATTCACAGTTTACAACTTAAAATTGCTGTGATGTTAGCAATAGAATGTGGGTTAACTGCTAGTGAAGTTTTAAAAATTCGTAAAACAGATTTCAACTTTGAACAACAAACGGTAACGGTTAAGGGAGTTAAAGGACATAAAGGAAAAGTTTACAATATATCAACCCATCTAATCAATTTGGCAAGAAGATTTAACTTTAGTTCACGTAACCACTAAAGCTTGGCATACACTTTATAACAAAACTACTTTTGATTATAAAAATCTAAACATAGGTAAGAAGAATCTAGAATAGTAATATTTTTGTTATGGTGAAGGCACCGAGTATTATTAGAGTCATTCCTACTAGCATTTTTAGTTTCTCTTCGCGAACCCTTCTTACAAAGAATGCTGCTGGTATGGCTGCGAGAAGCGCTCCTAAAGTTAGTCCTGCTAGGAGGTTGAAATCCAACGCCTTGAGCAAAACCATGTATGTTATTATCGATGTTATACATATGAACGCTTCTGTTAGCAGGGTTATTCCAACAGCATTTTTAACATTTACTCCACTAATTACTTGACCCGTTATGAGTAGTGGCCCGTAACCGCCTCCAGTTAAGCCCTTATTGAAGGCTGCTATAAACCCAAACATAACCAGCCTAAACGGGCTGAACTTAAGTCTCCTCTTAAAAGTGGCCAGTACGAGTACACCCATACAGATAACTAGGAGGCTAATGTAGGTTTTTACAAGGATCGGGGGCAGGTTTACTGCTGTAAAAACTGAAACTATCGAGCCGAGAACACCCAAAGGTGCAAGCATAGCCACAATCTTAAGGTCATCGCTGTTTCGACTAAAATTCACATTACCAAGCTTATGGTGAGCACCACTCGCTAGAAGGTTTCCAGCAAGCTGCGAAAACAATATCGATGGAACAATGTAATGTACAGGATAGCCAAAGATAATTAGCAATGGAGCCAGCAAGGTTCCGTAACCCATCCCCAAACCTGCATCCACCAGCTCAACCAAAAAAGCAACAATCGTCAAAAACAAGATCGCCTGAAAATCTAACGGCATAATAATTCACTAAGCACTCTTTTCTTAGCTAAGCAGACCTTTCTCCGCCAACTTTTCAAGAATTATCGCTATATTGTAGCCAATGCTGCTATTCTCCGTATCAACGGTTATTTCAGGGTTTTCGGGTTCTTCGTAAGGGTCGCTGATCCCAGTCATGTTTTTTACTTCGCCTCTAAGAGCTTTCTACAGGCCTTTAGGGTCACGCCTCATAGCCTCCTCCAAACTACACCTAACAAAAACCTCAATAAACGGCACTTCTTCCTCAACTATTTTCCTTATCTTAGCTCGAACAGACCTATAAGGCGACACAAAACTACACAAGACTATTGTACCGTTTCTTGCGAGCAGACGAGCAATCCACGCCACCCTAAGAAGATGCCTACGCCTCTCCTCAAACGTGAATCCTGCATCCACGTTTATTGTCTTCCGAACCCAATCACCGTCCAAAAGCTCAATCTTAAACCCGCGACCCTTAAGCTCACCATAAATTCCATTATCCATCATTGCGGATAAATTTGGAAGCTCGTCCTTAAACCTGTCAAAGACAAGCTCTGGCCCTGCACAGTCAAGCCCTATCACTAAAACCTTAGTTTTCCCACTCAATATTGCCTCACCCTACGAATGGCTTCTTCCAACTAAGAAACCGCCTAAACTGTAAATTCTGGCAGCGCCTAGATGTTCTAAATTTCTTGTTTTAAAAACCTTAAGAGCATACTCTTCTTTACTGTACCCATAAATTTCTTCAACTTTAAGAAGCCCTATCGGATTGTTATGTGGATAGAAAAGTACAATCTCGTTTCCTTCCTTGAATAGGGCTTCTCTTTGTTCTGCACTAAAAACTATTGGTAGGGTCCAAGGTAAATCGTTTGGAAGCCTCATATTGTCCAGAACGCTTATAAACTCGTTTCTTAGCATGAAACCTTCAAGCGGGCTATAAACCCCATAGGCTATGTTCTCTAAATCAACAGCAAAATCAGGGTCAACATAAAGCCTTGGCAACTCTTTAACTTCATTCAACATTCTTTCTTTCTCTTGGCCTTCCAGCACTCTGCTAACTAGTTTTCCTCCATGAGGCTTAGAAACCATGTCAAAAGCCTCCTCATAAGTATCCTAAAGCCTTCAATTTTCGCTTGATACGTTCAACATCCTCTTTGGTGAGTGGTTCCTGCATCTTCTCCTCTTCTCTTTTTGACACTATTTCTCTTAGCATAAAGGTGACATACTCAGAAACCGAATGGAATCCTGTATCCTTAATTAGCTCGCTAACCTTTTTATGGAGGGTTGTTGGTATGGAAATTGTTACATGTTTGGTATCGCTAAACTTTTCTATAAGACCTTTAACCAGTTCAGGTTTTAAAACAGAGATTACTGGTATTCCGTTAATGTTGTCAGCTGTGGAGAACAACGCCACTACGTAGTCAACCTTTGATGAATTATACTTATGGCTTTTAATATCTTCGGCAAAAAGCTTAAGTTCCACATTTCTTCTTTTCCCATTAAAGTCTTCTATCACATAGTCTGGTGAGGATGCATATCTTTTCTCTATAATCTTCTTAAACCCAAATTTTTCCAAATTCTCCTCAAAGAACTTCGCAAAATCTCTCTCACTTCTAAAAGGAATACAAGCCTCAAAAACATCTATGAGGCTGTTAAGCAAATCCTCATAGGATACATCCCTAAAAGAGGCAAGAACCTTAAGCCTTCTCCTCAAAGACTCCGAAATCTGGATAGTAGTTCTCTCTTCCATAATTAAAATAGAATTATGTATCTTATATAAAAAAACTTTGGAGAACCATAACAAAGGTAACAATTTTTACGTTTAAGAGAAGCTTTTCTATTAAAGGGAACTCTTGGCAGTTCTTTCTCACCTATTTTATATCGATCTTTCTGGTTTTTGAGTTTTTATCTTTGTTTGGCTGGGTTTTAAACGGTTTTATACCAAATTTTGCATCTTTCTACCCAAACGTTAACTGGTATCCTTCTTTTATTGAGCTTCAACTATTCAACATTCTACATCCAGCTTTACCAATCCTTGTTCTATTAGCCCTATTTGTTGTATTTTCGATAATTGTAGGGTTAAAAGTTTGAGAAGGACATTAATCTTTGGTTTTCTACGCGGAATTAGTTAGGTAAACCTTATATTGGTTTACTTCTATGTATTACTTTGTGAGATTATGGCCGACTACATAACCGTTTCTGCAAAGATACCACGTAAATTGAAAGAGCTACTTGACCTATACGGTGTTAAAATAGGTCCTGTGGTTAGGAGGGCTTTGGAGGAGGAGGTTAGGAAATGTACATTGCTTAAGGTTAAGGAAGATGTTAAGAGGTTTAGCAGTAAACTACAGCATATATCCGATGAAGAGATTGCAAGACTGATAAGGGAAGATAGGGAGGGAAGATAACCTTATACGTTTTTGATGCAAGCTCCATTACTAACCTAGTCAAGAGGGGTCTACCAAGCTTACTTATTGAGGGTATAACGTTAGACCTTGCCATATACGAATGTTTGAATGCTGTGTGGAAAGAGTATAAACTGTTGGGGAGGATAGATGAGGAAACAGCGTTATCACTTATAAAGGCCATAGGCAACGTACTAACCGTTATTAAGATGGAATCAATCAAAGGCTTTGAGGATGAGGTTTTTAGTCTGGCTTGTAAGGAAAATCTAACAATATACGATGCCTCCTATCTTTACACATCTACAAGGATAAAAGCTACACTCATAACCGATGACCAAAAACTAAGGGAAAAAGGCTCCAAATATATCAAAGTATTAAGTACGGAACAGTTAATCCAACACACTACTGGAAAACCAGACAGTAACAGTTCATGGTGTTAAAGGTCATAAAGGAGGAATTTACAAAGTTTCAGAACATTTGATATTAACTTGAGTTACAATAAGGGAGGAAGGATAAACGATAGTTTAAAACATGTGTTTCAAAAGACTAGCAAAAGAAACAGGAAATCTAAACTTTTTAAAAATCCATTTCCATTCATTTAGACATTTTGCAGTTTCATGGTTTTATTTTAAAACAAAAGATATATTGTGGAAACATGAGTTAAAGAAAACCAGTATGATGTTGTTTATGCAGAAACAAAACAAGAATTAACAAAATGCTTAGAAGAAGGATACGAATTGGTAACCAAAACGGAGTGGTAATATTGTTTTTGTTGATTGTTTTTATATTGTATCTTTCAATTTCATTTTTAGGACGAACCATTATGGATTTATCCCCCTTTTAACAAATTTATCAACTTGTCAACAAAAAACTGATTTTCCAATCCAAGTTAAAGGGATAGGTTAGTTAACCCATAAGAGCTTTTATACTTAAGATTTTGGGAATGTTTTCCGTAGCTGGTTTTCTCTACGGTAGAAGTTTGAATCGGCTTTCCCCAAAATTTTGCTTTTAGTTTTGACAAATTTAGATAATAGATGTAATTGTTTAAAATATTTTGCTATTGCACAAAAATTATAAACCTCTTAAAAGTCAAGAGAAATTTCTTTAGTAAGATTTATCTGTTTTAAAGATTTATTTGTTATAGTTTTTAGATAGGGGTAGGATTTCATTGGACAACTTCTCCAGAATTATTGAACTAGCTAATAGGTATCTGGTAACAAATGTTGTATCAAAAGTAGAGCCAGTTGTTATTGAAGAAGGTAGGGGGGCTTATCTTAAAGATATAGATGGAAAAGAGTATATTGACTGTTTTTCAGGTATAAGTGTAGTTAATACAGGTCATTGTAATCCTGAAGTTGTTGAAGCTGCTATAAATCAGATTAGAAAGCTTATTCATGCAGCTTCCTACATCTACTATGTTACACCCGTAGTTAAACTTGCAGAAAAACTTGCAGAGATTACTCCTGGAAAATTGCAGAAAACCCTCTTCGTAAATAGCGGAGCTGAAGCTGTAGAATGTTCATTAAAGTTAGCTAGAAAATTTACCAAAAGATATGAATTTTTAGCTTTAATGTGCTCTTTTCATGGGCGAACTTTAGCAACCTTAAGTGTTACAGGCCAATATAAGCGGAGAAAATGGGATATGGGGCCATATTTAACTGGAGTATCTTTTGTACCTGCACCATATTGTTATCGATGCTTTTTTGGGCTTAGGTATCCTGAATGTGACCTACGTTGTGCAAGATTTATTGAGAAAGTTATTGAATTTTCTACGGGGAAAGGTATTGCTGCTTTTATAGCTGAACCTATACTTGGCGAAGGAGGTATAATTGTTCCTCCCTTAGAATATTTTAAGATTGTTAAAGAAATTTTAGATAAACATGAAATACTTTTCATTTGTGATGAAGTTCAAACAGGATTTGCGAGAACAGGTAAAATGTTTGCTATTGAACATTACAGTATTCAACCTGACTTAATGGTTATGGCTAAAGGTATTGCTAATGGTTTCCCGTTGGGAGCCTGTATCGCTAAACCTGAAATTAGCGGCTCTTTTGAACCTGAAGACCACTTTTCAACTTTTGGTGGTAATCCTGTATCAGCTGCAGCAGCCTTAGCTAACATAGAATATATGCAGAGAGAAAAGTTGCCTGAAAAAGCTTTAGAAAAAAGTAGATACGTTATAAAGCGGCTTGAAGAAACGATGGAAAAACATAGGCTTATCGGTGATGTTAGAGGAAAAGGTCTTATGATAGGTGTAGAACTTGTTAAGAATAGGGAAACTAAAAAACCAGCCATAGAGGAAACTAGGTTTATACGTGACCTAGCAAGAGAAAAAGGTGTTTTATTTGGTTCAGGTGGAGTTAAAGCTTCCGTAATAAGAATTCAGCCACCTCTTACAATATCAGTAGAAGAGCTAGATAAAGCCTTAAACATACTTGAAGAATGTATAGCTGAAGCTGAAAAAAGAAGCATGTAAGATTTTTTACTACATTATTTTCAGAATAAATTTAATTTTTGAATGGTTTTTCAGAGAGGACCCCTTTTACTTTGCTGTTTTACTTCATCTAGCCTCTGAACTCGGCAAATTCATCATCAAAACCAAAACTTATTTTAGCAGCATATTTTAAGAACTTTTTGTTTTGAATTATCTTTCTTCCTCCTCTTCTTCAAATATTACTGGTATTTGGATATGCTTATCCGTTTTTACGTATCCGTGAAGCAGGAAATGCCCATGTAGTTCTGTAAATTCTGTTGTAAATGGACCTTTACCAAAATGAGCTTTAATTCTATGGTAAAGGTGATGAGGTATCTTTGCCTTATAGTAGCCTTCATTGGTTTGGTGAGCTTGAGTATCATAAGCTAATGTTGTACCTGTTTTCATGTTCATTATAATAATCCTTAAAATATAGGCTTCCAATAGAGGTCAAACCTAGTTTAAACTAAGTTGTAAACAAGTCAAAAATTACTTAACCATAAAAAATGTTTTTCTCTGCATAATGAGCTATATCTTCAGCTATTATTCTTGCCTTCTCAACATTTTGATGGAAACCTACTGCTAAACCCATTCTTCTATGAGGATATGCTTTAGGCTTGCCAAAATACCATATATCTCCATGATAGCCTTTACGCTTTATAAAATCTTTAACATTGTTTAAACTCCAACCTTTAACTTCAACTTCATCCTTTCCATTAAAATCTGGTGCTAAAATTACATGTGCAACTCCGTAAACATCTTTTCTGCAAAAATCCAAATCTTCAGGATTAATTCTTAAGCCAAGGGTTGAATATAGATGAAGGGCCCCCTCATCCATGTTTAACATCCAACGTGTAATCATTCCAGTATCATGAGGTCTGTTTGCAACTTCATTATTGTAAACTTTTCCATCTACAACAAACTGTTCGATAGCAAAAACACCTAAACCTCCAATAAACTCAGCAATAATTTTAGCATATTCTCCGCACTTCTTTTTAACGTCATCAGGAATTGTTGCTGGAAGCCAGCTTTCATGGTAAGTTGCTCCAGGTCTTTTATGTTCAACTGGTGGCGGTAAACTTGTAACAATTTTACCGTTTTCATCAAAATGTCTAATTGCAAGTTGCATAATTTCTGTCCCTCTTTCCTTTAAATCTTGTAAAAACTTTTCAACAGTTACTTGTCCACCAAAACCTCTAGCATGCTCCCTAGCATAATCATATGCTTTTTCTAAATCATCCCTATTTTTTACTATTGTTGTTCCATGTCCACTTGAAGTCATAACAGGCTTTACTATAACAGGTAATCCAAAATCTTTTGCAATCTTTTTAACTTCCTCCTCAGATTCTGCATAACCCCAGTCAACTCTTGGAACCTTTAACTTGTCAAACATAAGCTTTGTAAGATGTCTATCCATGCAAACTAGCGGCCCATAAGGGGTTGACATAACTTTATAACCTTCCTCAACACCAAGTTTATAGGCTCTAAAAGTATCTATCCTTTCTATTTCCAAATAGATTACGTGAGGATGATCTGGGTTTGGAACATATTTTTTTATGTTTTTCTCAAGAATATCTCCATTAAGCATATCAAAGCACTCATAATAGTCTGCAACATCTTGAGCTGGGAAACCTTCATACCTATCAAAAACTACCGTTTTAACTCCTCCTTTAACTCCACCTAAGCATCTTTTAGCTGCAGTTAAAACAAGGTCTCCAAGTTCTCCTCCTCCAACAGAAATAAATGTAACAGGTTCTTTCAATTTAATTTCATCAAGAGGTGAAAGTTTTCTTTCATATTCATGTTTGTATTCCTCTACTTCCTTTAAGATTTTAATTCTATCCTCAACCTTAAAATGAAACGTCAACTATTTTCACTCTCCAGCTAAATTATGCACTAAGTCTTAATAAACCCTAAGTAAGAGTTTCCATATAATAATCTAGGGTTAAGAAATGGATAAAATTACCCTTGCTCATGGTGCTGGCGGAAGCATAATGCAAAAACTCATTAAAGAATATATCTTGAAAATCCTTGGTGGAAGCAATTTTGAGGTTCCTTTAGAAGCTTTAGATGATTCTGCTGTTGTTGATGGAGTAGTCTTAAAGAGCGATTCTCACACAGTTAAACCATTATTCTTTCCTGGAGGGGATATTGGAAGATTAGCTATTAGTGGAACTGTTAATGATATTGCTGTTATGGGTGCTGAACCTATAGCTTTAGCTGCAGGATTTATTTTGGAGGAGGGTTTTCCAATATCAGATTTTAAGAAAATTCTTGAAAGTATGAAGGAAACATGTAAAGAAGCTGGTGTTTATGTTGTTACAGGGGATACAAAAGTTTTAGAGAAGGGTTCTCTTGATAAGTTTATCATAAATACTTCTGGTATTGGAAGAAGAACAAAGCTTTTAGATAAAAATTTTGAGGAAGTCAAGAAATACCGTAAAATAAGTTCACGCTGGCTTTTAGATTCAAATCTGCGTGATGGTGATAAAATAATCGTTAGTGGAACTATCGGGGATCATGGTTTAGCCATCCTATCTTTTAGGGAGGGTTATAGCTTCAGTAATAAAATTGTTTCTGATGTTGCTCCATTAAATAAGGTTATAATGAAAATTTTAGAAGTTGGTGGTATTGTAAGCATGAAAGACCCAACAAGAGGGGGCCTTGCAAATGCATTAAATGAGTGGAGTGAAAAATCTAGAGTTGGAATTCTCGTATATGAGGAGCAGATACCTATACGTGAAGATGTACGTTCAGCATGTGAAATGCTTGGCATAGACCCATTAGAAGTTGGGAATGAAGGAAAAATTATTATAGGAGTTGTAAAGGAGAAGGCTGAAGAAATTTTAGAGGTATTAAGAAAAACGAAGGAGGGAAAAGATGCTCAAATTATTGGTGAAGTTAGAAAAGATTTTGAGGGAGTTGTACTTGAAACTGTTGTTGGTGGGAAAAGAATAATTCCTCCACCTGTAGGAGATCCTGTTCCAAGGATTTGTTAAAATTAGGTTAGGTTTAAATAACTAAGAGTAATGTTTTTTCCTTCCATATCTAAATTGAATATTACATGACCCCTCAATAGAAACCATGCAAGGTCCAACAGGTTTTTCTGGGGTACAGACCCTGCCAAAAAGTGGGCAATCCTCAGGATCTATTATTCCCCGCAGGATTTCACCACATCTGCAACCTCTAGTTTCTTTAAATGTTTCTTCCTTCAATATATCTAACTCATCTTCAAACTTTTTTCTTGCATCATATTTTTCAAACTTTTTTCTTAAAATCATACCTGACCCTTTTATGATGGGAAACCCACGCCAAGCAATATCAAATGGCTTAAAAACTTCATCCATAACTTTTAAAGCTTTAGGGTTTCCTTCATACCTAACAGACCTTGTATATTCATTTTCAACTTTAGCTTCACCATTTTTAATTTGTTTTGCAAGCATATAGACCGCTAAAAGCATATCTAAGGGTTCAAAGCCCGCAATAACTTGGGGAAGATGGTAAACTTTTGAAATTTCTTCATAAGGTTTAACACCGATTATTGTACTTACATGCCCTGGCTCAATAAGACCGTCAATTTTGATTTCTCCCATGCTAAGTAAAGCATGAAGAGCAGGTGGAATGTATCTATGGCAACTTAAAATTGAGAAGTTTTCTGGTGGTTCTTTAAGTATTGTTGCTGCTGTTGATGGTGCTGTTGTTTCAAAACCAACAGCCATAAAAACAACATCTTTTTCCTTATTTTCTAAAGCTATTTTAACAGCATCTTCAATACTGTAAACGACTCTAACATCACAACCTTCAGCACGTTGAGCTAGAAGTGAACCTTTTAATGTTGGAGCTTTTGCAACATCTCCAAATGTTGCAATAATTTTGCCAGATTTAGCTAATACTATAGCCTCAGTAAACTCTTTTTCTGTTGTAACACAAACAGGGCATCCAGGTCCTTGCCTAACTTCAACTCCACAATCTTTAAGGAGATTATCTAAGCCGTAACGGATAATGGTATCTTGATGGGTTCCGCATACATGCATTATTCTAATGTTAAGCTGCATTTCTTTTAATTTCTTAATAATGCTTTTTGCAAATACTTTGCTCCTATACCCTGATAGGATTATTTTACACCACCACTTTCATACTTTTAATGTTGCACTCTCTACCCTTAACAATTTTTACCTCTTTACCACATCTTGGGCAACTAAGAACTGGTAGAAGAAAGTGGTAAAGGTCCATATTTTTATGTTTAATTTCACCTTTATACCCGCAATTTTCACATTCTACTTCTACTTCTTCCTCTTCAATATGGAGTCTTGAACCTTCCATGATTGTTCCTTCAGTAAGCATTTCATAGTAAAATTTGATTTGCTCAATTCCTAAGCATGCAAGTTTACCTATAACAAGATGAACCTCTGAAACTTTTCTTGCATTATGTTTTTTTGCTTCTTCAAGTAAAAAATCTACAATCTGCTTTGTAACGTAATATTCATGCAATTTCTATCCCGTTAAAGCTCTAAACACTTGATAACTTCATCTATGCCTAAACCAGTTTTACAGCTTGTTTCCACAACTTTAACCTTAGGATTTATGGATTTTGCATCTTTAACAATTTTTTTAACATCTACACCCATAATTTCTGCTAGGTCAATTTTATTTACCACAATAATGTCAGCTTCAAGAAATGTTAATGGATGTTTAATAATGACATGCTCTCCTTCAGTTACACTTACAACTACAACTCTTTTTTCAACTCCAAGCTTAAAATCAGAAGGACAAATAAGGTTTCCAACATTCTCAATAAATAAAACATTAACATTTTTAAGATCTATTTTCTCTATAGCCTTTCTTACAATATTTGCATCTAGATGGCATTCTTTACCAGTATTTATCTGTATAACTTTAACTCCATATTTGCTAATTCTTTCAGCATCTATAGTTGTTGCTAAATCTCCATTAATAACTGCTATTGAATATTTTCCATTTAAAATCTTAACAATATTCTCTATGAGTGAGGTTTTGCCTGAACCAACTGAACCCATAATATCAAAAGCTCTAACACCATTCTCCAAAAAAATTCTTCTATTTTCCTCAGCAAGCTTATTATTTCTTCTTATCAAGTCAAACTCAAAATCTACGGTTTTCTCCTCCTCAATTTTTAAAATATCCTTACTCAAACTCTCACCAACCTTAAGATTAAAAATACTTTTTAAGTGCTTTTGCTAAATCCTCCGGTATAATACTTATAACTGGCTGTTTAACAAGGAAAGGTAGAAACCATGAATCATTTATATAAAAACTTTTTATTCCAGGTCTTGCTACAATACTTAAATTTACCCAGAAATATGGAGTTTCCCTATCAAGGGGCCCTGAATTTAACACAAACTGGAAGCTTGAGAAGTTTTTATCATTGTAAAACCTTAAAATTTTGCATATTCCCTCAGCTATATCCCTAAAATCTTCCCTGTTAAGTTCAGTAAAACTTGATTTCTTCCTTATAATACCTAGAACCTCATAATTTGAAATGGGAGTAAAGGGAGCTAACCATTCCACATTCCCAGTTTTACCAATGTATCTTTCCCCTTTTTCCTTTTCAGTAGCAATAATTGTCTCCCAGAAATTTGATGAGAACCTTTTATAGTATTCTTCGCTTGCATCTAAAATATCCTTTAAATTTCCAAGCGGAATTTCTGTTAACATAGCTTGCATGTGTGGATGAACAATGCTTGAACCTGCTGAAGGTAGGTATTGTAATCCAGCGGTAATAAACCTTATAGATGATACACTTTTAACTTTTTCAGTAAACATTTTTATGGCTAGAAAGCCATCAACAAAAATATTCGGGGTAAATTCATCTAGATTTAAGTAATGTTTTTTTGTTAGGACAACCACAACACTAAACTCGCAGTAAGGAGCTATATTTGGAAAAAGGTAGGCTTCTCCAACACTAATTCTTCCTTCAGGAAGAATATTCTCTAAAAATTTTGGTGTAAACTTTTCAACTTTACCAGGACAGAAAAAACATTTTTCTTCTGATTCTTTTGCAAGCTTTTCAAGAGAATCCTTATCTGCCATGTAAATCATTTTTTCTATTGGTCTTCCTGATTCTTTTAATACGAGGCATCCTATTTTTCCAGTTAAAGGATTTATTCTATACTCTATAATTTTTGGTTCTACCTCAAAATTTTTTAGGGGGTTAAGTATTTTTGCCTCTTTTGTAAAACTTTCAAACCTTAACATTTAAACCACATGGTAGTAGAGGTTAAATTAAACTCTTATTCCTCAGCCTCTAATATCTCACTCCAAATCTTAAGAGTTTCTTTAGCAGTTTCCTCATCTAAAACTTGGATTGCAAATCCAGCATGAACAATTACATAATCACCTATTTTAGCATCAACAAGCGAAATATTAACCTCCCTAACTACACCTCCACCAAAATCAACTACTGCATGGTCTCCTTCAACTTTTAAAACCTTCGCAGGGATAGCTAAACACAATCCACATCACAGGGGTAAATATCCTCTTAAAATGAAGAGGAATCTTAACCTTTAACTTTTTCTCCAAAAATTTAACCTAAAAAGCTAGCTATAAAAGCTTGTCCTAATGAAATTCCCCCATCTCCAGCTGGAACTTTACTGTTAACTACAAATTTAAACCCTCTTTTTTCAACAATCTTCTTAATTGTTAAAGTTATATGTTTATTGTATGCTACTCCACCAGAGAAACCTATAATCCTAACTCCCAATTCTTCAGCTTTCTCAATTGCTGCTTGAGCTAAACTTTTACTAATGTATTCTTGAGCAGAGTAAGCAAGATCCTTAGCAGAATATTTTCCAAGGTTTTCAAAAATTTCTAAAACAATATTTTCTGTGTTAATAATGTTACCATCTATTTTAGGTTCAACTTTAAGTATATCCTTACCGTTTAAAGCGTAAGATTCAAGCTTTATTGCAGGTTCTCCTTCATAGGTTCGTTCATAACATACTCCAAGTAATGCTGCAATAGCATCTAAAACTCTACCGCAACTTGTGGTCCATGTAAATTTTCCAGTTTTAGCCTGCCTTATTATTATCTCTGCTTCTGCCTTTCCAAACGGCAAAAAACTTGATTTTGAGTAAATCCAATCCTCAATTTTTGAATGTTCTCTTAAAATTCCTACAACCATTCTTAATGGGTAAAGTGTTGCCTTATCCCCTCCAATCATTGGTTGTTCTTGAAGATGAGTTAAACGTTTAATTTCACCCTCAACCCAATAAAGAATTTCACCACCCCATGCTTTTCCATCTAAACCATAACCAAAACCATCGCAAACAATGCCAATAGCTTCATCTAAACCATACTCTGCTACAAGCGAACCTAGATGAGCATAATGATGTTGAATAGGAAAAACTTCGCATCCAAACTTTTCAGCAAGCTTACTAGCTAAACTTGTTGTATTAAATTTTGGATGCAAATCACATGCAATATATTGAACTTTTACATTTGTTAAGTTTAGAAGATGAGTTACAGCATGCTCAAGGTAGCTTAAGGTTTCAACATTTTTAACATCACCAATATATTGAGTTAAGAAGGCTTTATCTTCATTTAATATGCATCCTGTAACATTTTCTTCAGCACCTAAAGCTAAAACAGGTTTTTTAACCCTATTTTTTAAAAATATTGGAGCTGGAGCGTAACCCCTAGATCTACGAATTATTGTAGGAATTTTATCATGAACCCTAACAACGGAGTCATCACATCTTTGAGCAATCCTTCTATTGTGAAGGAGAAAGTAGTCAACTGTTGAACCCAGTCTTCTATATGCTTCCTCATTATCTACAACTATAGGTTCACTTGGAGGATTTGCGCTTGTCATGATAAATGCTGGTTCTTTAACATTATCAAAAAGCATATAATGAAGACCTGTATAGGGTAACATAACACCAATATTATGGAGTTTTGGAGCAATTTCCTCAGAAAGGTAGTAATTATCGCTTTTTTCAAGTAAAACTATTGGTCTAATGTAGGATGTTAAAAGTTTTTCTTCCTCCTTGCTAACTTTAGCAAAAGTTTTCACAGCTTCAAGACTTTTAGCCATCACTGCAAACGGTTTTTGTGCTCGATGTTTAACTTTTCTAAGTCTAATTATAGGCTCAGATTTTAAGGTTGAAGTTGCAATATGAAAACCTCCATTACCTTTAATAGCAACAATAAATCCTTCTTCTACAAGCTTTCCAGCTTCCCTAATAGGATCTTTGCACTCAACATTTTCCTTATCTTTTGTTGTTAAATAAACTCTTGGTCCACATGCATGGCATGCTATTGTTTGAGCATGAAAGCGACGGTTTAAAGGGTTAACATACTCTTCTTTACATTTTTCACACATCGGAAAATCTACCATTGTAGTGTTTTCTCTATCGTAGGGTAATTTTTCAATCACTGTATATCTGGGCCCGCAATCTGTACATGTGATAAAAAAATAATCATATCTCCTATTCTTTGAATCTTTTAATTCCTCTAAACATTTACTGCAGATCGATATGTCTGGCGGGATAACCAATCCTGAGAATCTTTTTTCCTCTAAACTTCTATATATCCTGAACTCTTTAAACTCGCCTTTATCTCTAGAAAATTTTACTTTTAACTTGTAAATTTGTGCTAATGGAGGTTTTTCGCTTCTTATTAATTTTATAAAATGCTTAATGTTTTTTTTATCACCTTCAACAATAATTTCAACAGTTGCATCTCCACAATTACGTACAAAACCCTTAAGATTCTCTTTTACAGCAGTTCTATAGATAAATGGTCTAAATCCAACACCTTGCACAATACCAGTAACAGTTATTTCTGCACGCAAAGTTATCTAACCATTAAATTAAACGAAAAGATGAACCTTCTCATAAAAGAGGAAAAATAGTGTGTAAAATTGGTTGATAGTTTGAGTTGACTCATTTTATTATGTAAAGGTAAATTGTATGTTGACCTAAGTTTACAACTTTTACAGGTTTCCAACCAATAATTTCATAGTCATGAGAAACTACTCTAGCCCCCTTTTTAAGCTCACTTTCAAGTTTTGGTTTTAGACGTTCATTAGCTGAGGTTGTAAGGAATAAGGTGATAACATCAGCATCCTTTATTGGAACTTTGTAGAGGTCCCCATGGATTATTGTAATTTTATCCTCTAATCCAAGTTTTTTAATTTCCTCTTTGGATGTTTTAACAAGGTCTTCCCTTACCTCAACCCCTACAGCCTTTTTGATGCCAAACTTTTTAACAGCTGTTATTAGTATTCGCCCATCACCTGACCCTAAATCATAAAGTATATCATCCTCGTGTAGTTCTGCCATTTCAAGCATTTTTTCTACAACTTCTAATGGTGAGGATATGAATGGAACGTAGACCATCCGCGCTCCCCGCATTCTTACCTTATTAAGGTAAGAATGTATAATGAAAAATATAAGAATTGTTTAAACATTTTTCCACAACTGATAAATACAAGTTTTAGGTTTTTCTTGATGGGTGAAGTTGTGCAAAAAAGTATGCTGGATGCAACATTAACTCCCTTCTATTGTAGATTAGCTCTTACCCTATGCCAGCATGCAAGGGAACTTCTTTATGATGATAGAAAGTACCAGTCAGCTTCAAATATTTGCAAATTTATATCAACACTTTGTAGGAGAAATGGCTATCCTCAATGTGTTGAAGAATCTAAGCTTTGTGAAAAAGTTTCTGAGTTATGTAGGTCTCCAGAAAAAGTTAATGAAGCACGGCGTATTTGTGAAGTAGCAAGGAGAAGATGCCCTAAAAGTTTTAGTATAAAGGCTGGTTGATTAGATATGGGTTGGACAAAAATTTATGTTTTAGAAGAACCTAAACTTGAAAGCCCCATTCTTGTTCAGGGTCTTCCAGGATTAGGATTTGTCGGAAAACTTACTGTAACCTATATTATTGACGAGCTAAAACTTAAACCGTTTGCAAGACTTTACTCAAGCTACCTTACATTAATTAATGGAAGTGCTGGTGTTCATATAAATGCTGATGGAACGTTTTTCTTACCAAAACTTGAATTTTATGCATACAATAAAACGAAGCCTCATATCGTGTTTTTAACTGGTGATACTCAACCGACGGTACATGGACAATATGAGGTTATTGATACTGTTTTAAACTTTGTTCAGAACTTTGGATGCAGAAAAGTTATTGCTGTTGGAGGTTTTCAAACACCTTTTGAGCGTGATATAGGAAATGTTTATGCTGTTTTTAATAAACCCTATATGGTTGAAAAGTTAAAGGAGCTTGGAGTTTATATAACTACAAGTGGCACTGTTACAGGTGCATGTGGAATAATTCTTGGTCTTGGAGATCAACGTAACCTTGAGGCATTAGGACTTTTAGGTGCAACTCGTGGAGAGTATCCCGACATGGAGGCAGCAAAAAGTGTCATTAAAGTTTTGTCTAAAATTCTTTCATTAGAGATTGACTTTACAAGACTTGATAAAGAAATTGCGGATATGAAGAAGAAACTTGAAAGTTTGCATAAGATTCGTACTGAAGCTATTGAGCAATTTAGAAGGGAGGTTATAAGAGAACCTTCTTCTCTGTACATTTAAAATAAAACTTTTTATTTATTCTTCCTTAGGCTCTACAACTAGTGTGGGGCCTTCTTTACGAAGAATACTAACCTTTTTTCCTTTTTCGATTTTTCTGTTTGATTTGGCTTTCCAATATTCTCCTTGATAAATTATAAATCCAGGTTTCTCTGGAGTTATTTCCTCAATAACCTCGCCATCCCCTTTAAACATTTCACCTATTATTGGGGGCTTTCTTCTAAGCTTTAAAACCTTATATGAAGCAAAAATAAAGAAAGCTCCTATAGTTAAAGGAACAACTATTGTTGCTAAAATTAGGGTATTTAACCATTCAGGTGAAATAATCCATTCCCGTGGCATAACAAGCATACTTCCAATTAAAATACTTACAACACCTGCTCCTCCAATTATACCAAATCCAGGTGTAAAAAGCTCGTAAAGAAGTAAAATTCCCCCTAAACCTATAAGTATCAGCGCACCAACATTTATATCTCCAAGAATTCCAAGCCCTATTAAACCAAGTAAAAGTAGGATTCCACCAATAACTTCTCCTCCAATACCTGGTGAAGCTAAACCGAATAGTAAAGCATAAAGTCCAACCATAAGCATAAAGAATGCTACCATAGGCTCTGAAATTGTTTTTAAAATTTGAAGTCTTATGCTTGGAGACCATTCAACAACCTCAGCATCTTTACTTTTAATTGTGAAGTTTCCTGAGGCAGTAATAACAGTTAAACCATGGATCTTTTCTTTTAAGTCATCTATAGATGGGCTAATAAGCTCTATAACTCCATATTTTTTTGCTTCATCAGCATCTAAGTTTAAGTTTTCACGTATACAAAGCTTTGCTACTGTTTCATTTCTTCCATGCATTTTTGCTCTTTCAACAAGGAATGCTTCTAAAGCATTGATGGTTTTTGTGTCATTTATAGGCTGGGTTATACCAAACCCTATAGATACAGGTTGACATGAACCCATAATTGTGTTTGGAGCCATGCATGCAACATGAGTTGAGAAAAGGATGTAAGTTCCTGCAGACCATGCTGTAGCCCCTCTTGGGTATACATAGCCTATAACTGGAACATTTGAACTCTCTATAAGGCTAATTATTTTAAAGGTTGCATCAAGACTTCCACCAGGAGTATTTAATGTTAAAATTATTGGGCAGTTGTTTTTCTCAGCATAGCTTAAAGTTTCTCTTAAAAGTTCAACAGACATTGTTGAAACAGTGCCTTCAAGTTTAACTAACAGAAGCTTACCTTCATTTTGAGATGCTTGAATATCACATGTGGTGGTGAAGAGTGTAAAAATAAGGGTTATGGTTATGATAATTAAAGTTAACCTTTCCCTTCTAATTTTGATTTAACCCCCACTTGTTTGCTTCTCTTTACTTTTTAAAATACCAAGCATTGCTGCTATATCTTGACCTGTTGTTGTACTTGTTACAACAATCATATTCCTTTCTCTTGCAATTTCTGTTAATGTTTGAAGTTCTCTAAGTCTTAACCCCATAGGATTATCTTGATACATTTTAGCTGCTTGAGCCATCTTAGTTGCAGCCTGATATTCTCCTTCAGCCATAATTATTCTTGAACGTCTTTCTCTTTCAGCTTCAGCTTGTTTAGCTATTGCTCTTTGCATTTCAATTGGAAGAGAAACATCCTTTATAGCTACCTGAGCAACTTTGATACCCCAAGGATCTGTTGCTGCATCAATTATCTCCGTTAGGCGTTTACCGAGTTCTTCACGCTTTGTTAATAGATCATCTAACTCAACTTGACCTATAACATCCCTCAGAGTTGTTTGAGAGAGAAGATTTGTTGCATAAATGTAGTTTTCAACAGCTATAACTGCTTTAATAGGGTCAAAAACACGATAATAAACCACTGCATCAACATCAACTGTAACATTATCCTTTGTGATAATTCTTTGTTTAGGTACATCAAAAGTTATAACTCTTAAATCGACAACTCTAAAAACATCCACAATAGGTATTCTAAAAAATAAGCCTGGACCTTTAGCACCCAAAAGTCTTCCAAGTCTAAAAATAACCGCTCTCTCATATTCTTTAACAATTCTTAGGGATGATGAGAGAAATATTAGAGCAAATATTATCAGAATTATCCAAGTAAAGAGAGATGCTGCCTCCATAAGATTTAACCCCTCTATTTACATTTTTAGCTAAGCTATCTATCATTTTTCTAGCATTTAAAGGTTTAAATTTGAAGTAAAAATTTCTATTTTAGAGGTTTCTTGGACATAAAAGTTGTTGGTATAGATCTTGCAGGCAGTATAAAAAGGCCAACAGGATTCTGCTTAATGGATGAAAATCTTAAAGTTAAAACCTCTATCCTATATGAAGACGAGGAAATAGTGGGAAAAACTGTTTTAGCAAAACCTACTATTGTAAGTATTGATGCCCCCCTTGCTTTACCTAAGGGTAGATGTTGTCTTAGAGATGATTGTTCATGTAGGAAAGCTGGACATTTAAGGGAATGTGATAAAGTTTTACTTAAGATGAGGATTAAATTTTTCCCCTTAACTCTTGGTCCTATGCGTAAATTGACATTAAGAGGTATAAAGATTAAGGAGGAATTAAACAGTAAGGGTTTGAGTGTAATTGAAAGTTTTCCATATAGTGTAAAGAAAATTTTAGGTTTTCCAGAGAAAAAGCAAGGATTGGATAAGTTTAGGGAGGCATTAAAAAGTTTAGGTGTTGATGGAGATGTTAACAAGAAGGATATCAGTGTTCATGAGCTTGATGCAATAACTTCAGCATTAGTTGGATTAATGTACCTTAAAGGTGAAGCTTTAGAAATAGGAGATCCTTCAGAAGCTTTAATGGTTATTCCAAACCCTGAAATTTTCAAATACCAGTATAAACCATAAAGCTAATCTAAAAATTAACAACTATAATATCTGGGGCGATGAAGAATCTAGCCCAACAGAAAGAGTGAAGAAGATCTTGAGTACTGAGCCCCTTATTTAACCCTTAGAAACATAGTGTCTTAGCTAGATGATTAAGCTTCAAAGCTATCTTCTAAATTCTCCTAAATTTTTAAATATGTTCAAGGTTTTTTGATACTTAAAGTTTCATTTTGTGCCTATGTCCTTTAAAAATTTAACCTCAAACAGTAATCTACGTGAAGTTTTTCTCTTACTTGATAAGCTTGGAGAATACTCCTTTGAAGTTGGTCCTATAAGACCTCCAAGTGAAGGTGGAAGCTTTTCTCTGCTTTTAAGGGTTACAAGAAATTGTCCCTGGCGGTTATGTAGCTTTTGCTATGGCACTCCTTATGGCAGAGCAAAATTTGAGTTAAGGCCTGTTGATGAGGTTAAAAAAGATATAGATAATGTTAAAGCAATTATTGATTTGCTAACAAAGATATCTTTTAAACTTGGTTTGGATGGAAAAATTAACTGGAATCTTTGGAGAATTATTTCAACTCTAGATCCAACATTAAACTACAATTTTAACGTAGTAAACATCATCAACTGGATTTCCTCGGGAGGAAAAACAGTTTTCCTTCAGGATGCAGATAGCTTAATAATTCCAGCTAAAGATTTAGCTGAAATATTAAAGTATATTAAGTTAGTTTTTCCGCAAGTTAGAAGAATAACATCTTATGCTAGAGCTAAAACACTTTCAAGAAAAAGTTTTGAAGATTTAAAGCTTCTACGTGAAGCAGGTCTTTCTAGGCTTCATGTTGGTTTAGAAAGTGGGGATGATGAAGTTTTAAGATTAATTAATAAGGGTGTAACTGCAGAAGAGCATATAAAAGCTGGAAGCCTTGTTATTAAGGCTGGAATAGAGCTATCTGAATATGTTATGCCTGGTGTTGCAGGTAAAGAATTGTCTGAACAACATGCTAAAAATACTGCTAGGGTATTAAACACTATAAATCCTAACTATGTAAGAATGAGAACTTTTGTTCCTATAGCTGGGACACCTCTCTACAAGGAATATAAGGAAGGCCGCTTTAAACTTCTCTCCCCTCATGAATGTTTGATGGAGATTAGAGTTATGGTTGAAAACTTAAATATTAATGGGAAATTATGCTTTGACCATTTTGCAAACCCTTCATTTAAAGGTAATATTCCAGTTTTTAGGCAGGATTATGAAGGTTATAAACTTCCAGAAGAAAAACAGCTAATCTTAGAAACTATAGATAAGTCGTTAAAGATTGATGAATCAAAGTTCAGGTGGACTGAAGAACTTGTAGGTTTAGGGCATCTCTAAAAACTTATTTAATACTTCCCTTTAGAAAATGTTGTTAGTTGTGAGATTATGGTTAAAGGGTTCAAAATTCTCCTAACAGTTTTAATAGCTACCTTTATCCTAATTTCTACTCCTATTCTGCATACTCTATCTCAAACTCAAAATATGTATGAACCTCAAAAATTAACTTTTGAGGTTTATCCTGATGGTTTTGTTTTTATTGATTATACAGTAAAAGTGGACCCTACACTGTCAACTGTAAATGTTACATGTTTTGGGGTAAACTATGAAAACCTTATAGTTCTAGATGAAAATGAGACTCCATTAGATTATGTTCAAGTGGACGGTAATATAACTGTATATAGTTTAGGTTCAAGTATAGTTCATATATTTTACCTTACAGGAGATTTAACAAAGAAATCTGGAAAGATGTGGATTTTTAGTGTTGAATCACCAATTACTAACACAATCATTCTTCCAGCTGAAGCTGTAATAATAAGTTTGAATGATGTTCCGGTTGATATTAAAACTCTGGATGATGGAAGAAAAATGCTTACGATGCCTAAAGGCCCCATTGAAATATCCTATATGATTGAAGTTACAGGAACAAAAGATTATGCATTACTTCGTATTAAGGAGGCTGAATCAGCAGTAAAAAAAGCTGAGGACGAGGGAAGGGTAATAGGTTTAGATGAAGCAAAGCAACTTTTAGATGAAGCAAAAAACGAGTATGAAAAAGGCAACTATCTTGAAGCTGGAAAGATAGCAGAAAAAGCTAAGGAAGCTGCAGATAAAGCAGCTGCACCAGTACAATTAGGAACAATACTAACTTATTTTGCTACTTTTATCATACTTCTAATTTTAGCTGGAATCTTAGCCTACAAGTTTCTGCTTAAAAAAGGTGGATCTAAAAGTGGACATGTTAAGGAAGTTTTTGCTGTAAACTTAGATAAGATTTTTAGGCAAAATCCCCAGCTAAGATTAGAGGATAAGGAGGTTTTAGAATTTATAGCTAATAGTGGTGGAGAAGTTTTTGAAGCTGAAATCAGGGAGAAATTTAAACTTCCAAAAACAACAGTTTGGAGAATGATTCAAAGACTTAAAAAAGAAGGAATTATTGAAGTATTAAAAATCGGCGGCCAAAACCTTATACGTGTAAAGCAAAAATATCGATTACAAGGTTAATTCTTTTCTTCTTTTTTTAAACTTAAAATTCTGTATGCAAGCCAAGCTGCATTTTCAGCATTATTTATACCTACACATGCAACAGGAACACCTCTAGGCATTTGGACTATGGAAAGTAGCGCGTCAAGCCCTCCAAGCTGAACATTTAAAGGTACCCCTATAACAGGTTTATCTGTTCTTGATGCTATAAAACCAGGTAAATGTGCTGAAAGCCCTGCTATACCTATAAAAACATCAGCATTACAGCTTTCAATATATTCTTCAAGTTCTTTAGGATTTCTATGGGCAGATAAAACTTTAACTTCGTAGGTTATTCCAACTTTTTCTAGTACCTTTATAGCTTCCTCAGCCACACTTTTATCTCTTTCACTTCCAAGGATGATTGCAACTTTACCCTTCAATTTAACTTTCACCTATGCCTCTAAAATAATTTTACCTCTTTTAGGTATCCACTCTATTGTTTTACCTATAAGCTTCTTTTTTAACCTATACTTGTATACCCCTCTTACAATGTTTGCTTGTTCTATCCTTTTCTCTAAGAGTTCTTTTGAACCTATATCACTCCTATGAAAAGTCCCCCAACCATCTTTAAGCCAAACATAAGGTATACATTTTTCAACAATATCTCCAGCCTCAATAATGCTTTCACCTTTACCAAAAATTTCAACAAGTCTAGAACCACCTGAAATCATTTCACCATTGCTTTTTAAGTCTATTGAGCCATAGTAAACTTTACATCCCTTCTTCTTTATAGCCTCCTCATCAATATATACAGGGTGACCCTTAGCTAACTCTCTTTCTTCAGGATAACCTTTTGGTGCTATACATTTTACAACTGTAGCTACGTTTTCAAACTTAAGTTTAATTTTATTTAGCTTCTCATCGATTATAGCTTCACAAATTTCAACCATATCTGTTTCCATTATTGGAAGAACATTTACAGCTTCAGGATCACCAAATCTACTATAAAATTCTATTATTGTTGGACCCCAGCTGGCAGTACACATCATTTGCCCTGAAATAACACCCTTATACTTTTCACCCACCTCTTTTTCCACGGCTTTAACGCAAGCTTCAACAATTTTAGTTGATGCTTCATATTCCTCCTTAGTAATAAATGGTAAAAGTTTACCCTTTCCTGCTATAGAACCCATACCTCCAGTTTCAGGGCCAATATCCATTTCAAACGCATTTTTATTATCCTGAACAAGGGGTAGAGGCTTAATTGTTCTACCATCAGTAAAAGCTTGGAGAGTATATTCCGGACCTTCAACTCTCTCTTCAACTAAAATTCTATCCTCAATATCTGTAAAACCATGCATGTAAACTTCATCTATAGCCTTAACATGTTTTTCCTTAACATGTGTTTTTTCAGACCTGAGATAAGCTTGAAGGTCAGCTATAACTTTAACTCCTTTACCTCCTGCCTGCCTAGCAGGTTTTAAAGCTACACTTTCAGCATACTCTTTAATATATGAGACAGCCTCATCAACACTTTTAAAAGCCTTAAATCTAAGCCTTCCTGGAACTTTATACTTCCACATAAGTCTTCTCATGAAAGCTTTGGACATCTCAATTTCAGCTGGCTTACGCTTAGCTCCAATACACGGTATTCCTACTTCTTCAAGCTTATCAGCAACCCCATGAAATAAAGGTTCTTCAGGACCTACAAAAACAAAGTCAACCTTAAATTTCTTAGCTGCCTCAACAACAAATTCAGGGTTTTTCGAGTTTCCAAGTGAAATATCTCCACCTGTTTTTTTACAAAGATTATAGATACCTGGATTGTTTAAACTCATAGCTGCATAAAGTTTAGGTTCATATGAACTTCTGGATATAGCATCAGCTATCGCATGTTCTCGAGCACCTTCACCTACAAGTAAAATACGCAAATATTTCTCACCTTTTTAATACTTTATCTTTTTCTAAGAGAAGTTCAAGGTAGGTTTTATCCTCCAATTTTTTATCATGCAAATTTAACTTTAAAAGCACCCTTTTTACATTTTCTACTACTTTTTTACGTTCATCTTCATCTTTAGCAAACCCCTCAATTTCAACAAAACTTCCAAGATTTTCAACATTATCTAAGTTAATTTTTAAATTCTCAAGCTTGAAACTTTTTCTTATCTTTTTAACTAAGTAAACAGGTTTAAAATCAAGTTTTTCTAGGATAAGCCTGATTACATTGAAATCTTCAACCTTAACTTCTAATTCTTCCCTAGTTTTTGCTTGGCTATTTAATCTGCAACCCTTATAAGTTAAAAAACATTTACCATTTGACCTTCTAATTCTTAAGGCTTCATCTGTTGTTACAAAATTTTTATGTGGAGCATTAAAGTATAAATCCTCTTGGACTCCATACTCTACTTCATCTGCTCCAAGTTTTTTAAGGTCTTCTTCAACTTTAGCTAAATTCTCAACTTTAATCTTAACCTCAACCTCAAACTTAACCAATAATTATGCACCATAAAGTCTAGCTTATGTTTAAATATTTTCCAGTAAAACATCCCAAACAAAGATTTTGTTTAGGTATTCCTATAGCTTTTATTAAACCTTTAAGACTTAACCAGTAAAACGTATCTGCACCAACAACCTTGCTGACTTCTTTAGCTGTTAAATTTGCAGCTATAAGTTCATCTTTTTCAGGTACATCAGTACCATAAGGACAGGAAGCTATAAGTCTTGGGCTTCCAATTCTTACATGAACTTCCTTAGCTCCAATACGGTTCCTCATTTGGTATACTGTATTTTTTGTTGTTGTCCCTCTAACGACACTATCATCTATAAGAATAACTCTTTTACCAGTAATTGCAGCTTTTATAGGGTTAAGCTTAAGCTGAACACCAACCATACGTTCAAATTCTGAAGGTTTTATTGCACTTCTAATTCTTCTACCTGTTTGAACAAAACCTAAACCTAGAGGTATTCTAGCCTTATTTGAATATGCCATAGCAAAAGGTATTGCAGTTTCAGGAACACCTAAAACAATATCCATCTTAGTTGTAGAGTGTTCTTCTGCAAGTATTTCTCCTATTTTCATTCTAACCTCATAAACACTTTTACCGTTTATTATGGAGTCAGGTCTAGCATAATAAACATATTCAAATGAGCAGTATTTAGGTTGAGGTTTAAAAACCTGTTTTCTTTCAATGCTGTAAGCATCAAAAAGATAAACTTCTCCAGGTTGAATGTCTCCTTTAAAATCTGCACCAATAACATCCATTACACAACTTTCTGATGCAATAACCCCATAATCAAAACCAAAACTTCCAATTGTTAATGGTTTAACGCCAAACTTATCCCTAGCAACAACCATTTCACCTTTATTTGTTAATGCTATAATACAGTATACACCTTTAACTTTATTCATAACATTAATCATAGCTTTTAAGGGGTCTTTAACCTCCATAAGCTTAATGGAGAAGAATTTAGCTAGAAATTCATCTTCATCTTCAGCGTTTAAACCCTCCTTAGTGGAAATTTCTTTCCAATTTAATATTCTCCCATCATAACATAAAGCAACATTCTCAGGCTCAGAAACAATTATAGGTTGAACCTTTTCTACAGAATTCTTAGGAGTAGAAGAAACGCTTCCAATACTAACCCATCCATGAAGATTTTCAAAAATTTTTTCGTTTGAAAAAACCTGGTCTACCATGCCAAAACCCTTATAAGATGATAAACCTTCCCCGTTGAAGGTTACTATTCCGCAATTTTCTTGACCTCTATGTTGAAGAGCTAATAATGCATAATATGCAAACCTAGCCATTCGCCACTCTTTGCTAAATCCGTAAATTCCTACAATTCCACCCAAAAATTCTCACCCGTTTTCAAATTCAATGTATCTAGCCTTACTTGTTGGACATTTTTTCTTCATCCTATCTGCAATTTCCTGAGCTTTTGGTGTAGGGTATTCTCCTGTTAAGCATGCTAAACATAGCTTATCTTTTCCCATACCTATAGCCTCTATAAGTCCATCTATTGTTTGATAACCCAAACTATCTGCTCCAATAATTTTGCATATTTCTTCAATTGAATGTCTAAAGGCTATAAGCTCTCCGTGAGTTGAAATATCTATACCATAAAAACATGGAGAAATTATTGGGGGGCAGGTAATTCTTACATGAACTTCCTTAGCTCCAGCCTTCTTAATCATGTGAACAATATTCCTTATTGTAGTCCCCCTAACAATACTATCATCAACTAATATAACTCGTTGACCTTTAAGAACAGATTTAAGGGGATTAAGCTTAATTTTAACAGCATTTTCTCTGAGAGATTGTCTAGGCATAATAAAGGTTCTATGGATATACCTATTTTTTATTAAACCTTCAGCAACAGGAAGACCACTATAGCGAGCTATTCCTTCAGCTGCAGGTCTTGAGGTATCTGGAACAGGAACAACAACATCAGCATCATTTTCATAAGTTTTTGCAAGATTTAATCCAAGCTTAACTCTTACATCATAAACACTTATACCTTCAATTATAGAGTCAGGTCTGCTAAAATATACATATTCAAACATACAGTAAGCTTTTTCTTTACGTTTAGCAAAACATTTTCTTTCAATTTTTCCATCTGAGATTAGTAAAGCTTCACCTGGTTGAACATCAGAAATCAAATTTCCGCCACACATATCTATTGCAACACTCTCAGAAGCCCCTACAAAACTTCCATCAATTTCTCCGTAACATAAAGGTTTAAAACCGTATGGATCTCTAAAAATAATGATTTCTCCTTTACCTGTTAAACATACAGCTGAGTATGCACCCTCAATAACTTTATCCATTTCTGAGAGTGCATCAAAGTAATCTTTTCTTTCCCTATATTCGCGTAATAAAACATTTAATAGAACTTCTGCATCACATGTTGAGGTAAAGTATGCACCATTTTTCTTTAATTTTTCTCTAATCTCAACATAGTTAACTATTGTGCCATTATAAGATAAAGCTACATTATCAAGATTAAATGGTTGAGCATCAGTTAAACTTGTACCTCCAGCAGTTGAATATCTTACATGTCCAATTCCAACTCTACCATTAAGCATTGATATCTCAGTAAACGGTAAAGCTTCACTAACAAGTCCATAACCTTTTTTTAAAAATATTTTGTCGTCACCATTTGTAAGAGCAATACCTGCAGCTTCTTGACCTCTATGCTGTAAAGCCATAAGTCCATAGAATATTTTTGCAGCTACACTTTCTCCCGTTTTACCATATATTCCAATAACTCCGCATGATTCCCTGACCAACCCTAGCTAACCTCCATAATTTTTGGTATTGATTCCTCCCAAATGCTTCTTAAAGCATTAACAGAACATTCCACTATTTTTTTATCAAGATTTTGTAGAATAAAATTGTCATTATCATAAACTTTACCTATAATAGCTGCGGATATTCCATTCTTGACAGCAAGATTGATAATTTCTTCAGCATTTTCAATTTTATCTGTGGTTAAGATAACTCTTCCATATGATTCAGAAAAAATAAGTTCATCTAAACTTGAAATCTTTTTTGATGGAATTTTTTCAAGGTCTACCTTTACACCTAAACCTCCATTTATGGCCATTAAGGCTAAAGCTATAGCTAAACCTCCTTTTGAGCAATCATGAGCAGCTGTGACAAGCCCCATTTTAATAGCATTTTTAACAACATTCAAAACTCCAGCCTCTTTTAATCCATCAGCTTTTGGAGGTTTACCCCCAGTTAACCCGTAAATCTCATGGTAGTATTCTGAGCCTCCAAGTTCAGGGTAAGTTTCACCCAAAATTAAAATAAAATCTCCATGATTTTTTAAGCCTATAGTGGTTATAGATTCAAGTTTTTCAATTAACCCAAGCATTACAACAACAATTGAAGGTTTAACAGCAAATCCTGATTCCTCATCCTCATTATAAAAGCTAACATTACCTCCAACGCATGGAATATTAAGCATACGGCTCATATAGGCTAAACCTTCAATTCCACGTTTAAATTGCCAAAAAATTTCAGGTTTCTCCGGGTTACCAAAATTACAACAATCAGTGTAGGCTAATGGTTCAGCTCCTACGCAAGCAACATTTCTCGCAGCTTCAGCAAGTGTACCTGCTGAACCATTAAATGGATCTAAATAACTGTGGCGGCTATTACAATCAGCTTTAACCGCTATAGCTTTACCGGGAACTTCAGTAATCCTAATAACAGCAGCATCTGCTACACCAGGCTTAACTATAGTTCTTAATCCTACTTCATGGTCATATTGCTCATAGATCCATCTTTTAGATGCTATGTTTGGTTTTGAGAGAAGTTTATAAACGATTTCTGAAAGGTTTTCTGGTGTTTTAGGTTTTTCGAAGTTTAAAACCTCTTTAGGGAAAAATTTTTGACTTTTTCTTCTACTTATTGGAGTTTCTGTTAAAAGTTTTGGAGGGATTTCTGCTACTACCTTGCCGTTAAACTTTACAATAAGTTTTTTATCTCCTATAACTTTCCCAATAATAGAGTATGGAATTTCATATTTCTTAAAAACTTCTAAAACGTTTTCCACTCCATTAGGGTCGACAGCGAGAATCATTCTTTCCTGTGACTCTGAAAGCATAAGTTCGTAAGCTGTCATACCTTCCTCTCTTACATGAACATTATCTAAGATTATTTCTGCACCTAAATCTCCCTTACTAGCCATTTCAGAAGTTGCGCAAGTTAACCCTCCTCCTCCAAGATCCTTCAAGCTATGCACATAACCTGTTTCTAAGGCTTCTAAAATAGCTTCAATAAGAAGTTTTTTTGTGAAAGGATCTCCGATTTGGACAGATGGTCTATCTTCTTCTGATTCTTCACCTATTGTTTTTGATGCAAATGTTACACCATGAATTCCATCTCTGCCTGTTGCTCCTCCAACTAAGACTAAGATATCTCCTGGATTTGTAAATTTTGCAAGAATTATCTTATCTTTTTTTACAACACCGTAACATGCAACATTAACAAGACAATTTGTTTTAAAGCTTTCATCAAATTCTACTTCTCCGCCTACTGTTGGAATACCTACACAATTTCCATAGTCACTTATACCTTTAACCACGTACCTAAAAAGCCATTTAACATGCCCATTGTTCAGATTCCCAAATCTTAATGAATCTAGAAGTAAAATTGGACGCGCACCTGTTGCAAGTATATCTCTTATAATTCCTCCAATACCTGTTGCAGCACCATTGTATGGTTCTATAGCTGATGGATGATTATGGCTTTCAACTTTGAAGGCAATGGCATAACCATCACCTATATCAACAATTCCTGAATCAAATCCTGGTCCCATAATAACTTTCGGAGATTTTGTTGGAAGTTTTTTAAGCACAGGTTTACTACTTTTATATGAGCAGTGCTCAGACCACATTATATCAAACATTCCCCATTCAACATCAGTAGGTTCTCTACCAAGCATTTTTCTGATTATTTTAATTTCCCTTTTTGTTAAGTTTACTTTAACTGGTATTTTTCTTCCTATTTCTTAACACCTCAAAAAGTTAATCATAGATTTAAACATCAATAAACCATCTTCAGACATGTAAGGGCTAAGTATTCTTTCTGATGCTCTTTCAGGGTGAGGCATAAGTCCTACAACATTACCTTTCTCATTGCAAATTGATGCTATGTTATCTAGAGAACCATTAGGGTTTGCAGATAAGCTTGCTTTACCTTTCTCATCTACATACCTTAAAACAATTTGATTTTTTTCTTTCAGTTTTTTAAGGCCTGATTTACTGTTAAAGTATCTTCCCTCCTTATGAGCTATAGGCATATGAAGAATTTTTCCTTCTGGTATAAGAGATGTAAATGCTGTATGGCTTCTTTCACATCTTAATGCAACCCATTTACAAACAAATTTTAAATTGTTATTAATTAGAAGCGCACCAGGAAGCAGTTCTGCTTCAATAAGAATTTGAAAACCATTACAGATGCCAAGAATTGGTTTACCTTCCTCAGCCATTTTTTTAATTTCATCCATAGCTGGACTATGAGATGCGATAGCTCCAGCTCTTAAATAATCTCCATAAGAAAAACCACCTGGAAGGATAGCGGCATCATATCTACTATTCTTAAAAAATTTATGCCAAACAAGTTCTGCGGGTAAATCTAAAACATTCCTAAGTACATGGAAAACATCATAATCACAATTTGACCCAGGAAACTGGATAACAGCTATTTTCACTCTTTTTAATCACCTTTTTTAACATTAATTTTATAAGTGTGAACCACAGGATTGTATATCCTAAGCCTATTACACATATCAAAAACAGTTTTTTCAGCTTCTTTCCTATTTTTAGCTTCAATAAGAATCTTAAGATACTTCCCTGTTCTAACAGATTTGATATGCTCATACCCTCCCTTGATAATCAAATCCTTTTTTATTGTTTCTCCCTCTGGATCTCTTGCAGCAGGCTTATTTTCAATTATAACCTCTACAATAAAATTTCTCATTTACATCTACCAACAATTAACTTGTAGCTTTCATCGTAAACTTTGCTAACTTTTTCAAGGCTTTCTCCACTTCTGTAAACATCTTTATCTAAGGATTCGCCAGTATCTTTTTTCCAAAGCCTCATACAATCAATATTTAATTCATCTCCGATTCTTAACCTTCCTCTACTATCCCTACCAAACTCAAGCTTAAAGTCAACAAGTTGTAAACCAAGCTTATTCATAAATTTACTCAAAATCCTGTTGGCTTTTCTTGTTATATTTTTAATTTTTTGCACCTCATTTTTGTTCATCAAATTAAAGGCAATTAAATGTTCTTCGGATAAAAGTGGATCATGAAGTTTATCATCCTTAAGGTAAAATTCTATTAAAGGTTTTTTTAATTTTTCACCTTTAGTAAAAAATGGATAGTTTTTAACTAGATGTCCTGCAGCAATATTTCTACAAACAACTTCAACAGGAATCATTTTCAACTTTCTAACTTTCATTGTTGCTGGACCTATAAGGCTGATAAAATGTGTTGGTATCCTGTTTTTTTCTAGTAGATGAAAAAGTTTTGCTGAAACTTCAGCGTTGATTTTACCTTTCCCATTAATTGTATCATGTTTTTTTCCATCTAATGCTGTAATGTCATCTTTAAATCTTAAGATAACTTTGTCATTTTCCCTTGTAGAATAGACAATCTTAGTTTTTCCTTCGGCTATTTTTTCCCCTAAAATATTTTCCTCCATTTTTAAGAAAAAGATTAACTTATACCTATATAAAAGTTTTTGACTAATTTTTTAGTATAATAGTAAATTTTTTACATAAATATGTTTATATAGTCAATGAAAATATATCATTTAGTACAAAAACTTAGCCAAAAAGTAAGGTTAAAACAAATTTTCATCATTAAGCCTTATTTGACATTCTTATTTAGCACTCATTAGGATTATAAACAGTTAGACTTATTTACTCAACCCTAGAAGAAAGATTAATAAGTAAACTATTGTTGCAATGGTTGTTGAGGAGACATATCTATGACAACTGAAGCAATAAAAAAACCAATAGTCTTTTTGATGAAAAATATTAGAAGTAATGTTAGAGTAAAACTTAAAAACGATTTAGAGTATCGTGGTAGACTTATTCAATGTGACACCTACATGAATCTCATTCTTAATGATGCAACAGAGTATAGTGACAATGTACCAACAACAGAATATGGAAATGTTTTCATCCGCGGAAATAACATAATATTCATTTCGTTTGAATAAATTAAAGTAAACTTAAGTGGATGAAGAAAAGTGGGGCGAATATTTGTAGAAAAGATAGTTGGAAAACCAGTATTTGAGCAAAGCATCGAAATTGTTGAAAGAAAAGGTAAAGGCCATCCAGACTATATCTCAGACATGTCTTCTGAGTGTTGCTGTAAAGCTTTATGCAAGTATTACCTAGAAAATTTTGATGTAATTTTACACCACAATGTTGATAAAAGCTTAGTTGTTGGCGGTAAATCTAACCCAAAATTTGGCGGTGGTTATGTTGAAGAACCTATAGAAATTATTGTAGCCGGAAGAGCTGTAACTACCGCAAAAAGAAATAAAGATTTAATTGAAATCCCAGTTAAGAAACTTTGTATTAATGCTATTAGGGAGTACTTATTGAATAACTTTAGATTCCTAGACCCAGAAAAGCATGTAAAAATTGACTGCAAAATTAAGCAGGGGTCGGTAGACTTAGTAAAGATTTTTGAAAGTAAACGTAGTGTCCCGCTATCAAATGATACTTCCTTTGGAGTTTCCTTTGCACCTTTAACACCAACAGAAAAACTTGTACTTGAAACAGAAAAATACTTAAACTCAGAAAAATTTAAGAAGGAACTTCCTGAAGTAGGGGAAGATATTAAGGTTATGGGTTTAAGAAGAAAAAACAAAGTTAGGCTAACAATTTCAGCTGCAATGGTAAGTAGCCTAATCTCTGATAAGGATCATTATCTCAATGTGAAGGAGGAAGTTACTAATAAGGTTAAAGATTTTGCAGTTAAGCTTGTGGGTAAAGAGCTGGAAGTTAATGATGTTAAGGTAAATGTTGGAGATAATTTTAGAAAGGGAATTTTCTATTTAACAGTTACAGGAACATCTGCTGAACAAGGTGATGATGGTAATGCTGGTAGGGGTAACAGAATTAATGGATTAATAACACCTTGCAGACAAATGAGTCTTGAAGCTACAGCTGGAAAAAACCCTGTAAGTCATGTTGGAAAGATATATAATCTTCTGGCTAAAATTACGGCTGAAAAAGTATGTAATGAAGTTAAGGGTATTAGAGAGGTTTATGTTAAAATACTTAGTAGCATTGGTAAACCTATAACTGAACCGCAAATTGTAAGTATCCATGTAAACTTAGAAAAAGGTTATTCCCTCAGAAATATTGCTGCAGATATCAAATCCATCGTTTATGAAGAAACAGCAAATGTTCAAAAACTTACAAGCCAAATTATTGAAGGAAAATTTGAACTTTTTTAACAGGCTTACCCAGTACCACAAAATCTAAAACATCTTTAAATGAGATTTCTAAGTTAAATTTACGCTTAAAAAATTTTGAAATATTTTTAAGATCTCTCTCAAGAATTTGTTGCGCATTAGGATGATTAATAGTTACATATTGAGGCCAATCTATTATCTGAATATTTCTTTCCTCTTCATCTAATAAAACGTTATACTCGCTCAGGTCTGCATGTATTACTCCTGCTTTACGGTAAGCTAATTTAACGTTTTCTAATATCTTCAAAAAAACATTTTCAGGATCCTTTAAATGTTTAAACTCTATAAGTCTAATTCCTTCAATTTTTCCCATTAAAACAGCATGCCTATTTTGGGAGATAGGTTTAGGAACAGAAACCCCATAACTATAAAGTTTTTTTAAGGCTTCGTATTCTTTTTCAGCAGCAATTTTAGATCGAAAAAGCCAAAAAGTTTTAGGTTTTCCATAGCTTCTAACCTTGGCTGTTTGTCTAAAACTTATTCTTCCAAGTCTATGAAATTTTAATGCTGCTACATCGCCTTCTGGTGTTAATGCCTCATATACATCTGCCTCTTTTCCTACTCCTAAAGGGCCTCCTACTGCCTCTAAAAATCCAGAATTAACAAAGAATCTTAAGGCTAAAAAATCATAACCAATATAGTTTAAGCAATAACCTCTATATGGAGATGTAATGCTTCTAACAAGTCTTAAACGACTTATACGGTTAACTCTATACTCAACTTTATCAATTGGGAGCTTAGAATATTCAACAATCTTCTCAAAGGGGACATACTCATAATTTTTCATACCTGACTCAATAGCTAACAATACTTTAAAATCCTCAGCTTCAATTTCCTTAAATTTCTCCATGAAAGATTTAAAAGACATGGTAAAGTCTACAATAGTAGAGTTAAGTAGTTAGCTTACTTCTTTTTAAACATGCAGCAATAAACCCATAGTAAATAGGGCTAGGTTTATCAGGCCTACTTTTAAATTCAGGATGAAATTGTGTTCCAACATGGAAAAAGTTTGATGGAAGTTCAAAAGCTTCAATTCTTTTACCATCTAAACTTTTACCGGAAAAAATAAGGCCGTTATTCTCTAGTATTTCCCAATATTTTGGGTTTATCTCAAATCTATGCCTATGCCTTTCATAGATAATTTCATTGGAGCCGTAAAGCTTATAGATTAAACTTCCAGGTTTAAGCCTTATTGCATGAGCACCAAGCCGCATTGTTCCACCAAGCATTTTAACATTTTTTTGCTCAGGCAGATAATCTAAAATTGGGTGTGGCGTTTCAGGATCATTTTCAACACTATTCGCCTTTTCTAAGTTACATACATTTCTTGCAAATTCAACAGCAGCCATTTGAAATCCAAAGCATACCCCTAAAAATGGTATGTTATGTTTTCTAGCATATTCTATAGCTAGAATTTTTCCTTCAGTTCCTCTTGGACCGAAACCTGGTGGAACAAGTACACCATCATATGCATCTAAAATTTCAAGCTTAGATTTATCTTCTTCAAAAACTTCAGTTTCAATCCAATCTATTTTTACAGATGTTTTAAGGGACGCTCCTGCATGTTTTAAAGCCTCATTTATACTTATATAGGAATCTGCAAGCTTTGTATATTTTCCACACATTGCGATTTTTACGCTATAGCTTGGATTTAAGAATCCATCAAGAATTTTTATCCAATTATCCCAAACAGGTTTTCTTTTTTGAAGTCCTAATCTTTCACAGATGTAATCTCCCATTCCTTGCCTATCAAGAACTAAAGGTAGTTCATAAATACAGTCTATCGTTGGAGAGCAAAAAACACATTTTTCTTCAACATTTGCAAATAACGCTATCTTCTTCTTAACATCAGGTTCAATCATAGTTGCACATCTTGCAACAACTATATCTGGTTGAATCCCTATTCTTCTAAGCTCATTTATACTATGCTGAAGAGGTTTTGTTTTCTGTTCCTTTGTTGTTTCAAGAATGGGTACAAGAGCAACGTGAACAAAAAGAGTATTTAAGAATCCTTCTTCAAGCCTCATTTGTCTTGCAGCTTCAAGAAAAGGTAAACCTTCAATATCTCCTGCTGTTCCACCAATTTCTGTTAAAACAACATCAACTCCGCTATCCTTAGCAACTAGACGTATCCTAGATTTTATTTCATCAGTTATATGTGGAATTATTTGAACACATTTCCCAAGATATTCTCCTTTTCTTTCTTTCTCAATTACACTACCATAAATTTGCCCTGTTGTTATGTTGTTATCTTTTCTCATCTGAACATCAAGAAATCTTTCATACCAACCTAAATCTAGGTCTGTTTCTCCGCCATCATCAGTCACAAAAACTTCTCCATGCATTAATGGATTCATTGTACCTGCGTCAACATTTACATAAGGATCTATTTTTATGGCTGTTACGCTGAACCCTCTAACTTGGAGCATTTTACCTATAGATGCAACTGTTACTCCTTTTCCTACGCTTGAGAGTACGCCTCCACTGACAAATATGTATTTTATCAACTTCTAGCCCTTACATTAAATAGCCTATAACTTAACATTTAATTAATTTTTCTTTATTCTTTAACCTAAAAATTTAATTGCATAAAAAGATATCAGCCTAATTGTGGTGATGTTGAAAAAACCTGAAACTAGCTTAGAAGATGTTGTAGCTGCTGCTAGAGGAGATAAAATTGCAGATATTTTGATTAAAAATGTTTCAATGGTTAACGTATTCACAGGTGAAATTTATGAAACATCTATAGCTCTTTATGGTGGATATATTGTTGGATTTGGAGAGTATAAGGCAAGAAAAATTTTAGATGCTAAAAATATGTATGCTTGCCCAGGTTTTATCGATAGTCATGTACATGTTGAAAGCTCTATGGTAACGGTTTCAGAGTATGCTAAAGCTGTTGTACCAAGAGGAACGACAGCTGTGGTTGCTGATCCTCATGAAATAGCTAACGTTTTAGGTTTAGATGGAATTAAGTTCATGATTGAAAATGGTAAGGAAAGTATCCTAAGATTTTATGTTATGCTTCCATCATGTGTTCCTGCAACAAACATGGAAACTTCTGGTGCAAGGTTAGAAGCTAGGGATCTCTTAACTTTGGTCGGGGAAGAAGAAGTAATAGGATTAGCTGAAATGATGAATTATCCAGGAGTAGTTTCAACTCAACCAGATGTTATGGAGAAGTTAAAGGCTTTTAAAGATAAAGTTATTGATGGTCACGCTCCAAGCCTTGTGGGCAAGGAACTTTATGCTTACGTTTCAGCTGGAATAGGTTCAGACCATGAATGTGTAAGATTAGAGGAGGCAGGAGAGAAGATTAGGGTAGGTATGAGAATAATGCTGAGAGAGGGTTCAACAGAGAAAAATCTTAAGGATCTTTTACCCTTAGTAAACGAAAAAAACTATAGGAGATGTCTTTTCGCTTCAGATGATAGGCACCCATCAGACCTTCTACTTGAGGGGCACATAGATTTTATGGTTAAAACTGCTATAAGCTTTGGCATAGATCCTGTTATTGCTATTCAAATGGCCACAATTAATGCTGCTGAATATTTTGGTTTAAGAAGAATTGGAGCATTAGCTCCAGGATATTATGCTGACCTTATCATTCTGGATAGTATTAAAAGTAATTTTAACATTAAGATGGTTTTTGTCGGCGGCAAAATTGTTGCTATGGATGGTAAACTTGTTATTGAATCTAAACCATGCGTAAAGCTGGCTAAGAGTCCAATGAATGTTAGATGGGAAAGTTTGGAAAAAATTGAGGTTTTTGCTAAGGATAAACTTATAAACGTTATAGGGGTTTATCCAGATCAAATTTTAACTAAGAAGCTTATCTTTGAAGCTAAGGTAGAAAATAGTAAAATTGTTTCTGATGTTGAAAGAGATATTTTAAAAGTAATTGTTGTTGAACGATATGAAGGATCTGGAAACGTTGGTATAGGGTTTGTTAAAGGTTTCGGCTTAAAAAATGGTGCACTAGGTTCTTCAGTTGCACATGACTCGCATAATATTGTTGCTGTTGGTGTTAATGATGAAGATTTAAAGATGGTAGTTAGGGAGATAGCTAAAATGGGTGGAGGAATGGTTGTTATTAAAAATAAAGAAATTTTAGCTTCATTACCCTTACCTATTGCAGGTCTTATGTCTGAAAAAACGTTAGAATTTGTTAAAGATAAGTTGGATGAGCTTACTTTAGCATCTAAAAGTATTGGTTGCATACTCCCAAATCCCTTTATGACCTTGTCTTTTATTTCTCTTCCCGTTATACCTGAGATAAGGTTAACAGATAAAGGACTTGTCGATGTAACTAAAAACAGGTTTATTTCAATTTTTTCTGATAAAAACGACATTTCTACTTCATAGAGAGTTGATAGTAAAATGGAAAAGAAGACAATTTCATACGAATATTACTCTCCAACAAAAATTTTTCATATGTCTCAAAAATTGGGTATAAAAATCTTGGAAAGCGGATTTAAACCTAATTGTCTTGTAGGAATTAGTAGAGGTGGCTTATGGATTGTACGGATTTTGGCGGATATACTTGATATATCAGACATTTTTACAATCTTCATAAAATACTATACTGGAATAGCTGAAACTCGTGAAAAACCTGAAATACTGCAAAAACCTCCTGAACATTTCATAAAAAATAGGACTATTGTCATTGTTGACGATGTTGCTGATAAAGGATACAGCCTCCAAGCTGCTGTAAATCTTCTTAAAAGCATGAATGTAGGTGACATTAAAACTGCAACTCTACACTATAAACCTTGGTCTATCATTAAACCAGACTATTATGTTAAAGAAACTAGTAGCTGGGTAATTTATCCATGGGAAATCTATGAAACAATAAGAATGATAATGGAGAAGAAAGGTTTAACATATGAGGAAAAAGTTAAAGAGTTAAGGAGAACAGGAATCCCTAGAAAGTACCTTAAACCGGAACATTTAAGTAAATTTACTTAAAGAGCTGAAATTTTTTATATTCTTGCATTTTTGAGAGCATCCTTACATGGACATCTTCTTTCGTGCGGTATTTTTGGAATTAAATTGTAAATTAATTTTTTAACATTTTCGACATTCCTGTTTAAAGTTTCAACAAGTTCTTTTGCACTTAATGGTTTAGGATGCCAGACATCATAATCAGTAACCATTGCAATGTTTACATAGCACATTTCAAGTTCTCTAGCAAGAACAACTTCAGGGTAAATAGTCATGTTAATTACCTCCCAGCCAAAACTTTTAAACCATTCACTTTCAGCCTTAGTACTAAATCTTGGACCTTGAATCACTACTGCTGTCCCCCTTTCATGTATGGGTAAATTTAATTCTTCACCAACCTTTACTGTTAACTCACGTAACTCAGGACAATATGGTTCAGCCATAGCAACATGTGTTGTTATAGGTCCATCATAAAACGTATCATCTCTACCGGTTGTTCTATTAATAAACTGGTCACAAATTACAAAATCTCCAATTTTAACATGGGGTTGCAAACTCCCAACAGCGCAAGGTGCAATAATTCTTTCAACTCCAAGCTGCTTTAAAGCCCAAATATTTGCCTTATACGGAACCTTGTGTGGCGGGTATTGATGGTATCTTCCATGTCTAGGTAAAAATGCAACTTTTTTCTTACCGATTTCTCCAATAGCTATCCTATCCGATGTAGGACCGTAGGGTGTATCTACCTTAATTTCTTCAGGGTTGCTTAAAAGAGCATATAAACCTGTTCCACCAATTACAGCTATCTTAACATTTTTCAACATTAAAGCTCCCCTAATAAAATATCCTTTTTTATTTGGAAAATAAAAGTTATGTTAAGTTACCTTATCAGATTTATTTAAAAGTTCCTCTTGTCAATTAATGCTACTTTTTTTATTAAAAGGTAGCCTGAATCATGTTCCCATACTTTTTCAATATCTAAAAATTCTATTCTTTTCTTGAAGAATGGAGCATCTTTTACAAAGGTTTCTCCCTCACCACCCTCAAGTGAAATGTGTATACCATACTTCTTGCTAAGAAGCTTTAGTTCTTCAAGTGCTTCAAAATCTAGCTTTCTGTTAAGCCATTTCTCTGTAAAACCTTCGGCTGATACAGCTGTAAAAACAACATCAAATCCTTGGCTTATTATTTCTCTTAAGATATTTTCAGGGTTTTTATGCCATAATGGTGTTAGATGCTTTAAACCTAATCTTTCACAGATATCATCAACCCTTGTTTTCTGATAGTTGCTTTCAACAACTCCCGAAACTACAGCTTCAAAATTAATGTTAAGCTTTAATTCTTTTAGAAAATTTTCAAGGTCTTTTGCTTCTTCCTCTTTAATCCCCTTGGTTTGAAGTTTATAAAGCTTAATTCCAATAGCTTCAGCTTGTAGTGAAGTTAAATCTATGCAAGGGTAATGAAACATCCATGATTCAGGATTTAGAGGTTTAACTGTTAACAACCCCGCAACATTGTAACCCATTTTTATAGCTTTCCACACGCTCAACGTTGAATCTTTTCCACCAGAAAATAATGCTAAAACCTTTATTTTCCTCACGCGGAAACCACCAAACACTTATTAAAAATGTTTATGAAGAGATAATCTTAAAGGTTTAAATAAGGGTAATCTAAAGGTAGCAATGTTAGTTAGGTATGTAGGTTAGGGTGATATCAAACCTTGCCATGTACTGTTGTTGTTGGGGGCTTTTGGGGGGATGAAGGTAAAGGAAAAATAATTTCCTATCTAGCCTTAAGAGATAACGTTGATATTGGTGTTAGGGGTGGAGTTGGGCCTAATGCAGGACATACTGTTCAGGTTGATGAAAAACAGTACAAGCTTCGGATGATACCAAGTACCTTTGTAAACATGAAATGTAAATGCTTAATCGGGGCAGGCGTACTAGTAAATCCTGAAATTTTCCTTGAAGAAGTTGAATTAACAGGCTGTAAGGGAAGAGCAGGTTTAGATCCTAATTGTGCAATAATAGAGGAAAAGCATATAAAAGCTGATAAAGCTTCCACATACCTTTCCAAAAAAATTGGTACAACTGGTACTGGAACTGGACCCTGTAATGTTGATAGAGTTAGAAGAAGAGCTAAAGTAGCTAGAGATGTTCCTGAACTTAAGGATTTTCTTGTTGATGTTGCATTTGAAGTGAATAAAGCTTTAGATGAAGGTAAAAATGTTTTAATTGAAGGAACACAAGGAACGTTTCTCTCTTTGTATCATGGAACTTATCCATATTGTACTTCTAAGGATGTTACATCATCATCAATTTGTGGTGATGTTGGCGTAGGTCCAACAAGAGTTAATGATGTTCTTGTGGTGTTTAAAGCATATATAACTAGGGTTGGCGGTGGACCGTTACCGGATGAATTACCTCAAGAGGAAGCTGAAAGAAGAGGATGGGCTGAAGTTGCAACCGTAACTGGTAGAGTTAGGCGGGTAGCTCCCTTTAATATTGAGTTAGCTAAGAGAGCTGTAATGCTTAATGGTGCAACTCAGATAGCAATAACAAAACTTGACATAGTTTATCCTGAATGTAGAGGTGCAAGAAAATATACAGAGCTTTCTGAAGAGGCAAAGAAGTTTATTAAAAATATTGAAGTTTCTGTGGGTGTTCCAGTGGTTTTAATAGGTACAGGACCAGATGTTTATGATATTATAGACTTAAAAAAAGCTGGAAGAATAAGTCCTGTTAGACCAAAAGCTTAAATAAAAGTTTAAACTTTAGTATGAGACCTTCTTTCAACCTTCTCCTGAAATTCCATAAGAAGTTCTCTACCCGCTAAAATATTTTTATATGCTTCATCAATTTTTCCTTCCCTTAAAAAGGTTAAAGCTTTTTGCAAAAATTCTTGAGGCTTAACTATGTATTCAGCAATATCTCTCTTCTTTTCAGATTTTTTAGGTAAGGATTGCATATTATTGCTAAATTCTCCTAAAACTTCAAAAATAAAAAGCGCATATTCTACTTCTGATGAAGCTCTCCATATCTTAAATCTCATTCTTTTAGGGTTACCTTTAACATAACTATCTAAAGCATCTTCTAATTCTCTTAAGGCATTTGAAATGTGCAGCTTAACCTTTTTAATGTCCAACTTTTCTTACCCCAACTTCAAATTTTTCCAACAATTTTTCCCAGTTAATCTTCCATAAACCTACCACCATAGCAACTAGAATAATAAAGGAGGTAACTATCAGAAGTAAAAAAGCCCCTTCACCACTCTCTTTAATAAGAAGGCTTATAATTGAACTAGCATACCTGCCGCCATATACTAGGACAAAAAACATTGTAAGTTTTCCGAGTAAACATGGAATAAATACCATTAAAAAGTTAAACCTTAAAATTCCAAGCGGAATTATAAGAAGATCATCCGGTAGAGGTGTTAAAGCAAAGATAAAAACGATTAAAAACCAAATTCGCTTATACCTTGATAAAACTTTAAATGCAGCATCAAATCTACGTTTTGTATCCTCCTTAACAATACTTTTTGCAGTGTAGCCTAAGAAATATCCTGTAAATTCTCCTACAGTAGAACCTAAAGCTGCAGATGCAATTATAAGTAAGGGATTAATTTTGGTGCTGGCGCTAAATAAAAAAATTATGATAGTGTATGGTATGGGAAAAATTATGGAGGCAGTTCCAAGTAAACTTACAAGAAAAACACCAATAATACCAAATTGTGTTACAAGGCTCTGTAGAAATTCATTCAACCCTTTAACCTTCCCACCAACTATGTGCACAAAATTCTTTAAAAAGGCTTTTAAATTTAACTCTAAAATTCCTGCGTAAAGCTTAATATATGCTCATTAAGTTTTTGTTTAGCGATAAAAATAGAATTCTTATCGGGTGTCTATGCCCTATCAAGTGCTAGATTAGGGGTTGGTTAGTCTGAAGGTGAAGAGAGATAAGTGGCTTAACCAGTTTAGTGAATGGTACCAGTATATTATTGAAAATGCTGGGCTTATAGATTATAGGTATCCTATAAAGGGTTGTGGCGTTTGGCTTCCTTATGGTTTTAAGATAAGAAAGAATGTTTTATCAATAATACGTAGACTTTTAGATGAAACAGGGCATGAGGAAGTTCTTTTTCCTTTAATGATAACTTCTGAGATGCTCAGTAAAGAGTCCGAACATGTTAGAAGCTTTGAAAATCAGGTATTTTGGGTAACTCATGCTGGAGAAAAAGAGCTAAATGAGAAGCTTGCATTAAGACCAACAAGCGAAACAGCTATTGCTCCTATGCTAAAATTATGGATACGTTCTCATGCAGATTTACCAAAGAAAATTTATCAAATTGTAAGTGTCTTCCGATATGAAACAAAAGCAACAAGACCATTAATACGAATGAGAGAGATAACAACGTTTAAAGAAGCACATACTTTTCATGAATCTCTTGAAGATGCAGAAAGGCAAATTAATGAGGCTGTAGAGATTTACAAGAAATTTTTTGATAGTCTTGGGATACCCTACCTAATATCTAGAAGACCTGAATGGGATAAGTTTGCGGGGGCATCCTATTCGATAGCTTTTGATACAATACTTCCTGACGGGCGAACTCTACAAATAGGTACAATCCATAATCTTAACCAGAATTTTTCAAAAGCTTTTGAAATAACCTTTGAGAAGAGGGATGGTACAAGGGATTTTGTGTGGCAAACATGTTATGGTATTTCTGAGAGGGTTATTGCATCCTTAATAGCTGTTCATGGAGATGACCATGGACTTGTTCTCCCACCAAAGGTTGCTCCTATACAAGTTGTGATTATACCTATACCGTACAAGGGTTATGAGGAGGATGTTAATAGGAAATGTATAAATGCTAGGGATCAGCTTAAAAATGCTAACATAAGGGTTGTAGAAGATTTCAGAGAAAAGCTTACACCAGGTTCAAAATTTTTTGAATGGGAGTTAAAGGGAGTTCCTGTAAGAGTTGAGGTAGGGCCTCAAGATGTAAAAAATAAAACTGTAACGCTTGTTAGAAGGGATACTCTTGAGAGAAGAGTTGTTGGTGACGATGTTCTTGTTGAAAATGTTTTAAAGATATTTGATGATATTGAAGAAAACCTGAGAAGAAGGGCATTAGAATTTCAGTTAAGCCGTGTTTATAGGGCTAAAAGTGTTGAAGAAATTATCGGTATGCTAAGTAAAGGTGTATTTGTTTTTGAAGTTGAATGGTGCGGAAAGGATGAATGTGGCTTAATGTTGGAAGAAAAGACAAATTTAAATGTTTTAGGTATCCCTATTGATAAAAGCCTTGATGATAAAGAAGAAAAAAGGTGTATAATATGTGGAGAAAAAGCTAAACTTATGATTAGGCTTGCAAAATCATATTAGTTTATTAAGGAGAAATTCTAACTATTCTTTTTGGACATGAAGGTAAGACTTGTATATATGGAGTAGTTAATAATGCCTAAAAAGAGAAAAAGTAGGGGAAGAGCAAAAGGCGGAAAAGGAAGAAGCGAACTTATTCACTGTGATGGATGCGGATGTCTTGTTCCAAGAGATAAAGTTAAAAAAGTTACTAGATGGATGTCGCTTGTAGACCCATCTTTAGCAAAGGAATTGAAAGCCCAAGGAGCATACATTCCAAGAGAAAGAGTTACAAAATACTATTGTGTATCATGTGCAGTTTATCGTGGCATCGTGAAAGTTAGGTCTAGAGAGGAAAGAAAAATCTCCAAGCCGCTATAAGCTTAAATCATAACTTTAACTAGTTTAGAATACCTCTTGGACTGTAAATTATGAGTGTTAAAAGGCTTGTTTCAAAGTTAACTAAAGAGAATCTTTGGCTTTATATTTTGACGGAGCTTTCAAAAAAGTCTATGTATGCATATGAGATTGCAAGGGTTTTAAAGGAGAAATATGAAATACCTGTTGCAACTGTTACAACCTACATTGTTTTATATAAGATGGAGAGAGAAGGGCTTATCAAGAAAAGGAATAGTGGAGGAATGCTTGGAAGAAAGTATTACGTAATTACTGAAAAAGGAGCTACAGCACTAGTTGATGGAAAAAAGTTTCTAGATAGAGTTATTAAGATGCTTGAAGAAGAGAAAGTAGAAAGTTAACTATTATCTTAAAATTTTACTAACATAGATCACTCTATGAAGTACTGTTAGATTTGTGAGTAAAGCTAAAATTATGATTCCTATTTCAGGGTGAAGAAGAATAGTAGTTAAAATTAAAATAATTAACCTTTCAGGTCTTTCAATCAAGCCAACACCCTCCAATTTAATGTTTAAACTTTCAGCCTTAGCTCTCACATAACTTGTAAGAATAGACCCAGCTATTGTTGCTAACCCCCAAAAAAATAAAGGTAAAAGTATGATAGTATCCATATAATAGATTGTTATGGCTGACATTACAATTATGTCTGAGTATCTATCAATAATTGAATCTAAAAAGTTACCTAAAATAGTCTCCATTTTTCCTACTCTTGCAATTACTCCATCCAACATATCACAAAAGCCTGAAAGAGAAAGAAAAAAAGCTGCAAATAAAAGGCAACTTAGCGTTGAGGCATAAAGGTAAAAAAGAGCCGCAGTAATGGAGAAAGTTAAATTTAAAAGTGTTAAAGTTGTAGGTGTAAAACCAACCTTTATTAGAAATTTAGCTGGTTTTGTAAGTTTTTCTTCAACTTTCTTCTTAATTCTTGTGAGCAATACTTCTCACTTATACTGTAAAATCATGTTTCTCTTTTCTACTTAAAAATTTGACCTAAAAAGTTAAGATACAGATTATGAATTTTTATTATCTATAAAGAAAATTTTGTAAAAGTGTGTAATGTCATGGGTAAGGTAAGCTCAGGTATTAAATGTAGCGTGGTTGGATGCGAGGAGAACGCTATTAGGGCTATTTCTGCTGAAAAAGCTCAGCTTGGAGGTTTAAATATAATTGGTGGTAAGAAGGCTTATCTATGTAAATCTCATTATAAGCAGTTTAAAAAGAAGCTTAAAAAAGAGAAGATTATTGAAAAGTGGAGGTGGAGTAGGTAGGCGGTTTTAAATGAGAATACTCTTCATTCATGCAGACAAATTTAGCTATATTGCTAAAGAAAAAGCATTAAAAGAAGCTGAAGATCTGAATGAAAATAGTAAATCATATTCAACATCTGAAGTTTTGGTAGTTTTTTGTGCTGTAGAAAAAGTTGATGAAAAAAACCCAGAACAAATAGTAGAAAGAGCAGTAGATACTATTAAAGATGTTGCTGAAACTGTTAAAGCAGAAAATATTGTTATTTATCCTTATGCCCACCTTTCATCCGAACTTGCATCACCATCAAATGCAAAAAAAATCCTTAAAGCATTAGAGGAAACACTTAGTAAAGTAAATTTTAATGTTAATCTTGCTCCTTTTGGTTGGTATAAAAGCTTTAGTATAGAATGTAAAGGACATCCTCTCTCAGAACTTTCACGTACAATAACACCTGAAGACGTTACGTATCTTAAACCATCACAAAAAAATATCTATAAGGTCTTAACTCCAAAAATGGAGATTATAGACCCTGTTTATTACCAGTTTAAAGATGGTGAAGAAGAATTTAAGATTCTTGTCCTAAAGGAAGCCTTAGGAAGAGAACTGCCAGGTGGGGAAAAACCAAAATTTCTTGATTACTGTAAAAAGTTTGGTATTGAGTGGGAACAGTTTTCTGATGTTGGCCACATGAGGTATGGTCCTGAGGCTAGCTTAATCTTTGAGCTTGTATCAGATTATGCATCTAAACTTGTTGATTCTTTAGGAATTTCCGTGTATCATGTTCGTGGAACAAATATGTTTGATCTTTCAATTCCGGCAGTTAATGAACATGCTAAACTTTTTGGTGGAAGACTTTATGAGATACGAACAGATAAACGAAGGTTAGTTTTAAGGTATGCTGCATGCCATCAGCAATTTGCAATGGTTAAAGATTGGATTATTAGCTATAAAGATTTACCATTTGGAGTTTATGAGCTTGCTGATAGTTACAGATTTGAGCAGGAGGGTGAACTTTTACTTTGCTTTAGAGTTAGAAAACTCCACATGCCAGATCTACATATATTTTGTAAAGATATTGAGGAAGCTAAGTTTTTTGCTTTAAAAGTGCATGAAAAAATATATGATGAAATTAAGAAGCTTAAAAGGGATTATGTTTCCTTGTACAATACAACTGAGAGCTTTTTTAATAGAAATATAGATTTCTTTAAAAAGCTTGTTGAAATTGAAGGTAAACCTATACTCCTATGTTTTGTTCCTGAAAATATCTACTACTGGGTTTTAAATGTTGAATATCACATAATTGATGAACTTAAACGTCCAAGAGAAATTGCAACATTTCAAATAGATGTTGGAAATGCAAAAAGATTTAACATTACATATACCACCTCAAGCGGAGATAAAGCTTACCCAATAATAATTCATACCGCCCTTATAGGCACTATTGAAAGATACATTTTCACAATTCTTGATTCTGCTGTGAAAGATGAAAAATTAGGAAAATTACCAATGCTTCCAGTATGGCTTTCACCAGTTCAAGTTAGAATTATACCCATTTCAAGGGATCAACTTAACTTTTCACTAAAAATTTTGGAGGAGCTTGAAAAGGAGAAAATTAGAGTTGATATTGATGATTTAGACGAAACTTTAGCAAAAAAGGTTAGAAGAGCTGAAATGTCTTGGATACCGTATATTGTTGTTATTGGAGATGAGGAAGTTAAAAGTGGGAGGTTTGATGTAAGGTTTAGGGAAACTGGTACTCGCAAAAAAATTAACTTAAAAGAACTTATTAGTGAAGTAAAAAGTAAAATTGATGGATATCCTTGGAGACCGCTACATTTACCAAGGCAAGTTAGTTTAAGACCAGTATATTAGAGGTTTAAAGTGGTTGAAGCTGGATAACAACAAGATCGAAATTATAGGTGTTAAAGGTATTCCCTTAATTAAGCCTGGAGATGATGTAGCAAAGATTATTTGTAAAGCTATTAAAAAACAAGGATTAAAAATCGAGAATGAGGATATCTTAGTTATTTCCCAAACAATAGTTTCAAAAGCTGAAGGGTCAATTTTCAGGCTTAAAAATATTAAGCCAAGTATTCAAGCAAAAATAATTTCTGAGCTTACATCTAAACCTTCAGAAGTTGTTGAAGTAGTTCTAAGAGAGTCAAAACGAATTATTAGGCTTAGAGGTCAAAATTTAATAACTCAGACAAAACACGGATTTATTTGTGCAAATTCAGGAGTAGATGTGTCTAACGTTTCCGGCGGAGATATGGTTACAACACTACCAAAAAATCCTGATGAATCAGCTAAGAAAATCAGAAATAAAATTAAAAAAATAACTGGTAAAGATGTTGCTGTAATAATCTCAGATACGTCTGGTAGACCTTTAAGAATAGGTCAAGTTAATATTGCTATAGGAGTTTCAGGGTTAAATCCCATTCTTGATAGGAGAGGTGAAAAAGACCTTTTTGGTTATACCTTGAAGGTTAAACAGATAGCAATAGCTGATGAGCTTGCATCAGCCGCAGAGCTTGTTATGGGTGAGGCTGACGAGGGAGTTCCTGTAGCAATAATTAGGGGTTACAAAAAGTACGTTAAAAGTGATAATGCTAAAGCTTCAATGTTAGCCAGACCAATAAAAGACGACTTATTTGTTTAGCCAAAAGTTTTTCTTTCTTTTTCTTTTAAGCAACTTCTTAAAACATCAACTACAAGGTTTAACTGTTCTTTTGTAACCTTATACGATGGTAAAAATCTTAGAATATTTCTTCCTGAACTTAAAACTATAACTCCTCTTTCCTGCATACATTCTATAACATCAAGAACATCAAATCTTAATTCAACAGCAACCATAAGCCCTAATCCTCTAATTTCCCTAACAATCTTAAATTCTCCACAGGAGCTTTTCAAAATATTTATAAAGTATTCTCCAAGTTTTGATGCTACTTCCCATGCTTTTTCTTCAACCAAGACATCTATAGTTGCTGAGGCAGCTGCACATGCTAAAGGATTTCCGCCAAATGTACTTGAATGTTCTCCAACTTTTAAACTTAGCATTATATCCTCCCTACCTATGGTAATTCCTATAGGTACACCTCCCCCTGCAGCTTTAGCTAAGCAAAGAATATCTGGAATAGTGTTCCAATGTTCAAAAGCAAACATTTTACCTGTTCTCGCAAATCCTGTTTGGACCTCATCAAAAATTAAAATTAAATCTTTTTCGTCAGCAATTTCCCTTAACCGTTTAAGGTACCCTTCAGGCGAAATATAAACTCCTGCTTCCCCCTGAATAGGTTCAACAATTATTGCTGCAGTATCACTAGTAATAGATTTTTCAACTTTTTCAGCATCACCAAAAGGAACAAACTTTACATTTGGAATTAGAGGTTCAAAAGATGCTCTATACTTTTGACTCCATGTTACTGAGAGAGCACCAAGTGTTTTACCGTGGTAACTTCTAACCATTGCAATAATTTCCTTTTTTCCTGTAAATTTTCTAGCAAATTTTAGTGCAGCCTCTACAGCTTCAGCTCCACTATTTGATAAAAAAACTTTACGTAAATTTGCAGGTACAATTTTAGATAATCTTTTTAAAAATTGAGCTCTAGCTTCATTATAAAGTGAACAGTGGCATGAAATAAGTTTCTCAGCCTGATTTTTTATCGCCTCAATAATTTTTGTGTTTGAATGTCCAACAAAAGCTGCACCATAACCTGCCATACAATCTACATATTGCTTACCGTTAACATCCCAAATTGTAGAATCCTTTCCTTGTGCAACCACAATACCTCTTTTGTGGTATACATTTGCTAAATATTTGTCTTCAATCTCTATGATTTCATTCCTACTCATATGCAATTAGAGTTCCCACCTTACGGTTTAAAGCTAAACTTAGAGGGTTATTTATAAGACCTGAAGTTATAAAAACATTTTTAACACCTGCCTCCAAAGCTTCAACAGCAGCATAAACCTTTTTCTTCATTCCATGACCTATTAATGAAATTTTTTCTTTAGCCTCTGTTACACTTATTCTTGGAATAACATTTCCATCAAGTATTAAACCACTAACATCTGTGCAAATTATCATTCCGTCGGCTTTTAAAGCTGCAGCAATATATGCAGCAGCTCGGTCACTATCAACATTTAAGAGATTGTATTCATCATCCATTGCTATTGGTGCAACAACAGGAAGATAGTTTAAATCTAATAGAATGTTTAAAAGTTTAACGTTCACAGATTCAATTTTACCTGTGTAACCTCCATCAATAGCAATCTTTCTTCCTCTTTCATCTAAGATTATAAGCTTCTTTTTTCTTACAGCCTTTAAAAGAAAACCATCAACACCACTAAGACCCACAGCTTTAATGTTGTTTTGATGAAGAGATGCTACAATCTGCTTGTTTATTTTCCCAGCCATAACCATTGTATAAATTTCCATTGTTTCCTTGTCAGTATAACGGCTACGCATACCGTCAGGGGAAACAATAAACTTTTGTTGTTTACCCATTGCTTCAGCAACTTGAGTTACAATATCAGCTCCACCATGAACAAGAACAACCCTATTATTCATGTAGAGATTTTTAAGATCTTCTTTAAACTCTTCAGGAAACTTTGACTTTAAAATACTTCCACCAATCTTAACTACAAAAGTTTTAGGCTGCACTTTTACTTTCACCTAAAACATCAAAAGTTTAGCATGAACATTCCTAAAAAGATTTTTACCTTATTTAAATCTTAGCATAAAATTTTTAACTCTATTGTTAAGTTTAAATTCAAGTTGATGCCCTTGGCTTCCTTGAAGTGGAAATACTTTGTAGACCTTATACTTATTGTAAGTTTCATGGTTTCATCAATAACTGGTTTTATATTGCTTATTAGGTGGTTAAGTGGTATCCTATTTTTTAGTGTTAAGGGTTTAGGGTTAAATCAGCTTTTTAAGCTTCCAGCATTTCTTCTTCATATTGGCTCAAGTGTTATCTTTTTTATTTTCTCATTAATTCATTTAAAGTTTAATTATAGATGGATAAGTAGTGCAACGAAGAAGCTTCTTAAGAAGGAAGCATAAATCTCCTAAACAAAAAATTTGTTTTTTAGGTTAAATTAAAACTTTAATTTTTTAATCTACTTTTTCCACCGTTTTTCAATATCCTCCCTTTTAATACCAAATCTTTTTTCTAAAAATTCGTATGTCTTATTCAAGTTTTGCCTTAAATCTTCAATATTTCTTGGATCTTTATGAAGACATGAATATGGTGGAGAAGTTTGTCCTGGAATTGGTATAGCATAAATGTCCATTAAGCTACCTGTTCTATTTTCCCTAAATTTTATTTCTACTTTTTGGCCTATCCAAACTTCTGTTGGAGATGTTTCCAGTTGCATAGGTAATGCTGTATGTGCTCCATCAATTTGAACATACGCCAATACGAATGGTAGTTTATCTAAGAATGCATCAGCTGAAAATAGCATAATTGAGAATGTATGAACCTTACCAGTTAAAGGTAACTCAACCCATTCTGTTTCAGCAACTTTGCAAGAAGGATTCCAGCAATGAGCTCTAGGAGGACAGTAAACAGTTTCACATCTTGGACATTTTGTTCCATAAAGTTTGCCGTCAATAAGTCCCCTAAAAAACTTTGAAACAAGCCCATAACTATGACGATAAAGGACACCATGTGGTCTATAAACAACCATAAACTCCTTTTCTACTGAATCTTCTATTCTTCCTGAGCCGCTTAAAGCTTTTAATATTTCATAACCTTTAACAGTCCAATTACCTTTCCTAGCATATTCTTCCCACTTTCCCCTAATTTTTGATGCTTTATCTTCAATTATTTTTTCCATTTTAATTCACCTCGAAAAAATTATTACACCACCTTGGCATCCTGTGCCGCCATGTCCTGTTATAAGTGCTTTTTCTGCATTAGAAACTTGGAGGGTTTTGTTACCAAATTTTTTAGGTATTGCACCTGTTAACTCCCAGTAAAGGAATAGAGTTTGTAGTAGTGATGTAGCTCCCACAGGATGAGCAAATGCTAACAATCCTCCACTAAGCTGGCAGGGAAGCTCACCGTCCCTTTCAACAATCCCCTCTCTAATAATAGTTTTTCCTTCTCCTCTAGGGCAAAACATTAAATCCTCATATAGACAAAGCTCTACACCAGTATATGGAGCAAAAAGCTCTGCAAGGTCTAACTCCTTAACAGGGTCATTAATATTTGCTTGAACGTATGCTTTCTTTGCGGCTTCTCTTGCAAAACCAAAATTAGCCATCTCAGGGTAAGGGGTAATAGGTTTTTCAAAATTTTCCGGGTATATTTTCTCATCAGCCTTATATACTCCATGATAAGGCCAATCTACTAATCTATCTCCTGGTCGCATTGAATCTGTTCCTAAGCCAATCCCTTTTATCCACATAGGTGTATCTGAGTATTTTTTGGCAACTTTTTCAGATGCCATTAAAAGACAGCAGGCTCCTTCGCTGATAAGTGCACAATCCCATCTTCTGTAGGGCCATGCAACAATTCTATCCTTAAAATAATCATCTAATGTTACGTAGGATGTACCATGCTCTTTTCTCCACTGAGAGAATGGATTATGTACTGCGTTATTTCGACATCTAACAGCAATTTTACCGAGATCCTCTATTGTTTCTCCGTATAGTTGCATATGTCTTGTTTCAAGTGCTGCATAATATCCATTGTAGTATCCTCCAACAGTAAAATCCCAGTCAGTATCAGATGCTGCCGCTATAAACTCATTAGTGGTTGCTGTATCCACTTCAGACATCCATTCCCATCCAACAATAAGTATAAGGTCAAAATATCCTGACTTTATCAGAAAGTATGCGTTTATTATAGCATCTAGTGGAGTGCTTCCTCCTGCTTCAACTCTATAACCCCCCTTTCTATGCTGACCAATGTAATCTTGCACTATCCAAGCCATACATAATTGCTGGTTTAAGTGATCACTAAAATAGCTTGCCTGTACAAATTCTATATCTCGTGGGTCTAGTTCCGGGGTATCTTCTAGTAGCATACGGTAAGCCATAGCAACTCCTTCTTCAGCATTTTCATATCTAATTCTATCTGGACGGAATAATCCGCCTCCAACTATAGCTACCCTACTCATAAAAGTACCTCCAATCTAAGTTTATGAGAAACTTCTCTTATAGACCCACTTTCTTACTGAATAATATAAAAATTTTACCAATCTACCTACGAATTTATGAATTTAAAAGATATGTTATACTGGATGAATTGGCGGCTGAGCAAGTCCCTCTTTCTCATCAAATCCTAAAAGAATGTTCATATTTTGAATAGCTATACCTGCTGCTCCTTTTACCAGGTTATCTATTGCTCCTAAAACTACAAGCCTACTACAATGTTCATCAAGTTCAAATCCTATATCACAAAAATTTGAACCTAAAACAATTTTGGGGTCTGGAAGCTTATATAACCCTTTTTTATCCTTAACAAACCTAATAAAGGGTTCATCCTTATAAAATGACCGATAAATCTTCCAAATTTCAGCTGTACTAACTTTTTTGGTTAGGAATGTATGAGATGTTGAAAGAATCCCCCTTACGATATTTACAGCATGAGCAGACATAGATACCTTAACATTTAAACCTGAAATAGCTTTTAATTCCTGTTCTATTTCAGCTGTATGTCTATGTCCAGTAGGCTTGTAGGGTCTGATAACTCCATATCTTTCAGAGTGATGTGTTGACCGTGTAGGTTTTGCTCCAGCACCAGATGATCCTATTTTAACATCAACAACCACTCTATCTTCCTCAACAATTTTTTCTTTAAAAATGGGTGCTAAGCTAAGTATAGCTACAACAGCCATACATCCTGGACAAGCAACAAGTTTAGCATTTTTAATTTTATCTCTATAAAGTTCAGGAACCCCATATACTGCTTCTTTTAAAAGTTCCGGATATGGATGCTGCCAACCATACCACTTTTCATATTCGCTTGGATTTTTAAGTCTAAAATCTGCACTTAAATCTATAACTTTTAATCCTACTTCTAAAATTTTTGGAACAAGTTTTGAGGATACTCCGTGAGGTGTGGCCATAAATACGAGGTCACATAAACTTGTTGTTTTTGATAGGTCAGGTTTATCAAATTGAAGTTTTGTTAACCCTCTTAAATTTGGATGAACTCTGAAAACATATTCTCCAGCATATTCTCTAGAGGTTATATGTGTTATCTCAATTTTTGGATGAAGAAGAAGAAACCTTAAAAGTTCTCCGCCAGTATAACCTGAACCACCAATAACCCCGATTCGAATCAATTTCTCATCTCTTAGCTTTCTTTAATACTAACTATTTTTTAGCTTTTCTAATAAGATATCCAACGATATATTTCGGTATGTTTACTCCTGTTGTTTCAACAGTAGCTTTGAATTCAACTGTATGATTTATTTCATGAACAACAAAACCATTCTCAGTTTCCATCATATCTACTCCTAAAATTCCTCCGCCAACTACTTCGGCTGCTTTAAGGCTAAGCTCTCTAAGCTCATCAGTTATTTGGCAGTATTCTGCTTTACCTCCTCTTGCAATATTTGTCTTAACATCTGTAAATGAGTATCTGTAAATTCCAGCTACAACCTCATCACCAATAACAAATGTTCTAATATCTCTTGGAGGTCTCTTTACCATATCTTGGATATAGTAAATTTGGTACAGTGGAAACATATATTCTCTTTCTTCAAAAACAGCTAAAGCTGTTTCTTCATCTTTTAAAGGTACAATAAGTCTACCCCAACTCCCGACAATAGGTTTCAGTATTGCTGGACGATTCAATTTTTTAAATGCTGAAAGTGCCCCCTCAGGTGTAAATGCAACATAAGTTTCAGGTGTTGGTATTCCAGCTCTTGACAGTGTTATGCTTGTTAGGAGCTTATTTCCGCATATACTTGAAACTTTATAGGGGTTTACTACGTAATATCCCTTATTTTCAAGAATTGCTGTAAGATGAAGATTTCTAAAGTAACTTACACATCTTTGAAGTAAAACGTCTCCAAGATTTTCTAAATCATCTTTATCTCTATGTGTAATGTTAAAAAAACTTTGTTTTGCGTTTATTAAATTTACTTTTATACCTCTAGCTTTTGCTGTTTCTATTATTGCTTTTTCTTCCCACCGAATTTGGTCATAAACAATACCAATGGTTATCCCCAATTACTCTCCCCAGTCTTCACCTGAAACTTGGGAAGGTTTAACTTCTACACTGCCCTCTCCTATGCTTGTTACCTCCAATTCTAACCCACATTCAGGACAAGTTAGAATTTCACCTATAACTACGTCCTGTGGCGATTCAAACTCTGCGCCACATTCTGGGCATGAAACTTTCATCCTTTATCACATTAATAATTGTTATGTTGACGTTAAAGCTATATCAAAACATATCTTATAAGTTTTATCATTTTTCAGCTTACTGTTAACAGCAACTACTGAATTACTTATCAGTAAACTTATCTTAAATGTTAACTTTAAGTTTTATAGCAGTAAAACTGGTGAAAAATGAAAATTGTACATTATACCTTCAGTTGACATTATGAATGGTAGATGCGTAAAGCTTGTTCAAGGTAAGCCAGGATCTGGAATAAAAATTTCAAATAACCCTATAGCTGTTGCTAAATTTTGGGAAAAAAATGGTGCAAAAATTCTTCATGTCATAGATCTTGATGCTGCAATCTATGGTTCTGAAAAAAATAATAGAAGTGTTATTATGGAGATATTAAAGAATGTAAGTATTCCAGTACAAGTTGGTGGAGGAATAAGGTCTATTACAGATGTTGCCTTATTTTTAAATGCTGGTGCTAAATGGGTTATTCTTGGCACAGCTGCGGTGGAAAATTTAAATTTTGTTAAAGAGGTTGTAGAGATGGTAAATCCTAAACGTATTATAATTGCCTTAGACACCAGAGAAGGTTATCTTGTTAAAGAGGGATGGAAAACAAAGGTTAAAGTAACCCCCTATCAGCTTGCTAAAATGTTTGAATCTTTAGATGTTGCTGCATATCTTTTTACGGATGTTGATATTGAAGGAACTATGAAGGGGGTTAATGTTGAAAATGTTAAAAAGCTTGTGGAATCAACAAAAATTCCTATCATTTACGCTGGAGGAATCTCATCCCTTCAAGATATTGTAAAGCTTTTAAAGATAGGTGTAGCAGGAGTAGTTGTTGGAAGAGCTCTTTATGAGGGAGTTTTTAGTTTAAAGGAAGCTATGGAGTTGGTTAAAAATGCGGGAAGCTGAAGTTAAACGCTTAACAAAAGAAACTAATATAACCGTAAAATTAAATCTTGATGAAAGTGGAGAAATAAAAATTAAAACTGGAATCACATTTTTAAATCATTTGCTTACTTCCTTTGCCTTTCATGGTATGTTAAATCTGGAGGTTTATGCTGAAACAATTGAAAAATCTAAAGATCATCATCTTATTGAAGATGTAGCCTTAACATTAGGTCAAGCCTTAAGTAAAGCTTTAGGTGAAAAAGTAGGAATAAGCAGATTTGGGCATGCTATTGTTCCTATGGATGAAGTTTTAGTTTTAGTAAGTCTTGATTTGTCTGGAAGACCTTACTTTAAATCTAACCTTAAATTTAAATCTGAGAATATTGAAGACTTTCCATCCTCCATGGTAAATCACTTTTTAAGGTCTCTTAGCTATGAAGGAAAATTTAACTTACATGTTATGGTGTTACGTGGAGGAGATGACCACCACAAGGCTGAAGCTGTTTTTAAGGCTTTAGGTTTATCCTTAAAAAAGGCTGTAAAAATTGAAAAAAATCGTAAAAGTGATATTCCAAGTACAAAGGGTATATGCTAAAAACTCTTGTTTAGTAGGGATTTACCATGGTGCTTAAAATTTTAAGACTCGATAGGCTTGAAAAGGAAGAATTTTTAAAAATTATTAATAGATGGAAAATTAACTTAGAAGCTTACAGAGAAATCGTACTAAAAGTTTTAAATGATGTAAGAAAAAATGGTGATAGAGCTCTTATAAAATACACTAAAATTTATGATGGTGTTAAACTTTCAAGGGAGAAATTAAAAGTTTCGGAAGAGGAGTTTCTCAGGGCGTACCGTGAAACACCTAAAAATTTGATTAAGGTTTTTAGGGATACAGCTAAAAGAATTAGAAGTGTACATTTTAAACAGCTTCCAAGGGATAAGGTGATTAAAAAGTCTAATAATTTGCTTATTAAGCAAATTTTCAAGCCAATAGATAGTGTTGGTATTTACATTCCTGCTGGCAGGAAAGTTTATCCTTCAACTGCTTTAATGCTTACCATTCCAGCTAAAGTAGCAGGAGTTAAAAAAGTTGTTGCATGCACACCTCCAAGAAAAAATGGGAAAATAGATCCTGCAATACTTGTTGCTCTTGACATGGGTGGTGCTGATGAAGTCTACAGGGTAGGTGGTATTCAAGCAATAGGAGCATTAGCATATGGTACAGAAACAATACCAAAAGTTAACAAAATAGTTGGTCCTGGAAATGTTTACGTTACGGTAGCTAAAATGATGGTTTACGGGGAAGTTGGCATAGATTTTCCCGCCGGACCAACAGAAATAATGATTTTTGCTGATGAAACAGCAAACCCTCTTTATACTGCTATGGATTTGGCATCTCAAGCTGAACATGACCCAAACTCAACATCTATACTTATCTCTACATCTGAAGATTTTGCAAACAAAGTTAAAAGAGAAATTGTAAATACTCTACCAAAAATTGTTAAAAAAAGTGTTCTTGAAACTTTAAAAAGAAATGGTCAGATTCTTGTTGCAAGGGATGTTGATGAAGCTGTAAGATTTATTAATTTGTTTGCTCCTGAACATTTGGAGATTATTGCTAAAAATCCTGAAAAAATTGTGTCAATGGTTAAGAATGCAGGTTTAATTTCGGTTGGAAGTTTTACTCCTGTTTCTGTTGTAGATTATGCTATTGGTGTTAACCATGTTCTTCCAACAGGAGGTGCTGCATCCTTCCATTCAGGATTAACAGTGTATGATTTTCTAAAACCTATAACAATTCTCCAACTTTCACAAAAAGGATTAAAAAGATTTAAGCAGGTTGTAAGCCTTTTTTCAGAAATTGAAGGTTTAGAGTTACATGCAAAATCTGTAGAGGTTAGATTTACAGGGAAGTGGTAGCTTCTTGAGCTTAGACATATTAAAAGAGGTTTTTGATGTTGTTATGGATAGGATAGAAAATCCTAAACTAAATTCTTATGTTTCAAAATTAACTAAGGCTGGATTAGAAAAAGTCTTATCTAAAGTTAAGGAGGAATCTGAAGAACTTATAGAAGCATCTAAAATAGGTAGCAAGGTAGAGATTATTCATGAAGCTGTTGACCTTATATTTCATACACTTATTTTATTAGCATTAAAAAATATAACTCTTGAAGAAATACTTGAAGAATTTAAGAGAAGGAGAAGGTAAAACTTGGCTTATATCCTTAGTGTAGAAGATGCAAAAAAGATTGCTGAAAAATTAAATTATAGGCATAATGGGTTAGTTACTGTTATAGCCCAAGATTTTGAAACAAACGAAGTACTTATGGTTGCACATGCAAATCGTGAGGCTGTAGAAAAAACTTTAACTACTGGTAAAGTTCATTATTGGAGTATTTCAAGAGGAAAACTCTGGCTTAAAGGTGAAACATCCGGAAATTATCAAATACTTAAGGAAATATATTTTGATTGCGACTTAGATGCAATTTTAGTTAAGGTTCAGCAGATAGGTGCAGCATGCCACTTAGGCTATAAAAGCTGCTTTTTCCAGAAGCCTGAAAACCTTAAAAATGGATAAATTTAAACATGTAACTTTTTTATTAGAATTTTGGAAGTGACATTTTAACTTGGAGAAGAAATTTTCTAAAAACAAAATTAGGAGGATAGATTTACATACTCATTCTTTGCTTAGTGACGGGGAACTTTTACCAAGTGAAATTGTAAGATATGCTGAATTCCTTAATTATGAGGCTATAGCTGTAACTGACCATGTTGATGCATCAAATATTGATTCAGTTTTATCAAAGCTTACTAAAGCCTCAGATGAGCTTAAAAAATTTAGTATAAAAACGAGTTTTCTTGTTGGTGTTGAGCTTACACACATTCCTCCTAAAAGCATACCATCAATGGCTTTAAAGGCAAGAAAACTTGGAGCTGAACTTGTAATTGTTCATGGTGAAACAGTAGTAGAGCCAGTTAAAGCTGGAACAAACCATGAGGCTGTAAAATGTGGAGATGTTGACATATTAGCTCATCCAGGATTAATCAGTTTTGAGGATTGTGAATTAGCAAGGGAGAATAACGTATACTTAGAGCTAACTCTACGTAAAGGACACTGCTTAACAAATGGTTACCTTGTAAAAATGGCTTTAAAAGCAGGAGCCAAACTTTTGTTAAACACAGATTTGCATAGTCCTGAAGATTTTATTAGTCAGGAGGAGGCGTTTAAAGCTGCTATTGGTGCAGGCTTAAGTGAAGAGGAAGCTTTAAAGGTTTTAAGAGAAAACCCAAGAGAGCTCATTAAAAAATGTAAAACTTAAAGGTTATTTACACTTCATCTAATTCGTCAAGCTTAAATTCTTTATGTAATGCTCTTACAGCTTTTTCTCCATCTTCTTCCTTAACAACAAAGGATATACTTAATTCTGATGAGCCTTGTGCAATCATTCTAACGTTAATTTTTTCACGTGCAACAGCTCCAAAAACTCTTGCAGCAACACCTGGTGTTCCAACCATTCCTGCTCCAACTAGGGTAATTACACAAATACCATCTTCAGATTTAACTTCCCTGACAATACCTCCTCCAAGTAAACGAATTTCAAGTGTACTTAATGCGTCTTCAAGTTTTTCTCGGGGAATAATAAATGAAATATTAGCTTCAGAAGAGCTTTGAGAAATCATTAAGATGTTAATATTTTTATCACCTAAAACCCTAAAAACTCTTGCTGCAGTACCTGGAACTCCAAACATTGATGCTCCACTTACAGTAATTAATGCGGCTTTACGTATGAGTGAAATAGATTTAACAATGGATTTTGATGATATTTTCTGTTCTTTAACTATCAATGTTCCAGGATTTTGAGGATTAAAAGTATTTCTAACTCTTATAGGTATATCCTTCCCATTGATAATTTCAACAGCTTTAGGATGGATCATCTTAGCTCCAAAATAAGCCATCTCCATAGCCTCATTATAGGAGAGTTGAGGAATAAGTTTAGCTTTAGGTTCAACTTTTGGATCTGCAGTCATAACTCCATCAACATCAGTCCAAATCCAGACTTCATCAGCATCTAAAGCATAACCCAAAATTGTAGCTGTACAATCTGAACCCCCTCTACCAAGAGTTGTAATTGCACCATTTTGATCTACAGCAATAAACCCTGTAACAACAGGAATAATATTTTTTTCTATGAGATTTTGAAGTTTATTCTTAACCTGAAAAGTTGTTAATTCCATGAGCGGATTCGCATTCCCAAAATTTGAATCTGTAACAATCCCTGCATTTCCCCCAGTGAACCACTCAGCTTGAATATCTTTACTTTTTAATGCACCCCAAACTATTGGAGTTGATAATCTTTCTCCAAAAGAAACTACATAATCCAGTATTCTTGGTGTAACTTCTCGGAGATAGGAAATTCCAAATAAAACATTTTTAAGCTCATTGATAGTTTCATTAATAGTTAGTTTTACATTTTCTAAAACATGGAAGTTGGAGATTGCTTTATGTGCTGCTTCAACGTGTTTCTCCCTGAGCTCCTTAATGAAGTCTTCAATAAATTCTCTTTCACCTTTACTTGCAGTTTTACAGATTTCAAAAAGTTTATCGGTTACACCAGCTAAAGCTGAAACTACAACAACAAGCTTATTTTCTTTTGCATACTTCTCTATAAGATTAGTAACATGTAAAATTTTTTCCCCATCAGCGACGGATGTTCCTCCAAACTTCATGATAAGCTTCATTTTTACCCAAGAAATAATTAAAGACACAAATTTATACTTTTAAACCTTGATTATACTCTCCTTTATGGTAAGTAAATCTCTTAAAACTGCACTTGCAGTTTCAATTCCACCTGCACCCTTACCAATAATAGTTTCTTCACCAGCATATTTAGAGATAAACGTTACCGCATTAAGTGTACCACCAACACATAATGGATGTGTTTTTGAGATTGGTTGAGGTTTAACTTCAAGTTTATTATTTTCAGCTGAAGCTATAAGCTTAATTTCACAATTCTGCTTTAATGCATCTTCCACATCATCTAATGTGATACCTCTAATACCTTTTACCTTAACATCTTGTAATACAGCTTTAGTACCTAAAACCCAGTTAGCTAAGATTACAAGTTTGCATGCAGAATCCCATCCATCAATATCTAGGGATGGGTCAGCCTCAGCATATCCTGCTTTTTGAGCCTCTAAAAGAGCTTCTTCAAAAGAAACTTTATCAGTGGTCATTCTTGTAAGAATATAGTTTGTTGTTCCGTTTAGAATACCTTTAAATGAGGTTATGTAATCTCCAAGCAAACATTTTTTGGCGAAATCTAGGATAGGGGTGCCGCCACCAACACATCCACTAAATCTAAGGAAAAGGTTGTTATATTTTGCAAGCTCCATTAATGCTGGAAAAGCTAAAGCTAGTGGACCCTTGTTGGTTGTTACAACATGTCTTCCCATCTTTAGGGCAGTTTTAATATGAGTTAATCCTGGTTCCCCATTAACAATGTTTGTTGGAGTTACTTCAACAACAACTTCAGCATCAACTTCCTCTATTACCCTATTAGCATCCAAATCTTTTACACCAAACTTATCAACATATGCAACTGAACCTTTTTGATGCTTCACCTTTAACGCATACTCTATGTTAACTCCTCTTCTATTTATTACAGCTCCACCTTTATCAGCAATAGCGACAATTCTAGGGTAAAATCTGAATTTTTCAACTAACTCTTCGGACCTTTCAATAATCATTCTAGAAAAATTTTGACCCACAACTCCAAATCCAACTAAAATTATTCTCAATCCTCTAACCTCTTACTTTTCCAAAATTTTCTTAAATTCTTCAAAGTTAACATTAATTTTCACAGTTTTTCCTCCAAGAAGTTTTACAGGTGTATCAGGATCTTTTAAACCATGACCTGTTGCAACACAAACAATAGTTTCGTCTCTACTTATCCTTCCATTTTCAACAAGCTTTTTTAAACCTGCAATTGAGGATGCACTTGCAGGCTCAACAAACAATCCTTCAAGTTTAGCTAATTTTCTTTGAGCTTCTAAAATTTCTGCATCTGTAACAATTTCAGCTCCACCATTGGATTGTTTGATAGCATTTATAGCTTTTTTCCAATTTACAGGTGAACCTATTCTTATAGCTGTAGCAATAGTTTCAGGGTTAAGTATAGGTTTAATAGTTTCCTCGCCATTTTTTACAGCTTTTGCTATAGGAGCGGCTCCCTCAGCTTGGACACCAAACATTTTTGGTAATTTTTCTGCTAAATTTAATTTCTTAAGCTCAAAAAATCCTTTCCATATTGCACTTATATTTCCTGCATTTCCAACAGGAACAATAACATTATCAGGAATTAAACCTTTAAGTTGGTCTACAACCTCAAATGCTAAAGTTTTTTGTCCCTCAAGTCTGTAGGGATTAACAGAGTTGAGAAGGTAGATATCTCCCCTTTCAAGTGAAAGCTTAAAAACCATTTTTAATGCATCATCAAAATTTCCAGAAATCTGAATAATTTTTGCATCATAAACAATGGCCTGAGCAAGTTTACCGTAAGCTATTTTTCCAGCAGGTATTACAACTATGCACTTAATTCCAGCTTTTGCAGCATAAGCTGAAAGAGATGCTGAAGTATTTCCCGTTGAGGCACAAACAACAGCTTTAACTCCATACTCTAACGCTTTTGTTATACCAACAGTCATTCCCCTATCTTTAAATGAACCAGTGGGATTTTCTCCCTCATTTTTTAGGTATAACTTTTTAACCCCAATTTCTTTTTCAAGCCTAGCACATCTGTAAAGTCCGGTTCCACCTTCTCCTAAACTAACAACCTTAGATTCATCAATAATTGGTAAAAGCTCCTTATATCTCCAAACAGATAATACACGCTTTTTCCATTTTGAAAACTTAATTTTTTGGCTTAATTCATCATAGTTGTACACTACAGTTAAAAGATCTCCGCATTTTTTACAGGTATAAACTATGTCCAAATGGCTATATTTTTCATTGCAATTTATGCATTCAAGGTAAAACAATTTTTAGGAGACCTCATATATCCATAATTACTACATTTAACTTAACCTTTTGATTCACTTCTTTATTGATAACCTTTACCACATAAAACAAAAAGTTTAACTGTTAAAATTTAAGTTTAGTTTAGATTATACTTTAAGGGGTAGAATTTAAATGGTAAAGATGCGTAGAGAAGGTTTCAACTATATAAGGAAGCTTGCAAAGATGCATCATGAGTGGAGAAGTGAATGCATAAATCTTATTGCAAGTGAAAATATTACAAGTTTAGCTGTTAGAGAACTTTTAGCATCTGATTTTTCCCATAGATATGCTGAAGGAGAACCATTTAGCAGGCTTTACGGTGGAACAAAATATATAGATTTAATTGAGGATTTTGCCAAAAAAAAGTTAAAGAAGGTTTTTGGTGCTGAATACGTAAATTTGAAACCTTTATCGGGCTCCCAAGCAAACTTAGCAGTAATATATGCTTTAACAAATCCTGGAGAAACTATAATTACCCTATCCTTGGTTGATGGAGGACATATCAGTTGCATGGATTTTGGTGGAGCTGGCTTAAGAAATCTTAAAGTTGAAACTTTAGCTTTTGATAAAAAAGAAATAAATATTGATGTTGATGCTTCAATAAAAAAGATTATGGAAGTAAAACCATCCTTATGTTTCCTTGGTGGTAGTGTAATACTTTTCCCTCAACCAGTAAAAGAAATTAAAAATGCTCTAAATGAAGTTGGAGGAAATCTTGTTTATGATGCTTCTCATGTTTTAGGGTTAATAGCTGGTAAACAATTTCAAGATCCGTTGAAAGAAGGATCCGATATTGTTACAAGTAGCACCCATAAAACTTTTCCAGGTCCCCAAGGTGGAGTAATATTTTGCAAAAGCACTTTAGCTGAAAAAATTGATAAAGCAGTTTTTCCAGGTCTTGTAAGTAACCACCATCTTCACCATATAGCTGCATTAGCTGTATCCCTTTTAGAGGTTGAAAAGTTTGGTGTAAATTATGCTAAACAAATTATAAAAAATGCTAAAGCACTAGCCGAATCATTATATAACGATGGTTTTAATGTTGTTGCCGCCCATAAAGGTTTTACTGAAACACATCAAATTTTAGTTGATGTATCAAAATTTGGCGGAGGAAATACTGTTTCTACACTATTAGAGAAATCAAATATAATTTGCAACAAAAATCTTCTACCTTGGGATAATCCTAAGGAGATAGATAATCCTAGTGGAATAAGGCTTGGAACAGCAGAATTAACAAGGTTAGGGTTAAAAGAGGAAGATATGGTTGAAATTTCAAAATTTATAAGGCAAGTTATAATTGAGAAAAGAAATCCTGCTACAATTGCGAAAAAAGTTAAAAATTTTATGAAAAATTTCCGTAAAATTCATTACTCATTTAAGAAAGACTTAGCCTATAAGTACATAAACTTTTATTAATTTAGTAAAAATTAGGGTAGTTTAGGATGAACATGAAAAAGAAACTTGAGATTGTTAAGAAAGCTTTAGAGGACGATTTTCATAGAAAATGTTATTTTTGCGAATTTTCAACAGCCCCTCCACCGTATGATTACCCTCCCCAAATAGTTTTTTGTAAGCTAACAGGGAAAAAAGTTAACATTAATGATTCCTGTGAAAAATGGCAAATAAGTAGTAATCTTGTAAAAATGATAGCTTTAAAAACAAACATTTTTAAAAGTTAGTTAAGGTTGTTTTAACCTAACCATCTAATCATACTTGGAAAACCGTAAGGTATTAATTTTTGACGATATTAAGAATCTAAGTAATATTACAAAATTAAGGAGGTGACGCTCTAAATGAGTGAACCCGTAATCGTTGAGGCTGTAAGGACTCCTATAGGTGCTTTTGGAGGTTCTTTGAGAGATATTCCGGTTGTTGAGCTTGGAAAAATTGTCATTAGAGAAGTTTTAAGAAGAGCTGGTGTAAGACCGATAATCCCGGAGGATTTAGTAAAAATAAGGCCAAGTATTCTAAGAGACCTTAAAAAGTATAAAATTGAGGAGAAGTATATGCAATGGGATGAGAATCTTCAACCAATAAACATTGATGAAGTTATTATGGGGCATGTTCTTCAGGGAGGACAAGGTCAAAATACTTGTAGGCAGGCTAGTATTAAAGCAGGAATACCTTGTGATGTTCCAGCGTACACTATAAATAAAGTTTGTGCTTCAGGTATGAAGGCTATAGCTTTAGCTGCTCAAGCAATAAAAAGTGGAGAAGCTGAAGCAATTATAGCTGGAGGTATGGAAAATATGAGTAACACTCCATACGCATTACCAAAAGCACGATGGGGTTATAGGATGGATATAGGCGCAAAAGCTGAAGCACTTGACCTTATGGTTTTTGATGGACTCTGGGAAATCCTCTATGGCTACCATATGGGTGTTACCGCTGAAAATATTGCTAGAAAATATAATATTTCAAGGCGTGAACAAGATGAATTAGGAGCTGAAAGCCATCATAGAGCCTTAAAAGCTACAAGAGAAGGCATATTCAAGAAGGAAATAGTACCTGTAGAAATTCCACAGAGGAAAGGGCCACCTAAAATTTTTGATTTTGATGAAAGACCTATGGAAACAAGTGTTGAAAAAATGAGTAAGCTTCCTCCAGCTTTCATGGAGGATGGAACTGTTACTGCAGGAAATGCTTCTGGCATAAATGATGGAGCAGCTGCCTTACTTATTACCTCTAGAAAATTTGCGGAGGAACATAACTTAAAAATTAGAGCAACTATAAAAGGTTGGGCTTCAGGCGCTTTGGACCCACAATATATGGGTCTTGGTCCAGTGGTTGCAACTCGGAAACTTCTTAAAAAGTTGGGTTATACAATTAAGGATATGGATTTAATAGAACTTAATGAAGCTTTTGCATCTCAAGCTATCGCATGCATGAAGGAACTAGGTATTCCAAGATATGGTGAAAGTCAAGAATATTGTGAACCTGGATGTGAGAATGTTAACCCAAATGGTTCTGGAATATCACTTGGGCATCCTATTGGTTGTACAGGAGCTCGATTAATAGTAACTTTGCTTCATGAAATGGAAAGAAGAGATGTTCATAGAGGTCTTGCAACTCTCTGCATAGGTGGAGGAGCAGGAATGGCAATGATAATGGAAAGATAGATTCAATGTTCAACTTAAAAACAAAAATTTTACTTAGTGGTAAAATTTAACCATTCTAAATCTCATTTCTATATATTCATAAACTTTTTTAGAGTTTACCTATACCTTTCTTAGGATATTTTAGGGGTAAATATCTATGAGGGTTAGGAGCATCCTTAAAGGATTTAAACCATATAGCTGGGAAACATCTCCTGTTGAAGTTGTAAAAAAGTTTGGTTTAAGTATAGATAAGATTCTTAGGTTTGATACAAATACTATGCCCTTAATTCCCAAAGAAATTATAGAGGAGTTTAAATCAGCAATTCAGAATATCAAAATTAATGAATATCCTGATCCTTCCTATATGGAGTTAAGAGAAGCATTATCAAATTACCTTAAAAAGGATGTTGATGAAATTTGTATAACAGCTGGTTGCGATGAAGCTTTAGATATTATAAGCAAAGTTTTTGTTGAACCTGAAACAAATGTTATTATTTCAAGCCCAACGTATGCTATGTATAGAATTGTTGTCGAAGCAATGGGTGGAAAAATTGTTGAAGTTTTAAGAAAAAAGGATTTTTCAGATGATGTTGAGAAAATCATAGAAATTGTGGATGAAAATACACGAATGATATTTATCTGCAATCCAAATAATCCAACTGGAAATCTAACACCTAAGAACGATATTATCAGATTACTTAAAGATTTCCCCGAAATACCTGTTATTGTTGATGAATCCTACGCTGAATTTGCTGGTGAAAGTTTGATAAAATTTACCAATGATTATGAGAATCTAATAATACTCAGAACATTTTCAAAGGCATTTTCCTTAGCTGGTGCAAGAGTTGGCTACATTATTGCCAATGCTAAAACCATCAAGATTTTGAATATTATGCGTCCTCCAAATAGCTTAAGTGTTCCATCACTTACACTTGCAAATATTGCGTTAAAGCATCTTGATATCATCAGAAGAAATATTGAGTATATTTTAAGCGAAAAAGAATGGTTGATGAAGGCATTTAAAAATATAAAATGTGTTGAAGCCTACCCTTCTTACACAAACTTTATCCTTGTTAGATTTAAAGATTTAAATGTTCATGATGTTTATGAGAAGCTTCTTAGACAGGGAATAATCACAAGGAATGTAAGCGATATGCCTATGCTTGAAAATTGTCTAAGAATTACTGTTAGAACTAGGGAAGAAAATAACTTTTTAGTTGAAAATTTAAAGAATATTTGTTATGGGTAGTAAAAATGGCGGAAATAGAGAGTAAAGTTGTTATAATTGCTATTGGTAAAGATAAACCTGGACTTGTTGCAAATGTCACCTCGGTGGTTTCAGAATTAATGGGAAATATTGAGGAACTTGACCAGGTAGTACTTCAAGGTATATTTATAATGTCAATGATCGTGAAGCTTTTAAATCTAAATTCAAGTAAAAAATTAAACGAGTTGACCAGTAAACTTAGTAAGCAGGGAGAAAAGATAGGTTTAAAAATTCATGTTTACCCTGTAAAAACCCTTATTTCAGCTTAGGTTTGGCTTATGAAGAAACGTACAATAATAGTTACAACTGTTGGCAGAGATAGACCAGGAATTGTTGCCGGAATATCCAAAATTCTCTACAAGTATAATGCAAATATTTTAAAGAGTAGAGCGTCGATTCTTGGAGAAATGTTTGCTATGGTTATGGTTGTTGATGTTTCAAATATAAGTGTAAGCTTAACTAAGCTTCTATCAGAGTTAAAAGATGAGGGAGTAAAATTAGGTTCTGGAATATCAGTTGAAGATGAAAAAACATATAGAGAGAAGAAAAAAATTATAGCTTTTGATATGGATGGAACCTTAGTAAACATGGAAATTATTGATGAAATGGCTAAACTTGCAGGTGTCGAAGATAAGGTTAAAGATATTACAAGAAAAGCTATGGAAGGAAAAATAAGTTTTAAAGAAGCTTTAGCTGAGAGAGTTTCTCTTCTTAAGGGTCTTCCCTTAAGTAAGCTTGAAAAATTAAAGAATAAATTAGAGTTATCTGTTGGTGTTCAAGACCTTATCGGAGAACTTAAAAAAGCAGGATTTGTAATAGCAATTATTACTGGTGGGTTTGATATTTTTGCTAATTATATTGCTGAAAAACTTGGAGTAAAGTATGTTTATGCAAACAAATTAGAAGTTAAAAATGGCATTTTAACTGGGAGATTTAAAGGTAACATTTTAAGCCCTGAAGATAAGCTTAAAGCCCTTATAGATATTGCAAAAAAGGAAAAAGTAAGCTTAAGTAAATGTATAGCTATTGGAGATGGTGCTAATGATATTCTTTTACTTAAAAAATCCGGCTTAGGCATAGGCTATAAACCAAAAAAAGTTGTTAAGCAACATATTAACACGCTTATTGGAGATGAGGATTTAAGAACAGCAACAGTATTTATTGGTGTTGGTGGTAGTCAAATAAGAAGAGAAATTTCAAGATTCGTTAAAGCTAGAAGATAAACTTGTTAAAAATTATTTTAGAGTTTTTAATTCAGACTTCTTGTTTAACCTAACGGTACTAATCTTACTTCTCCAGTTTTCTTATTGACCTTAATTTCAACTTCCTCTCCATAATGGTATTTATACCCCATTTTTTCCCATTCATAGCTTGTAAGAAAAAGTATAAGTCTATTTGTGTAAACCTTACCTTGCGAAAACATTTTAGGTATCTGGGTTATAATGGGCATAACTATTGATAATTCTTGTGGAATATTTGTTGGCATAGACATTACTGTTGGGGGTCTTTGAGCTTCGATTCCAAATTCAATACAGACGTATTCATTTCCATAAGCATCAAAGAATGGATGTACAGATACAACCTTAGAATTTATGGTGATTTCATCTTCACTCATAAAAACACACCTTAACTTCTCTAATTACAAATTTTTACATCTTAACTTTATAACTACCCCTAACATAAAAACCTTCTTAATTTTAACTTACCTTATAGTTTTCTACTATCCCTAACCATAAAGCTTAAATATCTTAGTCCTAAAACTTTAAACTCAAAAAGGTCTTAGGAAGGTTGGTGTGGTGAACAGGAGGTATCAAGTTTACTTTAACTGCCTACTGTTTAACAAGGCTTTTTACTGTTAGAGAAGCCTCTCTTCTAATTTTCCTTTTAACATCAGGATTAAATCCTTTGCAAATAAATTTTTAAGGGGGGCTTAATTAACAAATGGAAAATACTAAAACTATTGTTGTAAAATTTGGCGGCTCTATACTAACATCTCCAAAAGATATTACTTTGGCTGCTGAAAAAATTGCTAAGGAAGTTGAAAAGGGTACTAAAATTGTTGTTGTAGTTTCAGCTTTAGCTGGTGTAACTGATAATCTTCTTAAAACAGCTTATGAAATTTCACAAAATAATCTTGGAAAACCTGAACTTGATGAAGTTTTATCGATGGGTGAACGAACTGCAACACGTTTGATGACTGTTGCATTAAGGGCTTTAGGATTGAAGGTTGTAAGTTTGGATCCTTTAGATAATCTTTGGCCAATTTATACTGATTCAAACTTTGGAAATGCAGAAGTTTTGTTGGATAAGACTGAAAGTGCTGTCTTGGAGAAGATTAAACCCTTAGTTAATGAAGGATACATTGTGGTTGTGCCTGGTTTTGTAGGTTTATCTCCTGAAGGTAAGATTACAACTTTAGGTAGAGGTGGAAGTGATATTACTGCTATGGTTCTTGGAAGGTGCTTAAATTCTGATGAGGTTATTTTTGTTAAGGATGTTAGCGGAATCCTCTCTGCAGATCCAAAGAAGGTTTCTAACCCTGAAAAGATAAATGTTTTAGATGCTGAAGAAATGTATACTCTCAGTTCTGCTGGAGCAAAAGTTCTCCATCCAAAAGCATTAAAATACGTAAAAAATGGGGTTACACTTAGAGTAGTAGGTTTAAATGAAGATTTTTCAAGTGGAACAGTTATCAAAGGTGAATTAAACTTAGGTTTAAAAGTTGTATTAAACAATAAACCAGTTTCTATGGTAACTATAGTAGGCAAGGAAATTTCCCCAACAAACATAGTACCTAAAATCTTATCCGAGGAGATGCCATTAGAAAAACTCTTAGGTTTAACATTCTCTTACCCTTCTGTCATTCTTTATGTTGAAGAAAGTCCACCGGGATTTATTGATAAGCTTCATAAGTTAATAAAGAGTAAGAGAGCTGCTAAAGCTATCCATAGTTTTGAACCTTTATCTCAAATAACTATTTCGGGGCATGATCTTGAAAAAACCCCTGGAATTATTGATACAATTGTTGCCCCCCTTAGCTTAAACAATATAAATCTTTATGGGCTTATAACAGTAAGCTCCTCTGTAAGGTTATTTATACACTGGAATGACAGAGAAAAAGCCTATTCTCTTATAAAGGAAAGCTTAACTAAAGCTGGATTATTAAAGGAGGATTAATTTTTGGCTGGAAAAATTAAAGTTGGTGTTTTAGGTGCAACTGGTATAGTTGGGCAAAAATTCGTTAAGCTTTTAGAGAGAAATCCATGGTTTAGGTTGGAGGTTGTAGCAGCATCCGAAAAATCTGTAGGTAAGGTATATGGTGAAGCTATTAGGGGTAGTGGTGAAAATTTTTCTGATGAAATTAAAGAATTAGAAGTTAAACCTTTAAATCCTAAAGCCTTCAGAGATGAAGATGTAGATATTGTTTTTTCAGCACTTCCATCTGATGTTGCTTATCAAATTGAAGAAGAATTCGCAAAAAATGGATTTATAGTTTTAAGTAATGCAAGCTCTCATAGGATGGATAATGATGTTCCAATATTAAATCCTGAAGTAAATGCTGAACATGTTGATATGATTGATGAACAACGTAAAAAAAGAAACTGGGATGGAGCTATAGTTACGAATCCAAATTGTACAACGGCAATATTAACTTTATCATTAAAACCAATATATGATGCTTTTGGTTTAAAACGTGTTGTAGTATCAACAATGCAAGCTGTTTCTGGTGCAGGTTACCCTGGAGTTGCATCATTAGATATTATTGACAACATTATACCTTACATTAAAAATGAGGAGGAAAAAGTAGAAAAAGAAACCTTAAAAATAATGGGGCTACCGTATCAACCTGCAAATTTTAAAATTTCTTCAAGCTGCCATAGAGTTCCAACAATTGACGGGCATGTTGAAGCTGTATTTATTGAAACAGAGAAGAAATCAAAACCTGAAGAAATAATTGAAGTTATGAGAAATTTTAAAGGAATACCTCAAAAACTTAACCTTCCAACCGCTCCTAACCCCCCAATAATTGTTAGGTTTGAGGATGATCGTCCTCAACCAAGAATCGATAGAATGGCAGGTGATGGTATGGCTATTGTTGTTGGAAGAATAAGATATGATAAAGTTTTTGATTGTGTAAAGTATGTTGTTTTAGGGCATAACCTTATCAGAGGAGCAGCAGGATGTTCTATACTTAATGCTGAACTTCTTAAATCAAAAGGATATATTTAAGGGTGAAAATTTTTGGAAATTGGTAAGAAAAGAAGATTAAGTAGAATTTTTAGGAATGATGGGAAAACGGTCATTATCCCAATGGACCATGGAGTATCCATTGGACCTGTTAAAGGCCTTGTAAATATGCAATGGATAGCTGATAAGCTTATTTCTGGAGGAGCTGATGCCATTGTTGTTCATAAAGGTATTGCTAGCAAAGTAAACTTCGGTAAAATGGGGCTTATAATTCATCTCTCAGGAAGTACAAGTTTAGGCCCTGATCCACATTGGAAAGTTCAAGTTTGTAGTATAAAGCAAGCTCTAAGACTTGGAGCAGATGGAATATCTATCCATGTTAATGTTGGTTCTCTTCAAGAGCCAGAAATGCTTAAGTATTTTGGTAAAATTGCTGATGAAGCTACCGAGTACGGTGTACCTTTACTTGCAATGATGTATCCTCGAGGACCAAAAATTCAAAATGAACATGATGTTGAACTTGTTAAACATGCCGCAAGACTTGGAGCTGAACTTGGCGCAGATATTGTGAAAACAAATTATACTGGAAGTATTAAAAGTTTTAAGGAGGTTATTGAAAGCTGTCCTGTTCCTGTGGTTATTGCTGGAGGACCAAAAGCTAAGAATGAGGTTGAATTTTTAAGTATGGTTTATAATTCGATTGAAGCAGGAGCAGTAGGAGTATCTATTGGTAGAAATGTTTTCCAGCATGAAAATCCAGCAGCAATGGTTAGAGCATTAAATGCTATAGTACATGAAAACTCTGATGTTGAAAGTGCATTAAAAATTCTTAAGGAGGGTTAGAATTGAAAGAGTTATGGGTTAAAGTTGAAGAATCTATTTCAGAAGAATTTAAAAACACTCTTCTAGATGTATCAAAAAAGGTACCCTGCGTAATAATCGCAGCAGAGAAAGTTGCTCCTTACGCAAAATCTTTAGGATTTACTGTTGCTTCCAGAGGTACAAACTATGAGATATGTCTATTGGATAAAATTGATGAAAATTTGATAGTAAATTTGAAAAATAAGGGGAAAAAAGTTTGCTCAATAGTGGATGTAGCAAGTAGAAACGATGAAGATAAGGTAGTTAAGATTGCTGAAAAAAATGTTGACTACATTATTGTCCGTTGTTTAAATTGGAAAGTTATCCCATTGGAGAATCTTATAGCAAAGGTTCATGGAAAAAGTAAACTTCTAGCTGAAGTTTCTAGTGTTGAAGAAGCTAAGCTTGTAATGGAAACTTTAGAACTTGGCGTTGATGGTTTAATTTTAGAAACAAATAAGTCTGAGGTTCTAACTAATATTGCAGAAATTGTTGAGGAAAAAGAGTTAAAATTAAAGCTTTGCCAAGCTAAGATTATTGAATGCAAAGAGTTGGGTTTAGGGGATAGAGTTTGTATAGATACTTGTGAACTTATGGATAAAGGAGAAGGTATGCTTGTTGGTTGCCAATCCGCAGGACTTTTTCTAATCCAGGCTGAAGTTTTTGAGAATCCTTATGTTGAGCCTCGGCCATTCAGAGTTAATGCTGGTCCTGTATCTCTCTACATGCTTACACCTGGAAATAAAACACGATATCTTTCCGAGTTAAAAGCTGGTGATGAAGTCTTAATTGTTGATAGAAATGGAAAGTTTAGACCCGCAACAATTGCACGTGTAAAAATTGAAAAAAGACCTTTAATGCTTATTGAAGCTGAAGTTGAAGGAAGTATCGTTAAAACAATCGTACAAAATGCTGAAACAATATTTTTTGTTACAAAAGATGGCTCAAAATCTGTAAAAGACCTTAAAGCTGGTGATGAAGTCTTAGTTTACTGGAATCCTGGAGGAAGACATTTCGGTATCCTTGTTAAGGAGGAATCAGTTATTGAAAAGTAAGGCTAAGATATGTGCTGCTATCACGGGAAGAAACATTAAAGAAGTAGAAAAAATGTTAATTAAAGCTGAAAAAAGTGGAGCTGATCTTGCAGAATTAAGGATAGATTATATTGAAGATATGAGAAATTTAGATTTTAAGAAAATCAAAACAATAACAAACCTGCCATTAATAGCAACAAATAGACCTAGAAGGGAGGGGGGTTTTTCAAATCAGCCTGAAAATGATAGGTTAAATATTCTTTTGAAAGCTGCTGAATCTGGCTTTGATTATGTTGATATAGAATTTTCAACAAAAAAGGTTAAGCAGTATGCAACGGAAATAAAAAATCTTGGATCTAGGTTAATTGTTTCTTTTCACAATTTTAAATTAACTCCAACAATTGATGAAATGTTTAAATTGTTTAAAGAAATGATGAGTATTAAAGCTGAAATTTTTAAAATTATTTTTACAGCAAAAAGTTTAGAAGACAACTTAACGTGTTTGAATTTTCTTTCTAAAGCATCAGAAAAAAGTAAAGTTGTCTCCTTTTGTATGGGAAAACTAGGTATCCCTTCAAGAATATTATCCCCTATTTTTGGTGGAGAGTATACTTATGCATCAATTCTTAGGGGGAGAGAATCAGCTGCAGGGCAGTTAACCATTGAAGAGTTAAGAAGGATTTTTGATATTATTGGTGCCTAATTTTGAGGCTAATTAATGGTAAAACAAGGTTATACTGTTTAATAGGTGATCCTGTTCAGCATTCTCTAAGTCCCATAATTCATAATGCTGCGTTTGAAAAGCTTAACATAAATGCTGTCTACCTTGCTTTTAATGTTTCAAAAGATAATCTTAAAAAAGCTGTTGATGGTTTAAGAAGCCTGAATGTTGCAGGTTTTAATGTTACAATGCCTCATAAAGTTTCGATACTTTCTTTGCTTGATAGGATAGATAGTTTGGCTGAGAAAATTGGAGCAGTAAATACTGTAAAAAATGTTGGTGGAAAACTTGTGGGATACAATACTGATGGTATTGGTGCTTTAGAAGCTCTTAAACGTAGTGGTGTAAAGCTTAAAGGAAAAAAAGTAGCCATTGTTGGAGCTGGAGGCGCTGGAAAAGCAATAGCTTTTGCTCTAGCTCAGCAGCTAGAAAAGTTTGGAGGCGAAATAACAATATTCAATAGAACAGTAGAAAAGGCTGTATGGTTAGAAAAATCATTAACAGAAACGTTTGATGTGAAAGTTAAAGGTTTAAAGTTAAGCGATTTAAACCTTAAGAATGAGCTTAAAAATGTCGATATCCTGATAAATACAACATCTGTTGGGATGTATCCTAGCATTGGTAAAACACCTGTTAGTAAAAACCTTATCAAGCCAAACATGGTTGTTTTTGACGTGATATACGAACCTTTAAAAACAAGGTTGCTTACTGAAGCTGAAAAAAGGGGTGCAAAAATAGTAAGAGGTATTGATATGCTAGTATACCAAGCTGCTAAAGCTTTTGAGATATGGATTAAGAAAAAACCTCCCATTAAAGAAATGTTCAAAGCTGCCTTAAAAATCCTAAAAAGTTCTAAAAGACTTTAAGCTTTGGAGGATAGAGATAAGTGGGCTATGGTGCTGCTGTTGCTTATGGTGCTGCAACAATAGTTAATGCTATAGCTACTGGTAAAGGTGCTGCTTTTGGTTTGGACCTTAAAACAGAAGCAAAGGTTGAATTAACCAATGAAGCTGGAATTATTAGAGGAAAAATAATTCCTAATACTGGTGAAAGTACAAGACTTATCAGGGAAGCTGTTAAGATTGTTTTAGATTATTTTGGTGTTAGTAAAAAGTTTGGTGCAAAAGTTGAAACCATATCAAATATACCGATTGCTAAGGGCTTAAAAAGTAGTAGTGTGGCTGCAAATGCTATTATTCTTGCAACAATTGCATCCTTAGGTAAAAAGTTAAGTGATAGAGTTATTCTTAACCTTGGTGTTGAAGCTGCTTTTAAAGCAAAAACAACGGTTACAGGTGCTTTTGATGATGCCTGTGCTTCATATTTTGGTGGAATTGTTATAACCGATAACATTAGGCGTAAGATAATTAAAAAAGAAAAATTTTCAGAGAAATATAAAGTTTTGATTTATGTGCCAAAAGAAAAAGCTTATACAATAAACATTAATACAAAAAAAGTCAGGCTGATAGCCCCATATGTTAATATAGCATTTGAAAAAGCTTTAAATGGAAAATATTGGGAAGCTTTAACTTTAAATGGTTTGCTTTACTCGTCAATTCTTGGGTACAAAACAGGAATTGTTTTTGATGCTTTAGATGCTGGAGCTATAGCTTCTGGTTTAAGTGGTAAAGGTCCTGCTGTTATAGCTGTTGTTAAGCATCATAAGTTTGATGATGTTTTAAATGCCTGGAAAAAATATGATGGAGAAATTTTAGTAGCAAATGTTAACAATAAAAAATCTAGTATTCTGGTGCATGATACATGATTGTTATTATAGAAAAAACTAAAGATCTAGGTGGATGTATTAAAGTTCCTCCCTCAAAAAGTTATACTCATAGAGCTATTGTTGCATCTGCTCTTACTAAAGGTGAATCTAAAATCTTAGAACCACTTTACTCTGATGATACAGTTGCAACTATTAATAGTTGCAAAAGTTTTGGTGTAAAAATTAGGGAAAATGAAAAAATGCTGATTGTTGATGGAAACTGTAAATTAACTGCTCCAAATAAACCAATCAACTGTAAATTCTCAGCTACAACTATCAGATTTATGACAGCATTTGCTGGTTTAGTAGAAGGTAAAACTATTTTGACTGGTGAAGGAAGCCTATTAAGAAGACCAATTTATCCGCTTATTGATGCTTTAAAAATGTTAGGTGTAAATTGTGAATCTGCTAATGGTTTCCCACCAGTAACTATTTATGGAGGAGGGGTTGTTGGAGGAGAATCTTCAATTGTTGGTGATATAAGTTCACAGTTTATCTCAGCTTTAATTTTTGTATGCCCCTTAGCTGAAAACGATAGTTTAATAAAACTAAAAACTCCTCTTGAATCTAAACCATATGTAGAGTTAACATTAGAAGTTGTTAAAATGCATGGAATTAATGTTAAAGTTTTAGGTAACCATGAATCGTATTATATTCCTTCAAACCAGAACTATAAACCCTATACCCATAAAATTTTTGGAGATTTTTCTTCTGCATCATTTCTTATTGCAGCTGCAGCAATTACAGGCTCCAATGTAAAATTTGAGAATCTTTATCCTCTATTTAAAAGCCAACCTGACATAGAGATTATTGATACCTTAAAAAGAATGGGTATAAAAATTTCCTGCGGGGAAAATTACGTTGAAGTTTTAGGTGGTGAATTAGAAGGTATAGAAATTGATGCAAAGGATACACCAGACCTTGTCCCAATTTATACTGTGTTAGCATGCTACGCTAAAGGAGAAACAGTAATAAGAAATGTTAAAAGGTTAAGAATTAAAGAATCAGACCGTTTAAATACCATAAGCTCTGAACTTTCAAAAATGGGTGCAAAAATTAAAGTTTTAGAAAATAGTTTAATTGTTAAAGGAGGGCATAAACTTAGAGGGGTAATCATTAATCCGCATGGAGACCATAGAATTGCTATGGCATGTGCTGTTGCAGCTTTAGGGGCTGAAGGAGAAACAGTTATTCTTAATAGTAATTGTGTTAGAAAATCTTATCCTAACTTCTTTAAAGATTTAATTAGCATTGGAGGTAAAGTAAAGATTAAAGGTTAAAAAAACTCTATAGGACAAACTTTAATATTTATTTAAGTATTTTACATTTTTGTCATGATAAACAGTATAGGAAGAAATTTCATTTTAACAATTTTTGGTGAAAGTCATGGTAAATGTGTAGGTGTTACTGTTGATGGTTGTCCTCCAGGGTTACCCTTAAGCGAAGACGATATTCAAAAGGAGCTTAATAGAAGAAAACCAGGAAAAAATTTCTTTTCAACAGATAGAGCTGAGGAAGATAAGGTTGAAATTCTTTCAGGTGTTTTTAATGGTTACACTACTGGTGCACCAATATGCATGGTTGTGCGTAATAAAGATGTAGTTTCAGATGTTTACGAAGAATTTAGGTGGAAACCTAGACCAGGACATGCAGATTATCCTGCATTTGTAAAATATCGTGGTTTTCATGATTATCGTGGTGGAGGTATTTTTTCATCGCGAATTACGGTTGGATTTGTTGCTGCAGGAGCAATAGCAAAAAAACTTCTTAAGAAACTTGATATTGAGATTTATGCTCATGTGGTTGAAATTGGCGGAATTAGAATAAAAAGAAAAATTACAGTTGAAGAGGTTAAAGAGAGGGTGGAAAAAAGTTTGCTAAGGTGTTGTGATCCTGAAGCTGAGAAAGAAATGGAAAATGTTATTTTGAAGGCTAAAGAGGAAAATGATAGTGTTGGAGGTATTATTGAATGCTTTGCTGTTAATGTTCCTCCTGGTATTGGAGAGCCGATTTTTAATTCTTTAGATGCTGACCTTGCAAAATTTCTTTTCTGCATTCCTGCAGTTAAAGGTGTAGAATTTGGGGCTGGTTTTAATGCTGCAAGACTTAAAGGTTCTGAAAATAATGATGAATATAGAATTATTAATGGTAGGATTGTTACATTAACAAATAATGCTGGAGGAATTCTTGGAGGTTTATCAACAGGTATGCCTATAATTGTTAGGGTTGCATTTAAGCCTCCTTCATCCATACCTAAAACTCAGAAAACTGTTAACCTTCTTAAGATGGAAAATACGGAATTAAAGATTAAGGGAAGATATGATGTATGTTTCATACCTAGAGCTGTCCCCATTGTTGAGGCTGTAGTTGCAAATGTTCTTACTGATCATCTACTACCAATTCTTAAATATTCTACAAAAAAAGATTCTTAATCAACTTCTTTTTCTTCTCAAATGCTTCTCTTAAACTTGTAATTGAAGCTTTAATTGTAATTGGCTCTTTAATAAAGCTTTTACATATTTCCTGAGTTTTTAAACCCACTACCAGTTAATATGCAAAGAATATTATCATCTTTACCTATACTTGCATAAGCTGGCATAAAAACATAGCATTGTAGATTTGCCCTTGCAGCATAAGATGCAAGGGAGGTTGCAGCGTTTCCAGAGGAATCAACAACAGCTTTAGCTTTAGAAATAAGAATTGATAGCTTCTCTATCTTTAAATGAACCTGTAGGGTTTAAAAATTCAAATTTAAAGTTAAGTTTGCTAGCTTTAAGATACTCAGCTAAATTTTTACTTTTTACTGTTGGTGTGAATCCTTCACCAGGTGAATATATAATTTTCTGGAGAAATTGGAAGTAACTCTACATAACGCCACATACTGTAGATACTTCTCTTAGCAAATAGAGTTTTTGACACCTTTTCTTTTAATGCATCAATATTAAATGTAATCTCGGTAAGGCTGTTACAGCTTGGACATCTATAGATAACCTCGTTGAATATTAAAAGACCTACCACATTCTAAGCATTTTTGAAGAAAAGTATCCAAAGATTGTTAAGCCTCCTTAACAAAGAGTTAGGTATTTTCAGGTTTTTATGTTTACCTAGCCAGAGCAGTATACGTAACCTTTAACTCTCCGGATAAATCTGTCGCATACAAAGCATTCAAGAAAAGATACAGGGGAACCCTTTAAGGGACATTCAACAGCTTCCTTTTTTAGCCTTGACAATACTCGTTTTGAAAAAACTCCCTTAAATTCTTCAAGTTTTTCGGCAGGTACTTTTAATGGTTTTTGGAGCACCTTAACTTCAAGCTTATACTTATATTTAGAGGGAGTAGCCATAAGCTATGGGGCACCTCTTTATCTTCGCTTTGCTGATAAGGTAGCTTCCATTTTAAAAGTACTTTTGTTAACTTAAATTTATTAGGATTTACCTCTAACTTATTGTACTTCTATGTTTTCCTTAGAAAACCCTAATGCTATCAACTTTTCCTTAGCTTTTTCTCTATGGTCTCCTTGAAGAATTATTTGGTTATTTTTTGCTGTTCCACCACATGCACAAAAAGCTTTAAGTTCAGCTGCAAGCTTATTGATATCTACACCCTTAGTATCAATTCCTTCAACAATTGTTACAGGCTTATTCCACTTTCTTTTTTCAAGTCTAACTTTAATTTTTTGCTGATCCTTACTTATTTCACCACATACACAAAGGTCTTTTGGTAATCCACAAACTTCACAAATTTCAGCCATATTTTTTCCTTAAACTCCCTTTTTTTCTATCTGAATATTTAAGGTTTGAGTCTAAAAGAATAATAAAGTTTACCTATATTTATTTGTTGTTGACATCATTAAATCCCCTTAAGAATATTGCTGAAGAAATCGCAAATTTAGCTCAGCTTGCTGTTGCTCTTGAGGCTTGTAGCTACCCTAAACCAGGAGCAGTTCATAGGTTTTCTGACTTTAAAGATACAAAACTTGAACATTTTATTGCGGGTAGTATAGCTGTAGGCCCAGCTATGAGAAAGTTGGCTTTTAAAGGTTTACTTGTAAAAAATGGGAAAATAAATTTACAGAATGTAAACATTGGGAAACATATCATGGAGGCTATTATTGCAACAAGAAATTTGCATCATGGTGGAAACACTAATCTTGGTGTTGTTACACTACTTGCACCCACAATTGTAGGCACTGCAATGATGGGATACAATTATCACCATAAATTTAACATCAATTCCTTATCTAGAAATGTCAAAAAAATTGTTAAATCAACTACAGTAAAAGATGCAATAAATTTTTATAGGGCAGTAGGAGAAGCTAAAGCTGGAGGATTAGGAAAAGTAAGCTGTGGAATACCTGATGTAAATGATCCTAAGGCATTAAAAATTCTTCAAGACAAAAACATAACCCTATATAAGGTTATGAGAACCTGTGCAAAATGGGATACAATATGTAGTGAATGGATTACAGGTATACAAATATCAACCCAAATTGGTTATCCAACAATAAAGGAAGTTTATGATAAGACAGGGGATTTAAACAAGGCTATTGTACAATGTTTTCTCACAATTTTAGCCAAACATGCAGACAGTCTAATAGCAAGAAAAAACGGCTTAAAAATTGCAAAAAAAGTTACAGAAAAAGCAAAAAAAGTATTAGCTATGGGTGGTGTTCTTACAAGAAACGGATTGAATGAAGTAAAAAAACTTGATAGAGAATTAAAAACTCCGGATAATAGGCTAAATCCTGGAACAACAGCAGATTTAACGGTGAATTCGATTTTTATATCTCTTCTTGATAATATAAGGCCATAAAAAAGTTTAAACTATAACTTCCCTATTATTGCTCTTGCAATAGTATTTTTTTGAATTTCTCTTGTTCCCTCATAGATTTCAGTTATTTTTGCATCTCTGTAAATTCTTTCAACATCGTATTCTCCTATATATCCGTAACCACCAAATATTTGCACAGCTTCATCTGCAACCTCAACAGCAACTCTTCCAGCATAAGCTTTAGCCATTGAGGTTAAACAGGGATCTATTCTTCCCTGATCAAAATTCCATGCTGCTTTATACACCAAAAGTTTTGCTGTTTCAATTTTTATTGCCATATCCGCAATTTTGTGTTGAATAACTTGAAATTCAGCAATTTTTTGTCCAAATTGCTCTCTTTGCTTAGCATAATTAACTGCACGTTCTAAAGCACCTTCAGCAATACCAAGAGCTTGAGCAGCAATCTCTATTCTACTTTCATCAAAGAACTCTAATGTATGATAAAATCCTCTATTTTCTTGGCCTACAAGTTTCTCTTTTGAAATTCTGACATTGCTAAAGGATATTTCTCCTGTTAGTGAAGGTCGAATACCCATCTTCCCCCCAATTTTTGTGATATCCACACCATTAGCATCTTTATCAACAATAAAGAGGCTCTGACCTCTGTATGGTGGTTTGGCTTCAAGATTAGTTTGGCATAAAACAATAAAAAAGCTTGCAATAGGAGCATTTGTTATAAGAGTTTTTGTACCATTAATAATCCAATAATCTCCTTCTTTTGAGGCTTTTGTAGACATAAAGGTAATATCACTACCATGCTCAGGTTCAGTAAAAGCACCTGCAGAAATAGCTTCTCCCTTACATATTTTGGGAAGATATTCCTCCTTTTGCTCTTTACTTCCAAATCTTAAAATTATTTCAGATGCAAAATCTGATAAAATTAATGCTGTTCCAAGTGTAGAATCAACCTTACAAAATTCTTCAACAACTAAAGCATTCTCAAAAATGCCAAGTCCTTGACCACCATACTCCTCAGGAAAATGTACCCCTATAAACCCTAATTTACATGCCTTTCTCCACAACTCAAATGGATATTCTTCTTCTTGCTCAAATTTTCTTGCCAATTCTCCACTAAATTCTTTTTGGGCAAATTCTCTTGCAGCTTTTTGAATATCTTTTTGAACTTCTGTTAACTCAAAATCCAAAAGCTCACACCAAACATTAAATCACAAAAAACTAAAATATATCCTTAGCGTTATCAAAAAAGGAAAACTTAAACCTTAAGACTATCTCTTACCCAATAGTAAGAGGAGAAGCCCGGTGGTGTAGCGGTCAAGCATGGCAGGCTCTGGTTATTTAAACTAGGAGAAACCTGCCGACGGGAGTTCGAATCTCCCCCGGGCTACCACCCCTTCTCCAAAAAATTGTAGAGTTATGATAGTGCAACCTCCAGGGTTCAAGCTATGTTTGGCTATGATTGGTCTTATTGGCTTAAGAGTTTTGAGGAAAAAATTGAAATTCCTGTGGTTATTCGTTTAGATGGAAAGGATTTTCATAACATTTACAATTATTGTAAAAATTTCGATAAGTTTCTCGGTAGGATCATGCTTAAAGCTACTAAGGAGCTTATGCTTAAAACAGAATTTAAAGCTCAACTAGCTTACATAATTTTTGATGAAGTTAATTTTCTTTTCACAAGGAAAAATCCTTTACCTTATAATGGTAAGGCTAGAAAAATTTTAACACTTTTAGCTTCATACTTAACTTCAATTTTTCAAAAAAACTTAGAAAAATATTGTCAATATAGTAAACCACTTGGTTTTGAAGCAATGATAATAGGTGGTAATGCGCCGGTAAATTATATTTTGGAGTATTTTAAGTGGAGATGTTTCCATACTCTTCAAAAAGCAAAAATTTTGAAGGTTAAAAGTAAATGGCGAAAATATGGTGTAACACTTTATTTTGAACGGGCAAGCAATCTTCTGGTAAAAAAATACATAGATTTTACATCTGAAGAAGGGGAAGTGTTGATTAAAAGAATTTTATCGGTTTAAATTTATTTACTATTAGTCTAAGGTGTAGAGAAATTGCTTATCTAGGCTATACTTTAAGTAATAATTGTACACTTTTTTGTTTAAAAATAGAGAAAAACTTTAACTTTTAATTTATTCTCCTAGAAAGTTACGCATAATAATGCTAAAAATAAGATTCTTTTTATTAAAATTTTAAATGTTTATTGTTAACTATTTTTAGATTGTTCTGAAGATAATAATACATTTATTGCACTCAATACTGCTTCAACACTAGCCATAACAATATCTTCATGAACACCTAATGCTGTAACTGATTTTTCTCCTTTCCTTACTCTTACTACAACTTCAACTACAGCATCTGTTCCTCCTGTAATTGCTTTTACATGGTAATTTTCAAGGATTATATCAGCTATTATTGATACAGCCTTCTTTATAGCACTTATTGCTGCATCAACAGGTCCAACTCCAACACCTGCTTCAATAAATTCTTTACCATTAACTTCAAGTGCAACAGAAGCCATAGGAGTAATATTGTTTCCTGTTGTTACTGTAAGATTTTTAAGCTTAATTGGTCGTATTTGCGGAAGACCCATTACTGCTTCAGCTATGGCTTGAAGGTCGCTGTAAGTTACTGTTTTACCTTTGTCACCAATACTTTTAACCCTCATGAAAATTTCATTTAATTGTTCCTCCGATGGATGAATATTTAATTCTTCTTCAAGAATGGTTTTCACACTAAACATTCCAGCATGCTTACCTATCATAAGTTTTCTTCTAACACCCACAATCTCGGGTTGAATAGGTTCATAGGTAGATGGGTTAGCTAGGATAGCCTTAGCATGAATACCTGATTCATGGGTAAAAGCATTTTCACCTGTTATAGGCTTATTTGGCTGAACCGGAACACCAGTTAAACGTGAAACCGTTGTGGAAAGCTCATATAACTTGTTAGTTTTTATATTAACTTTAAACCTGTAAAGACTTGTAAGAGCCATTACAACTTCTTCTAATGCTGCATTTCCAGCTCTCTCACCCAAACCATTAACAGTTACATGTGCATATTGTGCCCCAGCCATAATAGCCATAATGGTATTTGCTGTAGCTAAACCAAAATCATTATGGCAATGTATGCTAATGGGTTTACTGATGCTTTTACATAAAGTATCTATAAGATTATAACATTTTTCAGGAGTTAAAACACCGACAGTATCACATAAACAAATTCTATCAGCTCCACCTGCAACGCCTGTTAAAAAGAAGCTTTTAAGAAATTCAACTTCTGCTCTTGAACCATCTTCAGCTGATAGTTCAACAATTAGTCCATGCTTTTTTGCATAATTAACACATTCATAGGTTAAGTTTAAAACTTCATCCATTGTTTTCCTAAGCTTATATTGAATTTGAATTTTTGATACTGGAACAACAATATGAACTCCACAAACTTCGCTTTCAATAACTTTATCTATATCTCCAATATTTGCTCTAGCCATGCTAAAAATCTCAGCATTAAATCCGCTTTGAGCCATAATTTTTAGGGCTTCAAAATCTCCCCTAGAAACACTAGCAAATCCCCCTTCAATAATATCAACACCAGCTTCATCTAAAAGCTTAGCAATTCTAAGCTTTTTTTCAGGTGAAAGAGAGATTCCTGGTGTTTGTTCTCCATCTCTTAGAGTTGTGTCAAAAATTTTAACTGTACGTGGTTTGGCTTCTTCCTTACCTTTAAATAAAATAACACCCCATAATCCTCTCCCTCAACCAACAAGTCTTATAGTAAAGATAGATTCAACTATAAAAGATTTTTGAAGTTAAAGTAGTTCTATGCTTACATATATTGTTTTTGAGGGAATTGTAATGTATTTTTCAATATTTTTTGAAATCCAAACTCTTCTAATAGCATCAGGATACCACTTACTATATGCTCCTCCATAAGGCAACTTATGTCCAAGCATAAAATCCCTCAAATCCTCACTTAATCCTGCTTCCTGCATTCTCATATTCCAATACCTCCTAAAAATATGTGGATGAATTTCATATCTTTTTTCTGAAGCTTTTCCTTGAAGCCCTGCTTTTAAGGCAGCCTTATTAACTATTTCACGTATAGCTGCTGTTGTTAGTGGCATACCTCTTTCATTTTTTGATGCCCTAATAGGCCTTTTTTTTCCGTTTTTTTCCACTTTAACTTTTGAATAACTTCTAAAGAGCCAGCTATTCTTATCAAGAGTTTCACCATTTTCAATTCTTTCTTTAAGCATCATTTTAAGGCATACAATACTATCATTTCCAACTGCAAATCTGTAACTTTCTCCAAGCTTATTTACATTTACACCGTTTATATCTCTTAAAACAGCCGGAACCTCGATTATTAGTGGTGACTCCCCCCTTTCTAATCCTGATTTAACATGTCCATATCTAAGGGCTGTTAAAACTCCACTACGTTGTCCTGATTGAGCTAAAAAAACTATTACACATTTATCTCGTATGTTACTGCATACATCAACCATTTTTGCAATTTCTTCAGGTGTTAAAACATGGAAAGACTCGTATTCAACTCTACCCTTAAATCCTCGAGGCGTAGGTCCTAAAAATATGTCATTCCATTTAAAAAAAGATCTTACACAATTATAAGAAAGAATAGCAGTCTTAGAGCTAAGACCATGTCTTATCAAAAAATTATAATACTCTTTTAGCTTATTATGGATTTTCAGAGGATTTCTTTTTGCTTCAGCAATAAGAGTATCGGGATCTTTTCTTATCCAGCTAATAAATTTCCTAAACCTAATAAGATAATTTTTCTTTGTGTTTGGTCTATCAGGGAAATTACTCATCCATCTAGCAATAGATTCAAAGTTTAAGAGGTCTTCTTGCATAAAAATCTCTTTTTCTTAGGTTATATAAAGATTTTTCTTTGTATAACTTAGATTATATAAAGAAAAGCGTTGAAAAGGTTATTATGGTAATACATTTTTAACGAAAGCAACGGTTTAAAAAAGGGAGGTATCAAAAATGTTAAAATTTATGGGCATATATCCCTTCCTTTTTTAATATTCCTTTAATTTTTTACCTCCAATTTTTTGGACCTTTGATAACCCTCCAAAAAATTGGATAGTGTTTTGATTTTTACTTAAATCAATTAAGAAAAGCTAAACTGTCATTCTTTCCTCTCTTATTTGTTGATCTATAATTTCCTGCTCTACCATTTCTTCTTGCTTATTTTCTTCATTCTCTTTAAGTTCCCATGGGACATATACTAAGGCTACAATAACACTTCCATACTTCCCTTTAGGAACCTGGAAACATTCACTTTTTATACTTATTGAAGATAATTCCATTCCCCTAATTTTTGCCATTTCTTGTAGTTTCCATTTAAGTTCTTTTTCTATAGCTTCTTTATCCTTGTATCCGTGTGCCTCTGCTACAATTCCATATTCTTTTCCATTTGCATCAACACCCCACCCCCATCCAATACCTGCACCTATTGTTTCACCTGGATTTCCATCCATTCTTGCCATAACACAGAATGTTATAGTTCCAGGGGTAATTTCGCATTTCTCAATATATTCAGCACCTTGTGGAAGAATTGAGGAAACGCAAACAAGGTTACACTGAGCAATACCTGCTTTCATTAAAGCTGCATCGAATGCATTCAATGGGGAAATATTACTTGTTGCTGAGGCATTTACAATAAAGAATTTTTTTGGAAGGAATATTTTATGGGTTATATTATTTACCAACCTTGACTTTAAACCTCCAATATGTGGGAATTCTTTATTTTATACCAACTTATTAAAACTTTTCTCCTGAAAAAGACTTTTTATACAAGTTCAATTTAAATTTTACTCTGAAACTTTGGACTCTTTTTTTGAGAGCTCTATTTTTAACAAATATATTTAAAAAATACGCCTATTATAAAGGCATTTTGATAAAGATTTTTCTATATTTTTTGTAAAAATGCTTAAAACCGCAATTTTCTTATAAATTTTCCCTTTTCGACATTTACATTTAAAAACTTTAGAAAAATTGAGTTATAGATTTAAAAAAATAAATCAAGTATTTTCACCAGGGCTCCTTTTTCTTACCAATTTTATATGCAAGATAGCAACCTACTCTATGAGCTATAAATGTTGAAATGAGAACAACAAGAATTATGTAGATGTCTATTGTAACTAATTGGAAAAAATTGTTAAATAGGTATGCTAGCAAAAGTGAAAAAGATATGAAATCTAATTGGTCTAGAATAGGGATAGGTGCACCTCTTGGTAGCCCTAATCTTCTCTTTATAAATGAACCTAATAAATCTCCAATAACTGCACCAATAGCAATAAAAAAACCAAACAGAACAAAGTAGTAAATTTTTGCTTGAATATAGAATGAAATAGGAATTTTAAGCTTACTTAGTATCATAAGCTCAATAAGATAACCAAAAATTCCAAAAATTGTTCCAAATATAACACCATTAAGAGTTTTTCCTTCACCAAAAATTCTCCTACCATCAATAAAGTTTTTTCCCATGTCTATAGGTCTCCCTCCACCAAGTAAAAGTGCAAAACCATTTGCCATGTAAGCTGGAACAACTATAAGGAAGATTACAACAAAAAAGTTAACATCTAATTCTCTAAACATTTCTATAGATGCAAATTTTTTATTTTACTATTTTTGGGTTTAAATTAAGTTAGGGATAAACCCTCCTTTTTTAGGATACCTTGTGCTGCTATAATCCCTGTGGCTGCGGCTATCACAATCCCCCTAGAAAGCCCTGCACCATCTCCTGCTACAAACAAGTTTTCTATTGGGGTTTCTAAGTTATTGTTAGTGTAGATTCGATTTGCTGAAAATTTAACCTCTGGTGCGTAAAGCAAAGTTGAGGTGGAAGCCACGCCAGGTATAACATTGTCTAACTTATACAATCCTTCAATAATATCCGTTATAATACGGTGCGGCATAGCCATAGCAATATCTCCAGGTGTTACTGTTTTTAATGTCGGTTTAATATTCCCATTCTCAATTCTTTTCCACGTTGATCTTCTACCTTTTTCCAGGTCTCCAAGCCTCTGAACTATAGGTCTCCCTCCACCAAGTAAGGTTGTTTGAGTTGCAATTGTACGGCCATAAACTGAAGCATCCTCTAATGGTTCTGTTAAACCTATTCTTACAAGAAAAGCAAAATTTGTATTCTGAGATTTTAGGCTATTCATACAATGTCCATTTACACCAACAAGATTTTCATCATAAACCTCTAAGCATACAAATCCCTTATGGTTTACACAGAAAGTTCGTACAAGGTCATCATATTTTTTTGTATAAATATGGAACTTTGGATCCTTGTTTATGGAGGTAACAGGCTCCATAACTATTGCTGGAACCTCCACTCTAACACCAATATCTATTGGTTCATGTTTTGTTGGAATTCCAAGCCTTCTTGCTTCTTCAGCAAGCCAGTTTTGTCCACTTCTTCCAGGAGCAACAATAATATATTTGGACTTTATTTTTTTGCCATTTTCAAGAGTAATAAAACCTTTATCTACATGAAGAACGTTTCTTTTTAACAAGAATTCAACATTTTTTGCTTCCAAATCTTCCATAAAATTTTGGAGAAGTCTTGGAGCATTATCTGTCCCTATTTCTCTTTGTGGTGTTGGGATAAATTTTGCTCCAACCGCGGCAGCTCTTCTTTCTAACTCCTCAGCCTCCTCACTACTAGGCTCATACAATACATTGGGGCAACCGTATTTTAAGAATACTTCATCTACTCTTTTAATAAGTTTCCAAGCTTTTTCCGGGTTATCTACTAGCTCATAAAGATTTCCACCAATATCAGGCCTAAGATTTAATCTTCCACTTGAAAGAGTTCCAGCACCTCCAACACCGCAAAGAACATTACATGGAGAACATCTTGTACATCCACGGTACTCTTGTTCAGGACATATACGGTTTAATGGTTTATCTCCCTTATCAACAATTAAAACTTTTAAAGAACTTTTTTCAGCGATTTCTAATGCTGCAAATAATCCTGCAGGGCCAGCTCCAACTATAACAACATCTGGTGATTCTTCTACCATCTTGAACCATTTTAGATTAAGGGGGAGAGGTTTATATCTTTTATTATCTTAATTTCTAAAGTAAAGTTTATACGCCTCCGCTTTTACCATGAAATTTTTTCTAATTCTTTAAGGGTTCCGAGATAGGTTCCATCCAAAAGAAAAATTTCAGCCTTCTCTAAAAGTACCCCGTCAGACCTAACAACGGGTCCTAAAAGCTCGTTTTTGGATTTAACATTAAACGGTATTCCCCCAAGAAGGTCGTTAAAAGCAGGCATAATTACCAATTCAGAGCATTTAGCATAAACATTGTATCTTTCAGCTAAAAGTTGTTTAGGAGCCTGATTTTTTCCAGGGGTAATCCCTCTATGCTTTAAAAAAGAGTATACTAGTTTCTCAACTTCTACTGGAGCTTTAACCCATATAGATTTAGAAGTTTTAAAGCCGAATGCTCCTCTAAATTGAATTGTTGGATGGTTATGCCCTATAACCCACATTTTAGCTTCAAAAAGTTTTGGAGATGGCCATGTATGCCCGTGAAAAAGCCCTATTTTTTCTTTTTTTCCAATGATTACCCCTCTACTAGAACTTATAATAGTTTTTGGCGAAGAAAGATAAGAAATCTTTCCATCATGATTTCCAGGAATTATTAGAAGTGTTTCAACATTTTTTTCAAATTCTCTAAGAAAACTTGAGGTATCTACCCACTCTTTAGATGAAATTTTTGGTATTGTATGTTTTAGGTCTCCAAGAATTATTAACCTGTCAGGCTTAGTTTCTTCAATTACCCTAAGCAGCATCTCCTTAAACCTTTCAGTCTGAGAAGGGATGCTTATTCCAGCTTCTACAAGTTCAAGTTCATATCCTAGGTGAATATCACTTAGAATAATGTTTTTTTCTTTGCCTTCTTCTACCAGTAAAATAGGCCAAGGGGTATAGGGTTTTACTAGCAAAATGCATACCCAGTAAAAATATTTCTAAATTAGCTTATTAACAGTTATTTTAGGTAAGAAGTTGCGTGAGGAAGAAAAGCTTATAGAAGAAGTTTGTAAAAAGATAAAGGAAATTGGAAAAATAGGTGAAGATGAGAAACAAAAACTTTACGAAGTCTTTGGTAAGCGTTTTAGGAATGCATTAAAAGCTTTAGATGAAGAAGCTATCAAGAAGTATGTTTTTAAGCCTAGTGGAAGAACCGTGTGGATTGTTGTTGGTAAAGAGAGAGATTATGAAGTTATTCCGCTTGTTGGATACTGTAGTTGTGATGACTTCTATTTTAGGGTTTTAAGTGGAAGTGTTTTTTTATGCTACCATGTAATAGCTCAAAAACTTGCGGAAGCATTAGGAAAATATGAAGTTATAGAGGAGGAGGACTCTTTTTATGAAGTTTTAATGAAAGAGTGGCGTTTTATTAGTGAATCTAACCCCTCAGATTGAGTTTTAAACTGTACATCTCTCCAAAAAATTGGACAATTTAAGTTAAGCCAAATTTTAAATATGGGAAATTTAAAACTAGCTTTTAGACTTAATAGGCGAGAAAATTGTCGAGAGAAATTATTGCTGGAGTTCATGCTACAAGAGCTGAGATGCTTAGACTTAAAAGAAGAGTTCAAATTGCACGTAGAGGTCATGATTTGCTTGTTGAAAAAAGAGATGCTCTTCTTATGCATTTTTTTGATGCTGTTGGAAAGTTTGAAAACATTCGTAAAAGATTAGAGGCTGCCTTAATTGAAGCATACAAGAAATTTATTAGGGCTAAACTTATTGTAGGTTCAGATAAAATTTATGAGCTGGCTTATTCTATGCCTGAACGTTTTGAAATAGACGAAAAAATTAGGAATATTATAGGAGTACCTATCCCAATTTTTGAGGTTTATATTAAGGATAAGCCTGAAAAAGGTTGGTGGTATAATACCCAAGAAACATCCGCTACTATTGATGATGCTGTAAAAGGTATGGAGGAAGTTGTTAAGCTTATGGTAGAGTTAGCTGAGGTTGAAACAGCTGTAAAAAGACTTGCAGAAGTAATTATCATGACAAAAAGAAGAGTTAATGCACTTGAGAAAGTTATAATTCCTAGGCTGGAAAATACTGTAAAATATATTCAAATGCAGCTTGAGGAAAGAACAAGAGAAGACTTTTTCAGGTTAAAGAGAATCAAAAAGATTCATGAAGTACAAAAAGCTGCTGTAGCTTAATCTACTTTCTTCCTAGATGTTAGCATTAGAATTGCTTGAGCAAGATCTCCTTTACATTCTTTTAATGCTGCTTTAGCTTCTTCAAAATCTACGTTTGCTTGTTGAGCTACAAGTAAAACATCTTCATCTGAAATTTTTTCATCTCCCTCTAATAGTTTAAGTTCTTCTGAAAGAGTTTTTTCCTCTACTTTTTCGCCAAAAACTTGAAAAATCTTTTGACCCTGAACTTCAAGCAAAGTAACCATAGGATTCTGAATTATTATTTCTTTTGTTGAAGTTTTTAGGACAACTTCCTTAACATCCTCAACTTCCTTAGTATTTACCCCAAATTTACCCATAATTCGTTTAAGTTCTCTCGAGCTTAAGCGTCTCATAAGATATTCAAAACTCTTTCCCAAATTTAATCCTTACGGGAAGTAAACCTTGAATCTCTTGTTTGCAACCCCCATAACTTAATAAATCCATATGCAATAGATTGGTTATATTCAGGCTTCCTATAGATTGCATATGGAGAAGACCTCCCAACAACGGTTATGCTGCCCTTAAAAAGTTTAAGCCTAACATCTCCAGATACACGCTGCTGAGTTCTATTTATAAATGCATCTAAATCCTCTCTTAATGGGTCCATCCATAAACCTGAGTAAACAAGCCACGCCCATTCAGCATCAACATATTGTTTGAATGCAAGCTCATGTTTAGTTAAAACAAGTTTCTCTAAATCTTTATGAGCTTCAATTAAGCATAAAGCTGCAGGGCACTCATAAACTTCTCTAGACTTTATTCCAATAACCCTATCTTCAATATGGTCTATTCTACCTACTCCATGTTTCCCAGCGAGTATATTTAATTGTTCTATTAGAGTAATAGGATTAAGCTGGTCACCATTAATAGCTATAGGGATACCGTTTTCAAATGTTAATGTAACATATTCAGGAATGTTTGGAGCTTCTTCCGGTGATACTGTTAGTTCAAAAACTTCTGATGGAGGTTCTTCTGCAGGATTATCAAGAGGCCCGCATTCTATAGACCTACCCCAAAGATTCTGGTCAATACTGTATGGATGAGTTTTTAATGTTAAAGGTATTCCATGCTTTTTCGCATATTTAATTTCTTCCTCCCTTGTTAACCTCCATTCACGTACAGGAGCAATAATTTTTAAATCTGGAGCTAGCGACTCGATTGTAACTTCGAATCTAATTTGGTCATTTCCTTGACCGGTGCAACCATGAGCAACAGCAGAGGCCCCTTCTTTTTTTGCAACTTCAACAAGCTTTTCAGCTATTAATGGTCTTGAAAGAGCACTGCTTAAAGGATACTTTCCCTCATAAAGGGCATTAGCCTTTATTGCTGGAAAAATAAATTTTTCTACGAATTCTTTTTTTGCATCTATGGTATAATGTTTTACTGCTCCTGATTTTATTGCTTTTTGCTCAATAACTTTTAGATCCTCTTTTTGACCTACATCAACTGTTAAAGTTATAACTTCAAATTTGTAGTGTTCACTTAACCATTTAACCATAACTGATGTATCAAGACCTCCAGAATATGCAAGTACAACCTTTTCCACCAATAACTAAAAACACCACCCTTACCTGTTGAAAGAAAGGATAATTACCATGCTAATTAATGTTTTATAGTTAAAATTGATAATCTCCAAACCTTTTAAGATACTCGATAAGTCCACCACTATTTAAAATATTGATTAAAGGTTTCGGGATAGGTTTAAACTTGTAATTTTTACCAGTTTTAAGGTTACTTATTAACCCTTTTTCTAAGTCTACTTCAACGATATCTCCTTCAACAATCTCCCTAGCAGCATCTTTACATTCTATTACAGGTAAACCTATGTTTATAGCATTCCTAAAAAATATTCTTGCAAAAGATTCTGCTATTATTGTGGAAATCCCTACCTCCTTTAATACTCTTGGTGCATGTTCACGGCTTGAACCGCAACCAAAATTTCTACCAGCAACAATAATATCTCCTAGATTAACCTTTTTTGAGAAATTAGGGTCAATTCCTTCCATTGCATGTTTAGCAAGCTCCTTCATATCTAAGGTTTTAAATTTATATTTTCCAGGAATTATTATATCGGTATTTACATCATCACCAAACTTCCAAACCTTACCTTTAAACTTCATACAGCATCCCACACATACTAGCTACACTTATATTCTACAATCTTACCCTTTATAGCTGAAGCTGCAGCAGTTATTGGAGAGCAAAGATATATATCTGCTTTATCGCAACCCATTCTTCCAACAAAGTTTCGGTTGGCTGTTGAAAGAACGATTTCTCCTTCAGCTGGGACACCTTGATGAGCTCCAACACATGGACCGCAACCAGGGTTACAAACAGTGCATCCAGCTTCAACAAAAATTTCCATTAAACCTTTTTTTAATGCTTCAAGATATACTCTCCTTGAAGCTGGAACAACTATCATTCTTGTTTTTCTATTTATTTTTTCACCCTTCAATATTCTTGCTGCAACTTCTAAATCTTCAACTCTACCATTGGTACATGAACCAAGAAAAACTTGGTCAACCTCTAAACCTTCAATTTCACTTACAGATTTAACATTGTCAACAGTTGGAGGACAAGCTATTTGCGGTTCCAGGTTGGAAATATCAAATTCATATACTTCTTCAAAATAAGCATCCTTATCGTTCTTTACAACTTGGAAATTTATTTTACCTCGGATAGCTTCAATATAGCTCATTGTCTTATTATCTGGTTCAACAATACCTGTTTTTGCTCCAATTTCAACAGCCATATTACATAAGGTTAATCTTCCATTAACACTTAATTCCTTAACAACATCTCCAGAAAAATCAATAGCTTTATAAGTTGCACCATCAGCTTTAACTTCACCAGCAATATAAAGAATTATATCCTTTGCTGTAATATTTGCTGGAATATTTCCAGAAATGTTGTATCTAACAGTTTCTGGAACCTTAAACCAGAGTTTACCTGTTTTAAAAACAGCAGCCATTTCTGTTGAACCTATTCCTGTTGCAAAAGCACCTAACGCACCATAAGTACAAGTATGAGAATCTGCACCAACAATAAGCATACCTGGAAGAACATGATTTTCAACCATTAATTGGTGGCCTATTCCACAACCAACATCATAGAAGTTTTCTATATTTTGCTCAAAAGCAAAATTTCTTAAAAGCTTCTGAAGATTTGATGTACCCTCAGATGCACTAGGAGCAACATGATCTATAGCAAGAACTATTTTCTTAGAGTCCCAAACTTTCTCAGCACCCATTTCTCTAAACGATTTTATAGCTAAAGGGCCTGTACCATCATGAGCCATAGCAAAATCTATATTTGCAACTATAAGTTCACCAACTTCAACTTTTCTTCCTGAAGCCTTTTCTAAAATTTTTTCTGTAATAGTTTTACCTGCCAACCTTTCACCTGATAAACTTATAGGTACTTGTACTTAAAGTACTAATTATATGATACTTAGTTAAAAATTAACAGTAAAAATAAAGCTTTTCTTTTATTTAGTTAATTTTTTTAAATGTTGACATTAGTGATGGAAAAACAATTAAAAGGAATCTTTTTATTATCAGTTTTAAGAATATTACAGGAGAAATCTTCATTTTCAGTAGATGAGCTTGCAAACATGCTTTTAGTACCTAAAAATGATGTTATGAAATACTTGAACACTCTACTTGATGAAGGATTAGTAAATAAAGATCAGAGAGAATTTACGGTGAAACAACCACAAAAGATTATGATCGGTGTTAAAGCTGTAGAAAGCGGGTATACTATAGAAACTGTAAGCCGATACTTATCATGGGAAGATTTTGAAAAAATGGTTCAAACTATTTTTGACTTTAAAGGTTATAAAACTATAACTCATAAAAGGTTAAAAGTTGAAAAGAAAATTTTTGAAATTGACGTTTTAGCTTTTAATGAGAATTTATGTTTTTGTGTTGATTGTAAACATTGGAAGTATGGACTTAATAGGTCAAGGATTAGCGAGATAACAAAAAGGCAAGCTGAAAGAGCAAGGTTAGCTTCATTTAGCTTAAGGAAGATCGATGAAAAAATTGCTGAAAATACTCTAGTAATACCATTAATAGTAACCTTAACAGAAGTACCTTATAAAACTTTTAACATGGTTCCATTGGTACCTGTACTAAAATTAAAATCTTTTCTTGAGGGTGTTCAAGGATGCCTACAAAATATTGTAACATTTAAAGTAAGTTAAAAATAAACTCTCTGGTGAAACTACTTTCTACATGAATCTCTTATAATTTCAGAAATATCCCTAACCACTAATTTTTCTTCCATCTCCTCATCCTTTAATGCACTTTCAAACATTACCATACAACTTGGACATGCTACTGCTAAAACTTTAGCTCCAGTTTCATAAGCCTCCCTAACTCTGACTCTATTAGGGCTATCTTCAGAGCCTCCCAGAAGATCCATTATGAAATTTCCACTTCCACCTCCACAACAAAAACTATTTCCCCTATTTCTCCTCATCTCTAAAAGTTCAAGGCCTGGAATACTTCTTAAAATTTCTCTTGGGGTTTCATAAATCCAATTATACCTACCAAGAAAACATGGATCATGATAAGTAACTTTAACCTCAGTTTTTGAAAGCTTTATTTTTCCACTTTTAATTAAGTCGTGTAAGAGTTGTGTATAGTGTAATACTTCAAATGTTCCTCCAAGCTTAGGATACTCATTTCTCATAATATTGTATGAGTGAGGGGAAAGTGTTATGATTCGTTTTACACTTAATTCTTTGAATTTTTTTATGTTTTGTTCAGCTAATAGCTGATATAAGCCCTTTTCACCTAGCATAAACACTTCATTGCCATCACAATTTTCCTCATTTCCAAGGATACCAAATGAAATACCAGTATCATTTAATATTTCAACAAGACTTTTAGCTATTTCCTGTGCACGATTATCATAAGAAGCTAAACAACCAACGTAAAGAAGGTAGTCATCAGTAGGCTTAAACTTTCTTACACTAACATTTTTAGTCCATGCTTCTCTTCCACTTTTAGACTTCCCCCACGGATTCCCGTATTTTCGTATATTTTCAAGAAAATCCCTTATATTTGGGGGTGCTAACCCTCTTTCAATAACTTCTCCTCTTACAGAAGTAATCCAATTAACAATATCCTGATTAAATCCCATAGGGCAATGTTCAACGCAATTTTTGCAGGTAGTACACGTATAAATTATGTTTGCAAGATTCTCACTCCAGCTAATTTCACCATTTAACCATGCATACATAAGCCATAATCTGCCACCTGCAAAATAGGTTTCAAATCTGAAGCGCTTATATGATGGACAATTATAATCCACAAAATCACTTGTGAACTTACAGTAACCGCAAGCAAAACATCTATAAAGCTGAAGGGAGCTTAAATTTGCTTTTTCCAAGCTAATCTACCTCCCAATTTCCAGGATTCATAATTCCATATGGGTCAAGAAGCTTCTTTATCTGCCCTATTAACTTACGCGTATTCTGATCCATACGTTTTAAGATTTCCTGTTGAGCTGGTATTTCAGCCTTCCAAGGAGCTCCACCTAGCTCTAAAGCTATAAGGTCACATTCATGTAGAGCTTTTTCTACACGTTCCATATCTGATGGATCTATGCGGTTAAATGGAAATGAAAAGCCAAACATCATACAATGGCCTCTACCAATAACACGTGAAGCTATAGCCCAAGTAGTCTTATATTTTTCAGCTACTTCAACCATTCTTCTATAAGCCTCAGGATATTTTTCAATAGGAATAATTGGTCCTGCATACTGGAAACCCCCACCCCTTTTTACATCAGCAAATCGTGTTAAACTACTTTGAGGCATTTCTAAAAGTACTGGTTTAATATCTGGTGTTAAAAGTATAAAGCCTCCTTCCTTACGCTTGATGTAATCCCTAACAGAATCTATAACTATTTTCCTTTTAAACTCGATTTCTTCTTCACTATCTCCGGTTACATACACAGTTATATGGTGTATTCCCTTATAGATTAAGGGATATGGCTGCGTCCAAACGTTTACATCTTCAACTATTTCAGTATAGGTAATACGTGCTATAATATCTGGAACAAGGTTCTCATCATCTGTTACAAAAATTTCAACATCCCTTATTTTTTTGTTTGGGTATAGTTTTATTCCTATTTTTGTTATTATTCCTGTTGTTCCAAACCATCCTAGGAATAGTCCTGAAAGGTCTGGTAGGGGTGGTCCTTTAGAAAACCAGTAGGGTGATATTGAACATGAACCAATCCTACAAACATCACCACAAGGTAAAACAACCTCCAAACCACAAACCATATCCGAATTAAAACCATACTGTTGAGTTAAGCGTCCCTGCCCATGTATAACAACATTCCCAACAACAGTTGCAGAAGGAGGAGCATCAGGAATTGAAAATCTTAAACTTGGGTGGTAATGCTCTAAGTAGGCTTTTAATTTTCCAGTTGTAACTCCAGCTTCAATAATAGCATACCTAGATTTCTCATTTACCTCTAAAATTTTATCCATTCTTTTTAAATCTAAAACTATTCCACCTTTTAAAGGTCTAACCAAACCTGTTAAAGCAAGACCTGCCCCTCTAACTACAATAGGAATTTTCTCTTTACATGCAAGTTTAACAATTGCTTGAACTTCATCTACAGTTTTTGGTAATACAATATAGTCTGGTTTACAAGGCTCTGTTAATCCTTGATCTCGAGAATAAAAATATTTTTCTTCCATTCTGTTTGAAACATATTTTTCCCCAACTATCTTAGTTAAAGCTTCATATATACCGCTCATAAATCTTACCTCCCAGCTTAAAACATTACAGGTTTTTCACCTATAGCAAGTTTACAAAGTTCACTCATCAATATTGGTTTCATACCAAGCTTACTTACTTTCTCAGCTAGGGTAAAATAGCATGCTGGACAATTAAAAACAACATACTCTGCACCAGCTTTTTTCATATCTTCAACATTTTTTCTTTGCAACTCTTCGCTTAACTCTGGGTATCCAAGCTCCTTTATTATTCCAGCACAACATAATGCGTTTTCTCTATCATATTTTCTTTCAACACGTTTAACACCAATCAGTTCAAATATATCATCAACAAAATGTTCTTTATCAGGTGTTAATCTAGTTGAACAGTTACGTTGGTATGCTACCTTAAAGTTTAATGGTTTAATCATTTTTTCATATTCCCTCAGCTTATTATAGAGGTATTCAAAAAGATGTATGGGTTTGAATGGTACTTTAATGCCGTATGCTGGTGCTAGAGATTTAAACAATCCATAACATTCATCATGAAAACATATAAGCTCCTTAACACCATACTTTACAATATTTTCTATTATTACAGGCACCCTCTCCTTTATTACTGAAGGTTTTCCAAAATGTAAGTAAACAACATTACAGAAAACATGCCTTCCACAAATTATTGAGAGACCTTCAAAAAGTTTACCCTGAATTAATGGTACAAGCTGAGGAAAAAAGCATAGCGAAATTACAGGCTCTTTAACAGGTTTAATTTCAGGCTCTCTTCCAGTCAACTCCCCCGTCTGAATCCAACGTTTGATTATTGGTTTTGGTGCTGGTAAGATTTGTTTTTCTTCCTGACGTTCAACTATAAGGTAGAATGGGTGATTACCATATCTACAATATTCTTCACAAGCATAACATGTTTTACAGCCATGCAAAACAGGAGAATCCTCACCATTAACAATTTTTCTTATCTCCCTTCTAGCCTCAGCAAAACCCAAACCCAAATACTGACACTTAACCAAACAATCAAAAGAAGGACAAGCTAAACACATATCTGCATTAAAATTCAACCTAAAAATGCAATATACCTCCTTTTAACTTTTAGATAAAACATCTTCTATTATCTAATAAAGATTATAATCTTAGTTAAATTTAAAATTAGCTAATGAATTTAAAGAGAAGAAGCAAATTTTAGTGTAGCCTTAGCTATATACTAATCCCGGCTTTTCCCGGCTTTAAACTTACTACACTAGTTTTCTTAATGTTTCTGCAAATTTTTCTATTTCTACTTTTCTCTTAATATAGGCGGCTTCATCCGCCATGACTAGTTTAAGCGCCCCATATACACAATACTTGACGCATTCCGGATCTCCTTCACATAAATCACACTTTACTACTGTTTTTTCTTCAGGTTTTACTACAGGAGCACCAAGGGGACAAGCTATTACGCACATTTTACAGCCTATACATCTATCCTCATTTATAACTACAGCTCCAGTATTCTCATTAAATGATATAGCCTCCATAGGACAAACGTCGGCGCAGATAGGCTTAAAGCAGTGTAGACAAGGCATAGGCATGTTTATTCCTAATGGTGGAATCCATAAAGTTTTTAATCTTGCCTTTGCCAGACTAAATGAGCCCTCCTTAGCTAGAGAGCAGGCTAATGCGCAGTTTCTACATCCAACACATTTTTCAAAATCTACTAATATCATTTTATACATAGTTACACAACTCCCAGCTTAACGTATTGATGCATCCCATAGTTCCACGGGTTTCTGAAGAGGAGGTCTTTATTGTTTAAGGCCTCTTGAAGCTTTTTTAAACTATCCTTCCTCCGTATAGCGTTTATTAGAACACCTAAATCTCTAGGTTCACCAATAAACTGTGCACCCATGATAACTCCATTATTAGCATTAACTAGTAACCTACAATAATGATATTTATCCTTCTCCTCAACCACTTTTACATCAACATCTTTAAGTCTATCCATGTTGTAACCTATCGACACAACATATGTACCAAATACATCTATTACGTTGATACCAAGCATCCCAGCATAGCTTCTTTCAACTCCTATAGAGTTATAGCCTGCAATCCTCCCTTGTTGCTTAGCATTATACCATGAAGCTCTTAAGGCATCTTTCCCACTAAGAATATCCTTTACCTCTACGCAATCTCCACAAGCATAAACATCTTTAACGCTTGTCATCATCCGCTCATTCACTTTAATACCTCCAAGTTCCCCTATCCTTATTCCAGCTCTTCTTGCTAATTCTACTCTTGGTTCTAGGCCTAACGCAAGGATTACAGCATCACAAGCTATCTTATACTTGCTTGTAATTATGCTGTCAACCTGCGAGGTTCCGCCAAATTTAACCAATTTTTCTTCTGCTAGTACTTTTATCCCATTTTCTTTGAGGATTTTTTCAATAATCATCGAAACTTCTTTATCAAGCATTCTTCTTAGCAAACGTGAACGCACTATTAGAAATACTTTAAAGCATCTTTTTCTTAAAGCCACACAAGCCTCAACACCAAGAGGGCCAGCTCCAACGACTACAACTTTTTCTCCCACATAGTTATGTATCTTGTCCGCATCATTTAGAGATTTTAAAACGAACACATTCTCCTTATCTACACCCTTAATTGAAGGAATTATCGGCTTACTTCCTGTAGCTATAATGAGTTTATCATAGTATATGACTTTTTTACCATTAAGAAGCAACCTCTTACTTCTGATATCTATCTCTTCAACCCTTCTTCCAAAGATGGTTTCAATACTCTCTTTTGAGTAGTCCTCAAAGCTTTTCAAAAAAACTTTTTCTCTTTCTACCTCTTTAGAGATGTACTTTTTTGAGAGAACACAGTTGCTGTATAAAGGAAAAGCTTCTTCAGAAATTATAGTGACCGGGACTTCTTTATTTACACTTCTAATAGCCATAGCCGCACTATTACCTGCTATACCGTTTCCTATAATGGTTATGCCCATTTAAACGCCTCCTTGTGAAGATGAGATCTTGAGTAAAGCTTGTTCTAAATCTGGTATGAGCTCTTCAAGCCCACACTCTTTGAGTTTTTCCCTTGTTGGTAAGCCTGTTTTAATATCCCAACCTCTCTCATCATAATAATCGTCAAGCCACTGCTCAATATCTCTCCTCGTGAGTTTTTTAACATTGTAATAGTCAGTCATGTACTTTAACTGGCCATCAGGAGTCTTTATGGGTTCAAACCACTGGTCAGGTGGTTCATCATGTATTCTCCAAAAACCCTCCCTAACATTTATCATCTTAAATAAATTCCAAACCCTCTCTGCACGCTTTACGAGTTCCTGGGGGGTGACATCTATGCCAGTTACTGCAGAATAGAGTTCAGCAACTATACTGATATGGTAAAACCTATTGTTTACATGTCTATTGCAAATTCCCAGAGAGTTAAACAGAGCCAGCCAGTGTTCCGATGATACGGTAAGCCTTCCAATATTAATCTTTAACGGGGAGTCAAAAGCTTTCTCGATCCTATCTTTTGGCATACCCATTCTATCAGCATGTCTTTTAACAGTCTCTACAGGCTGATTTAGTGTGTAAAGACCAGTCCCCCCAGATTCAGCGTTAGGGCCTCTTGGATATACTAATTGAGCAAATTCATTGGTTCCTAATCCTGATATTCTTGGATCCCAAACACCAGTTCTTCCCTTAATAAGTGGAATATTTCTCTTTATAAAGTCCATAACTTCTTTGTTGTTGCTAAACTTTCTCATTATTCCTTTCCAACCATCTGCAATTACCCCACCAAAGTCTTGTCTAAAAGCCGTCTTTTCAGCACATACACAGATGGCATCAATATTTCCTCTCTCCAACGGTAAACTATCCACATCTTCTGCTTTTATCTTTCCTTCTTCATAAAGGGTAATGAGAAAGTCAAGTATATCTAAGAAACTAATTTGGTCTAACCCATACCTATCACAAGTATCCAGAAACTTAATTGCTTCTCCACAATCTTTAAGGTCTAAAACACCTCCTGCAATAGCTGCGTTTAGGTATGAGGGTGTTGACGTCCTTAAACCTTTAAATCTACCTTCTAATACTTCTAGGATTTCCTTATCAGCTATAAAGCAAGATGGACAACCAATAGCTTTCCTTTTTACCGATTTCTTATAAGCCTCAAAACCTAACTTTCTGTTGAGTTCATCATAGTCCAACATTTGTGTGCGACTTCTAGTATATCCCATCTGGACACCGTAGTTTGGAAAATTTGTCATAACTCCGTATTTTACGATATCCGCATGATATGGATACCTCCTACACCTCTCAAATAGGCTATCTCTTACCCTCTTAAATCTATCTATATCTGCTATTTTTATTGAACCACTACCCTTCGCTACAAGAGCTTTAAGATTTTTGCTACCCATAACCCCTCCTAAGCCACCTCTACCAAGTGTGGCAGCATTATCACACATAGCTAACGTAATTACCCCCATATTTTCTCCAGCTTGACCAATAGCAATTACCCCACAATCTCCATACTTCTCCCACAGCCGCTCAGTTGTTTCAAACAAATCCCTTCCCCAAAGATAGCTTGCATCACAGATCTCAATATCATCATCAACAACCTTCAAATAAACTGGCTTATCAGCTTTCCCTACGATTACAATATGAGCATAGCCCGCCATCCTAAGCATAAAACCAAACCTCATAGCACCTCCACCGCAGCCGATAGCACCAGTTTCTGGATACTTTAACGTTGCTAGAACTCTTGGAGTTCCTGGAGCACCTGTACCAACCAAAGGCCCTGAACCTATTATTATCGGGTTTTCGGGTGAAAATGGGTCGATACCAGGTTTAAGTAAATCATACAATCTCCTTAACTGAACACCCATACCTCCAAGAAATTTAATTAATAATTCAGGATCTAAAGTTTCCTTTTTAATTTCTCCAGTCGTCAGGTTTACATATAGCTCTTTCTCCTTCCATTCATGAATCAAAATTCCACCCATTTCTTAATACAACCTGTGTAAAAGTGTGGAAAACTTATCTTATATGTTAGCTTATTTTCCATAAAATTATGTAATATGAAGTATAACATAAAGGTCTTATTGTAACTTATATTTCAAGCGGCGCCAGAAGAGTTTTGGCTTTGGGCCTGTAAACCTTTAGACCACTTTCCTTAATAGTTTTTATGGAGCTTGGTTTAGGCTTCAAGCTTTTAAGTTGCTCCCCAGTAAGGGCTATCTGACCACATAAGCCATCTTCACGTTTGTAGGTCGTTTAGGATTTTTGGTAGCATCCTCCATGTATATTAATATACTCACTCAGTCCAGCCTCTATTCCTAGAGGTAGGAAAAGAAGCGACCATCGCAGCAAACCAGTTAATATTGACTAAACCACGGGGTCAAATTTCCGAGGAGCTTCTTTTAGAATTTTTTGAGATGTTTGTTGAACCGGCTTTTATGAGCGGTTGAAACGTACACGCCCAAAAGTATTACAGACTGGGTAGGATTGTAGAGGGGAGATAAATTTGGAGGAATTTTTTAGCAAACTTTATAAACTGAGCAAAAGCTTCAGCATAATCTCTAACAGTTCTAAAACTTCTTAAGCTAATTTTACAATCCTCAATCCGGTCTCGGCGCTCTTTAAAACTTTTATACAGAAGAAGAAATTTAGAGGGAAGCCTTATATTGCTACTGTCATTATTAATATTAGTGTAGTGTTAAAATTAGACCAAGAAACCAACCCTCAGAACGGTCTACATAGATAGGGGCCGTGGGCTAGCCTGGTCTACGCTTGGCGGCTTGGGCCCGCCAGATCGCCGGTTCAAATCCGGCCGGCCCCACCAAAACTGGTGTGTCCAGCTTCCTAAGTAAACTTTTAAAGGTTTTTGTTGTTTATAAGAGGGTTAAAAGAAGGGTATTTGAAAGGAAATTTGAAAAATTTTGTGAATTATCTTAAGGTTTTGAATAGAAATGTGGATATTGCTGATTCTGATGGGGTTTGGGGTTTTATAAATAACTATTATGTTGGAAATGGGAAACGTATTTATTGGGAATATTACCAGACATATGCAAAAACCATAAATATGAAGCTAGAAAAGTTGACTTGGAAAGTGTTAAGAAAATCTAAGAACTGATAAAATCAGGTTGGGAAATAGCGGTTTAAATAGATAAATGGATAATCTTTAGAATACCGGTATGGATTTGGAAAACTGAAATCTTGTCGGAGATTCGGAGAAACTGTAGAAACGGTAGATTTTTCCGCTGTAACATTAATTAGTTATGTGTTCTGGGGGGACCTATAATGCTCAAATCAACCAGCATTATAGGGTTACCCCTAACCCTTTTATCTTTTAGCCACTCAACTATTATTTTTCTTAGTATTGCTGACCTGTTTGGTTCATGATAGTTTTTCAATTTTTCTATTAGGTCCCATAATGTTTCAGGTAGAGAAATTGTTGGTGTAAAAGGTACTGTAAAATTTGATGATTGGCATCGTATACCAACAGGAGCCTATGTAACACCTATAGGCCAATTCCAAGAAGATGGAAAATTTATTGTTGTTTGGCCTGAATGGTTAAGAAAAAAACAAATCCTGAAGAATATTATAAAACTTTAGAAGAACTAAGAAAAGCATAAATTTTCCATTAAACTACCTATCATATTTTTATTTTTAACAAGCTTAAGTAAAAAACTATTTAAGAAGTCCAGCTTATAATGTTAAAGTTAGAGTTAAAAGACCTTAAGAAAAGGGGATGCCGGGGTCGCCTAGCCTGGTAGGGCGCAGGCCTGCTAACAAAGGTAGTAAGCCTGTGGCTCATTGGAGCCGCGCGGGTTCAAATCCCGTCCCCGGCGTCAAAAATTTGTTTCATTTAACTTTTCTGAATCTTTTTCCAAGTTAATTTCTTCTTAACTTTGCCTAATTTTGCATTTTAATCTTATTTATTTAGGTATTTCCAGGATAGAATTATCCCTGTTATGACGAGAACTGTAGTAAATGCTGTAAGATATATCAAATCAAATGTTAGTTGAGAAAAATTTGTTTCGTAGATTAAAAGTTGTCTTATAGCATCTGTTGCATAAGTTATTGGATTTACTTTTGCTACTGTTTGCAGCCAACTTGGCATTAATTTTACTGGGAAGAGTACATTACTTGCGAAGAGTAGGGGGAGGTTAAGTAAGTTTACTACAGCCATTTGTGTTTCCCATCTTGTTGAACGAATAGCTATCATTAAAAACATTGAGGCTAACCCCACACATAGAAGGAGCAAAACCAAGAAAACTCCTAAAATTTTTAGGAATGTAATATTTTGATGTAAATGTAAGCCTAAAAGTAAAGCAGCAAGTAAAACGATTCCTGCTTGTATAAGTGACCTTATTGTTGCAGAAAAAATTTTTGATACTATTATTACTCCTCTTGCAACAGGGGTACTTAAAACCTTGTTTAAAAAGCCTAACCGTCTGTCCCAAACAATAGACATTCCACTAAACATTGCTGAGAATAATATAACAAACGAAAGCATACCTACAGCCATAAATGAAAAATAATCTAAAGTTCCAAATGTTTTACTCATTATCTGCTCTGCGAAATTTGGTGGTAGCTTTTGGTTTAATGTTGTCATAGTGCTTGTAAAAATAGCGTTAATATTCATTGCTTTACCAAAAAGTCCTATCCATATTATTGGTTGAACTACCGATATAAAAAGAACTATGGGTGCTTTATACCACTTTTTTAATTCTCTATGAGTTAAGCTCCATAAACCATGAAACGGATTTTTTATTTCTCTAATATACCTGGTCATGATTTTGCTCTCCTCAACATCATACGAAATGTGAAAAAGTCTTCTTTAGAACCCTCCTCTTCACGAAGCTTTTTTCCAGTATATTCAAGGTAAACATCATCTAAAGTTGGCTTTGTAAGAAAAAGCTTTGTTATAGTATAACCATTTTTTCTTAAAATATCTATTATCTTAGGTGTTACAATTTCCCCGTAAGTGACCTTAATCCTATATTCGTTACCATATTTTTCCACTTCTTTAACATTCTCAACTTTACTGATAAGTTCTATAATGGTGTCAGAATCTCCCTCTATATCTAAGATTAAGATATCCCCACCTAAGTTTTCTTTTAAAATGTTGGGAGAGCCTATTGCAACTAGTTTCCCGTTATCTATTATTGCTATTCTGTCACAAAGATTATCAGCTTCATCAAGATAATGTGTTGTCATAAAAATTGTCATACCATACTCTTCTTTAAGTAGCCTAATATATTGCCAAATTATTTTTCTTGATTGAACATCTAAACCTAGCGTTGGTTCATCCAAAAATAAGACTTTAGGCATATTTACTAATCCACAAGCAAGTTCAAGCCTTCTACGCATCCCTCCAGAATAAGTTTCAACCTTTTTATCTTTAAACTTTGTTAATCCTACAAGCTCTAAAAGTTCTATTGCTCGTTTTTTTGCTAAATCTCTAGGTAAACCATAAAGGCTTGCACATAAAATTACATTTTCATATCCAGTTAAATCTTCATCAGCAGTATACTCTTGAGGTACAACCCCAATAAGGCTTCTAACCATGCTTGCTTCTTTCACAATATCATATCCACAAACTGTAGCTTTACCTTCGGTTGGCTTTAAAATTGTGGTTAACATGTTAATGGTTGTTGTTTTACCTGCACCATTAGGACCAAGAAAACCGAATATCTCACCCTCAAAAACATCAAATGTTATATGATCTACCGCGGTAAATTTATTAAAAATCTTAGTTAACTCTTCAGCCTGAACAATCTTTTTCTTACTCAAAATCCCCTTCCTAGAATTAGATACTTATTGTTTTTAAATTTTTAAGATTTCACTTTCTTAATGTTTCCTTTGTAAAAATTGTTGCTACTGAAGCTATAACCAAGGCTAAAAAGCAAAGCAGGAATGCTGCTTGATAAGCTTGAGGTGAATAAATTTTTACACCTTCCACTATTTTTATTGGGCCGTAAAGGTCTAAGGTGTAACCTATTAAAGGTTGAAAGAAACCTACTCCTACAAAGCAGAGCGTATTTACACATCCTAAAACTACACCGACAATTTTTTCCGGAAAAGTTTCTCTTAGCATAGGAACTGAAATCACTATTGCACCGCTAAAAAAACCAAGCATAAAAAATAATATACAAAGCATAGAAGGTAAAACTTTCCAGACTACCAATATAAGCCATGTTAAAGTGTAGGCAAAGTATCCCAAAATAAAGATAGGTTTTCTAACACCTAAAACTTTATCCGATAAAAGCCCCCAAAAAGTTGCACCAAAACCAAATCCAATAGCAGCCATCGTTAAACTAAAACTTGCCTCAATTTTACTATAATTGTAAATTTGCATTAGGTACGGGATACCCCATATTCCTTGGAAACTTGCAAAACTTCCATACCATGCAAAAAACGGGATAGCTACAAGCCAGAAATATTTGCTTAGGAAAACAATTTTTAATGCTTCAGGAAAACTTAAACTACCTACAAAAATTTTGTTTTGCCCATTTAGCTGGCTTGGACGGTCACGTACAAATAACCAGGTTGCTATAGCAAGCAGGGTAGTAATCATTGAAAGTATAAGAAAGGATAATCTCCAACCAAAAGCTACCACAACAAAGGCTAATGGTGTTGCTGCAAAAACAGCTCCAATATTTCCAATAAAATTTAATACACCGTTCATAGTTGCAAATTCCCTTAAACCATACCATGCAGCAACAAATTTTAATGTACAAACCCATACAACTGAAACACCTAACCCTATAAGCAATCTACCAAAAATAAGGTGGTTAAAATTTTCAGCTAAAGTAAAAATAAGTGCTCCAACAGATGCAAGTAACATGAAAAATGATATAGTCTTTCTTGGTCCAATATTATCTGCAAAAAAACCCACAGGAATCTGCATAAGCATGTAGGTGTAAAAGTAGGTGGCTGCAAGTAAACCAAGCATAGTAGCACTTACATCAAATTCACTCATAATCTCGGGTGCAATTACAGCAGGAGAAAATCTATGAAAAAGAACAAAAAAGTAGGCTAAAGCAAGAATACTAAACATAAAGTTTCTTCTCACACGTAAAACCTTAACCATTTAATTTTGTCTTCTTAATAAGAGGGGTATTTTAAGATTTTTACCTTATAAATCCTTTTACTTTAAGCTCCTTTTTAATTAGAAAAATAAAGTTTTCAGCATTAGCAGGTTTTCTTGTTACCAGGCTAACAGAAATAAATAGTATAGTTGTAACAATTAAACCCCATACCGGTGGGCCTAAACTTAGAGGAGATATCTTCAAAATGTAAAGTATTCCTGTTAAGGCACCACCAACAATCATACTTATACATGCTCCAATTCCGCTTCCATTTTTCCAATAAAATGCACCAATTATTGTAGGTATTTGTACAAGTAAACCTGCTGAAGCCATTACAGCCAATAAGGATATTAATCCTAGCTTCTGAATAGCAAAAAACCAGATTATTAAAGCTTCAATAAGAATTGTTGCATAACCAACCCACATTTCAACTTTTTCTGAAGATTTTTTGGTAATTGCTCTATAAATATCTCTTCCAACCATAGAAGCTAAAGAAAGCATTATGGAGTTTGCTGTTGAAACTCCTGCTGAAAGAATACTTAACATAACTATCAATGCTAAAATTGGTGGAACAAAAAGTTCTAATATTAAGGGCATAGCTTTATCCGGCGGGGAAGCTGAAATCCCGAGAGCAACTGCCATAAAGCCAAATAAAACACTAATTACAGTGTATATAAAACCAAATATGAAAAATCCAATGATCATGTTCCGCAAAGATGAAACAGATTTTGAAACAAAAAGACGCTGAGAAACTTGTGGATTTGTTAATGCAAAAAAGAACCATGGAATGGTTAACGTAATAAAGTTTTGAATGGTGAAAAAGTTTTTCGGGCCTGGAACTGCAAGCATAGCTGGGTGTTGATTTTCAAGTATGCTTACAAAGTTTCCCCATCCTCCTAGGTATACATAAAGAAGGTAAAAGAAAAGGTAAATAGAAGCTGAAAGCATAAGTAAACCTTGCACAGTATCGGTCCAAGCTACACCTCTAAATCCACCTAAAAGTGCGCAGATAGTTATTACTAGAATAATAAATGTCAAACTAACCTCATAACTTATCATCCCACCAGATAAAGCTTCAATAAGGTAAGCTGAACCCATACCCTGAATAGACATATATGGGACAAGAAAAACTAAGCATAGGATTGTCGCTACAATACCAACAAGTTTACTTTCATATCTTTCAGCTAGAAGCTGAGTTGGAGTTATATACCCCCAAATTTTACCTGCAACCCAGAATTTTGGAGCAAAAATTGTAAGAAGAAGAACAGTAGCAAGTAGATAGGTAAGTTCAAAGCCTAAAGCACCAACACCATAAGCATAAGTTAAACCAACCAATCCAACCATCATAAAAACACTGTACGTTGTGGATGCATAGGTTAATGCTGCAACAAATCCTGTAATTTTTCTCCCAGCAATATAGAACTCTTCTAAACCTTTACCAGTTTTTAATCTTCCATAATAGGCAACAATAAGTAGAAAGCCAAAATATACAATTATTAAAGTAAGAATTAAGCTTACACTTACCAATTTTTAATCCCTCCAAAACCTTAGCAATAAAATGAAACATGACAAAGCAACAAGAATAGTAAGTAGACACCAAAAAAGAAAAGTCCCAAAAATGGTTGGGTAGTTTTTAAGTACCAAATAGGGAATTAAGTAATCTAAGAGTATTAAAAGGAAAAACCACATTATAATTGTATAGTTTTTAATTGACATTATTGACCCCTGACTATTATTGTAATCTTCTCCCTCTCCGAATAAATGTTCAAATGTATCGAACATTTGTTCGGATAAACCCTTATTTATATATTTTGGTTACTAACTCTTATGGGATGAACACAAACGTAAAAGACAAAATCCTAAATTTGCTTAGAGATAGAGGTTCTGAAGGTATACTCCAAGGAGAAATATCAAAAATTTTAAGATGTTCTCGTTCAACAATATCTGAAATTTTAACTGAAATGCTTAAAAGTGGGAAAATTGTCAGGAAAAGTATTGGAGGTAAAATTTACCGTATCTGGCTTTTAGATTATGCACCTTTCCCGGTTAAAAAACTTATTAGAATTGGAATACTCAGAGCTACAGAGTATCCTCATGTTTTACTTACTGTTAAGGATTTAAAGAAGGCTAATGTAAATATTAAGCTAAAAATTTTCGATAATGCTTTAGAGGCAACTAATGCTTTAGCAGTAGGATATCTGGATATTGCTTATACACCCCTAATTACCCAAGTACTGTATGCTTTACTTTTACGTTCAATAAAAATTTTTGCAGGATGCGGGTTTAATGGTAGTGGACTTGTAGTTAAAAATGAGAATTTTTTAGAACTAGTTTATGGATGCTCAGAACTTTCAACTATGGAGATGAACTTAAAACTTTTCCTGAAAACAAGGAATATAGACCCCTCTCAAGTTGAAATTAGATACTTTAATAACCCTGAGCGTATGGTTGAAAGTTTTACTAATGATGAAATTTCAGCTTTAAGTATTTGGGAGCCGTACTTAAGCCTTTTTAGAGGAAAATTTAAAGTTTATAATTTTGAAAATACCTTTGGCAAATTCCCATGCTGTACATTAGCAGCTAATACAAGATTTATTAAAACCAATCAAGACTTATTCAAAAAATTTCTTAAAAAGTATTGTGAAAATACTGATGAACTTTCAAGACGGAAAGATGAAGCTATTAAACTTACAGCTGAAGTACTAGGCTTTCCACATACTTTAGTAAATTTATCATTTGGAAGGTTCCTGTATGATTACAGGCTTAACCAAGATGATATTGTAGAAACATTAAAAAAGTTTGGGATGTTTTTAACGAAACAATCCTTAAGCGAAATTCTTGAACTTTCCATTAATTAGGAAGCTAAAGGAGAGTTAGATAACTCCATCTTCCTTAAGCTTATCAATATCTTTATCATTAAACCCTAAAAGATTTTTTAAGATTTCTCTTGTATGTTCACCAAGTTCTGGTGCTGGGCTTCTAATCTTGCCAGGTGTTTCTGAAAACTTTGGCGGAATCCCTAGCAGCTTAATTTTTCCAGCTTTAGGATGCTCAAATTCAACAACCATCTCTCTTTTTAAGGTATGCGGGTCATTAAATGTTTCATCTAAATTATAAACTGGGCCTACACATACATCAGCCTTAGAAAGTTCTTTAAACCACTCATCCCTAGTTTTAGTTCTAAAAATTTTCTGTAGGATACTCTTAACTTCTTTACCTTTTTCACCATCAGCAAACTGGTAGTTGATAAGGTCCTCTCTTCCTAGGCTTACGCAAAGATTTCTCCAGAAGCGTTCCTCCAAACACCCTATACTAACATATTTTCCATCCTTAGTTTCATAAACATTATAACATGGAGGATAACCTACAACAGGGATTTTTTCAATGTCAAACTTTTCACCTTCAGCAAAATAGAAAGCAGATGGAATTGTTAACCATGAAATTGCACCATCAGTCATAGCTATGTCAATATACTGACCCTTACCAGTTTTTTCACGTGCAATTAGAGCTATAAGTATTGAAGCAGTAGCCATTAAAACACCACCACCAAGATCGGCTATTTGTACACCAGGTATTGTTGGAGGCTCTCCTGGACGTCTTGTTAGGCCAAGTATTCCTGCAATAGAAACATAGTTTATATCATGACCTGGTAAATCTTTGTATGGGCTATCTTGCCCATACCCTGAAACCGAACAATAAATTATTTTTGGATTAAACTTTTTAACTGTTTCATAGTCAACCCCTAAACGTTTAGTAACCCCTGGCCTGAAACTTTCAATTATTGCATCAGATTTTTCTACTAACCTGTAAAATATTTCTTTACCCTTCTCTGTTTTTAGGTTTAAAGTTAAACTTTTTTTGTTACGGTGAAGAGAAAGAAAATATTGGCTAAGTCCTCCAACCATTGGTGGATTCCATCTAGCATAATCTCCACGAATAGGTTCCTCAACTTTAATAACTTCAGCTCCAAAATCTGCTAGAAGAGTTGTGTAAGGTAAAAGCCATGTTAAATCTAAAATTCTTATACCTTCTAAAGCTAACATAAACTTTCACACTTTACACTGTAAATAAATATAATATTCTTAAATTTTTTGGTTAAAATTACTGGAACCCTAAGAAATAGAAAAATTTAGTAAAAAAGTTTACTTTTTCTCTTTTTCTTCATCAACAACTTCATAATCAGCATCAACAACCTTTTCACCACTTTTACCTGTTTGTTGACTACTGCTAGCTTGCTGAGTTCCAGTTTGCCTATACAATGTTGCTCCAATTTCTTGGAGAATTCTTGAAAGTTCCTCATTTTTAATCTTAATTTTTTCAGAATCTTTTCCAGCTAACACTTCTTTAAGGTCTTTTATAGCTTGGTCTATTTTATCAATCTGATCCTTTGTTAACTTATCTTTAAGTTCTCTTTTCATCTTTTCTGCAGTATAAATTAGTGAATCGGCTTGATTACGAAGTTCAGCCTCCTCCCTTCTTTTCCTATCTTGCTCTGCATACTGTTCAGCTTCTTTAATCATCCGCTCGATTTCCTCTTTTGAAAGTCTATGGGGGGCTGTTATAGTTAGTTTCTCCTCTTTTCCTGTAGCTAAATCTTTAGCTGTAACATTAAGTATTCCGTTTACATCTATATCAAAAGTAACCTCTATTTGAGGAACACCTCTTGGAGCTGGAGGAATACCTGATAGAACAAACTGTCCAAGAAGGACATTATCAGCTGCCATTGGTCTTTCACCCTGATAAACCTTAATTGCAACAGATGTTTGAAAATCTTCAGCTGTAGTAAATATTTGGCTCTTCTTGCAGGGAATTGTCGTATTTCTCTCAATTATCTTTGTAAAGATGCCTCCAAGTGTTTCAACTCCAAGAGATAATGGAGTAACATCAAGAAGCAGTATATCTTTAACTTCACCTGTAATTATTCCAGCTTGGATTGCTGCACCCATAGCAACACATTCCATAGGATCTATTCCTCTTTCCGGAGGTTTACCCATAACTTCTTCAACAAATTTTTGAACTATAGGCATCCTTGTAGGCCCTCCTACAAGGATTATCTTATCAACATCAGCAGGCCTCATTTTCGCATCAGCTAAAGCTTGCATCATAGGTCCTCTACAGCGTTCAATAATTGGTTTAACAAGTTCCTCTAATGTTGCTCTTGTAATAGTCATTTGAAGATGTTTTGGTGTTCCACCCTCCATAGCAATGAATGGAAGATTTATCTCGGTTGTGATTGATGTTGAAAGCTCAATTTTTGCTTTTTCAGCAGCCTCTCGAATTCTCATCATTGCCATACTATCCTTTCTTAGGTCTATCCCTGTATCTCTCTTAAATTCGTTAACAATGTAGTTTACAAGAGCTTCATCCATATCTCTCCCGCCAAGTTGCGTATCTCCACTTGTAGCTTTAACTTCAAAAACACCGCCGCCAAATTCAAGCAAAGTTACATCTAAGGTTCCTCCTCCAAAATCAAAAACCATTATTCTTAGCTCTTTATCAGCTTTATCTAAACCATAAGCAAGAGAAGCTGCCGTAGGCTCATTAATTATTCTTGCAACTTCAATTCCAGCTATAGCTGCAGCATCTTTTGTTGCCTGCCTCTGATTATCGTTAAAGTATGCTGGGACAGTTATAACAGCTTTATCAACCTTATCTCCAAGGAATGCTTCAGCATCCCTCTTAATTTTTTGAAGAAGAAATGCTGAAAGTTGTTGGGGTGTCCACTCTTTACCATAAATTTTATACTTATAGTCAGTACCCATTTTCCGTTTAAACCCTGTTACAGTACCTTCAGGATTTGTTATAGCCTGCCTTCTTGCAGGCTCTCCAACTAAAAGTTGACCATCCTTTGTAAAAGCAACGTACGATGGAAAAGCTTTCCCATAAAGAGTAACCCCTTCACTACTTGGTATCACAACTGGTTTCCCCCCAATTAGAACAGCTGCTGCAGAGTTGCTTGTTCCCAAGTCTATTCCTATAATTTTACCCATTTCCCTCACCCTCCTCTACTTACGAGTTAACTTTAAGTTTTGAAACTTTAACCATGCTTGGTCTTATTACCTTACCTTTAAACATGTATCCTTTCCTTAATTCTTCAACAACTATACCTTCAGGTGGATCTGAAACTTCAATATGCCCAATAGCTTCATGAAAGTTAGGGTTAAATTTTTCACCTAAAGCTTTAATACTGGTTAAACCTTCTTCCTCCAGAATACTTCTAAATTCATTTAATGTTAATTCAACTCCCTTAATTAAAGCATCCAAATTTTTACTTTCCAAGCCAGTTTTTAATGCAAGCTCAAGGTTATCAATAATATTTAAAAGTTTTTGGATAAGTTTTCCTTTTGAAATATCAATAGCCTCTTCAATTTCACGTTTAACCCTTTTTAAATAGTTTTCAAAATCAGCCTGAAGATATTTTAGCCTTGTAAGATATTCTTCAGATTTTTTACGCTCTTCATCTAAAAGCTTTTTAAGTGTTTCAATACTAACTTCACCTTCTTCTTTTTCACCATGTTGACCATTAGTGGAAGACATATCCAGCACCCAACCCTAAACCAGTATTATAATGCTGTTTTAGTAGAGGGTAAGGTCTTGCATCTAAGTGTTAGCAAACTATTATGGTAAAATATGCGTAATTTAAGCTTAAACATAAACATAGTGTTACATGCTTAAATTTTTAAGATCAGAATAGCTGAAAGGAAAAATTTAAGATGTATTTATAAGCTTTTCTCTTCTACTTTTCATATGGAAGGTAAAACTTTATAGTTAACCCAAACTAAACTAGGTAATAGCACCCTTAATGGTGTTAGTTAGATTGTTGGAAAAAAGAAAATTTAATGAAATAACCGTGGTTGAAACAGCAAAAATTGAAGGTGAAAAACCATTTATTACTGTTGGGCTTCCTGATGTTGGACTAGTTGGACCAATAGCAACCTCGCATATTGTTCAAACTTTGGATATGAAAGAAGTTGGATATTTTGAATCTGACCTTTTTCCACCTATAATAGTTGTCCATAAAAATGAGCCTAAACCTCAAGTTAGAATTTTTGCTAAAGATAACTTGATAACAATTATATCTGAAACAATACTTCCAGTTCAGGCAATTTACCAGCTTTCAAAAGCAATAACTTTATGGGCTAAACAGCATAATGCAAGCTTTATTGTAGGAGTTACAGGAATAGCAGTACCTAATAGGCTTGAAATAGAGAAACCAAATGTCTATGGCTTTGGAAGTAGTATTGAAGCTAAAAAGGAACTTGAAAAATTGAAAATACAACCATTTGAAGAGGGAATTCTTGTTGGCGTTTATGCTTTACTTGTAAGAAATTGTATGGATGAACAACAACCAAATATAACTTTACTTGCAGAATCTCATGTACAATTTCCAGATCCTGGAGCTGCAGCATCAACAATTGAGGTTTTAAATTCCCTGTTTGGAGTTAATGTTGATGTTAAAAGCTTATTAGAAAAGGAGGAAGAAATTAGGATTAAGGCTAGAGAGCTTATGCGTAGAACAAGTGAACAAATGAAGGCGTTAAGAAAAGTTCAAGAACAAGAGCTTAGGGGAATATACGTGTAGGAGGGGTTTAAATTGTCAACACGTAAGAAACGTTCAATTTTTGATATTTTTGAGGAGATTCGTGAAGAAATTAACCGATTTTTTGAAGAATTTATGGGACCCATATTTCCTGTTGAAGCCCCTATGCAAAATGTTCCCAGCAAAGAACTTCAACCATTAACTCATATCTCAGAAACGGAAGAGAACCTTATAATAACAATAGACTTACCTTGTGTAAGAAAGGAGGATATAAAAGTTAATGCAACAGAAAATATGGTAAGAGTTGAAGCTCCTATGAGAGAATGTGTAAGAATAGATTTTTATGGACCATTTCAAAGAGGAGCAGAATTTGAAGTATTCAAGAAAACAATAAAACTTCCAACTCCAGTTGACCCTAAAAGAGCTAAAGCAAGATTTAAATCGGGAATTCTCGAAATAATTTTGCCTAAAAAGATTGCAGGATTTAGAATACCCGTAGAATAATAGAGAGATACTTTATTACGGTTTTTAACTTAAACTTTTTCCCTTTTAATTTCAAAGAGCATGGTATTCTCAGGGTCTAAACAAATATATTCTTGAACTTCAGCTGACATCCAATCATCTGCTGGAAGTTCTTTTGATAGTGCTGGAAAAAGAGGAAGCATAGCAGCTAAAGCATAAATGCATATCCCATTACCCTTAACTAAACGTATAATTTGACCTTCTTCAATAATGAAAGTATCTCCCTCCTTGTGGACATGACAATAACCTTTAAGTTGCTTTTTTGCAGTAACTATTATCCTATACATTTTTTTAAGTCACCAATTAAAGTATCTACTAAGGGAGATATCAAGTTAACCTTTAGTTAAAGAAGCTTTCTTAATATAACCAGCAACTTCAGCAACTCTTCTACCAAGTTTTCTTGATAGTTTTAATCCAAGTTCATCTCCTCTAACTTCTCCTGCCGCAAAAGCTACAGCAGTTCCACCATATTTTGTCCCATCACCAACAACTATCATATCGTGAGTTAGGAAGAAATCATGCATAGTTCTTAGCGTTGTTTCTTGACCACCACTTCTACCAAGACCAACAGCAATTCCTCCACCAACCTTATTTTTAAGTTTTGAACCTTTAACAGTTTTAAAAACTGTTGTTCTATCCATTAATGCTTTAAGTTGAGCTGTAACAGTACCCATATACACAGGGCTTCCAAGAATAATTCCATCATATTCTAAAAATTTTTTAACAATCGAGTTTGCATCATCATTAATTTCACATTCACCAGTACCATAACATTTACCACAAGCAGTACAAGGTTCTATTTTTTTACCTGCAAGAAGAATAAGCTCTGTTTTTGCATCATAACTTTCAGCTGCAGCTTTTAAAGCTTCTTCAACTAGTATTCTAGTATTGCCTTCAATTCTTGGACTTCCAACAATTCCAAGAATTTTTAACTCATAATCTTTAGCCAAAAAATCATCCTCCACGATACTTTACTGGAATTTAATATTAATGGTAAAAGTAAATAAAGTTTCAGCTAGCTCTTTCTTAAAAATTTCTTAAAAAAGTTATTAACCTCTTTATAAGTTTGAATTGTTCCTATATCATTCCAATATCCGCCCAAAACATATCCATAAACTGGTTGATGCTTGTAAAGCCATTCAATAAATCTTCCAGGCTGATCTTTTCCAACATTTTTAAGTTTAACATACTTCTGAAGAAGAGGAAGAGAACGCTTATGAAGAATATATATGCATGTACCAACAAGTGTTGTTTCAGGATTTTTAGGTTTTTCAACAAATCTTACAACTTTTCCATTAGAATTTAAAACAACAATAGATGCCTCCCTTGCTATTTCCCTTTTTTTAACATCATAAACACCAAGTACAGTAGCATCCTTTTCCTTGAAAAAATTAATGATACCCTGCAAGCTATCTGTAAAAATGTTATCTCCAGCAACAATTAGATAGTTTACATGTGTATTTTTCGCAGTAATCATAGCCATAGCTGCAACAGCTCCAGGTTTTTCCTCTTCCCTTGTAGATTTCTCAACTTCAATTCTAGCATTTATCGGAATCTTCTTCCTTTTAAGCCACATTTTAAATTGAGCCTCAAATTTAAGATTTGTTGAAATAATCACCTCATCAATTTCTGCTTTTTTTCTCACCTCTAAAACTTTTTTTAGAACATAATCTATAACAGGTTTCCCAGCAACTTCCAGTAAAGGTTTAGCTTTATCATTCGTTAGAGGTTTCAGACGTTGAGCATAACCTCCAGCTAATATTACAGCTTTCATCAATTGAATAATATCGGTGAACTTTACTTAAAAGCATTAATACGCTCAAAAATAGAATTAATCTATTGTGGTCTAGGTGGTCTAGTATGAAAAATGCAAAGGAATATTTAAAAAGTATTGAAGAACTAAAAATCCGAGCATACTTGAATGGTGAAAAAGTAGATTCAATAATTAAGAATCCTGTTACAAAAACAGTTGTTGATGCTATGGCTAAAATTTACGAGTTAGCCCAAAACCCAAGCTACCAAGATATTATGACAGCTTATTCTCCACTTATACAAGAGAGAATAAATAGAAGTGTTCATCTTTTCCAGAGCAAAGAAGATCTTGAAAAAAGAGTTAAAATGGCTATTTTAACAAGCCGTCTTCTTGGAACATGTAACTATAGATGCCCTGGCTGCGATATTTTAAATGGACTTGCAAGTACAACTTATGAAATGGATAAAAAAATGGGAACAAAATACCATGAAAAACTTATTAATTATGTTAAGTGGGTCCAGAAAAATGATCTAGCTGTTAGCGGCTCTGTTACTGATGTTAAGGGTGATAGAGGAAAAAGACCTAAAGAACAGGATCCAGATATGTATGTTCGGGTTGTTGAAAAAAGAGATGACGGCATTATCGTTAGAGGGGCCAAAATACATCAAAGTGGGGCAATAGCTGCTCATGAACATTTAGTTATACCTGGAACAGCTTTTCGTAAGGGTGAGGAGGAATACGCTGTAGCTTTTGCGGTTCCAAGCGGATCTAAAGGTTTAACATACATATGCCAGTATACTCCAGAGGATGCTGAAAGATTAGCAGCTGAAGACCAGTATCAGCTTGGTAATCCTCTCTACGGTATAAGAGAAACATGTATGATAATCTTTGATGATGTTTTTGTTCCATGGGATAGAGTTTTTATGTGTGGAGAAATAGAGTTTACAGGAATTTTAGTTTCACGTTTTGCAAGAACACATAGGATGACCTGTGGAGGAGCATGTAAAGTTGGTTTTGGAGATTTAATGATAGGGGCAGCTCAAGCAGCAGCAGAATATCTTGGAATTTCTAATGCTCCTCATGTAAGAGAAAAAATTGTTGAAATGGTTAAAATAAATGAAACACTTCATGCATGTGCTGTTGCAGCAGCGTTTAGGGGTATGGAGGAACCTGAAGGTTCAGGAATATATCTACCTGATAGAATGTTTAGTAATGTTGCAAAACTTAATTGTGCTGAAGGTTTTTGGAGGCTTATGGCTTTACTTGGAGATATTTGTGGAGGTTTAGCTGCAACCATGCCATCAGAAAGGGAGCTTAAAAATCCTGAAACATCAGAGTACATCAAGAAATATCTTAAAGCTAGAGTTTCAGCTGAAAAAAGAATGCGAATTACAAAGTTTATCCAAAATTGGGTTGCAAGTCCACATGGTGTTGGAACTTGGCATGGAGCAGGTTCAATTGAAGCTCAAAAAATAGAAATTTACAGAACAGTAAACCTTGAGGAAAAAAGAAAATTAGCTGAAAACTTAGCCGGCATAAAAGATTAAAAAATAGGGTTTAAGAAGACTATGAAGAAAGCATTTCTTCAATATCTTCTAAGAGCTCTTCAAGATGCTCTATTGTTTCTTCAGCTTCACTAATTTTTTGATTCTTAATTTGGTCTGAAACCTTTTTAATTAGATTTTTTACTTCCTCAAGTTTGTCTTCAGCTGTTGTTAAACCAAGTCCTTTAAATTTCATATGTTTAAGCATACCTTCAAGCCATCTTAGCTTAATCTCAAAGGTATTTACTTTTCTAAGCATTTTAGCTACATCCGGTTTTATGTTTTCAAGTTCGCTTGTACTTTCTTCAACATGTTCCCTTACTTCCTCAAGTTTTTTTAAAGCTCTTTCAACATTACCCCTCTTAATAAATTCCTCAGCTACCTTAATACTATGAGAAGCATTTTGAAGTGCTTGGGAAATTCTAGTTTTATTTAGTATGCTTGTTCTATTTATGGAGCTTATTACTTCCTCCATATGAGATTTAAGTCGTTTCTTTGTTTGATTAAGGAAACACTCAGCCCTAGTAATTTTAAACTTTTTAGCTGCACTATGTATTTCACCAACACATTTTCCTAAGATACCTCTTGCTATTGCTAATTCTTTTGCAGCTTCATCAACTAATCCCTCATCAAGAAGGCTTGTTGCATTTTCTAGATGTTCTCTTGCTTCCTCAATTTTTAGTTTTACTGTGGTTAGATTATATCCAAATTTTTCTTCTGTTGAATTTGCTAATGCCTCAACTCTATCAGCAAACATGTAAGCTCTTTCTATAGCCTTCCTTAAACAAGTAATTTTAAGAGTTTCATTTTCTACCTTCCTAACTTCAAGCTTAAGGGTAAACTTGTAGGTTACCAATAAGGCAAGCTTAAACTTTTGCATAGCTTTAATGGCGTACTTGCATGCATTCGGATAATCTCCATTATTCCTATAGGAGATTGCATCATCTAGGAGTTTAACTCCCTCCCCATAAAGTTCCTCAGCTTCATGGGGAATCCCTATATATTGAGTTTTAATCTTGTCGAAAACCTCTTCAACCTTAACTTTAGATTTATTTGCAATCTCTATAAGTTGGTCAGCCAAAAATTTTAGCATCGGAGTTTTTGAAGTGTTTTCAGCGTAAACACTGTTAACTTGTACAGCGGAAACTGAGGTAAGCAATAAGAATACTGTTAAAATAGATAATGTTTTGGCTATACTTGTATTCATTCTCACACCCCAAACCTCAAAAATAACTATAAGTTAAAGTTAATGTTAAGGGAAACTCCGAAACAGATTGAAACAACTGTTTCACAACTGTACACTTTAAATCTTAAAGACAATAAAGGTTATAAATAGCATCAATTTCCTTATTCTGAAGGGTAAAGGGGGTTTAGGCAATATGGGTTTGTGGAAGTTACGCTTATCCATGTATGGAACCCTTACATTGATTATAATGCTTTCAACCCTATTTTTTGCTATAATATTAACATTAATTGGAACCCTGAACATCCTACTTCTCGCAGCATTTGTTGTTATTTTTAACATTCTTCAATGGCTTTATGCACCAAAAATAATAGACAGCATTTACCATACTAAGGAGATATCTCCTAATGATAACCCTAAACTTTACAATGCTGTTAAAAGGCTTAGTGAAAAAATGGGTTTAAAAATGCCTAAGTTAATGATTGCCCATATTCCCATACCTAATGCTTTTGCCTACGGGTCACCCTTAACAGGACCACGTGTTGCTGTAACTAGTGAACTTTTAAGAGTCTTAGAAGATGAGGAAGTTGAAGCTGTTATTGGGCATGAGCTTGGACATTTAAAGCATAGAGATGTCCAGATAATGATGTTTGTATCAGTTTTACCTGCAATATTCTATTTCCTAGGTTATTCTTTAATGCTTTCAGGGTGGTTTGGAGGGTATAGAGGTCGCAATAATATTGGTTATATGATGATTGTAGGGTTTATATGCTTAATCGTATACTGGATATTATCTCTCTTTGTTTTAGGTTTAAGTAGATACAGAGAGTACTATGCTGATAGAAGAAGTGCAACAACAGTTGAGGATGGTGCAAGAAAACTTTCAGAAGCTCTTGCAAAAATAGTTCATCATACATCTAAGGTAAAAAGCTTCTATGCTGAAAAAAATATTGGTGCTTTGGGAGCATTTAAGTCCTTATTTATTTCAGACCCTGATAGGGCAGAAACTGATATCCTAAATCTTTCAACATTGAGACACCTAACAGACCAGCAGCTTGTAAATAAAATACTTTCCAGAAAAATAACATTTGCTGATAGGCTCATAGAGCTTTTCTCAAGTCATCCAAACATTGTTAAAAGACTTAAAGCCTTAAAAGAAATAGAAGAAAAAAGTAGGTATGGAGTAGCTTAAGTTATTATTAGCCTAAACCTTAACAATTTTGTAAAGCTTAAATTTAAATAAACAACATTTAAACTAAAATTTTAAGCTAATGTAGATACTTTAGAGATAGGAGGTTCTTATAATGATCAGTCTTGAGGAAATACGTGAAAATGTAAAAAGGTATAAGGATCCTGTTGGACTTGTTTTAGGGTCTCACTCTGCATTAGATGCTATGGCTGGACTTAGAAACTTCGGCCTTAAAGGAATTATCTACACTACAAGACAAAGAGCTTCTATTTATCTTAGAGAGCCTAGAGTTGGCTTAGTTGAGGAGGTTATAGAAGATTTACCCTACATTGTAAGAAGAGATCTTTACGTTTCAGATGATATAAAGGATATTGTAAGAAAAAAGAATCAATGGGTTGAAGCTATACTTTTACTTGATAGGTATGAGGATATTCTTAAAAGTGAGAATATTGATGTTCTTCTAGAAATTGAAGCTATTCAAATTCCAAATAGAGCTTTTGCAGTTTACGTTGGTGGAGAACGCTGTGAAAGAATAGAAAAAGATTTCCCTATACCTATTCTTGGTTCAAGAAAGCTTCTCAAAATTGAAAATAGAGAAGAAGTTGAAGAAAATTATTACTGGTATCTTGAAAAAGCTGGAATACCTCATCCTAAGCCGTTTAAATTTAGGGTTGTTAAGGATGGAATAAAGGTTGAAGATGATGTTAAGCAACCTTTAGTTTTAAAAGTTCCTCATGCAGGTAGAAGACTTGAAAGAGGATTTATTTTTGCAGCTGATAGTGAAAGTTTAGAGGAGAAAGTTAGGAAAGAATTAGAAGCTGGAAATATCATACTTGAAGATTTAAAGAGTGCAAGGGTTGAAGAATATATTCCAGGAGTTACAGCAAACTTTAACTTCTTCTATTCACCGCTTTATGCTGAAGAAGATTGGGGTATCTTAGAAAAGTATATTGACCGCTGGAGACTTGCAAATGAGTTTCTATCTATAGATGAAAGAAGAGAAACAACTCATGATGGAGTTTTAAGGATGGTTGCTGATGATCAACTTAAGGTTGATTGGAGGAAAACACCTTATCCTTTAAGTTTTGAGGTTACAGCCCATTCTATGATAAGTTTAAGGGAATCTTTACTTAGAAAAATTTACCCTATTGCAGATGCCTTTGTTGAAATAACACAAAAACTTGAACCCCCAGGTATGATAGGTGCATACTGTATTCAAACCTTAATAACGTTTGAAAAACAACCCCTTGTTGAAGCAATATCCCAAGGAGTTTATGATGCATCAGGAGAATTCTTCTATGACTTTGTCTTCAAAACCCAGGATATAGCTGTAAGGCATGGAGGGGGAACAAATGTTCATCAAGGAATAGGCTCTCAATATGCAAATGCAAAATATAAAAGAGTTATGAGTATGGGAGATAGAATAGCTTTAGAGCTTTTAAGAGCAAAACAAACAAAAAAACTTGAAAAAATAGTAACATAAAAATTTACTACACCAATTTTTAATAAACCTTTACCTAAGAGCATTTAACCCCTATCTTAATATTTTTGAAGCACCACTATAATTTTTGTTGAGTGCAACATGATTAGAGTTGGGCCTGCAGGTATACCTTTAGCTATGAAGGGTAAGGGTTATGATGAAGCTTTAAAGTATTGTATGGAGATTGGTTTAGATGCTCTTGAAGTTCAGTATGTTCGTGGAGTTAAAATGAGCATAACAATAGCTAAGAAGCTTTACGAATACTCAAAAAAGTATAATGTTAAGCTTTCATGTCATGCCCCATACTTTATTAACCTTTGTGGAGATAAACAAACAGTTAAAAAGTCTCAGCAAAGAATTATTGAAACTTGTAAAGTTGGAAGCTACTACAAAGCTGAACTTGCAGTTGTTCATCCAGCATATTATGGTAAACATTCAAGAGATGAAGCTAAAAAAATGGTCATAGATGCAATAAATAGCATTGTAGACCAGTGTCCTATACCTATAGGAATTGAAACAATGGGTCGTCAATCACAGGTCGGTCCCCTTGAAGATGTTTTAGAAATTGCTTATGAAACAGGCCAAAGAATAGTACTAGATTGGGCCCATATTCATGCTAGATGTAATGGTTGCTTAAAAAGTAAGGATGATTTTGTAAGAATTTTGGAGGAAATTGAAAGAAAACTTGGAGGAAATTCTCTTAAAAATCTTCATCAACATTTTACCCAAGTTGAATATTCTGTTTCAGGAGAGAAAAAACATTTAGTTTTTGAGAAGGGAGACATAAATTTCAGGTTTCTAGCAGAAGCATTAAAAGATTTTAATGTTGAAGGTACCATCATATGTGAAAGCCCTATTCTTGAAGAAGATGCTGTAAAGATTAAGAACATACTTAAGGACTACGGGATAGGATAGATTAAAAATAATTTTTTGAAAATGCGGCATCCATAAAAACTAGAAAATTTCTTAAAAATGTGGACTATAAGCAATATTTTTGAAATTCAAGGTTTTTGATTAATCTTTGGAAGAGGTCATGGTAGGGATTAAAGATTAAGGTAACATTATGTTTACCTACTCCTTTAAGCTCAAATGATATAAACCCGTTTTCCGTTGGGGAAATGTTTAACTGTTTACTATTATCCCATCCAATCCAACCTGGGAAATATGCTTCTCTTACTGTTACATTTAAACGCTTACTGTTATTAACTTCGACGATGATTTTTATCATATCTCTTGTTTGAAACCATTTAAGTTCTGTTTTAGGGTTAGTTTCAACATAAGATATGTTTAGCGTATTTTCATAGAGAATGTAGCGTGAAAAGTTTAAAACCTTCTTAAAACTGGAATTTTGAAGTAAGTAAGCTTTTCCAGGATCTCCAAGTAAAACCCATTTAACGCCGAAAACTTGAGACTTTTTAATAAAAGTTGATACTAAGGATTCATCTTCTATACGGGTTAAAGTTTTCTTAACATTAAACTTTATTATTGGTAGTACACTTCCCTGAGGATACCAGCCATCTACCAGAGGTTTACCTGTTTGACTTGGAAGAAGGTAAACTGAGAAGGGACATTTAAACGTTAAAATTCTACCGTATTCCTTATTATTCTTAAGATAAAGTATAACTGGTTCTGGAATACTTTCACAAAAAACTTCCTCCCTAACAGTTTCACCAAAAAACTGGAAAACTGCAAAAAATATGATAATGTTTAGGATAAGTAAAAAAACAACTATAAGCTTAATATTTTTTAAACTTTCAGATTTTCCTTCAGTTTTTAAGAACTGACTTTTCCCGCCAGCAATAAGAAGACTAAAAGGTATTGAGAGGTAAAGTTGGAACCTCATAAAATCGATACTACCACCAAAAGGTAGAAAGTAAGTTAACGGGAAAAAATATGAGCTGAAGACTAGAAAAAGAAAAGCCCATGCTAAGGTAAAAAGGCTTTTAACGCTAGTATAACTTGCGAAACTCTTCAAGCATATTATAGTAAGGGCTGTAAGAAGAATTAAAAGAGCTGCTGAAATTAGTGGATTAACATTTTGGGTATAAAAGCTAACCCAATAAGTTAAATCTACAATGTAGAGTAAAAGCCAAAAAGCTGAAAAAATAAAGCTAAGAAAAAGAATACCAATCAATATCAACATCTTTGTTAGGAGAGTTTTTGAACCTACATTTTTAACCTCGAAAATTAAAGATAAAGCGTAGATTAGAAAAACTAAAGATAAAATATAGGCAGAAAAGTGGTGAGTTAAAAGGGTTAAAGTAAAAAAGATTGAAGCCAATAGAAAATATTTTTTTGAAAAATTTTCAGCAGCTTTAAATGTAAACATTAAGGTTAGTATAAAAAAGGGGAAGCTTACAATGTTTGGAAATCTACCAAAAATTAGAGGGTTATGAATTACTGAAGGAAAAAATGAGAATATCATTGTTGCATAAAATGCTTTTCTTCTTTCTAAACTATAAGTTCTACAAAACTTGTAGAAGCAAAACGGTGCAACTAGAAGAAAAAGTACTTCAATAAGTTTGTAGGAAAATATGGCATCTAAACCTATTAATGTTAATGGGTAAACTAGGAGATAAGATAAAGGCGCATAAGAAGTAAAAATCGGGTAACCACAATACCAATCATAACACCAGAAGGAGGGGCCAAACTTTGAAATATAGACAACCTTTGGTAAATGGGAGAAAGTATCCATACCTATTGGAAGCTCAGATGAATATATTCTTGATGAAAAAATTGCTGTTAGAATTGTTGATGTTAAAATTATGGTTAAAGCTACCTTCTCATCTTTACCCAGATTATAAAAGGCTTTAAACATTATAATTAAACTAATTTACTTGAAGAGAAAATATTTTTTGCTAATAGGGAGATGATTGTATGAGGCATAGTGAAGAGTTTTTTAAGGATATTGTTAGACACGTAAAACTTAAACCAAAGATGACTGTGGATGAGCTTATTCGTGAAATGGCTGGTTCAGGATGTTTTGGTGCTGGACGTTTAGCTCAAGCAGTAGATATTTATGAACAGATGCTTAAAGAGAAGGCTTTAATAGTTTTAGGTCTTGCAGGGGCAATGGTTCCAGGAGGTATGAAAAATGTTGTTACTGAGATGATTAAACGTAAAATGGTGAATATTATCGTTAGTACTGGTGCAAACATGGTTCATGACTTGCTTGAAGTTTTTGGAGGATATCATTATAAGGGTACTGCCTACATCGACGATAAACTACTTTACAAGCATGGGGTTGATAGGGTTTATGATGTTTTTATTCCTGAAGTTGATTTTAGAGAAAGTTTTGATAAACCCCTAATTGAAATTTTTAATGATATTATTAGACATAAAGGAAACAAGATATATTCTACACCTGAATTAATGAGAGAAATTGGTAAAAGAATCATTGATGAAAATTCAATAATTTATAACGCATATAAGTACAATGTACCTATCTTTGTTCCAACAATTCATGATTCATGCTATGGGTTAACTGCATACGAATATAGAAAGTATCATGGAGGAGAAAGAATTATAATGGATGCATTTAAGGATGTTTCAGAATTTCTCGAAATTATAGACAAAAACAATTCAGGAAAAAAAGGAGCATTACTTATTGGTGGAGGAGTACCAAAAAACTTTATTTTTCAAGCAGCATTCAAAGTTAATAAACCCTACAACTATGTAATCCAAATTACAACCGATAGACCGGAGCCAGGTGGACTTTCAGGGGCAACTCTTGAGGAGGCTGTTTCATGGGGTAAAGTTGGAGGTAAAGCTTCAAAAGTTCAAGTTATAGGTGATGCAACCATCTGCTTACCAATTATTGTTGCAGCTGTGATGGAGAGGTTTTTTGGAAAGTAAAATTAAAGCTTTATTTACTAAGCCTAAGAACGAGTTTCTTGGACTTTTATCTAGCTTTGATGAAGCAAAGTACATTATTTTAGGTTTTCCGTTTGATTTTACATGTACTTACAGGTTCGGAGCTTCTAAAGCTCCTGATAAGATTAGGGAAGCATCACTAAACATTGAAACTTACAGTTTTAGGTTTAACTTTAATGTTGAAGATTTAAAAATTTATGATGTGGGAAATATTAAACCTTGCAAAAATATTGAAGAAGCTTTAACACTTCTTAGGAAAGCTATTCTGGATATAAGTAGGATTGGAAAGATACCTGTAATCTTAGGTGGAGAACATACATTAACTTATGGTGTTGTTAACGCTTTAAAGAGGAAGAATTTTAATCTTATTTGCTTTGATGCTCATTTTGATTTAAGAGATATCTACCTTAATAGGAAACTTTCTCATGCAACTTTTATGCGTAGAATTGTTGAGAAAATTGGTGGGAAACGGATATTTTTAGCTGGAGTTAGGGCAGCCTGCAAGGAGGAAGTAGAATATGCTATAAAGAATAAGGTTAAATATTTAACAACCTTACAAATAAAAAGTTTAGGTATAGATAATGTGTCAAAAATTTTAAGGGAATTTGCTGAAGAAACTAATCAAGTTTATATTAGCCTTGATATGGATGTTTTAGACCCTGCATATACTCCTGCGGTTTCTAACCCTGAACCTGATGGTTTAGACTTTTCCATGCTTTTCAATATATTATATAGTTTAAGGGGAGTTAGCTTTTTAGGTTTAGATGTTGTTGAGGTTACACCTGATTTTGATTTTGGAATTACATCTATTCAAGCTGCAAAAGCTGTGTTTGAAATTTTATGTTTAGCTGAGAAAGGCTAATAGGGTTGAAGCTACCTAATCCTTTTTAAGGATAGTAGGATGGAAAGCCGCTTAGAAGATTTTTTTAAAGAAAAATTAGATGAAGCTGAGGAAAAACCTTCTTCTGAGGGTAGAGGTAACCAGGAAGATGTTACTGGAAATTGGGTAAGGTATTTTAGAAGTTTAGTTGAGGATAGATATGCAAACTCTAGAAACCTTAAAAATGTATACCTTTTTTCCGCTAGCTATGATGGAGATAAGCGTTGTGCAGTTTTAAAATTTTACAATCCTGAAGATAAGAAAATCTATCTTTGGTATGACACTACTGGACATAAACCTTACTGCTTAACAAATATTCCACAAGAGGAACTTGAAAATATTCCTGAGGTTAAGGGAGTTAAAGGTTTAGACCACTTTGAAACCGTTGAAAAGTTTAGCTTATTATTAGATAAACCATTAAGGGTTACAAAAATTGTAGCGCAGGATCCTTTAACAATAGGAGGAAAACCTTCAGGTTCAATTAGAGATATCTTGCCAAAGATTAGGCATGATGCAAAAGTTTGGGAAGCTGATATAAAGTACTATGAATGCTACATTTATGATTTAGGTTTGGATTTAGGGTTACCATACAATATTGAAGATGGAAAGCTTGTTAAAAATAAGCTTACAAGCATTAATTTTGAAGTTGAAAAACTTTTTGCAGATGAATCTAAAGACTTTTTCCAATATTTAAAGAGCTGGGTTGAACTTCTTGAAGCACCCTTACCAAGCCTAAAATTTATAGCTTTAGACATTGAAGTTGAATCTCCAAGCTTAGATAAGGTTCCAGATCCTAGAGAAGCCTCACATAGAGTTATTTGTGCTTCTATTGTAGCTTCAGATGGAGTTAAGTATGTTTTGCTTCTTAGAAGAGGTGAAGCTAAAGGTGAAGAATTTGATAGGCTGGATGATGCTAAAGTTGAATTTTATGATGATGAGCTTCAACTTATCTGTAGAATTTTTAGATTTCTTGTTGAATACCCTATTGTTGTAACATTTAATGGGGATGAATTTGACTTAAAATATCTTTACCATAGAGCTCAAAAACTTGGGCTTCAAAAGGAAGATATCCCCATTCAGTTAACCAGAGAATACGCATACTTACCATACAGTATCCATATAGACCTTTACAGATTCTTCTTTAATAAGGCCATCCAAGTTTATGCTTTTGATCAAAAGTATAGGGATGTTAATCTCCAAGATATTTCAACAGTTTTTCTCGGTATAGGTAAAGTTGAGTTGGATAAAAATGTTTCAGAACTAGATTATAGGCAACTTGCAGTTTACTGCTTAAGGGATTCTGAGTTAACTTTTAAGCTTGCAAGTTTTGATGGAAATCTTGTGTTAAAGCTTATCATAGCTTTAGCAAGAATTACAAGGATGATTTTAGAGGATGTTTCAAGGCAAAGTGTTTCAAACTGGATTAAAAGTTTAATGTACTGGGAACATAGAAAAAATAGCTATCTTATACCGTCATCTGAGGAAATTTTAGCTGTAAAGGGTTCAACTTCAACTCATGCAATTATTAAAGGTAAAAAGTATAGAGGGGCAATTGTTATTGAACCTCAACCTGGAATAAACTTTAACGTAGTAGTTTTAGACTTTAACAGCCTCTATCCAAGCATAATTAAGAGATGGAATCTTTCTTATGAAACTGTTAGATGTCCCCATGAAGAGTGTAAAGATAATCTTATACCTGAAACAAATCATTGGGTTTGTAGAAAAAGGCAGGGATTAACAAGCCTAGTTATAGGTTCCTTAAGAGATTTAAGGGTAAGATGGTATAAGGTTAAAGCTAAAGATAAAACGTTACCTGAGGAAGTTAGAGTATGGTATTCTGTTGTTCAAAGAACTCTTAAGGTGATACTAAATGCATCTTACGGCGTTTTTGGTGCAGAACATTTTGCCCTTTATTGTCCACCAGTAGCAGAAGCAACAGCAAGCATAGGAAGATATGCAATAAAAACAACAATTCAGAAGGCTTGGGAGTTAGGAATAGAAGTAATTTACGGGGATACCGATTCAATGTTTCTTAGGAATCCTTCAGAAAATCAGGTTGAAGCTCTTATGGAATGGTCTAGAAACGTTCTTGGTATGGAGCTTGATATTGATAAGCAGTACAGGTATTCTGTTTTTTCAACAAGGAAAAAGAACTATATTGGAGTTTATCATGATGGTAACGTTGAAATTAAAGGCTTAACAGGTAAGAAAAGGAATACACCTGAATTTCTTAAGAAAACTTTTGCTGAAATGATTAAAATTCTTGGGGAAGTTAAAAGTAAAGATGACTTTGATAAAGCAAGGGAAAAAATAAAAAGTATTGTAAAAGATTGCTACGTTAAACTTAAGAATAGACAGTATAGCCTTGAAGAACTAGCTTTTACTGTCGTTTTAGGTAAAGATATTGAAGATTATAATAAAACTATACCTCAGCATGTTAAAGCCTTAAAACTTTTACCTGAAAAGGAAAAAGTAGATGTGGGTGCTGGCTCAGTTATCCGGTATGTTAAAGTTAGAAGGGATCCAGGTGTTAAGCTTATAACTCATGCGAAAGTAGATGAAATAGATACAGAAAAATATGTTGAACATATTCAAACAACATTTGAGCAGGTTTTAGATGCATTAGGTATAAGCTTTAACGAAATTACAGGGGCACCTAGGGAAGCTAAGCTGGAATTTTTCCAGTAAACCATTTTTGAAGTTTTAAAGAATAGGGTAGTGTTGGAACATTAATAGTAATGTTGCAAGAATAAGTTGAGGTACAGCTATTGCAAGTCCTGGTTTAATCCAGTCTATAAAGTTTATGTACCTATTTCTCTCCTTCTCAATGATTCCTATAGCTACAATGTTTGCTGTACTTCCAATCATGGTTAAGTTTCCAAGGTAACATGCACCAAATAGAAGACCCCACCATGCTGGAAATATGTGGTATCCGTAAGCTTCAAGCCCATGCACAATGGATATTAATGTTGCAACTGCAAGAATGTTATCCATAAATGCGCTTAAAATACCAGCAGTCCAAGTTATTATTGTTGTCATAAGCATAGGATTTCCTCCAGCCATGGAAACAGTACCTTCAGCCATAAGCTTAGATACTCCAGTGTAGGCTAATGTTCCAACAGAGGTAAAGAAGAAGATGAAGAAAACAAGAGACCACCATTCAACTCTACGTTCAATTATTTCTCTAGCTTTCTCCTTACTTAGAAATAGGGATATTCCAGCCATAACAACAGGAACAGCAAGTAGCAAGCTATTTTTGGGTAGATGCATAAATTCTTCAAGAGGATGATGAATTGCAAGTCCTCCAATGGTTGAAAGGAAAACAATCCATGGTATAAGCATGCTTCTATGAGTAACCTTTTCACCACCATCTGTTGATGATCCCATCTCCACACCTAAAGTTTTCATTCTATAGTTCAATGTTCCAACGTAAGATTTCCAATAAATAAGGGCTAAGAAAATTGTTAACAATAAAACCACGATTCCTACTGGTGTTGCCCAATGAATAAAATCTAGAAATGTTAGGTTTCCTTCAAAGGCTATAAGAACACCTATAGGGTTACCTATAACTGTAAAGCTGCTTCCAACGTTTGTAGCCATAACGGTTGCTATAACCATAGGTAGAACATCAAGGTCATATTTCTTGGTGATACGTAGAGTTAAGGCGGTTATAAATAGAATTGAGGTAACTTCATCAACCAAAGCTGCAAACATTGCTGAAAGTATAAGTAGTCCTGAGAAAAGTAGGCTACCACTTCTACTAAAGACTTTAAAAAGAAGGTTTAAAAGATACTCAAAAAAGCCTTTCTCTTCAAGAAACCCTATAATGGTCATCATACCTAAGAGGAAAAGTATAACATCAAAATGTGCATATTTTATTACTAAAGGTACCGTTAAAACCCCTGTAAAAAGCATTAAAGCTACACCTGAAAATGCAAATGCAACTCTAAGCCTCCAGAAAAATATTGCACCAAGAATTACTCCAAGAAAACATGTAACAGATATTATTTGGCTGGGTTGAAGATTAAGCATTAAAGATAGAAGTGTAACTATGGTGATCCCTGCAATGTATGATGCAACACTAGCATAACCCATTTATCATCATAAAGATATACTTTAGATAACTATGTATATTTAAGTTTATACCTAACAAACCTAACAATACAAGTTTAACGGTTTACATATGTTAACCAAAACTCGTAATCTAAGTTTTCACCTCTAACAATCTTTAAATATTCCTGTTGAAGCTTAATAGTTAGTTTTCCAGGTTTTCCATCACCAATTCTTCTACCATCAACCTCACAAATAGGGGCTACTTCAGTTGCTGTACCAGTAAAGAAGGCTTCATCAGCATTGTAAAGCATATCCTTATCTATATTTACCTTTTCAACTTTATATCCAAGGTTTTCAGCGATTTTAATGATGCTATCTCTTGTTATGCCTAAAAGTATTGTTGAATCATCTGGCGGAGTATATAAAACCTCATTTTTAACTATAAAAATGTTTTCACCTGGACCCTCAGCAATAAACCCGTTTTCATCAAGCATTAAAGCTTCATCATATCCATCCATAACAGCATCAATCTTGGCAAGTATAGAGTTTACGTATATTCCTGTAGCTTTAACATTCGGGGGGAAAGCTTTCTTTGGAATCCTAGTATAAGGGGAAAGTTTAACTTTAACACCTCTTTTAAGGCTTTCCTCCCCGAGGTAAGCCCCCCAAGGCCAAACTGCAATTGCAACTTCAACAGGACTACCTAGGGGGTTAAGACCCATTTCTCCGTAGCCTCGAAAAACTATAGGCCGTATGTAGCATTCATCTAGATTGTTAACTTTAACAGTTTCAGCAACAGCATCTGAAAGAGTATCAATAGTATAGGGAATCTCAATTTTTATAGCCTTAGCAGACCTAAAAAGCCTTTCTATATGGTCTCTTAACCTAAAAATTGCTGGACCTTTAGGGGTTTTATAGCATCTTATACCCTCAAAAACACCACTACCATAATGGAGTGTATGAGTTAAAACATGGATTTTTGCTTCATTCCATTCGATAAATTTACCATTAAACCATATGTACTTAGTTTCACTTACAGGCATAGATTACACCTTAAAGGGAGTTTAACCATTGTGTTTATAAGGTGTTTTACATCCAAAAATATTTTTGGATGTAGGATTTAAGAGTTGAGGATTATAAATGTTTTAGGTTGAAATAGTATTGACCTTAAAGATTTATGTTGTTATTCCAGTTAAAAGTCTTAAGAATGTTAAAAGTAGACTTTCAACAATACTTTCAAAGGAAACTCGGCATAGGTTAACATTTAAAATGCTTTTAGATGTACTGCATACAGTTAAACAAGTTAAAAATATTTGGGAGATTCTGGTTGTAAGTTCGGATAAAAAAATTTTAAATTTTGCTAGGGATCTTGGTGTGGAAACTTTGCAGGAGGAAAAAGATTCCGGTGTAAATTCTGCTATAAGCTGTGCATTAAATCATCTCCAATATGATGAAGATTCCGCTCTTCTTATCCTACCTTCAGATATACCGCTTATTACACCAAGAGATGTTAATATTGCTATTAACCTAGGATTGGAAAAGCAAAGTATTACAATCTCTCCTTCATTAAGATTTGATGGTACTAATCTTCTCTTACTTAATCCTCCAAAAGTTATTCCAACATTCTATGAGGATGATAGTTTCCATAAACATGTTGCTGAAGCTTTTAAAAGAAATGTAAAGGTTAAGCTTTATGTTTCATGGAGGGTTATGCTTGATGTTGATGAAACTGAAGACCTTAAAATGCTTACTATGATTGATGAAGAAACTTTTACAAGCAGATTTGTAAGTAAAAAGTTTAAGGAGATAGGTTTAAAGCTTTAAGACAAAATTTTGCAAGCCTAACTTCATCTTTAAGATTTTTCATTAAAATATTTGCTGTTAAACATTTTAAGCCAAGTTTTTCAATCATATCTTTAATTTTTATATCCCTATTATCGATAACAAAGATTCCAACAAACTCCTTATATAATTCTGCAATTTTAAAGGGTGAAATAGGAGTTAAACCTAAACCTTTCATAAGAGTTCCAGCAGGTCCACTTACGGGCGAGTTTCCAATTATCGGGGAAACTGCTAAAACTTTACTTTTAAGTTTTCTTAGCTTTTTCAGCATGCCAGGTATAAGTATGATAGGTTTTATGCTTGTAATAGGATTTGCTGGGCAAACTATTATTCCATCAGATTTTAAAAGAAAATTTAAAGCTTCAATGTTTACTTTAGCCTTCTCAATACCACTATATTTAACATCTAAGACTTTGACTTTTCCACGTTTTTTAACCCAAAATTCTTGTAGATGAATTTCCTTATTAACAGTTTTTATTCTTGTTTCAACCCAACTATTTGTTGCTGGAAAAATTTTTACTTTAACATTTAAAGATTTACAAAGAATTTTTGTCACCTCTGTTAAGGTTAAACCTTTAGCTAAAAGGTTTGTTCTATAAATGTGGGTTGCAAGGTCCATATCTCCAATGTTAAACCATGATTCTAGCTTGTAGCGTTTAAGCATTTTTTGAAAGTTGAATGTATCCCCTTTAATTCCCCAGCCTCTTTTTTTATCCAGTATACCTGCAAACATGTACATTGTAGTATCTAAATCGGGACATACTGTAAGACCATGAATCTTGAAGTTATCTCCAACATTAACTATAACTGCCATGTTTTTTTCTGGAACTATTCTTGCTAAACCTCTAAGAAGTTTTGCGGACCCTGTTCCTCCAGCTAATACAGTAATTTTCAAGTTTAACCTTCCCCGCCTAGGATGTTTAAAACAGTCTTATAAACAAGTAAAGTTCCATAGTATAGGTTTCTTATATCTTCATATTCGTCTTTAACATGAGCTTGACCTTGAGTTCCAGGTCCCATACAAATTGTTGGAATACCTAGCATTTGATTAAAAAATGCAGCATCAACCCAACCTTTAGCTATGGATAGTTTAGGTTTAAATTTAATTTGTTTCACAGTTTTTATTGCAGCTTTAACAATTTCATGTTTTAAACTTACAAGGTAGCCTTCATGGAAGGAGTCTAAATTTATGTTGAAATCTTTTTTTAAAGTTTCTTTTACAAGTTTAAAAATTCTTTTTTCAGCTTTCTCTCTTTTTTCCTTAGGTAAAGCTCTATAATTTATTGTTAGATTACATTGGTCAGGTATTCTTGTAGCCCAACCATCAGTATTTATTTTTGTTACACTTACAACAGCTTTCTCTTTTAATGGTTTAAGCATTAAGGGAAGTTTAGCATTTCTTATAGCTTCCACAACGCTTATAGCTCTATAGATTGCATTTACAGCTTTTTCAGGCTCTGATGAGTGGTATGCTTTTCCATAAACTTTTAATGTAAAATTTCCGATACCTCTACAGCCAACTACTATATCAGCAACTTTACTTTTAGCGTGAATATGGTGGTCTAAGCATATCCCAAAATTAGCTTTAACTTTACCAATCAAGATTTTTCTAGCTTCATCCTTATCACTTTCTTCTCTACTTGTAAATAGGAAAATTACTTTACCATTTGGAGGTTTAAAGCTGAAAATTCTTGCAATTTCAATCATAGCTGCAACACCAGACTTGTTATCAGAAGCTCCAAGACCGTAAACTTTACCATTAGCAACTATACCAGCATAAGGGTTTATACTCCAATTTCCAATAGGGGGAACAGTATCTATATGTGAGTTTAAAAGTATAGTTTTCTTTCCTTTACCAACCTCAACTATAACATCATAATATTTGTCTATTTTTGGCCTATAACCAAAATCCTCAAGTATTTTTGAAACTTTTTCAGCAACTTCTTTTTCCTTAGAACTTAAGCTTGGCGTTTGAACAAGTTTTATTAAAGTTTTAACTAAAAAATCCTTGTTAATAGTTTTTAGCCCCATAGCCTTAACTATGTTAATTTAGATGTTAAAAACTTTCACGTCTATCCTGCTGGCTTTCATAAATTGATGCTTC
>CAZMUQ010000001.1:135386-142324 GCA_964569845.1 uncultured Candidatus Bathyarchaeia archaeon
TTAGATGTTAAAAACTTTCACGTCTATCCTGCTGGCTTTCATAAATTGATGCTTCACCTGAAAGAGCATAAGATATTGCTGAAGCAAGCATTAATGGAACAAGCAAAGAATAACCTCCTGTCATCTCTGAAACCATTATTATTGAGGCTATAGGAACTTTTGCTGCTCCAGCAAAAAATGCAGCCATTCCTACAAGAGCAAAAATTTCAGGTTGGGTAACTATCTCAGGAAAAAATATGTAGAATATTTGCCCCAGTACACCACCAAGCATAGCTCCTATGTAAAGGGATGGTGCAAAAACTCCTCCACTACCACCAGAACCTATTGTAAAAGATGTTGCTAAAATTTTTGCAAAAACAAGCATTACCATCAGCATTAAAGGAATTTGAGCAGAGAAAGTTGCCTGAATATGGTTATATCCCATACCTAAAATTTGTGGAAATAAAAGTGCTATAACTCCTACAGCTAATCCTCCTAGTGAAGGTTTAAACATGCTAGGTAGAGGAAGTTTCTGGAATAAGTTTCTTACACCATAAAATATTTTTACGTACAAGATGGCAATGAAGGCACAGATAAAACCTAAAATTCCGAAGAATACAAGTTCTAAAGGATCTCTAAAAGTATAGTATGGTGTTTCAAACATTGTTTCCCATCCAAATATTAATGCAAAAATAGAGTACCCAACAACTGACGCTATAATTGCAGGAATAAGAGCTTCAACCTCAAAATCTCTCCTATATAAAACCTCAACCCCAAAAAATGCTGCCCCTAAAGGAGCTTTAAAAATGCTCCCTATTCCAGCTGCAACACCTGTAGCAACCATTATTCTTCTGTCAGGAATTTCAAGGTTAAGAATTTTAGCAAGAAGAGAGCTAAGACCTCCACCTATTTGAGCTACTGGTCCTTCTCTACCTGCACTTCCACCGGAACCTATAGTTATTGAGGAAGCTACAGTTTTTATAATGGGAACTCTTGCCCTTATACTTCCCCAATGTTTATGGTAAGCTGAGATTACAGCATCTGTTCCATGGCCTTCAGCTTCAGGTGCAAGTAGGTAAATTATTGGTCCAGCAATTAATCCTCCTAAGGCAGGTATTAAAACTATTATCCAAGAGTTTCCTAGATTTGCAGGTATAATGCTTAGGAAAAAAATTGTTGATAGATCTAGCAGCCAATAGAATATTGCTGTACCTAACCCTCCCATAATGCCAATAATAGCTCCAAGTAAAACCCATTTTTGAATATACCTAAAATATACTACTCTTAATCCTACCCTTATAGAAACCTCATGAAGTTTAACCCTTAATCTATCAAAGATTGTTAAAGCTCTTTTTTTCAAACTTTTTTAAACACCCTACTTAAGCTTAGCCATTACAGCCTAAACTTTACAACAAAAACTTAATTCTTAGTTTTTCCTAAAAATTTTTATGCATGCAATTATTGTTGGTGGTGGAGGAGTCGGTGAGGCTACTGCTATTAGGCTTAGTATGGAAGGTTGGAGAGTTACTGTAATTGATAAAAATCCTAAAGTTTGTGAAAGACTTATCCGCAGAGCTCCTAAGGTTGAAGTTCAATGTGGGGAAGCTACAAACCCTCATACACTTGAGGATGCTGGAATTAGGGATGCTGATGCATTTATAGCAACAACTGGTGAAGATGATACTAATGTTATGGCTGCTATTCTTGCAAAAACTTACGGGGTTAAGAAGATTATTGTAAGAATAAAGGATCCAACGTTTATGGAAACATGTAAAACTGTGGGATTATCACTTATAGTAAATCCAGCAGAATCTGCAGCAATTCAGATTGATTCTCTACTTAAAGGTATAGGGCTTATAGATGTGGTAGGTTTAACACGTAAAGATATTGAGGTTACTCAGCTGGTTGTTGGGAAAGATTTTAAAGGTGAAAATAAACATCTAGGAGAAACTGAAATTTGTAAAGATAAAAATCTCCACCCAATCCTTATTATCCGCAATGGTGAAGTTGAGATTCCTAAAAGAGATTTTAAGCTTAAACGTGGTGATAAAATTTTACTTTTAAGGAAGAAGGGGTTTTTTGAAACCTTAATTTAGATTAACATACTTAGCTTTATATAACCTCCAAAATTTTTCTTAATGCATCTACTCCAGCTATAACTCCAATAAGCTTGTTTGACTTGTAATCTGATACAACATATGCGTGGTCTTCACCGATTTCAACCATTTTTTCTATAATACTTAGCAGGTCTTCATTTTCAGCAACCCTTAAAGGTGTGTGTATCAGCATTTGGTTTACTGGCAAATCCCGTCTTCTAGTTGGTAGAGCAAGTATATCTTCTACTGTTATGTAACCAATAAGACTATTATTTTCATCAACTACAGGATACTTTCTAAACCTATGGATCCTCATAATCCTTAAAACATCCTTAATCTTTGATCCTTGATTGATTGCTACAGGGTTAGGTGTCATCACATCTTTAGCTTTAACTTTAACTCCTTCAATTCTGATAATTGCTTTCTCCTTTAGGAGATGGTAGGCTTCACTTAAGGCTTCCTCCTCTTCTTCAGGTTTTGCTAAAAGCTGGTTTTCATAGAATGAGTATTTTCCTGAGGTAAAGAAGCTTACAGATGCAGCTATTAAGGCAGGTATTATTGATGAGGGGCCGCATGCTTCAGCAACAAAAGTTACACTTGTTAAAAGTGTTTTATTGGATGCAGCCATTACAGCTGCAATAGTTGCCATAATAAAAATTTCGTTAGGCATTGTACCTGAAGGCATAAAACTTAACATGTTTACATAGATAGCGCCAAGAATAGCACCAGTATAAATTGAGGGTATGAATAATCCTCCACTACCACCAAAATTTAATGTTATTGATGTTGCAACAATTTTTAAGATTAAAATTAATGCTAATATTAGGATGGGTAAAGTATAAAGTTCACCTACAACCGATGAATGTATAACCTCATAACCTAAGCCTAAAACTTCAGGAAAGTGTAAACCTATAAATCCTACAATTAAACCTCCAATTAGAACAATTGTAAGCTGACTTTTCACAGTTTTACCTTTAAACTTACCTAGAACTTTAAATGTTCTTGTAAATGCTATTGAAACAAGTGAAGCAAGCAACCCTAAGATAACTAGGTAAACTATATCAATCGGGGAGGGTGTCACTAAAGCAGATACAATAGGGAAAAGCCTTTCACCACCCATAAAAACTATGAATGTTAGATATGAGGTTATGGAGGCTAATGATGCAGGAATAAAGGCTTCCCTAACAATATCCCTTTGGTATGGTATCTCAAGAGCAAAAAGAATTCCTGTTAAAGGTGCCTTAAAAATTGCAGCTAAACCAGCAGAAGCTCCAGCTAACATTATAGTTTTAATTTCTCCAGGTTTTAAGTTTAATTTTTGAGTTATATTTGAAGCTAAACCTCCACCAAGTAGAATACTTGGACCTTCAAGTCCTGCACTTCCACCAAAACCTATAGTTATAGCTGAAGCTACAGTTCTGCTTAAAGTATCCCTTAAAGGAATAAACCCGCTATGATAATGGTAAGATTCAATAACTTCATCTGTTCCACAGCCAACCTCCTTTCTTACAGTCACAAATTTAACTATTAGATATGATAAGACTAGCCCTACTGTTACAGATAAAATTACAAACCAGGGGTTAAAGTTTCTAAGAGCTAAAAATATGCTCCAAAAATTACTGTAAAGTAGGGATAAAAGTATGATGGATAAGCCAACAATAAAACCTATTAAAATGTAGGTAACCAGAAACCTACCATACTCTACTAAAACGTTTATTTTAAAAGCCATTGTTTAACGCCCTTAAACTAGGTATCAGTGAATAGTTAAGGTAGGTAACGTTAACTTCTTAATAGCCTCCTTAAAACTTCAAGTATTCCCTTGTAGAAAGGATTAAGGGAAGAAAATTTAAGCTTATAGGTGCTAAAATAGGGGGGTTAAAGAGCTTTAAACTGCTGAAACCATCTGACATATTGTTTTAACATTTCTTGAGAGATGCTTGCTTTTCTTTTCTCTATAACTTCTAGGAAATCTTCCATTTGGATTGGTCTTGGTTTTGAACTTGGATCATCAGCTTTTGGGTTATTAAAAAATTCTCTTACAATTTTAAGTTGAACTGTTTGGAAAAGGTCTCTTATATCGCTTCCACTATAACCATCAGTTTTTCTTGCAAGCTCCTTAAAATCTACGTTTGGTGATAAGTTTAGATTCTTACTGTAAATTTTAAACATCTCTAGACGTGCATGATAATCTGGAGGTGGAATAAGAATTCTTTTCTGAAATCTTCTAATAAATGGTTCATCTAGAAGCCAGGGTTTATTTGTTGCTCCAATAACATAGACAAAATACTTCTTATTTTTATCATTTATTCCATCCATCTCCTTAAGAAACTGATTTCTAGCTCTAGTTTCACCTCCAACTTCTGTTGAGAATGCTCTTGTTAAAGAGTCAACTTCATCAATAAATATTATTGAAGGTTTACCATTTTCAGCAGCTTTTCTCGCGTCAGCAAAAAGTTTTGCAATATTTTTCTCGGATTCTCCAAGCCATTTAGACATTATTGATGCAGCATCAACGGAGTAAAAATTTGCATCAATTTCACTTGCAACTGCAGCAACAAGTAAAGTTTTACCGCATCCTGGAGGGCCAAAAAGCAGAATTCCTCTAGGCCACCCTAAAGGGAAAAGGTCTGGTCTTTTAACAGGGTAGATTATTGCCTCCTGGATTGCTTTTTTTGCTTCTTCAAGATTTGCTATATCACTCCATTTTACACCAGGTTTCTCTTTTTGCAGCAGAATCTTTTTTTCATTTACACTTGATAATTCTAGTTCATCTTCACGGTTTTCCTTAATATCTTTTATTCTTCGTTGATAGGATTCAATATACTTAAGATATATCTTGCTTTGTGGAGTATTAGGGTAAAGGTTACAAATTTTAAGTAAAACTTCGACAGCTTTTTGATATTTTTCAGCTGCCTGGTCTCTTAAACCTTTACGGTCAAGTTTAACAGCTTCATTAGCATAATTTAAAGCATATTTTTCAAGCTCATGAAGACCGTTCATCTCCCCCTTACCCTAACACTTCAACTTTCGTAGAAATCTACGTTACGTTATGACTATTTTTCCATCCTTCTCTAGTTTTACTAGTACTTTTCTAACATCTTCAACAGTAACATTTAAAGCTTCAGCACATTTTTTTAGGCTTAATTCTCCACCATGCTCATAGATGTAGTTTAAAACTTCCCCTTCAAGTTTCTCTAAATCTTCTAAGGATAGCTCTTTTAAAGGTTTTGATTTAGGCTCTTCTACTACCTTCTCCATAACAGGCTGTACAGGTTCTTCATGGGTAAATTGGGGCTGTTGAGGTTTGGGTTGTGAAGATACTTGTGGTGTAACCTCAATAGGCTCCTCAACTTTAGGTTCATGTTGAGGTGGTATTGGAAGTTTTGGATATATTTCACCCATTTTTTGCTCAGCTATTGCTGCTGCTTCATCAAGAATTTTTTTAGCTTCATCCGATGTAACTTCAGATACTGCTTCCTCCATGGGTGCCTTACCTGTTTCTATTAGGGTGTTTCCAAGCATATTGTTTATTTCTTCAAGTTCGTAGGCTACTTCAGGAACAATTCCTTTAAGCTTATTTCTTGTTTCCTTTATTATTCCAGCTACAGGTGACATTTGATTTAAAAGATCTCCAACATCTTCAACTGTTCTAAGTCTAAGAATAACTTTTTCTATTGCAAGTTGTGATGCAAGTATAATTTTTGCTATCTTCCTAATTTCAACACATTCATTAGCATACATTGTTGCACGTGCTTCATCCCCTGAAGCTTTAGCACCAATACATCTTTCAAACATTTCCCTATCTCTTTGATGAAGCTTTGAAGCTGATTGTTCAAGCTTATTTAGCTGAGTTTCAAGCCTAAAAATTGCTTGAGAAATTTTCTCCTTTAAAGGTGTTCTTGAAAAACTAAAGTGAAAATGCATTTTACTAAACACCCCCAAAATATTTTTAAACACTCCACGTAGGTAACTCATCTCCACCAGCCATTTACATTATATATGTAGATTGCTGGTTGAGGATTCTTTGTATGCTGAAGGTGTTTCTGGAAATCTTTCCTTCATTTTTTGTTCAACAATAGCTGATGCTTCCTCAAGTATTCTTTTTGACTCTTCATTTTCAGCTTCAAATGGTATTGCCGCTCCTGATGCTTCCCCAACCTCAACAGCCATTCCATTTAGCATTTCACTTATAGCTCCAAGCTCATAGGATACTTCAGGAATAATTCCTGAAAGTTTACCTTTAATATTGTGAATTACACCTGAAACAGGGGCTATCTCTTTTAATGTTTCACCAAATTCTTTAACCGTTTCAAGTCTTAACATAACTTTTTCTAAGGCAAGTTGACTTAAAACTATTATTTTAGCCATTTTTCTAACTTCAGCACACTCATTAGCATAAATTGCTGCACGTGCATGATCTCTTGAAAGTTCAGCTTTTACACACTTTTCAAAAAGCTCTTTATCGTGATTTTGCATCCTTGTTAATGTTTGCTCAAGTTTTTCATGTTGAACTTTAAGCCTCCATAAAACGTAATCTATTCTTTCTTTAAGAGGCTCCTTTTTATGTGGTATTTTTTCACTTATCCTTTTAATGATGGATTCTTGAGGCTCCTTCTCCCAATTTTTTGTTAGCTTTGTCAATATTAACCCTCCAATATCAAGTTAACCTTTCAGCTTGCAGGCTGTGCATTTAAATAGTTGACTTAAAAGTCTATTAAGCTTGTAAATTTTTTTAGTTAAAACACGGATAGAATGTTTAGAGAATTTTACAGGTAAAGTTTAATTTTAAACTTGGAGAGTATGGAAACAATTCAATTTTAGGTGGGGTTTGAATGAATACTTGATTTATATGTAAGTAGTTGG
>CAZMUQ010000002.1:0-67375 GCA_964569845.1 uncultured Candidatus Bathyarchaeia archaeon
ATGTAGGCTTCATCTTTTAACCAGCTTAAAGCATCATTATAACCCCATTCCAAAGCAGATTTAACATTTTTAACAGCTAAATCTAAACCTAAAACCCAAATCCTACTTTCAGGAAGAAAACTTAAAATCTTGTCTACAATCGATGACAAAATCTCTCTCAACCTTAAACTTCTAACAAAACCTTTAACACATCTAATCGATAAATCCACAATACCACGACTAACCCTATCAAGCTTAAACCAAACACCACTCCTTAAAGCTTTCTGCTTAACCTTAGCAAGCCAACCAGAAGTCAAGATACTCATAGAAAATCCCCAAACAAGTATTACACCGTAATTACACTATATGAAGTTTAAAATATTAAAGCATATATATACCTTAATGCATAAAACCAATAAACAACCAACCCACCACAAACAATTTTAAAGAAAAAACTATAAACCCACAGTAAAACGTGAAAGAAAGTGAAAAGAAGCTGCAGAATAGGGTTTACACCAAGATTTTAAATTTCATTTTTTAAGAGAATTTATCTTGAAAATTTTTTAGAAGCATAAAGCCAAGAAAAGCTCCTACCATTAATAGGGTTGAGGTTAAAATTATTAGGGTTGGAGGATGCAGCGAATACACGTAGCCTCCAATAAGTGAACCTAAAGTAGCTCCAAAATAGAAGGATAAGTTCATAAAGCCTTCAGCTCTACCCCTCATAGCCTGCTCTGTAACCCTAGAAACGGCAGCTCTTTCAATAGCATAGGTTAAAGCACCACAAATATTTAAGAGAAGCATAGAAGCAAGAAAAGCTATCCAAGTGTTAAGAAGAAAAAGTAGTGAAGCTAAACCCTCAAAAAATACTAGAAAAAGGTAGGGTAAAGCTGGCTTAAACCTACTTACAACATTAGCCAATGGTGGAGCTGCAAGATAAGATATTGAGGATACTGCAACAATTAAACCCCAACCTGTGAAAGATACTGAGCCAGCATACCTTACAGCATAAAGCACAGCATAATAGTAAAGCATAGAAACAGCAAAAAGCAAAACAAAGCTTCTCAATAAAACAAGCCACCTAACCAGGAAACTTAAACCCAAAAAATCTTTAAATATACCTGTATAAGCCTTAAACAACATTTTAACATCAAAACCTTTAATCCTACTAATAGTTTCAGTAAGAAAAAGCCATCTAACCAAAGCTATTAAAACCATGATAACCCCGCTAAAAATAAAACCAAACCTTAAACCAAGAACACCATAAGAATCTCTTAAAAAACCTCCTAAAACTGGTGCAACAGTATAGGGTAAATGGTCAGCAATAAGAGCCAAAGTAAATATGTTTACCAACCTATTTGAGGCTGTAGAATCCATTATCATAGCATTAAATGCTGGAAAATAGAAATACGAGATACCTTCACAAACTGCAGCCAAAATAAAGCTTGGAAAATCCTCAGCTAAAGCATACATAAGCTGAGAAAAACCCAGCAAAAAAGTTCCAACATATATTGGCTTCTTCCTACCAACACTATCAGCTAAAAATCCACCCAAAACAATGAAAAACATACAGGTAAGACTTCTAATAGAGGAGACAATTCCAGCTACAACAACACAACCAGTTATACTGTAAATATACTCTGAAAGAAAAGGATAAGCAACACCCATAGACAAACTTAAAAAAGCACAACTAACAAGCAAAACCTTAACATTTGAATGAAAACTCTGAAACAACAAAATCCACCAAATATGCTAAGCAACTTAATTTAACCAAAGATTTCTAAGCATACTAGGTAACTTGAGTTTAGATTCTACTCTTTACATAAATCCTTCATCTTCAGCTTTATACCTTTTAAGAAACTGCACCATAAATTTATGCCGCTTCTCAGCTATCCTCTTCCCGGTTTTTGTTTGCATAAGATCTTTCAACCATAAAAGTTTTGAGAAAAAATGGTAGATAGGTGTTGGATCTAACCCTTTAACATTCTTTTTAAGTTTTACAGGTTTTTCAGGATTCCATTCAACCCTACCAATTCTGTGTGCACCATAATATCCTGCTGTTGCAAATACTCTTGCTATACCTCTAGCACCCATAGCATCCAAAAAATCTGCATCCCTAACAACTTTAGCCTCTAAAGTTTTAGGTAAAACTCCTTTCTCATGCATTGTAAATGATGCAGAAATAATTGCTTCCTTAACCTGCTTAATTTCATCCAGGCTAAAACCTATCCTTTTAAGAAAAATTTCAGCCTCTTTAGCAGAATCCCTAGTTGTATAGCTAAACTTGCTGCTCCTACCTCCAGGATTAACATCATGAAAATATGCTGCTGGAACAACTATCCTTAAATTTGCACCTTCAATTTTCCCAATTCTTTTAGCAAGCCTAACTACGCATTCAACATGCTCAAAATTGTGAGCTAAATCTAAACTTTTCATCCTTTTCTCAACAAAACTTCTAATCAAATTTTCCTCTCTCTTAGTAAGCTCCTCCATAATTCTTCCCACAAACATAAACAATATTTAAATTAAAATTTTAGCCACCAGCACATTTTAAAAATGCTTTCCAAAGCATAGGTAAAACTTCTGCAGCTTTCCCTCTTATAGATACAGTTACATAAGGTGTTAGCATTGTAGGATTAGGGTTTATTTCTAAAACTTTTGCTCCAGCTTTAGCTGCTATTAAAGGCATTTGAGATGCTGGTGAAACTACACCTGAAGTTCCTACAACCAAGAATAATTCTGCATATCTACTTGCAGTTAAAGCTGATGCTAAAATGTTAGGATCTATTGGTTCTCCAAACTGAACCACATGTGGACGTAAAGCTAAATTACATATACTGCAAACTGGTGGTAAAATTTTTAATGGTGTTTCAGGTAAATCAAAAATCCTTCCACATTTTAAGCATCTACCCTTCCACATACTTCCATGAAGCTCCAAAACTCTTTTACTTCCAGCTCTAACATGTAAACCATCAACATTTTGAGTTATTAAGCAAAAATCTTCAAAAAACTTCTCCATTTCTGCAATAGTATAATGTGCAGCATTAGGTTTACATTGGCTTACAAGTTTTCTTCTCCACTCATAAAACTCCCATGTTTCTCTAGTATTCCATGGAGGTCCAGCTTTACTTGCAAGCCTTCTCGCTTCAGGAATCTCCCACATAGAACCCTTACCCCTAAAAACTGGTACACCACTTTCAGCAGAAACACCTGCACCAGTAAGTATAACAACCTTTAACTTTGGAGATATAGCTAACTCTAACCCTTTAACCAACTTTACAATTCTAGAAAAATCTCCATCAAACTCGTACTCCAACATTACTTAACCATCAAAAGTAAAAATTTCCATTTAAAAAAGTTTTGCTAAAATTTTAAAACTTCTAAATTGTTTATGAATTTTTAGTGGAGGAGGTGGCTTAACAATGGCTAAAGTGCTGGTTTTTCTTGCTTCAGGTTTTGAGGAAATAGAATTCTCCTCCATTGTTGATATTTTAAGAAGAGCTGGTGTTGAGGTTGTTGTAGCGGGCTTAGAACCTAATCTAGTTGAAGGTGCCCATGGAGTTAAGGTTGCACCTGATGTAAACATTGAAAATGTTGACGTCAAGGATTTTGATGCAATTATATGTCCTGGAGGTTATCCTGGATTTGAGAATCTAAGAAAAAATCAAAAGGTTCTTGAACTTGTAAAACAAGCTTTCGAGTCGGATAAGGTTGTAGCAGCAATCTGTGGAGCACCAACAGTTCTCTCAGATGCAGGAGTTCTAAAAGGTAAAGCATGCACAATCTATCCAGGATTAGAAGAAGAACTTTCAAAAGGCGGGGGGAAACCAAGAAAGAAAGGATTAGTTGTAGTTGATGGAAAAATTGTTACAAGCAAAGGTCCAGCAACAGCGATACCTTTCGCACTAAAATTAGCAGAAATACTCGCTGGAGAAGATACTGCTAAAAGAGTTGAAAAGGAAATTTTAGCAGATTTAGCATTGAAAAAATCAAAATAATATTTTGTTAAACTTTTCTCTTTTTGTTTGAAGTAGCTAAAACCAAAAAGTATATTTTTGTGCTTATGCACATTTCTCTTGAAAAACCTAGCAATTTTCAGGTGATTAAAATAGTCCACACAAAAACTTTAACACATCAAGAATGTATCCACTTCAGCAATGGGGTTTGTACATTCTACAATATCCCTGTAGACCCAAATCAACCAGCATGCCCAAACTTTACACCTAAAACTGCAGCTTCAATAACTCCAATACCAGCAATACCTTTCAAAAAAGTAGGATTAGGATACGGTAGTGTACCCTATAGAAGGTATGGTTGGGGAAGGGGGCTAAGATACAGAATGGGATGGTATCAACCTACACACATACTCCAAAAATTTACTCAAGATAGAAGCCAAGAAATTTTAATGCTGGAAAGATGGGTAGAAATTTTGCAGCAAAAATTAAATCAAATTAGGGAAAAAATAAGGCAAATACGAAGGTTTTAGTTAGAGAAAACTATCTATCGTGGTCTGCTGGACAATTATCCATACTCCAATAGATTACTGGAATATCAGCTAGCTTATGTCCTTCCAAAATTTTTGGCATAGCAACCAGTATATTATCAAATGTGGGCCCTCTAATCTTAACTCTATAAGGCTTATTTTCTCCATTACTTACCAGATGGAAGCATAATTCTCCTCTTGCACTTTCAACACAATGGATAGCTTCACCTTTAGGAATGGGTGAAAAAGGTGAAAGCATAAAACCTTTCCTTGATGTTTTTTCAACCAACTTTCCTTCAGGTATCTTTTCAACAAGATTTTCCACCATGTAAAGACTTTCTTCAATTTCTTTTCTTCTACATAACATTCTAGCATAAGCATCCCCATCATCCAAAGTTATAACATTAAAATCTAATTCATCATAAGCCTCATAAGGCATAGTTCTTCTTAAATCAAGGTTAATTCCTGAAGCTCTTGCATTTGGTCCAGTTACATCCAAATCTATAGCAGTATCCTTAGATATTTTCCCTACATCTTTTGTCCTAGCTTTAAAAAGCGGGTTATCATAGCATAAATCATCATAAAATTCAAGCCTTTTCAACATGTATTTTACTGTCTCCTTAACATCATCCTTAAAATTTGAGGGGACATCTCTTCTAACCCCTCCAGGAATATTGTAAACATGATATATTCTACCCCCTGTCAACTTTTCTAGCAACAAAAGAGTTTTCTCCCTATCACCCCATGCAATCCTTGTTACAGTGTCAAAACCTACAGATGCACCTAAAAGACCCAAATTTATTAGATGACTTTGTATTCTACTTAGCTCAGCTTGAATCATTCTAAGATACTTTGCTCTTTTAGGTATATCAACATCAGCCAACTTTTCAACAGCTTCTATATACCCCAACTCATAACTTGCACCATCAAGCACACATACACGCTGAACAATCATAATATTCTGCCACCAAGTTCTATACTCCATAAGTTTCTCAAATCCTCTATGAAGATAACCAGGATTAGGTCTAGCACTCTTAATATTTTCTCCTTCAAGCTTAAAGTAAACATCAAAATTACCTGAAGCAGGATGCTGCGGCCCAAAAGGTATTGAATATTCTTCAGGATCTTTTACTTCCTCCTCGTAAGGTGGAAGATTAAGAAGACCATTTTCCTTGTTTACCTCTTCCTCCTTCCCCATATATCCACTTTGAATAGCATGCATAGCTAAAACAACAGCTAAACCAATTGGTTCAGGTCTAGGAGGACAGCCAGCAACCATTATATCTACAGGAATATACTTTTCAAGGTTTTTTATTGTATTATAACTATCCCAGTAAGTTCCACCATTAAGTGGGCAACATCCTAAAGTCACCACAAATTTTGGACGTGGCATCTGCTCATATATGCGGATTATTCTTCTAAGAGTTTTTACAGTTACATATCCACCTATAAGTAGTACATCTGAATGTCTAGGTGAACCTTTAGCTAGCATACCAAACCTTTCCATATCAAATCCACTACTAACCCATGGAATAGCCTCTATAAAGCAGCAACCAGTAAAGTAGTTGTTAACCCATAAACTCCAAGATAAAGCCCAATTCCGGATTCCCTTAATTTTTGGTGGGGTAGGGTGTTCAAGCTTTGGAGGTTCAGAAAGCTTCTCTGGCGAGTAAACTAAGTTATCCCTGTTAAAAACTACTAAGAATGGGAAGTTTGAAAATTTAAGTGCTTCACGAGGACAAATATCAACACATAATCCACAAAAACAACATTTGCTGTAATCTATCTGGGGATAGAAAGCCTTTTTCCCCTTTCTCTCCACTTCAACCATGGTAATAGCCAAGTTTGGGCATATTTTTTCACATAAACCACAACCAACACACTTATCCATATCAAGTATATGTCTTCCTCTGAAAACATCAGTAAGAGGAGCTTCGGGTGGAAAATTAAAGGTTATAGGTTTACCAGTTAACATTTTAAACTCAGCATTTAAAAGACCCATAAACAATCACCTACCATTTTTTACCATAAACTTTTTCCACATATTCCCTTGAATTAAAATCCTTCCTAAATGGTGGAATATCCCTCCACGCTTCAAGAAGCAGGGGTTTTAATATTAAATTTCCTTCAAAAACTATGCCAAATAATTCCCATGTTTCTCTCTCATGCATAGCACTATTTTCCCATAAATCAGATAAGCTTTGAATTTTTGGCTCCTTTCTTGGAATTTCTGTACTAACTTTAGCATACAGGTTTTCTGAGGGATTATAGAGTAAGAAGTATACCTCAAATTTTCCTCTTTCTAGCCAGTCAATAGCTGAAACTGTAAGAAGTCTTTTGAAACCTCTAGCCTTCAAATTTTTAGCAACCGTATAGTAATGGATGTCCGGAATTTTTATGAATAAAAACTTGTCTTGAAATGTATATTCAGCATTAAACTTTGATTTTAAATCTTTCAAAATGTCAATACTATTATTCAGTATTACTCCCTCCCGCTCAGTAATATTAAAAAGACAATAATTGCATATGCACAAAATTAAATAAAAGCTTTTCCAACAAACAACAGTAAAAACACAAAATTCAAAATCAAAGAACATCTAAATTGGGTAAGCACCACAAATTCTACAGTATTTTGAGTTTTTTGCTATTCCACCACATTTTGGGCATGGTTTTTCTTCCCCTTTAGGGGGAGGTATCTTACCCACAATTCTAAGGTATAATTTTAGATAGTATGCTTGCTCTTGACTACCTAATTTTACAAGATTTGACAATTCATCAAATTCTTCCGGCTTTACCTTAAAAATTTCACTTAAACTTAATACTTCCACTTCCAGCTTCTATAGGATATTTACTTCTCCATATGACTTCAGTAGGTAAGAAATTTTTAAAAGCTTCACGCAGAATCCATTTCCCATACTTTGTACCATTCCTATCTACTACCTTAAATTCAGCAGGGATTTCTAAGGCAAGCTTAACTATTTTTTCATCTAAAAATGGTTGAAAAACCTTCAACCCCAAACTTTCACCAAGAAGCTTAGAAGCAAAAAACCAGTGTTTCACGATATTCTTTATCCAATTATCTATCTCATAAGGCTCAAGATTAAATAGAAATGGGTAACCAGCAAACAATTCATCTCCACCATCCCCAGTAATTACAGAGTTTAACCCTAACATTTTCACCTCCTTCATAGCTATGTAAATTGAAATATCGTTTCTAATTTCTACAGGGTCAAAGCTTTTAACAATCCTAATTACATGTTTCGCTACTTCCTCCGCTTCTCCCACACTAAAAAATTTAATATGTGAATAGGAAACTTAAAATATTCAGCAACAAGCTTAGCATAATAAACATCTGAAGCTTCACTTCCAGTAAACCCTACAGTTACTGAGTGAGGCTTAAAATAGCGGCTAACCAAGTATGCTAAGATAGATGTGTCAAGACCTCCGGAAAGTAGAATAGCATCAGCATTATAATCTTTAATAACTTCGCCAAAAACTTTTAAGATCCTATCTTTAAGTAAGTATTTTTTAGACATAAGCTTCCTCCGCATGTAAACCTTATGTCAAGCCTTACCTTTTCTTCTTTCACTCTGACTTTTAAACCTACTAATACATCTGCAACCTCTCCTTTTCTCCTCACCAGTTCTGCTTGGTTAAGTGTTGTAAAGTAGACGTTGTAAAAGTGGAAAATAAAGTAAAAAGGTAAATTTAACTTTTAACATTAATTCAAAGTTTTATGAAAAAATGAGCATTTGAGCAAAATATGGAAAAAATTTTTGTGTCTTTAACTCTCTTAATAGGTAGAATATGGAGTGAGGTTTCTTGAGTTTAACAAAGAATTCTCTTCAACTTGACTTTTCACTAGTTAAACAGAAAATTATCAAGTTTATTTTAAGACATGTTAAGAAAGCAGAAGCTGAAGGAGTTGTAATTGGGCTTAGTGGTGGTGTTGATTCTTCCACAGTAGCAAGTTTATGTGTTTCAGCTTTAGGTGCTGACAAAGTTTTAGGTTTAATTATGCCTTCAACCACAACAAGTCAGGAGGATATTAATGATGCTAAACTTATAGCTGAAAATCTTGGAATTAAATATGAAGTTATAAATATATCACCTATCGAAGAAAAATTCTTAGCTTCATGTAGCCATCAAGATTTATCTAACAAGGTTGCTATTGGTAACATTAAACCAAGAATTCGAATGACAATTTTATACTATCATGCAAACCTCCTTAACAGACTTGTTGTTGGCACTGGAAACAAAACAGAAATTTTAGTTGGCTACTACACTAAGTATGGAGATGGCGGTGTGGATATTCTACCTTTAGGAGGTTTATATAAAACTCAGGTTAGATGGTTAGCAGAATACTTAAATGTTCCTAATCACATAATCTGGAAGACGCCAACAGCAGGCTTATGGGCTGGTCAAACAGATGAAGAAGAGCTAGGAATAAAATATGACCTATTAGATTTAATTCTCTACGGTTTAATAGACCTAAGAATGAAACCCCAAGAAGTGGCCGAAAATATAGGAATACAAATCGAAACCGTCAATAGAGTTTTAAAGATGATAAAAAGCAGTGAGCATAAAAGAAAACTGATACCTGTTGCTAATATTAAGTAAACATAAACTAATAATATGATGAAACAATGAATACCAAGAATCTTAAAAATTAATCTGTTCTTCCCCTATTTTTTAAGTATTCTGTATAAAGGTCCTGCTTTTGGATGTTGTACTGTTTGCACATACTATTCTTTAGCTTCCCCTTAGTTGGACATTCCCGTTTTTGAGGGTAAAGCCAACAGTAAAATTCTCCATCTTTGTCCGGTTGATAGAGAATACAATAATCACTAGACCCAGCTTTCTCAGTTTTTGTTTTATAAAAAACCTTTTGAAGAAAATTTATAACCCTTGTCAAGAAATCCTCCCCGGAAAAACGAAATTATGGTTAAATTGTAAACATATATAAACATTTTTGTTTAAAAATGTACATTACCAAAAATCCCAACAAAAACAGTATGGTGTGTTCGGTTCCCCGCCTAATAGAGGTTCTAGTTACTAGTAGCTTTACTAGTAGGACGGTTGAAACAGTAACAGAAAACCGTAACCAAGCTTCCCATGTAAACCTGGAAAACCTGAAACTAAGCTTAAAACAGGGAAACAACCAAAATTTAAGCTCCAACCTTGAAAACAGGGAAAAAACGGGGATTATAAGGCGTTTCACCCCTTATATAGCGGGTCCGGTGGGATTTGAACCCACGACCAACAGCTTAGGAGGCTGCCGCGCTATCCTGGCTGCGCTACGGACCCTTTTTTTAGCTCTATGTGATTTATCTTGGCCTGTTAAATTTAAGTTTTAAGTCTTTTTTAACTTATGTTCAGGTTGTATTTTTTGGCTATCTCTATGAAGCTTTCAGCAACATGTTTTACTTCATCCCAAGTTAAGCCGTAAACGTTAAGTTTAAAGTGTTTTGTTAAACCTGGCTGAATGCCTACTATACCTTTATCTTTTAACTCCTCATACAAGAAGAAGCCCTTACGCTTATGAGTTTTTGAAACCTTGTAGAAGCCTTCAGATTCAACATGAATTAATGTATGCTGCTTAGGTTTAACACCTAACTGTTTTGTTCCCTCTATTTTTTCAAGCTCTTCTACAAGGTATCTAGCTTTCTTAACTTCCTCTTCCCAGTTTTTTACTCTTTCAACTACATAGGGAAAGGATGCTATAAGAGTTATTAAAGGAGCACCCATAACAGTGCAGCCTAGAAGTGCAACCTCCTTAACAGGAAAACGTCTACCACTCCAATCTCCAATAATCCTAGATTTAACAAGAACTTTTTCAGCTATCTCCTTAGACATTGCAAGAATACCTGTTGGTGCACTTGCAGCCCAACTTTTATGGCCACTACTAACCAGAATATCAACATTTAAGCTTTTCCCGTTTATAGGCATAACTCCCGCAGTATATGCAGCATTAAGAATTAAAGGAATATCATATTCATGGCAGATTTTAGCTACACTTCTTGCATCATTAAGATTACCATAAAAACTGTCAACATGCGTTAATAAAGCAGCAATAGGAAGTTTTCCTGCTTCTTTTTTAACCTCCTCAATTTTTTGAGCATATCTTTCAGGTTCAACTCTAAACTCCGGATAACCTGAATTTGGTACCTCTTTAACCTTTAAACCTGCAGCTTCAGCTGCAAGATAAGTTGAATAATGGGCTAGACTATCAACAACAATATAATCTCCAGGTTTACCAAGCATTTGGAAAACAATAAATTTGGCTTCTCTACATCTAGTTACAACGCGTAAAATATCCATCCCAAGAAATTCTGCAGCATCTAAAATAAAATCATAGATTGGTGGACGTTTAATAAGGTCTAATCTTGGAGTTTTAGGAGGACACCAATCACAAACCGAATATCCATCACCAAACTCAACTAAAGCTTTACGTGCAGCTTCAGTAAGAATACCTCCTCTTTGAATAGGATTAAGATTTATGTAACCCTTAACTTCTCTACGAAGATTTAAGTATTTTTCAAGCTTCTTATCCAAAACCAAAAATTTCACCAAAAAGGTTTTACAGTTTAAGAAACTTAAACATTTAATCCGAAAAATTTTAAGTTTATTTTAAGGAATATACTAAAGGAAGAAATTATCTACCTAGCTTTTAAGTTTCCCTAAAATTAATTCTGCAACCTTTTTACCAGATAAAAACATTCCACCAAAAATTGGACCCATCCTATAAGCTCCATATACAGCAGTTGCAGCCATACCTGCAACATAAAGTCCAGGTAAAACTTCAGATGTGTATTCTACAACCTTTTTTTCACCTTCTTCACTCCACATAGACCTTTCACCAACAATTCCACCAGTTAAGGTTGGAAGCTTTAATTCTGGAAATTTTCTTGTAACTACTCTAACAACACTAGCTTCATGACCTGTTGCATCAACAATAGCTTTACACTTAACAGCAATAGGATCCACATGCAAACCTGCTCTTCCAACAGCAGACCAATTTACAACAGCACCACATACACTCAATACACCCTCAATGTTTCTTACAATAACATCCTCAACTTCAATACCAACAAAAATTTTAGCTCCAGCATCTATTGCAGAAGTAGCACACTTTGAAACAGCTTCAACAGAATCTGCAACATAATATCCCTCAGAAGATTTTTCTAAGCGGACCTTAATTTCATCAAGAATAAGTTTTGCTTCCTCCTGGACAACAAGTTTTGGAAAAAGAAAACCTCCACCCCACATACCTCCACCAACATAAAGCTCCTTCTCAAAGATGATAGTGTTTAATCCTCCTTTTGCAAGATACCTTGCAGCAGTAACCCCAGCAGGACCTGCTCCAACAATTATAACATCAGTTTCAACCTTACTTGCAAAGTCCTCCATAAAACCTTTAACAATAGTTTTAGTTATTGATGCCTCATCTATCTTCATACATAATCACGAAATAATAAATTGAGTAAAAATATTCTTAAGTTTTTAGTTTCCCAAAAATTTAATCTTTAAACCTTTTACGGTCTACAAATGTTTTAATAATGAACTCCTTAAGATTTAGGGGGTTTCTAACATGGGTTACTGTTGCATTTCCATTTAACCTAGCCATTTTCTCACATATCATCTTTAACTCAACCCTATAATCTAGCATTATAATGTTTAGTCGAATATCAAACTTACCAGCCATATAAGCAGCTCTGTAAGCACTTTCTTCGGGAGTTTGATTTCGAATATAAGAGGCTGTAGGTTCACCATCAGTTATAAGGAAAATATTTCGGTTACCATCCTCCCTCATAAGAAGATTAACTGAAAAATCTAAAGCTTGACCTATATCCGTGTAACCATAGGGTTTGAGCTTAACAATTTCTCCAGGAAGGAGCATTTGAGGTTTATGGTTATAAGCTACAACAAAAAGCCTATCATCTTTATATTCTGTTTGTAAAAGCTCCTTTAAAGCTAAGGCAGCCATAATACCTCCTCTAAACTTTACCCCACGCATAGAATACGATGAATCAATTAAAATTACATTTGACGATTTTGCAGAATGGATAGGAATTCTAGCTTTAAGATCATCGCCTGAAATTTCAAGATTTTTTGGATCTCTTCTTGCAGTATTTATTAGGCTTTCCTGAATATCTATCATATCGTAGGTGTGCTGATATTCATCATAATCACATAAAACATGTGATGGATAAATTCCTATGCCTGAATCTTTAACTTCATGAATACCGAAACCTTGTTTTCTGAGATTTAAAAAAGCTTCCTCCAAAACCTTTCTAGCGATAATTTTTTCACTTTTCTCTGTAAATTCAGGATAAACAAAAAGTAGTTGAGGATACATTCTATAGGTATAAACCTTAACATTAACTAAATCTTCCTTAGCTAATTCTTCTGTTACTTGTCCAGGAAAATTTTGAAGTAATGCTTCAGGCGAAATTTCTGAGGGTTTAATTTCCCCTTTCCTAATTTTTTCAATAAGCTCATTCCATGCTTCCTTATTTTTTAGGTATTCCATTATTTGCTGACTATCAATACCAAACCAACGCATATACCTCTCCAATCTTTGCTTGTTCCGTTCTTCTTCACTTTCAATATAATCAAGATACATCTGAATTAGCTGTTCATCTTGTAAATCTTTAAGATATTTTTCACGACTTACCATATCAAGATTAAAAAGATTGTATACAAGCTGATCCGTGAATTCCTTACCAAAAATAGAAGTTAATCCTTCATCTTTTTCTTTACAAAGTTTACATTCCGGTTTCATTTTTAATCATCTGATTCACACTTTTAGGTTCATGCAAAATATAACCTTCCTTATCTTTTGTAATGTATTCTGGAATACATAAACTCATAGACATTAAGATTACATCAATAGCTGAAAGGAAATATTCGTCATCCACTTCAATATTACCGCCATCCAATTCAAGAAGCTTTGAAACATAAAAATTGATGCACTCCTCACTTCTTAGTTCATGAACTATCTCAAGATTTATAGGTAGATATTTATCAGAATCTCCGGCAGGTTTTGAATGTCTTCTTAAAGCTTCATAAAAATCATCAAAACCTTCTTGTGGAAGCTTATTGTAAACTTCCTCGCATGTGTGTTTTAAGGCTTTCTCAAAAAGCTTCTCTATTATTTCATCCTTTCTACCTTCATCAATCCCATATTCAACTTCAATTCTACCTCGAAGAGCAAGCTTTACAATTTCTAAAGATTCACCATAATCAAGGAAAAGGGGAACTTTTCTACCCATCATTATAGCTTTAGATTGAAGATGGTCATAAAGCTTAATAGTAGCTCTACATGAAGGTTCAGATTCTATTCTTCTTGCAAGTTCACATTTATCCTTATCCCTTGCATACCTAACAGTTCTAGCTAAAACTTTTAAATGCCAACTAGGAATAGAAGCTTTTTCCCTACGCCACTTAACATAGTACATATTTCTTAAGCCAATCTCAATTTCCTCTTCAAGAGTTTCAGGAGGCCCAATACTAACTTCTTCCATCCTATCCAGCAAAGGCTCCTTAATCGGGTTTGTTCCACGGTAATTAGCAGGGTTTGTTGCTGCAAGCTCAATAGTGTTAATCTTAAATGGGATGATATCGCCTTCAACAGTTGTTATTTGATGTTCTTCAAAAAGTTCATGTAGTAATGTTTGAAGTGAGGATGGTAAGGCTCCAAGCTCATCAAAGTATCCTACACCTCTATTAGCCTTTAAAGCTCTTCCAGGAATGAAAACTTCAGGATGGTCAAGATCATAACCTTCCCTAATCTTCTGGATTGAAACACCACCTACCAGCTGCCTTGTAGTTAACATGGGATCTCCGGGAATCCTAACCCATATCCTTGGAATCCATGTAAGCTCAACAACATTATCTTCAAGAAGTTTTCTTTTACATGAAAAACAGGATGGGTAGGTTGGATCATCGTATATTTTACATCCCTTAACTGCTAAAAGTTTTGAAGGTAAAAGTTCAGCAATTGCCTTAGAAAAAGTAGTTTTCCCATAACCCTTCTTACCTTTAAATAGTATCGGAGAGCCTGAAAGTAAGGCATTCTTTACAAGTTCCTTCTCCTTTTTCTTTCCAACAATACTTGGAAATGGATCTAAACCTTTTTTTTCACATTCAAGAATTTTTTCTGTTACATATTCAACTGGTGATTTTGAATGATAACGATTGTATGGTTCACTCCAAATATCAATTTCCTTAGAATCTAATACAAAGCGTGGAGCATTAGCTTGAGTTATCTTAACATCCTCGTAAATTAAATCTTCTAGCTCTTTGCGATTAATTTTTGAAGGCAAGATTCTCCAAATCTTTATTATCCAAGTACTACTTAAACTTTAACTTAAGCTTAAAAATATGATAGAAAATTAATTTTCACTACTGTAACGTTTTATCTGTAAATCTTCACCCATTTCTTTTGCAAACTCTAAAAGAAGATTTTTCTGTCTTTCTGTAAGGTTTACTGGCGTTTTAACCACAACCTTTACAAGCTCATCTCCCCTACCATAACCATAAACATCTGGTAAACCTTTACCTTTTAACCTAAAAACTGTTCCAGTTTGCGTTCCAGGTGGAATCTTAAGCTTCTCTTTACCATCTAATGTTGGAACTTCAATTTCTGCTCCAAGAGTAGCCCAAGTGAAGCTTATAGGCGCTTCGTAGATTATATCGTTTCCATCCCTAACAAAGATTGGATGGGGTTTAACATTTATAATGATGTATAAATCTCCAGGAGGACCCCCATTAAATCCAGGCTCACCTTCACCAGCTAACCTTAGACGGTAACCTGTATCAACTCCAGCAGGAATCTTTACACTAATCTTTTTTAAACGTTGAACTCTACCTGAACCTCTACATTCAAGACATGGACTTTCGATTATTTTACCCTTGCCACCGCAAAGGTCACAAGTAAAAACTTGAATAAAACGTGTAAAACCTGAAACCTTTGCAAATTGAATTTGACCCTTACCCTTACATCTTGGACATATTTTAGGTTTTGTTCCAGGCTTAATTCCTGATCCCTTACACACATTACAGACCTCGAGTTTGGGTACTTCTAATGTAGTTTTAAATCCTGTTGCAGCCTGTTCAAGAGTTATTTCAAGCTCATATACTAAATCCCTACCTCTTCTACCATAAGCTTCCTCTTTACGTCTTCTTTTACCAAAAAATATTTCAAATATTCTATCAAATTCACTAAAACCGAAACCTAAATCCCTGAATATATCTTCAAAATCAATACCACTAAACAAATCTTCAGTTGTATATTTACCCTCAATCCCAGCGTGTCCATACATATCATAAAGTCTTCTTTTTTCATCATCTGAAAGAACAGCATAAGCTTCGGATATTTCTTTAAATTTTTCAGCAGCATCAGGAGACTTATTTCTATCAGGATGATACTGCATAGCAAGCCTTCTATAAGCTGCCTTAATCTCCTCTTTTGTTGCGTTCCTAGAAACACCTAAAATTTCGTAGTAATCTTTATGGGGGTTCACGGAGCCTATTTTCACCCCCACTAAAACAGGAAAATGAGCTTCCAAATAAGCTTTAAGAAGGCTAGGAACTATATAATTTAGTAATTTTGGCGTATTAAAATGAGAAACGGTAAAAGTAAAATTTTAACTCTTAGGATTGAAGGAAGAAATGTTTGTGTTGAAACTGTTGCAAAAAGAACTTACTGGGATCTTGTTCTCCGCTACATGGAAAATGTCAGATTAGGCTTGGAGGATAAAAAATTAGAAGAAGAAATTAATTTATTAAAAAGATTCCTGGAAGAAGAAGATATAGCCAAGATTAGAAGCATGGTTGAAGAGCTTATGGAAAATGGCGAAAAAGTTGTAAATGTTATTCTAGGTGAAGATAAAAGTGGAAAATTGTGGTTTAAGGTCACTAAAGCTTCAAATAAAAAATAAAGCTTGAATAGTATTATTTAAAAATTAAAAAGTAAAAAAAAGATTCTCTAGTATGTACGCAGTTTTCAGGGTGGTTAAACTGTTAAGTAGAGAAGAGGCATTAAATATTTTGAGTAGAAACATAAAAAGAAAAAACATTTTTAACCATTCCTTGGCTGTTGAAGCTATTATGAGAAGTCTAGCTAAATATCTTGGAGAAAATGTTGAAATTTGGGGATTAGCAGGATTACTTCATGATATAGATTTTGAGGAAACTGAAGGCAATCCCTCACAGCATGGTTTAATTGCTGAAAAAATTTTAGGAGATAATGTCTCCAGCGAGATTATTAGAGCAATAAAAGCTCACAACTTTGAAAATACTAACATTAACCCTGAAACAAAGATGGAAAAAGCTTTAATTGCAGCAGATGCAATCTCAGGTTTACTTGTTGCATGTGCACTTGTTATGCCTTCAAAAAAACTTGCTGAGGTTAAAGTTGAAACTGTAGCTAAAAAATTTAAGCAAAAAGATTTTGCAAGAAATGTTAAAAGGGATAGAATTCTTCTTTGCGAAGAAATAGGAATACCAAAGGAAAAATTTTTTGAAATATGCTTAGAGGGCTTAAAAAGGATAGGTGAAGAAATAGGATTATGAAGAACTAAAACTAAACTTACTTTTATTCCTCTTCTTTGAGAAATCTTATAAGCTTATCAGTAGGAATTGCAGGCATACTAAGCGTATGAACAGTACCCCTAAAACCAAGTTCTATAGAAAGCTTTGCTATAGACCTTTCATCAGGAGCTTCAACAATGTTTACAAAGTCAAAAGGCCCCAAAACAGCGTATTGAGCTAAAATTTTGATACCCATTGCTTCAATTTCCTTGTTTACTTCTAATATTCTCTCAGGGTTAACTTTCATGGTTTCCTTACCTTTTTCCGTTAAAGTTGTTAAAATAATATAAGTTGGCAATATCAGCACCAAAATAAGAATTTAACTTTAAAAATATTTATACCTTCCAATAAGTGTTTTAAAACATTTTTTTACCCTTCTTTAAAATCTCAGTAAAGGATAATCCAAGCCAAGATAACCCAAGTAATCCAAGGAATAATGAAGTTAACAACATAATTACATGATTTGCAACACCAAGTGCAAGAACAATATCAGTTTCAGATAAACCTACACATAAGAAAACTAAAAGCCAAAATGTTTCATAGGTACCAGTATAGCCAGGTGGAGCGGGAAGAATAAGTATAAGCGTAACTAACCCGTAAATGAGTATCATCAGTAATATGGGAAGTGTAAATCTGAACGCCATAAAAAGGGAAAAAAGTGCAAAAAAGTTTATTATCCAAACTATTAATGTTGATATTATAACCATTAATGTTGTTCTTAGATTATAGGTTAAACTTTTAGCACCACATATAATTGAGCTAAACCACTGTAAAATTTTAACTTTAAGCTTATTAGTAGCTGGCAAAAAACTAGAAATCTTTTTTAGGATACTTAGAATTTTTCCCTCCCAGCGTATACTAAAGATAAGTAGTATTAACACTAGACTTGCAATTATTCCAGTTAAAACTAATCCGCTTGAAACCCATAAGGGTAATCTTACCTGTATAGGTAGAAGTATAAGTGTTATAGCAACTAATCCAGCAACAAAAATGAGGTCTAAAATTCTTTCAACAATAACTGAGGATAAACATCCAAGAAAATCTAGTCCTTCCTTTCCACTAAGAAGAGCAGCTCTTAAAGGTTCACCTACCCTAACAGGGATAACAACATTAAACATGTAACCTGCAACACTAACCCAAAAAATTGTGGGAAACTTTATAGGATTTTTTATTGGAGTAAGTAAAATTCTCCAGCGCCAAGCCCTGACAGGGTAAACAATAAATCCCAGAAGTATAGATAAAACTAGCCAAGAAATTTCAACAGTAGAAAAAATTGATAAAAGTCTTTCAAAGCCTACCCACCAAAGTAAGCTAAAAAATAGGCTGATACCTAAAGTAGAGAGAAAAAGAAGCCTCCACTTCTCATATACTCTGAGTTTTGACGTGAAGCTCTTCAATAGAGCATCAAATTAACATATTCTAGTAGGTTAAGTATTTATGGATAACCATTTAATCACATTCAGAATAGCCACAATTTGAAAGGCATTTCTTGCAACCTTCAATTCTTATAAGGGGGCTTCCACACTCAGGACATGCACCATTAACAATTGAATAAAAAGTCATTCCAGCAGAATCATTAATTTTTTCTCCCGTATCAGGTAGTAATCCTTTCTCCTTTAGATATAGCTCTAAGGCTTTACCTATAGCATCAGGACATGATAAAACCTTGTTTTTTCCGATACCAATCTGCCTATCGCATGATATTCCCTTATAATGTTTAACAATTTCCTTTGGATCAATACCGCATCTTAAAATCAAAGAAGCAGACCTTCCAAGACCTTCAGTTTGGGCTGAAGCACATCCGCCAGCTTTTCCAAGCCTAGCAAAAATCTCAAATGGTAAGCCGTTTTCATCTTCATTAATAGTTACATAAAGGGAACCACATCCTGTTTGAATTTCGTATGTAACTCCATGTAACCTTTTTGGACGCTTCCTAGGCTTGATAAACTCAGGTTTTTCAGGCTTCCTTTGTGGCCCTGTTTCTAAGACTTGAGATTCTCTACACTTATCTCTATAAACTGTTATTCCTTTGCATTTAAGTTTCCATGCAAGCATGTACACTTTTTTAACGTCTTCAATTGTTGCTTCATGCGGCAGATTTACGGTTTTTGAAACAGCATTGTCAGTATATTTTTGGAATGCAGCCTGCATTCTAACATGCCACTCAGGAGAAACATCAAAAGCAGTAACAAAAATTCTTTTGATATGGCCTGGAATTTCCTCTATTTCCCTTAGCGACCCTTTCTCAGCTATTTTTTCCATCAACTCCTTACTATAGAAACCTTCCCTTTTAGCAAATTCCTCAAAAAGGCTGTTAACCTCAACAAGTTTTTCACCTTCCAAGACATTACGTACATAACATAAAGCAAAAATAGGTTCAATGCCACTGGAGCATCCAGCTATAATAGATATTGTTCCAGTTGGAGCTATAGTTGTAGTGGTAGCATTTCTTAATTTACGTACACCATCCCATTTACTACCCCTCCAATTAGGGAAAACACCCCTTTCTTCAGCCAATATTTCAGAAGCTATTTTTGATTCCTCCTGAATAAAACCCATAACTTTTTCAGCTAACTGTAATGCCTCCTCAGAATCGTAAGGAATACCAAGTTTAATTAGCATATCAGCCCAACCCATAACACCTAAACCAATTTTTCTGTTTCCTTTTGTCATCTGCTCAATTTGTGGAAGAGGATACCTATTCACATCAATAACATTATCAAGAAAATGCACAGCTAACCTAACAACTCTGCGAAGCTTTTCCCAATCTATTCTTCCATCTGTAGCCATTTTTGCAAGATTTATTGAGCCTAAATTGCATGATTCATATGGAAGTAGCGGCTGCTCACCACAAGGATTAGTACTCTCAATACTTCCTAGGTGAGGAGTAGGATTATCTTGGTTAATTCTATCAAGAAAAATTAAGCCAGGATCACCTATTTTCCATGCTGTTTCAACAATAAGGTCAAAAACTTTTCTTGCATTAAGCATACCCACACATTCATTATTTCTAGGATTAATTAACGGATAATCTTCACCTTTCTCAACAGCCTCCATAAATTTATCATCAACAGCAACAGAAATGTTAAAATTGTTTAACCGCTTACCATTAACCTTGCAAGTTATAAACTCTAGGATATCCGGATGATAAACACTTAAAATACCCATATTAGCTCCACGTCTTGTCCCACCTTGCTTAATGGCTTCTGTTGCAGCATCATAAACCATCATAAAGGATACAGGCCCGCTTGAAACTCCTTTAGTTGATTTTACAACATCTCCTTTAGGTCTAAGCTTTGAAAATGAGAAACCTGTCCCCCCGCCAGATTTATGAATTAAAGCTGCATGTTTAATAGTTTCAAAGATGCTGTCAATCGAGTCTTCAACTGGAAGAACAAAGCATGCTGAAAGTTGCCCAAGTTCTCTTCCAGCATTCATCAAAGTTGGAGAGTTAGGCAAAAACTCAAGATTAGCCATGAGATGATAAAAATCTTCAACAATCTTCTCAATTTCATCATTTGTTTTTCCATAAAGTTTATCGGCTGAAGCCACACCTAAAGCAACCCTTAAGAACATTTGCTGAGGAGATTCAACAATACGTCCATTCTCATCTTTTTTTAAATACCTTTTTTCCAAAACTTTTAGGGCATTAGGAGTTAAATTAATCTTCTCTGTTAGTAGATGATGAAAAACTTTCATCTTAATCAAGCCTTTAAAAGCTAGATAATGATAGGTATATTAACTCTCCCGTGGATGTAAGAATAAGTTTATACTCAATATTTAATCTTTTCTACAAAAATGTATAAAAAAATGTAGTTGAATTCTCCTAACTCTGCAGGTTTAAGATAAAATGGGTTATTTTAAAACTTCTTTATCACATTTTTACGGCCCTTGTGAGACCACCACTCCATTGGAAGGTACGTTGCGGATTCTCTTGCATAATTAACTATGCTTGTTAAGCCGCAAATTGGACATTTCTGTTTAAACCCTTTAAATGTTTTTTTACAGTAGCCACAATATGAAATAACATAATCATAAACATAAAAGCCAACATTATATCCTCCGCAAATCTCCTTAGTTTTCTTAAGAAGTTCTTCACTTGAATACTCGCCTATAAGGGGGATTCTAAGCAAATGCCCTCCATTAAAAATTGAATGAAATTTTTCTTCTAATCTTAGCCTATCATCTAAGGATATTTCTACGTTATCAGGGATTACAGAATTAAATGTATAATATGGATTTTCAGCATCCCCTTGAACATTAACCTCAGAAAAACCATAAAGTTTAACATCTTGTTCAGCCATTTTTTGAGATGCTTCAGCATCTGAAACCTGAGAAATGTAGATTCTCAGGTTAAGTTTTTTAGATACTGCATTAACCTTGTTAATTAAATGCTCTACAAGTTCTAATGCAAAATTTTGAGGCATAAGATCCTCATATATATCATACCCAAGATGAAATTTGATAGCTTCAGCTAAGCCTACAACGCTAATTAAACCAAAAAAGTTGTCTAACCTACCGTATGTTTCACCATCAACTACACTTGAAAAATTTGGAAGGATATTCTCCTTAAACCTTTTATCAATCTCTCTCATTTTAACATTTAAAACTTCACCTGTAAGTTCAACAACCCTTTCAATACCATCAAAAAACTTATTATCATCTCTTCTTGCTTCATAAGCTATCCGTGGGAGGTTTATTGAAATATTATTAAGGCAACAGACCCTTAAAGTATCAATTTCCCAATCCATTTTCCAATCCACATTAACTTTTTCACCATTTGCAAGATAACTCGAAAATTCATCTTGTTCTCTAACAAGGTTAGCTACATAGAGCAAGCCATAATCAGCAGCAATTTTATGAGCTTTTTCTAAAACATCATCATATTTAGCTCCTAAGCAACCAGGTCTAATTTTTAGGATAAGGTGGGGATTAAATAAGGGCTTTTTTTCACATATCTCAAGGAAAACCTCAAGAAGAAGATTTAAAATTTTTTGTGCTTCATCTTCATAATCACCATAAGTAAGTTGCGGAGAGCCTTCAAGGCCAATTATTGGTAAATTTTTAAGATGCTGAGGAACTGTTACCTCTAAGCCTAAGCTTACTCCGCTGAAAGATTTTAAGCCGATATTGCTTAATTCTAGAAGTAAAATTTTTAAAGTCTTCTTAATATCCTCTACTGGTTTTTTGGTAGCATAAGGTGAAAGAAAAATATTAAAATAATCAACCCCTTGCTCTCCTGAAACTTCATACTCAAAAAATCTTAACATACTCGTTGTTATGTTAATCGCTTCAGCAAAAGTTTTTGGCTGGGTGAATAGTAATGGCTTGTATGGATTTAAAAAATCTAAAGCTTTAAACTTTCCTGAGAAAAATACTCTTAAATCATGGTAAACAGTAGAGGGAGTTAAAATCCATGAATTTGAATTTGATATGTGAATTTGACCAGAAAGATGAGCATCTGCAACATTTCTCGGTAAGCTGTTAAGAAGCATATATTCAGTTATAACTCTATCTCCTGCTTTCAATCTCACAAAATTTGCACCCAGAAGTTTTTTAGAAACATCCTCAATTGTTCTTTTTACATCATAAGGCGGCATACCAAGCCTCGTTAACCTATGCCTATATTCCTCAAGATCGCTTTCTAGAAGTATAGCATTTACAAACTCCCTAATTAGCGGAGCTGTAAGATACTTTACTGGTAACTTAAAAAGTCTCTCCTCAACTTCTAAGGAAACTTTCTCAGCAACATCTTGAGATAAACCAGCCTCCTCAACAAGAACAGAAGCTATTTTATTTCTATCAAATTCCTCTACAGTATATCTAGAAGTCCTAACAAGCATTCTACCAGATTTTTTAAGAGCATACTCCTCAAGATCCTTCGAAAATCTAACAATCATTAAGCCTAAATCAGTTATTTTATACTTTTTAATAGATTTTTCAAAAGTAATTAGGCCTGCCTTTATAAGGTTTTTAAGATGATAGACGAATTTTCCAGCATCTTTTGTAGGTTCAAAATTTAACATCTCCATTATTTCGCTATAGGTTAAGGGACCTTTCATAGCAATAAGTTTTAAAGTTTGGATTCTTGTTGGTGCCGAAACAGCATCAAAAATTTCTGCACTTACTCTTGTCTTCTTCTTTGACATGGCTTCGCCCCTTTAAATGGTTTTAAGCTACTTCTAATGCTTAAGCTTAACTGTAACCTTAAAGTAGTTCTAGATTGAATTTAAATATAAGTTTAGTTTATGGTTAAGTTAACAGGGGAAGTTAAAATTGACTATAGCATTTGTCTTAATAAATGTTCAACCTGGAAGTGAAGAAAAGGTTATAGAGAAGTTAAAAAGTTTTGATAAGGTTAAAGAAGTTTATGGGCTTTACGGTATTTATGATATTATGGCTAAAATTGAAGCAAGCTCCTTGGAAGAAATAAAAGAAACAGTAGATTTTAGAATAAGAAAACTTGAAAATGTAAGATCCTCAATAACTATGATAGTTATTGAAAAATATCTTACAAGCTAAACGGGATAAAATTGATAACAACTTTTTTCCTTATAACCGTTAAAGCTGGAACAGACCAGGAAATAATAAGGAAACTTAAGAGTTATAAGGAAATAAGCGTTAAAGAGGTCTACGAAATCTATGGAGCATTTGACATTCTAGCTAGAATTGAAGCTGAAAGCGAGGATAAAATTTCAAAAGTTAGATTAAATTTAGAAGAAGATAAAGATGTTTGGTCTATTCAGGTTGTTAAGGTTTCCTTTGAATGGAAAAAAGCTTAACTTGAAGTTAAAAGCTTCATTAAATGCTTCTCATCAATTTCAGCCCTTGTTCTCCAACCAATCCTAAGCACATTATTTTCGTCTTCTCTAAGATAACCTAGCCTTGTAAACCTTTCCAAATTTAATCTTACCTTCCAAACAGGAAATTTCTCAGCTAAAAATTTTTCAACTTCGCTTTTTGATACTTCCCCACCTTTTGAATTAAGATAAACTATTGTTGCAGCTAAAATTGCTAAATCATCAACCCTCCAACCAGATACATCAGGCCAATCTTCAAACTCACCTTCTTCAAATGTTAAAAGAACCCAATCTTCATCAGAAATTTCATTTAGGCTTTTTTTAAAACCATCACCGGAAAAAACTTTAACCTTTAACCCTAGCTTTTTAAGCTCATCATTCAAAATCATTAAAAGTTTAGTATAATCTTCTCCAAAAGCCCTTTTTAACTCTGAGCTTTTAACACCAGGAATTTTGTGTCTTTGAAGTAAAAGCATTCTAACAAGTTTTTTTAAACTATATTTGTAAAAATCTTTAACTCTTTTCTTACTCAACTTAAACAGCCTTCCTTAAAGCTATCCATTTTTCATAACTTATAGGTATTATAAAGGAGGAAATTTTACCACTTTTTTTAGGTTCACTTTTTGGAATTAGGAAAATTTCATTTTTTAATGGGTCTGTAATAAGTTCAGCGTAACCATAGCTGATGAGAAAACTTGTTAAATATGCTTTAACAATAAATTCCTCGTAAATATTGGAGTGTATAAAATTCCAATAGGAAATTTTACCGTTCTTAGCTTTATTCTTAAGAAGCTCCCATAAATCTTTTAAAATTTTTTCAAACTCCCTCTTGAGTATAAGTTTTTGATTTTCTACCTCCTTCCACGACATAACTTCTATCTGAGGTGTATCCTGAAGATTAAGCTTTTTCATTTTAAGTTTTTGAGGAGCAAGATTCTTCCAATATTTTAAAGCTTCCTCCAACTTCTTAATAGGGAGAGCTTTAATAGTAGCGATAGGATTCCAAGATTCTAGAAGGATCTCAGCTAATTTTTTTGTTTTAATGCTACGTATCTTTGATTTAACAGTTTCAAGGTCAAGATAAGGTTTAGATTTATGCTTTATCCATTCTTCTTGAAGCTTAACAACTTTTGACAAACTATTTATCGCTTCAGCATCTAAACAATAATCTTCAAAAGATTTATACTTATTAAGCAAACCTCTAAGGGTTTCCAGTATTTCGCAAACTTCAACCTCAAATGGATCCAGAATTTTTTCATCAACTGTTTTACATAAGCTAATAACTCTTAAGAGAAATTCCCTGCTGTTTTCGCCTTTTTTACCCAATTTTAAACCTCAAACCAGAAGTTTAACATTTGATTTTCCGCTAATATTCTGAACAATAATTATATTTGCGTCTTTATCAAAAATTGGCAAAAGTCCTGGTGTTATTACAATATACTGCATATTTTTCTGCGATTTTACTGTCGAAACTACAAGCTTGGAGATTATTTCACGATTCCGCGGATCCATGTGAACTTCAAATTCATCAACTGCCCTTATTGGAGATTTAACATGTTTTTGAAGTGAAAGAAGAAAAGCCATAACAGCTGTACTTCTTTCTCCACCACTTTGAGTGTATGCATCTAAAACTTTTGGAGAATAACCAGAGAAGCCTATACTTATTTCTAGCCCTGCAGATTCTATATCCTCATCATTTACAAGCTTTATGCTACCATTAGCACCTATACTTTGAAGGGTTGTATTGAAGCTTTTATTTAGATCTTCAAGAAAATTGGTTATGATAGTTTTCCATGTTTGCTTTCTAACTTCAACTTCAGCTAACATTCTACGCTTATTCTCAGCAACAATTATAGACTTCTCCTTAAGCTCCTCAAAAACCTTAAAATATTTTTCAAACATCATCTCAGCTTCATCTGAAACATCCCTTAGAGATTCAAGCTGTAAATTTATAATTCTTAAATCTTCATTTACCTCTTGTGGACTACGCTTTGTTTCAATTTTTAGCTCCAAACTATCAGCTTTAATAAAGTATTGTTGAAACTCTTTTTCAAGCCGGGAAACATCTAAGCCTATTTTTCCAATATCCTTTTCTAAAATATTCTTTTGAAAATCTAAGGTGGCTTCCCTAATTTTATGGTCTAAAATTTCTTCTTGAAGGAGTTCTATTTCTTCATCTAATCTATTAATCTCTTGTACTAGTTTATCTTTAAACTTTTTAACCTCATCAAGTTTACCGACAATATTCTTGTATTTAGCTTCAAACTCTAAAAGCAACTTTTTAGGAAGTTTTACAGAATTTTCTGAATCTTTATTTTTATGTTTGTTTAGAAGCTCTCTAAATTCTAAATAAGCTTCTATCCGACCTTTTTCTTTTTCCAATTCTAGAATTTTATAGAAAATCTCTTTTCTTTCATCTTTAAGTTTAATTACATCAATATTCATATTTTCAATTTTATCCTTAATCTTTTTAATGCTATCCTTAATTCTTTCTACTTCGTTTTTCTTATCCCTAAAAGAATCCTTTAATCTTTCGAGTTCATTTTTAAGCTTAAAAACATGAGACCATGCAAGCTCAGCATTTAAATAATTTTTTCTCTCAAGAAATTCTCTCTTCTTAACAAGTCTTTCATATTGCTCTTTCCAATATTTTAGAGTTTGTTCAGCATTTGATAGAAGCCTTAAAACTTCAGATTCTTCACTTAAAATCTTGTTAAGTCTTTCTTGAGCTTCTAAAACTCTTTGTCGATATGCTTGAAAGCCAACAGCCTCTTCAACCATCATAAGCTTCTTATTTGGAGGTATGAAGCTAAACTCTTCAATCATGTTTTGATGCATGATTATAAGCATATTGTTTGGGTTTATTCCTAAATTTGAGAAAATTTTTACAATCTCAGCCTTATTTACCTCATGGTAATCAACTTCATACCAGTAAAGACCATCCTTTCTAAGAATTTTTGAAACTAAGAATAAATCTGAGCTACATCCTTTTATTGGTCGTTTACCATTAACTTTAGAGTTATCAAAAACAAGCGTTATTCTTGCCTGTTTCTCACCCCAGCGTATTAAATCACTTAGCTTTTTAGATCTTTCAGTATAAGTTTGACCTAAAACTACGGATAAAGCTATAAGTAAAGAAGATTTACCTGAACCATTAGGACCGCATACTATGTTTAATCCTGGTTTAAGAGGGATACGTGCATACTCGTAACTCATGAAGTTTTCTAAGATAATCTCCTTTAGCAAGGGTTTTCTAGAAACTTCCTCTAAGACACTTTTGTCTTCTACTTTCATTCTTAAGTTTCCACCATACCTGCACCATGGTTAGGCTAAAATAAGAGTTAAGCCTTTTTTAAAGGTTTAGTTTAATTGTTAATGCTAAGCTTACATCCATGTCAACATAAAACTGTAATAAAAACACTGTTAACTCTCAAAAGTTTTAAGATTTTCTAATGCAAACTTAAACATCTCACCTTTATAGATGTATTGTAAAAGCTTGTCCTTAAGAATTCTTACTGAATATTCATCAATATTAAACTTAAAGTTATACTTTACATCAATCAAAATTAGATTTTCAGGCGATGCTGGCGGAATTATAGTCTTAACACCTATATCCTTATCTAGGAAATTCTCAATACTGCTTAAGCTTAACTCTCCTTTACTACCCATTAACATTAAGGTTACAAGTCTACGTATTAAGCTTCTAGTGAAACTTCTAGATTTAAATATCAAAAAAAGGATGTCATCTTTAACTTTAACATCAATACTTTTCAACTTTTTAGGAAAAATCTTACCATAAGCATCAACATACCATCCAAAAGAAACTTTCCTTTCAAGGATTTTAGCTAAGGTTAGTAAGTCTTTAAGGTTTTCCCCATTATACCTTAAAATATAAGCATACGTTCTTTCCTTAGCATCTCTTCTAGGATTAAAGTTTAAGTTTACTTCAGCCCAAGCCCAAGCATATACTTCATAAGGTAAGAAATTATTCAATCTTTTAAGAGTAAAAACTTTTTCAGTATTAAAAGCTATCACTTGCCCTAAAGCACTAACTCCTCTATCAGTTCTTGAAGCTGCCTGAAAGGAAGCTGCCTTAAGATCATCCACAAGTCGAGATTTTAATAGTGCGGAGAGAAGTTCTCCTGCAACAGTCCTTTTATCTTTTTGAAGCTGAAAACCATGAAAATTTGAACCATTATAGTATACTTTTACAGCATAACGTTTCATTATTACTCTTTAGCATGTTTTACTATATGTGGGGCTTCAGGAATTATAAGTTTTTTAACAGCCAACTTAACAGCATCAGGTGAACCAGGTAAACAAAAAATAACCTTACCATCCACGACACCAGCTGTAGCTCTTGTTAAAATTGCAGCTGAACCTATTTTTTCATAGCTAAGCTTTCTTAAAATTTCTCCGAATCCAGGAAGTTTCTTTTGTAAAAGTTTTTCAACAACTTCAACAGATACGTCATTTCTTGTAATGCCTGTTCCCCCTGTAAGAAGAAGAACATCAGCATCCTTATGCTTTAAGTACTTGAGTATTGTTCTCTTAATCACTTTAGAGTTATCAGGTATAAGTTGCCTATCTAAAATTTTGTATCCTGCTTTCTTTAGAAGAAATGTAATAATATCCCCAGACAAATCTTTAACTTCTTTTCCGCTAGATTTAAGCATATATTTTGAGGTGCTAACAGTAATGATTACAAAATTTAGCTTTTTAGGTGAAAGTTTCCTATGTATAATGTAACTTTTAACCATAAACTCAACCATTAATATTTATCTATTTCAAAGTTAAAAGTAGATGCATTAATGAAACCCCGATAACAATTAATGTTGAACCTACCGTTAAAAGTAATGTTGTATATCTTGTAGAAGATGATTTACTAGCTCTACTAATCATAAGAAAACCCAAAAAACCTATTAGAAGAAGAATCATTGAGAAAATGCTTTCAACCATTGTTTGGGCGCTTAAATCACCTGGAACAAAAAATAGTAACCTATTTCCACCAAGAACTATAACAGGCGGAGGAAAACGAAAAATATCATATATTCCTCCACCAATAAGAAATATTGCTAATCCAATCATGAGGAAAAGAAAGGCATATGATAGTTTTTCAGGGTAGCCTTTTTCAACAACAGGTTTACCGAATTTTCTTCTAAACTTTTCTTTTTTCCTCTTTTTTGAGAAGATAAGCTACAACCTCCTTAACCCAAATTCCCGTACTAGGGTTTTTTTCTATTTCACTAAGAAACTCTTTCCACCCTATTTTCATAGCTTTCTTCCAATAGTTAAAAGTTTTCCTAAGGTTTTGGTAAGAAAGCATATGCCTATAACAAAAATCATTAGAAGATTCCCTACCACAAATAACACATCTTCCCATAAATTTACACCAGCTAAAATTAGGTAGAATTATTCTGATTTATATTAGATCTTGATGGACACTCAGGATTAACACATGTATTAAATGTTCGGCCTCCCAGTGGTTTAACAATAATTATAGGCCAACCACAAATATTGCAGGTTTTTTCAGTTGTTTGAACACCAGCTTTTTGAGGAAGAGGTAAAGCCATATTACACTTTCCAGTAAAGAAGTTTGAGCATCCTATAAATCTTTTAAATGTTTTCCTAGACCTCAAAATTATAAGCTTTCCATCCTCACATTTTGGACACTTACCGACAAGTCTTTTTCTTAAAAACTCCTCTTTTATTGCTTCTGAAAGTTTAACCCCTACCTCATCTTCAACAGATTTTAGCTTAGTAAGAATAGGTCTCAACTGCTCAACAGCATCAATTAAAACAATTTTTCTTTTCTCTAATCCCTTCTCAATCTTCCCCATTTTTTCTTCTAATCTCCTAGTTAAATTAACAGATATAATCTCTGGACAATATTGACTTAAAGTTTCAATCATTGAGAAGCCAAGCTCGGTTGCAACCATTCTTTCTCCTACAACATATCCTCTCTCATAAAGAGTTTCAATAACCTCAGCTCTGGTAGTTTTAGTTCCGATATTATTTTCCTCCATAACCTTTAGTAAACTTGCAGGATTATAACGGGGAGGAGGTTCAGTATACTTTGTAACATATTCAACATTCTCTAAGAAAACTTTATCTCCAACTTTTAAAGGTGGAAGAATCGTTTCCTCAAATTCAACGTAGGGTTCATAAAATTTAATCCATCCATCATAAACAATTCTTCCACCATAAAGATAGAACCTATAGCCATTACAATCTATTAAAACTTTAGTGCTTAACCTAATAGCAGGTTTACCGAAAGTTGCAAGAAAACGCCTTACAATTAAGTCATAGATTTTTGCTTCATCACTTTTAAGTTCCTTTTCAGGTATACTACCTGTTGGATAAATAGCTGGATGTGCTGGGTCTACTTTTTTACCTTCTCTAGGTTTTAGCTCTTCTTCCCTTATAAGCTGTAAAGCTAATTTTCTGTACTCATTATTTTTGGATATTTCACTTAAAATTTCCTTGTAATTTATTGTTGGAGGCAATTTTTGACTTGATGTTCGAGGATAGGAGATTAATGCATCAAGATACAATCTTTCAGCAATACTCAATGTTTTGCTTGGACTATAACCAAAAAATCTATAAGCTTCTCTTTGAAGCGACCCTAAGTCAAAGGGTTCTGGAGGGTTTCTTTTAACAGTTTTCTCTTCTATTCTTATAATTTTGCCTGGTTTTCCTAAACAATTTTTAACAATCTTTATAGCAGTATCCTTGCAATCTATTTTTTCTTCAGAAAACCTTAATTCATAATTTTTATCACCAATTTTTGCGTAAGCCTTAATCTCCCAGTATGGTTTTGGCACAAAACTTCTAATTTCAATTTCTCTTTCCACAATAAACTTTAATGTTGGGCCTTGAACTCTACCAATGCTTAGGACATTATATTTACCATTTTGTTTGTTTGCAGATAAGGTTAATACCCGTGAAAGATTTACTCCATAAAGCCAATCTACTTCATGCCTAGTTCTACCAGCTTCTACAAGCTCAAAATCTAAATGGTGAAGAAGATTTTTGTAAGCATTATTTAACTCCTCATTAGTTAAAGTTGAAAATTTCATTCTTTTAGCTTCTTTCTCTTTACCGTTACAAGCATACTTTAAAATCATATAACCTATTAAGCTACCCTCAATATCATAATCTGTTGCATTAATAAATTCTACAGCATCTTTACTTAAACTTTTAAAAAGTTCAATAACTCTCCTTGTTTTTTTGGCTCCTCTTTCACTTACATACCTTGGAGCCCATTTAAACGTGAAAACAGGATAGTAATTTCTTCCACCCCTCATTTGAGTAACAGTGTAAACATGCCCTAAAGTTGGAGCTACAACAATTTTTTTTCCATCCTTCTTAAGCTCAAAATATGGGATTTTAAACTTAACCATTCTTTTAAAATTTGGATTTAAAGCTCTAGCAATACGTTCGGCAGCATCTGGTTTTTCAGCAACTATTAATGTATATCCTCTTCTAGATTTCAATACTCCCAATTCACCTAACAACCAGGTATCTTAGCATTTTTTACGCCGCAAAAGTACGTCAACAATAACCCTGTAAAGTTTAATTGTTAAATTTAAAAAGTTTATTTGAAAAATTCCTCTAAAAAGAAGGTTTAAAAATAGTAAAGTTTTAAAGGGTTTAAAATATTAATACCACAAAAAAGAGAAGCCTGAGGGGGCGCTTATGCCTCAAATAGTAGTTTGTAAAGGATGTGGATACGAGTTTTACAGAGGTATAGAACTTAAACCACCAGAAGAAATAATTGAGCGTAACGGGGGAGTTTGTCCAAAGTGCGGCAAAAAACTTTTGTTTAAAATTGAGGATGTTGAAATCATTCCAATAGAAGAAAAATAGAAGTTAAGCTTTTTCTAGCAAAATTTTTACTTTTTCATCTTCAATATCCCAATCTTTAAGGTAAGCACCTTCTCTTTGCTTAACATCATCTATTTTTACAATATCTAATTGTTTAACCCTAAGCTCCGTTTTAATATAACTCTCCATGGATTTTAAAAGTTCCATTGATTCAACACTTTCACATCCTATTAAAGCATTAACATAATCTTCAACATTTAGACCCATCTCCTTCCTCATTAACTGAGCTCTTCTAACAACATCTTTAGCAAAAGCTTCAGCAATAATTTCAGGTGTCTTTGTTACATCCACAAATACAGAACCATACACAAAGCTTTCTTTAGATATATAGTCTGGAATGATTTCTAAGATGTTGAAATCTTCCCTCTTAAGAAGAATATTTTTATCATCAATTTTAACTTCAAAGGATCCTTTCTCTAAAATTGTTCTTACCAAGTCATCTTTACTTATTTCATTAACCTTTCTAAGAATTTCTGGAGTTAATTCCTTAAATTTTGCACCTAAACTTGGTTTTGGTTTAATATCAATCTGTAGAAACTTTGGCTTTTCTTCAACTCCTAATACTGTAACCTTTTTTGCATTAACCTGGTTTAGGAGAACATCCGTTTGTCTAAGTAAAGCTTCTCTTACATTATCGTTTGCAGGAGAAACAATAACTTCTCTTACAGGCCATCTAAGTTTAAACTTCTTCCTTTGTCTTGCAGTTGAAATTGCTTTAATGGTTTCTCTACAGATTTTAAAGTCTTCTTCAAGTCTTTTATCTAGAAGTGCTTCATTAAACTTAGGCCAATCATGCATATGGATACTTTCTAAACTGTTTTCAGCTAGAAATCTATAAAGTGCTTCTGAAATATAAGGAGTAAAGGGACTTAAAAGTTTTAAACTATCCATTAAAACATTATAAAGAGCTACGTAGGCTGCAAATTTATCAATCTCTTCAGCTTCAATCCATGTTCTTCGCCTAATTATCCTAATATAAAATCTGCTTACATCATCAATTAAGAAATCAAAAAGTTCTCTTAAAGCTTTATTTAATTGCAAAGTTTCAAGGTAGGTGGTAACGTTCTTTATTACATTTTGGAGACGTGAAAGAAGCCATCTATCTTCAGCTCTAAAATCCTTTGCAACTTTTTCTATAGGCCAATCAGAAGGTTTAAAATTATCAAGAATCATGTAGGTTGTTGCGAACGTGAAAACATTCCAAATTATACTTAACATACGCTTTATTTGATTTAATTCTTCAGGGTCAAAAGCTAAAGTTGCTTCTGGGGATGATTTCCATATTAGATATGCTCTTAAAATATCTGCGCCATAAACTTGTAGTGCATCCTCCACCCATACAACATTTCCACGCGATTTAGACATTTTTTGGCCGTATTTATCAACAACATGTCCCTGACATAAAACTTTAAGGTAGGGAGTTTTGCCGTAAAGAACCACTGCTGTGGAAAGTAAAGAATAAAACCATCCTCTTGTTTGGTCTACAGCTTCAGTTATGAAATCATAGGGATATAGTTTTTTAAACAAATCTTCATTTTTTAAAGCATTTACACTTGCACTATGAGCAACCCCCGAATCAAGCCAACAATCAACAACAAAAGGTACACGGAACATATCCCCGCCACACTTATCACACCTGAGAATAACATCATCAATCCATGGACGATGTAGTTCTAAGCGGTCCGGAAGTTTTTTAGCTAAACTTTTAAGTTCATTAATTGTGCCAGGAACCGCCAGCGCCCCGCAATTTTTACATCTCCAAATATTTAATGGGCTACCCCAAATTCTTGCCCTAGAAATACACCAATCTTCAGCATTAGCTAACCACTCACCGAACCTATTTTCCCCAGCCCAACGTGGAATCCACAAAACTTTCTTATTTTCCTCTAAAAGTTTTTCTCTTAGACTTGAAACTTTAAGAAACCATTGTTTGTCAACCCTATAAAGTAACGGGGTTTCACATCTCCAACATAGAGGATACTCATGTTCGATTTTACCTTCATAAACAAGTAAACCTTTAACTTTTAAGTCTTCAATAATTTTGCTATCTGCATCTTTAAAATAAAGTCCAGCATACTTACCCCCCATATCTGTAAATTGTCCAGCTTGATCTACTGGACAAAAAATTTGAATACCATATTCTAAGCCTATTTCAAAATCCTCCGGCCCGTGAGCTGGAGCTGTATGAACACAACCAGTACCTTCCTCTAAGCTTACATGTAAACCACATAATATTGAGTGGTCAAAGTACCCAGAATGTTTTTTATGTTCTGGAACTTCATCCATTAATGGATGAATATACTTTAAACCTTTAAGTTCGATTCCCCTAACCGTTTCAATAATTGTAAAGTCTTTAATTTTAAGCTCATTCATAACTTTTTCAACAAGATTTTTAGCTAAAATCCACTTTTCATTACCAACTAAAACTTTAGCATAGTCTGCATCAGGATGAACAGTTACAGCTTCATTTCCTGGCAAGGTCCAAGGTGTTGTTGTCCAGATTAGTATGTATTCATCTTGCTTTTCCTTAAGTTGAAATTTTACGTATATTGAAGGATCTAAAACAGTTGTATAACCTAAACTTACCTCATGGCCTGAAAGAGAAGTTTCACATCTTGGACATGTTGGAACAACTTTTAAATCTTCTTTGAGTAATCCTTTACCATATGCGTTTTTAATAAACCACCAAACAAATTCTATGTACTCATCATCCATAGTTTTATACGCATTATCATAATCAAGCCAAATGGCAAGCCGCTCAGATACTCTTCTCCAGTGGTCTATATAGTACTTAACCAATTTTTTGCACTCTTCAACAAAAACATCTAAACCCACCCTTTCAATATCGCGTTTAGATTTTAGCTTAAGTTTCTTTTCAACCTCGATTTCAACAGGTAATCCTTGGCAATCCCATCCTGCTTTACGCCAAACATTAAAACCACACATAGATTTAAACCTTAAAATGATGTCTTTCATTGTTCTGCCTCTAGCATGTCCAATATGCATAAAACCATTAGCTGTTGGAGGTCCCTCTAAAAACCTAAAATAAGGTGCATCTTTCCTTAAACTATAAACTTTCTCTATGATTCTGTTCTCTAACCAAAATCTTTGTACTTCTTCCTCAACTTTTAAAGGCTTATATGGTTCCTTTATCTCCCTCAAATTAGTACAACCTCATTTTTAACCGCTAGTTAAACCCTTGTTTAAAATATTTAGGGAAACCTTTATAATTTACGTTAAAAGCTAAAAAAGCTAATCTACTCAGGAGTTACTACTAAAAGCCTATTTTCAGCTAGCATAGTTGCAATTTTTCTTCTAGCATTTTCTAAACATCTCCAAACAGTTCCTCTTGAAACTCTCATTCTTTGAGCAGCCTGCTCCTGAGTAAGCTCCTCATAAAAAACTAGTCTAAATGCTTCAAATTCATCATAACTCATGAAAATAGGGTTATCAAGCCCTATTGGGTTGCCATCCAGATTTAGAGGTGCAAACCTTATTAATCTTGGTTCTACGCTTAAGAATCTTGGTTTCATAGGTCTACCTGGACCATGCCAGCGTCTGCCCCAACGCCACATAAGCACCACCTTCTAGCGGATTACCTAATAAAGTAGGTTATTAAAGCTTAAAAGCTTTAAACTTAAAGAAGTTTCTGCGGTTAAAAAGTGCAAATGCACAAAATATAAGTTTTTACTTTAACTTCCAATACTATGTAAGAGTAAGCAACATTTATTGAGGCGTGAAAATTGAAAACCAACATGAAAACAGAGTTTAAAGAACAACTAGAAAAAATTGAGGAAAGAATGAAGAATATCAAATATAAGGTTGCTATTCTAAGCGGTAAGGGAGGTGTAGGCAAAAGTACAATAACAGCTAATCTTGCAGTTGCCCTAGCAAGTAGAGGTAGACCAAACCTTATCGGGGTTTTAGATGCAGACATAACTGGACCAAGTATACCTAAAATCCTTGGAGTTAGGGGTGGACATTTAAATGCAGGACCAGCCGGAATTTTTCCAGTTTTTGGGCCTTTGGGAATAAAAGTTGTTTCTATGGACTTTTTACTTCCAAGCGATGAGACACCAGTTATTTGGCGTGGACCATTAAAATCTGTTGCTATTAGACAATTTTTAAGTGATGTTGTTTGGGGGGAACTTGAATATCTGCTTATAGACCTCCCCCCAGGAACTGGTGATGAAGCATTAAGCATAATGCAGTTTATACCTAAGGTAAGCGGAGTTATTATTATTACAATTCCCTCAGAAGTTTCCCAACTTGTAGTTAAAAAAGCTGTAACCTTCACACATGAACTTAAAGCACCAATAGTAGGAATTATAGAAAACATGAGCGGCTTTGTATGCCCAAACTGCGGATCTATAATAAACATTTTTAAAGTTGGAGGTGGTGAAAAAATTGCTGAAGAACTTAAGGTACCATTTCTTGGAAAAATACCTTTAGACCCAAGAATATGCGAAACTTCTGATGATGGAATACCATTTATAGTTAAACATCCAAATACTCCTGCTTCAAAATCTTTTATGGATATTGTTGAAAAAATTGAGAATTTTTTCAAAAATAAGGAAGAGGAATAAACAAATAGATAAATATCTCAAATACTTCTTATTTATTGCATGATGAAGTCGTCCCAGCCTGATCCCATATGAAATGAAGAACACGCGACGAACTGAATAATAAAATTAATTTTTTAATACTACTCCAAGTTTTGATGTTAAATATCCTTTCTAAAGACCTTCTCCTTAAACTCTTTTAATGTTTTTAATGTTCCTGAAATTCTTAATGTGTAGATTGATGTTTTCTTACCGTTAATTTCTCTGATGAATGTTAAAGATGCTCTTAGATTGTTTACAAATTTATGGTTGCATCTAATTATTCCTGTTGAGGTTTGATTATCATAACCTAAGAATACTAAACCTGCTTCGCCCACCCCTGTTAAACCGAAAAGTATTTGAAAAGAGTTTAGTATAGCCCTTTTAACAGCATCCTCCTCAATATTACTTCCCTCTGAAATCAACTTAAAAAGTACGTAACGTTTTCTGTAAAATTTAACCATGCTGACCAACTAAATTAGGCTTTTTTAAGCAATGCTTTCCTGGAAAAACAAAAATACTGATTAAGCATATATAGGTTTTTGCTGAAACTTGGAGGTTAAAAGTTTAGGGATGTTCAAAAAGCTGAGCCTAAGGAGTATTTTAAGCCTCGTATGCCTGATTATAATATGCTTCATAGCATTTGCTGTAAGAATCTTACCACTAAAATGGGGTGCATATTTAAGCGAATTTGACTCTTTCTGGCATTGGTATGTTGCGGACCACATCATTAAAAACGGAACCAGCTGGATTTTCAGTAACAGCTGGATTGATAATAGAACATGGTTTCCTTGGGGGAGGCCAGTAGCCTCAACAACACCTATGGGCTTACCACTTACAGCAGCAACATTCTACATTTTTATTCAAAGTTTAGGTTTGAATGTTTCGTTAATGGATGTTACAATTTATTTTCCACCTTTTATGGCTATGCTTACAGTTTTGGCATTATATTTCTTTGGTAAAGAATTTGGTGGACAAGAAACAGGGCTTCTTGCAGCCCTTTTCTTAGCCTTAAATTCAGCTTACATTAGTAGAACAAGTCTAGGTTTTTTTAAGCATGAAAGTGTAGGGGTTTTTGCAATAGTTTTATGTTCTCTTTTCTTCGTAAAAGCAATTAATCCGCATAATACCTTAAAAAGATGCTTACTTTATTCAATACTTTCAGGTTTATTTTTAACTTATCTAACAATTTCATGGGGAGCTTTTTACTACATGTTTGGTTTAATTCCACTATACCTTATAATTGCAATTATTGTTAGAAGAGAATCTTCTAGGTTAACACTAGCTTACCTTTTAACTATGGGAATCGGTATACTGTTATCCCTACCATTTCCAAGACCAGGTTTAGCAACTATAACAACCTTTGGAATTATCCCTGTTCTTGGTGGTTTTGCTGTTTTAACAGTTCATGAAGCAGTGAAACACATCAACTTTAGATATTCCGCTGGATTTTTACCCAGAATTTTTATTGTTATTTTAGCCATTATTATTTCAGCAACCTTATATTTTTCTGGAGCAGTAGCCCCAATCACAGGGAAGTTTTTAGCCGTTGTTAATCCGCAATTTAGAGCTGAATCACCTATCATTGAATCAGTTGCAGAGCATCAGATGAATACTTGGGCAACCTTTTATAACAGCTTTGGAATTATCCTTTTCCTCCTACCTTTAGGCCTATATTTTGCATTTAAGCGTGGAGACTATAAGGCTTTATATTTAATACTTTTTGGTTTAACTTCACTTTATGCTGCAGCCTCATTTATTAGGCTTAACCTTATTCTTGCACCAGCAGCATGCCTACTTGCAGCTTATGGTATCATTGAAACATTAAAACCTATTGTTGAAAGAGTTAAACTTGGAAAAATTTCAACTAAGAAGAAGATTTTAGCCACTATAGATTTAAGAGTTTTGATATTTATTGTGATCATCTTTACTGCAACTCTAATACCGACATTTTATAGGGCTATTGAGTATGCTTATACACCCGTCACTATAGCATCAGCATCCGTTCCTATTAGGGAGTACCGTGAGGATTGGTTTGATGCTTTACACTGGATTGATAAAAATATACCTAAGGGAGCGCCGGTTATATGTTGGTGGGATTATGGTTATTGGGTTGCAATCTATGGGAATAGTACAAGTGTTGCTGATAATGCAACATTAAACACAACACAAATAGCACATATCGGTCAAATTTTACTCTCAAATGAAACTAGAGCATTAAACCTTTCAAAGAAATATTTTAACTCAACATACATTTTAGTATTTATAACAACAGCTAAGTGGTTAAACTCCCATCAACCTCTTGGTTTTGGAGATGAAGGTAAGTGGGGTTGGATGGCAAGAATAGCTAATAAAGTTCACCCTGAAATTAGCATTGAAAGTGTTGATAAAGATGCAAATGGGCTTCCAGATTGGGATACCTTGCTTGGGAAGCTTATTCTTTATGCTTGTGGTAGAAATGTTACTCTAACAAAGTTTAACATTATATATGTTTCTCCATCCCATCAATACGTTGTGAATAATGAACCTAAAATCACAACTCAAGTTATAATAGTTAAAGGTACGGATTAGCTTTGCATTCTATTTTTTGCAAGTTCTTTCATCATTCTTCTGTATTTAGCATATCTATCATCAGGTGAAAATTTTGGAGGTACTGGAATGTAAACTTCGCCACCACACTTTGGACAAGAAGCTTGATTTAAAGTATATTCACCACAACTTTTACACTTTCTTAGTAATATTGGAGACAAAAAATATCAACCAGACTAGAAGCTTATCTTTTAAACTCGCCTTCACCACCAACATTCTTAATTTCCTTTAGAGCGTAAGAAACAACTTCATTTAAAACTTTTTCAGCATCTTTATAATTTTTCGCTGTAACTTCAACAACATATTTAGGCGCACCAACAGTATAAATATCAACTTTTGCTTTTCTAAACCTTCTAGCAGACTTACTTTCTATTAGAATTTTCTTTATAATCTCAACACCATCAGGAGCTGTTGTTGTTAACTTTAAGATACCTTTAATGCTTACTACTTGAGGTTTAATTTTTTGTTTTGCAACATCATAAATTGCTTTAATCCACTCTTTTGGCAACTTAAGTTTTTCAGCAAGCTCCTCACCTTTTTCAACTAGTTCTTCAAGCCCCTCATATAAACCTCCAAGCTTATCTTCAAAAATAGGTGTAACCTCATCAACAAGTTTTCTTGGGTCAAGATTAACTTTTTGAGCTGCAGTTTCAAGAATCGATAAAGCTCTTTTTCTTCGTTTCCATTCAGCCATTTTTTCTTGTTTTTCTCTTTTACTAACTCTTCTAAGAGATAAATCTACATGTCCCTTCTCTTTATCAACTCTTAAAACCTTTAAAACAAGTTTTTGACCCTCTCTAACGTGGTCATAAATGTTTTTTACCCATCCCGAAGATACCTCTGAAATATGGAGTAATCCTTCAATACCGTAATATTCATCTAGTTTTACATATGCACCATAATCAGCAATATTTGAAACTGTTGCAATAACAAGTTCACCAACTTCTGGAAAGTTGTCATTTGATGAATCTTTCACTAGAACACCCCTATACAAGCTTGATAACAGTTAATTTTTGGCAAAGGTAAAGGAAAAACTCAAAATTAACTTAGCTCCTCTACAACTTCTCCCTTAATTAATGCTTTTCCACCAGTAGGTTCAACCAAAACTTCTCCACAAACTTTACATGGGACACGCATACTTGCCATATTAAATACTATTTGCTCATTTCCACATTCAGGACACTTTACTCTTAAAAATTTACTTCTTGGTCGAGGAATTAACTCTCTTAATCTGCTAACCATAATAATAAACCCCGCCTTTTAAGACTTTATTGTAGCTTTTCTAAGTCTAATTCCTTTTTTATGGGAAATGTAGCCGCATTCCTTACATCTGAGCTTCATCGTGGCTTTCTTTGTTGTTTTAGCTGTTCTTTTAAGTTCAGGATATTTTTGTCCTCCATAACCATGCTTATCCCACTCATGGTGTCTTGCTCCAGCTGCAAGAGCTCTATCTCTACCCTTCCTGTAGAGACTAACCATATGAATAGTATGAGTTTTGCAGCGTGGACAGTAAGTTCTTATACTTTTTGGGAAGTTTATCCTCCACACCACCCTTAGATTTCCTTCTTAACTAAGAAAATTTTACTTTTATTTATCTTTTTCAGCTAAAAATGTTTAAATTTCATGAAGATTAAAACTTTAACGGTGTACTTCTTGGCTGAGATTAAGGTAGAATATCAGTGTATCCGATGCAATAAAAAGTTTACCTATGATGAATTAAGCATGATGCCCGAGCTTAAATGTCCAAAATGTGGATATAGGATACTTAAAAAGATAAGACCACCAGTAGTTAAGCATATTAAAGCTAGGTAAACTCTCTACTAACAATATTTTTTAAGCCCTCAATAAAGTGGTTAAAAGAATCCTTAGAATAAGGCTTTTTAATAACATCAATACTAACTAAACCTCTTTTTTCTTTAATTATTCTGCTAAGCAACCTATCACTTAGAAGTTTGGGATCTCTGTAAATCACTATTAACTTGTAAGGTTTACCCTCAATATACCTAATGATGCTTTTAGCAACCTCGATTTTTACTTCACCTTTAAATGGTTTACCAACTTCAAATTGGGATAACGGATAAACATCATCAATTTCTAGTGGAACAACCCCGAAAGGAGCCGTGTAAAAACATATATGAAAGTCTTTAAGGTTGAAGTCTGCATCCTCTAAAAATTTACAAATAAGCTTAAATTCCCTAGATTTATGAAAAGGTTTAGTAGAAGGTGGAGGTAAAAGGAGAAGGATTTCTGCTTCCTCAGGTTTACCATAATTTTCTACTAACTTCTCCCTGTAAGAAATGATTTCAGGTCTTTTAACACTAATGTTATCAAAAATAAATACTCCTCGCTCCTTAAACAGAGGAGTATCTTTCAGAAAAAGTTTGGAGAATTTAGCAATTAAGCTAAATGCCTTAAACAGGCTTGGATGAGCTCTTGCTCTTAGCTCTAAAAGCTCCCAAAGTTTGCCATCAATTATATGCTGCTTAATACGCTGAATTTCAGACCAGCAAACATAAAGATTATGTCTCATTAAAAGATACGTTCTTTCACTTTTTTCTTTTTCTTTTAGGTCTTTTGGAGTTAAATTTCTACAAACAGGACAATCACAAGGGAAATATTCCAAATTTTTGAGCCTTATTGTTCCTGTTTCTGTGAGGTATCTCTCATCTTTAGCATAAAGAGCATAAGATGCGGAATCAAACATATCGCAGCCAAGAGCAACAGCAAAAGAAAACATAAAAGGATGACCAGCTCCGAAAAGATGTAAAGGCTTATTTGGTGGGAGATTTAGCTTTGCAGTTAAAATCATCTTTACAAGGAAATCAAAAAAATACCTTTCCATAACTTCCGTAGGGCTCCCAATAGCATAAATATCAAATGGAATCTTGCTTAATTCTCTTGCAGAAAAGGAGATAAGATCTAGATAGTTTCCACCTTGAATAGGTCCAACCCAAAGAGTGATATGTTTATTTTTAAGGTAATTTTGGATTTCCCTAGCCCTTTTTAATGTTTCATTTACTGTCCATTCAGCATAATTTTTTGAAACACCCCATCCTGTTGGAACATCAAGGATTACACCTATATCTGAGCCTATTTTTTCCTGAAAATCAAAAATTTCTAATGGTTTAACATCTACATATCCGTATCTTAAAATTTGGTATCCGCCAGAATCAGTCATTATAACACCGCTAAATCCTAAAAAATTGTGGATACCGCTTTTTATAACATCTGTTTCAAAGTATTTTTTTAAAATGTAAGCATTTGTCATTAAAGCTTTAAATTTAAATTCATCAAAAATTTCTTTAGGTTGAATTTCAATTTTTTTAGGGTTAATAACGGGGAGTAAAAGTGGAGTTTCAATAACTCCACTTTTAGTTTTAATTTTACCTATTCTTCCAAGTAAGTCTTTATTTTTAACCTCAAAACACATCAACTAACCCTTATAAAGGAAGCATTCTAAAAACATTAATAACATATAATAAGCTTTTGCCTTAAGATTTTTAAACTATTAACCTTTACCTTAGGATTATCCTGATGTTTCTCTTATAAATTCTTCATAAACCTTTTTAACTCTTTCAACAGCTGGACCTGAACCTTCAATTACACCATCTTTTGTAACTCTGATTTTATCCATTACGAGGATAACTCCTGCATCCTCGTAAACTTTTACAAGCCTAGGAAATACTTTCTCTAATCTTTCTGCAAGACCTTTAAGATTAAATGGTTTCTCAGTTACAAAAAATTGCGCAACTGTTCTCCCGTTTATAAACATTTTTGGAATGTCTCCACCATCTTCGCTTTTTACATCAGCTAGGCATAGGCTTAATGTTGTGGGCTCAAAGCCTACAAGTATACCGTCGTACTTTTTGTTTGAAGTTGTTACTACCACAACATGCTTATCTAATGCTGTTGAAACTTCCTCAAAAAATCTTCTTGCGGCAATATTTGACAATTACATCACCTATCCCAATTAATGTTAATCTTAAGGATATTTAACCTTATACTTAACCTTATACTTTAGCAATAGGAAGATTATGCTTCACTAAATTTTAAACTTTTAATCTTTTCTTTAGCTTCATCTATTGTTGAAGCCAAAGCTAGGATTTTAACTTTAGTCAAATTATTTTTTAAACCACAAAAAACACAACGCTTATTTTTTTGTCCTACTTTAGCCATGTTTATCTTTCCACAGGAAGAGCATCTAAACATCATGTAACCTCTACACTTAGACATATTTTTAACACCTCTTCAAGTTTTCCTTCGCTTTCAAGTTTAGCAAGCCAATTAAACATGCCGGATTCAGGTTTCTTTTCTCCATGAATAACAGATAAAATTTCCCTAGTAACATATTCAATACTCTTACCTGTAGTATCAATTTCATGAACTCTATTGGTCCCATACACCTCTAAAGCCTCATATAAGCAAAAATCTAAGATTTCAGCTAAAACATTCTCACAAACTTTTTTTCTTGAAAAACCCTTATTTGTAAGTCTTTTAATAAGCTCAAAAGGTTCACACCGTAAGACAAAGATTAAAGGATTAAATCTTTCTGGAATTTTAACAACAAAATGTGAATCAAAAATAAAATTTTCTTGAGATTCTGCTAAAAATTTTTCTAAATATTTTGAAAGGGAATCAACATCCACAATATATGAACTTAACTCTTCATCGAAACCTAAAATAAAACCTTTCTCAATCGAAAAATTACCTAAGTTTATAACTTTCCAATTAATAATTTTTGAAACTTCAAAAGCTATAGTTGTTTTACCTGCACCTGGACAGCCTGTAATATAGAGTATCATAGTTAATCATTTTCCTCACATAAATTTATCTATAAAGAGCTTAACCTAACTTTATATAGTTTAAATTAACCTTTTCTTAGCCTACCCTCTCTATCTATTTCCTTGGCACGGATTCTTGTTGATGATATCGGCTTCCCATTTTCAGCTTTAACCTTTTCTATTAGGACTATCTCAAGCCGCTTTAAACCATTTATCTCCCTAATCCTGTTAATCTCCTCAGCTATGTAGACAGTTTCATTACTAACCATTATTGCATCTAAATCTTTAACAATATGAGCTATACCAAATCTGTTATCTATGGGAACTATTTGAAACCTACCAATAAAACCTCTCTCAGATAAAAATTCTTCTAGAACCTTCTTCCTATACTCGTAAGGATTTACTTCATGTTTCTTTAGAGATTTTACAAGAGAGTCTGTTGAAAGCCCTATTAAAACTTTCTCACTTAAGTTAAAAGCTTCTAGAAGAGTTTTTTCATGCCCCTTATGTAAAATGTCAAATGTTCCACCAAGGGCGAGTTTTTTAAACTTAAATTTACCTTCAGCCATGAATAATTACCACTATAATTAGGTATTAGTAAACCAAAATTATAACTTTAAATGATTAAACTTTCTAATTTTAAACTAGAATTTATCTTTAAGTTTTAGAAGGTTTAAATTATGCTTACTGAAGAGGAAGTTGAAAAGCTTAGGAAAGCAGGGGAGATAGCTTCAAAGGTTAGAGGATGGGTTGAGGGATTTATTAAAGAGGGTATGAAAATCATTGATATTTGTGAAGCTGTGGAATCTAAAATTTTAAGTTTAGGTGGAAAACCAGCTTTCCCGTGTAATGTTGATGTTAATGAGGTTGCAGCACACTATACTTCACCACCAAACGATGTAGAAGTTATTCCTACAGCATCTATAGTTAAAGTTGATATCGGAGTTCATGTTGATGGATATATAGCCGATACGGCAACAACCATATGCTTTAACCCCGAATACCTAAGTTTAAGAGAAGCTACAATTCGTGCTTTAGAAGAAGCCCTAAAAATTGTTAATACTGGAGTTAAGGTTTCTAGTCTGGGTAAAGTTATTGAAGAAACAATTAAAAGATATGGAGTTCAACCTATCAGAAATTTGACAGGACATGAAATGTCAAGATACACTATCCATGCTGGAATTCATATACCGAATGTTGGCCTAATGAATGGCAGCAAAATAGAAGAGGGAAAAGTTTATGCTATTGAACCATTCTCAACAACCATAGAAGGTTATGGTGAAGTTGAAAATGGACCAAGTGGGTACATCTACAGAATTTTAAAAGATAAACCTCCAAAAGGAGGTGAGGAAAAAATTCTCTTTAACGTTTTAAGGGAAAAGTTTCGTAGCTTACCTTTTGCTTTACGCTGGGCTTTAAAAGTTTCCCCTGTTAAGGATTTCCACAGAGTATTTAATAGTCTTCTCCGATCAAGGCATATCTATGCTTATCCAGTATTAGTTGAAAGGAAGAGGCAACCAGTAGCCCAATCAGAGCATACATTTATAATCTATAAGGGTAAGGTTGAAGTTACGACAATTTAGAATATTGAAGATTCTTTTGACTCTTTTTTAGCAGGCTCTTCCACATATATTGCTTCAATCTGGAAAGGCCCCCCACAATTTGGGCAAGAACCAATAACTTTAGGTATATAATCTCCAATTTGGAAATTTCTAACACTTTTAAAAGCACATTTCGTACATTGAATAAGAGTTAGAACTTTTTGTGAAGGTTTAGGTTGGGTTCTTGTTAATGCTCTTATAAGCATTGTGAAAAGTACTAAGAATAGGAAAATACTTAGCAAAGTTAGAATGTAATCATATTGGTTTATGGGAATAGAAGAAAATTCCAAGAAAATATATAAAAAGATTAGGAATATCATTAGCAAGAAAATTCGGAAAAGCCCCTTCAAAAAATTCTTTTTTTCCTTATTCAATTTTTCACCATTTGTTTAGGCTATACCTATAGTATTTCCTATTCCTGCAATTATTACAATATCTCCCTCTTTAGTATTTTCACTAATTATGCGCTTTATTCTTTCTAGGGCTTTTTCAACACCTTCATAAATCTCCTTTTTCATAGGGGAAATAGCCTCTCTTAAAGACTCCTTTATGACAACAGCAAACAATGGAATCTTATACTTATTTGCAACTTCCTCAATCTTAAACCTTTCAACACCAATACCACCAATAGCAGCTCCAATACCCTCAGCAACATCACCAGTTTTCTCACCTTCAAATTTTAATGCAGCATCAACCATTATGATGAGTGAAGGTTTACTTGAATCTGAGGATTTAAGATTTTCTATTAAAGTTGTAATAGCGTCACCAGGTTTACCCACATTTCCACCTGGACCTTCAGCCTTTAACACATAAACTTTCCTGCTATCAATACTTGTTTCGGCGAAAACCATATCCTTCTCAATCTTTTTCCACTCTCTGCCACGAACAAGTTTGTTTGCAACTAAGGCACCGGCACCATCACCTATAGGTTGACCCTTAGAAAAAGCTTGGATAGCTCCTTCAAAAGCCGAAGCTTGCTCTAAAATTATAGGCATAATCATTTGAAGCTGAGCCAATAAAAGATAGGATTTTGTACGCTTACTTAAAATATAATAATGCCTAATATACCGGTAAACAAAGTTTAGGTCCATCGCTGCTTCAAGAAGATTTTCTAAATTATTTATTGTTGATTCATCAGCATTAGGTGCAAGCCTACGAACCTCATCCTTCATGCTTAAATCACGTACATTTAATAAATGGTCAAGTTTCCAAACAATTCCAGCAGGGTCTAGGTTTACAGGTTCAATAAAAAATCTTTCTAAAAATTGGTCTATTCTTGAGGTTGGATCAACCTCAGGTTTACCGAGCTCCTTAACGGTTGATATTGAAATTTCCCTGGCTTTATCTCTAAGAGCTTTAAGTTTATAAAGAGACCTTTCAATATCTCTGGCCCATAAAGCCATTTGTAATCTTTGACCATAAAAGATGTAAGCAAATATGAAAACCAAAAAAAATACTTGAATAATCCAAGTAAGTATATTTGATTGTTCACCAAATAACCCTGAAAGCAGAGGCATCTCAACCAACACCATCTGAAATTGTCCATTACACAAACAACAAAAGAAGGATTCGGGTAAATAAAGCTTTATTTGGAATAGAGAAAACTTTATCTTAATCTTTAACCTAAAAAGTATGGGCTCACGGCCATAGTCCTCAGGGTAAGACCCGGTCCCATCAGAACCCGGAAGTGAATCCTGAGGACGCCGTTCGTTGTACTACTCTCCGAAAGGGGGTGGGAAGCGGCGGTGCCGTGAGCCCATGTTTTACTCTTGGGATGTAGGTTGGTCATTTTAGCTTTTTGGCTTACATTACTATCTACCGGGATTTCTCTTGCGTGATGATGAAGTCTTTAGTCAAAAGGTTATTTATGACAAACAGTATGGAAATGCTGAAGATACTTTTAAGGTTACTTTTTGGGAAATATCTGCAGTAAAAATGATTATTGATGGTGTTAAACCTTCTAAAAAAAGTGTAATTTTAGATGTTGGTTGTGGTTTAGGGAGGATACTCACGTTAATTTCTCTTTTAGCAAGTTGCTATTGTATTGGTATTGACTTGTCTTTTAAAGGAATTAAGGTTGCAAAAAATTATGCTAAAAAAATTAAAGCTGGAAAATTCTGTGATTTTATTGTTGCTGATGTAAGATTTTTACCTTTTAAACCATTATGTTTTGATACAGTATTATGTCACCACGTACTTGAACATATACCTAATGATAGAAGAACGCTGGAGAAAGTTGTTAATAAGTTAAAGAATGAGGGGAAAATTTTTATTGCTACACCAAACACACATAAACGAGTTTTACCTTTTATTCAGTTTTACTACAGACGTAGTGATAAGCTTTATGGTCATCTAAGACGATACAAGGTTGAAATACTAACTAAGTATCTTAAAGAACTTAACCTAAAAGTCTTAGATTGTGGATATTATGATGGTTTACTAAAAAATATTGTTTTGAGTTTGCCAGGTATGAGCGGGTATAAGACCCACAACTTAAGAAATTTAAGCACCATCGGAAAGTTAAATATGATTTTTTGGTTTATTGCCGAGAAGATTGAGAAAAAATTTAGGTATTTACCAATAGCAGCAAACTTATATGTTATTGCAGAGAAAAACTTTTAGATTTTAAGCTAAAGCAATACCCATATGGTAAAGCTGAATCGTAGAGTCTAAAAGTATCTTCAAATTGTTATTTACCGCCCTAAAGCAAAAGTCACAATCTTCACCTCTACTAAGGAAAGGATTAAAAAGCCCTATCTTTTTAAAAACCTCCCTTTTAATCATCGTACAACCCATACCAACATGTTTTACGTATCTTACGCTACAATCAGGATCTTTCCAGCCATAATCACCATAAAATATGCTTGCAATATTACATACTTTCATGTGATTAAGCAAACGTTTCAGACATTCTCTAGTAAGTAAAACATCACTATCGACAAAAAATATATACCTGCCATGACTTCTTAAGACACAAAGGTTTCTGGCTTCAGATATATTTGTTTTACGCTTAATTATTTTTATACCCCAATACTTCCCTAGGTTTTCTTCCCTAAATTTTTTGAGAATATCTAAAGTTTCATCAGTACTTCCACCATCAACAAAAACAACTTCCAATTTACTCTTATCATAATCTAAGCTTTTAATTGTATCAAGTACAAGTTTAACTGTTAACCCGCAATTTAAAGTCGGCATACATATACTTACGGTTGGTTTTTTAACCATAAAAAACCCCAGAATAAGGGGGAATTAGGAAACCATAAAAGTTGGGTTATCGTCTGTGACGATTTCTTCCTCTTCCTCAAGCTTTTTTCTTAAATGTTTAGGTAAACTAAAAATAGATTGATGTGTTTTTCCATCATAAAACTTTAAGTCTTTAATACCTCTTAACTCAAGCTTCTTATCAATTTCATCCACTGTTAAAAATTCAGGACTAAACTTTTTTGAACCTAAAACAAATCCCCAAGGAGATGAATAAGATGCAACTTCAACTCTATATGCACTAGTTAAAGGAAAAACTACGCTTACAGTTTTATATATTCTTGAAAAACAGCTTAGGCTGTGAAAAATAGAGGTTGCTTGGGTAACCATTAAACCTTCACTACCTAGTTTCTCATTAACTACAGTATAAAACTCCTTTGTGTAAAGAAGATAGGAGGGGCCCCCCTCTAGAGGATCTGTTACATCAATAATGATTACATCATAAGTATTGTTAGGTTGATTTGTAAGAAAACTTCTACCATCCCCAAAAATAAGCTTAACTCTTTTATCCTCAAACGAATCTCCACATATTTCTCTTAAGTATTTTTTTGATACTTCTATAACATCTTTATCAAGGTCAACCATTACTACGGAGGAAACAGTGTTATGTTTTAAAACTTCCCTTAAGATACCCCCTTCACCACCACCAATAATAAGTATATTTGAGGGGTTTGGGTGGGTTAGTAATGCAGGGTGGACAATAGCTTCATGGTAAATCCATTCATCCATGAGTGAAGATTGAAGCTTACCATCAAGAATTAAACATTTACCGTAATCATAAGTATCAATAACTTCAACCTTCTGATAAGGAGTTTCACCTGAAAAAATTAACTTTCTAATTTTATATTGAAGAAGAGCTGTTTCCGTTAAATTTTCGGAGTACCAAACACCACCACTTTTCAACTAAGAACCTCCTCAACAATTTTTGGTTTATGGAAAGCTCCTCTTTTAAGTTCTAAAACTCTAACTCTTTTAGGCTTAATTTCTTCAACAATTCTTTTATAAGCCTTCCACGGATCCATTTTAGATCCGCAGGTAAAAATATCGATTGCAACATAACCTTTTTCAGGCCATGTATGAATTGATAGGTGAGATTCGGCAATTAAGATAACTCCAGTTACACCATAAGGATGAAACTTGTAAAAGAATTTCCATATTATTCTTCCTCCAGCTTCGTTTAAACCCTTAACTAAAACACTTTCCAAAAATTTTTCATCATTAATAACATCGAAATCACAATTAAAAAATTCGACAATTAAATGTCTACCCACGTAGCCTATTTTACTCTCACCTCCATAAATTTTTGATCTTACACTAAGAAAAATATTATCTGAAGTCTTTGCTTTAAAATTTTCTCAAAAATTGGTGGGCCGGGCAGGACTCGAACCTGCGACCCTCCGCGCTTCCTGAAAAATTTGTCAGGCGGAGATCCTAACCATCTAGACGACCGGCCCACACTATTCAAGATTTTTAACTATGAAGGTTCTTATAACCTTTTGTTTAGGTTAGGTAAGGTAAAACCCAGAAAATTAATGTTAAGATGTAGCATACAACTAAGGATATAGCTACAAAGGGTATACTATAACTGAAAAATGTTTTTAATGGAATTTTGCCTTCCTCCTTTTCACAAATGTTTAAAGCAACATATAGAGCAGGTGCGCCTGCAATAGTTGCATTACTTCCAAGCGTTCCAGCCCAAACTAAAGCCCAATAATAAGGCCATGGTTCAATTCCATGGTGAAATGTCAAATCCTTTATGATGTAGAGAAATGTTAAAATATATGCATCATGTTCAACAATGCTACAAACTGCAGCAGTAAACCAGTATAACACCGTAACACCTACCAGTACATTTTTACCAAGCCAAGGAAAAAGAAAATCAGCAAACATCTTAATTATACCAACATGTTTAATTCCACCAACCATAGAAAAAAGCAGAATATAGAAAAATATTGCTCTCCAATCAAGCTCAGCAAGTATTTTCTCAAAGCTTGGCTTATTAATTCTTCCAGCTAAGATTTCAAGAATTAAAGACAAGATCACAGCACCAGAAATTGCAATAAAACCAAGAGCTACATTCAGAACCTGCCTAAGAGACATAGCAAAAACTGTAACAATAAACATTAAACATACAATAGATGCAAAACGTTTATCCTTAATATTAGCACTTTCATCTTCAAATTTTGAAAAAACAAATTTGCCTGAAAACATCCTTTTAAATCTTAACCAAAAAAATAAAATAACTGCAATAAGGGTAATTAGAAGTAAAGGAAAAGATGAAGGCCTACCAAATTGCCATATGAACTCTAAAAATTCTATTCCACTTACACTATGTAACATTTGAGGTGGAAGATCTCCTAAAAGCAAAGCAGTACCCATAAAATTTGCACATAATGCAATAAACAGAATAAAAGGTACAGGATTTAGGTTCAATCTTCTTGTTACATGCAAAATAAGAGGAGACATCATTAAAACAACAACAACATTATCAACAAACATAGAGACAAGAGCTGAAAAAACTCCAAGCATAACTATAAATGTTGCAGGATTTCCACCGGAAATTTTTAAAGATTTTATAGCAAGCATCTCCGGTATACCTGACTTGCTAAAATATCCTGCAATAATCCATATACCAATAAGAATACAGATAACATTCCAATCAACAAACATAAAAGCTTGAACCTCATTCATAACCCCAAAAATAATCATTAAAATAACGCCAAAAAAAGCTACTACAGTTCTGTCAATAATACCTGAAATAATGATAGCTATTGTTACAAAAAATATTATGACAGCATATATCTGAGTAGCGTCAAGCCCAACCATCACAGCATCAACCTAAAAATTGGATAGGAAAAATCTTATAGAAATCCGTAAGGGTAAATTAAAGAGATAAATTTTTCTAACCGCTAGCTTTCTCGTTTTAGAAAGTTACTGATAAACCACTTTTTAGTAATAGAAATCTTTTTCCAAATGTTTCAGCAAAAAGCTTCATAGCCTCAAACCCTGTACAATGACATGGTGCAACAACTTCAGGGTTAAACTTTTTAAACTCATTTAAGGTCTGTTCTAACCTTTCTTTTGATGCTCCCTCAAGATGAAAACCACCAATAACTCCATAAACCTTGCTAATTCCAGTGATTTTTTGTGCATACTTAACTGTATTTACTATTCCAGCATGAGCACAACCAGAAATTATAAGTAATCCTTTATCATCAAGCTTTAAAATTAAAGCTTGATCATCAGGTACAATATCCTCCTTGAGTATTCCATCTTTTATGGTCCAGAATCCCTTAACATCCTCAAAACCTGTAGTTCTTTCAATTTCGCCAGTGACAACAACATCATCAGTTATCCATACAGGATTTTTTGCTAAAATAAGCCTACCACCAGCTTCCTCAATTTCCGAGGGCTTAAAAGGTATACCTATATACCTGAATCTAAAAGCAAACTTTAAGTTAAAAGATTCTGGATGAGCTATAATAGGAACATTTTTTTTCCCTATTCTTTTTAAAGCTGCTATAAGCCCGCCAGTGTGATCATAATGGCCATGAGATAAAACTATAGTTTCAACCTTTCCCATATCCAACTTTAAAACATCAAGGTTATAAGAAAAAACATCAGGTGAAGGCCCTGTATCCATCAGTAAATTAAGCTTATCATGTTCCCGCTCAATCTCTAAAAGTAATGAAAGCCCATGCTTACCTAAAAGTTCTATGTAGGGTATCCCTGTCAAATTTTCAACAATACATGTTAATTTAACACTTTTAACCAAGAAAATACACCTCTAAATCCTGAAAGTTTGACCATACTTTTTAAACCAATTATAATATAGCTTAGTAGCTATATTAATCTGATTAGGATACTTTCTTAACCACCTATCTAAAATTTCGTTATAACTCCTAGCTTCACCTAGATCTTTTAAAAGTTCTAAAACTGTTTCTTCTGCTTCAGCAGAAAATTTGCAGCAAACTTCTAGAACTAAACTAAGCTTAAAATGGTAGATGGAAAGAAGATGCGGAGATATAGATCCTATCAAAACTCCATTTTTAATTTCAACTAATGGGGGGACATTTTTCTTAGCAAGTCTTTGCGGATCTGTGAGAACATTGTAAGCAGATTTCCTATAACAATGTAACTCGACGTAGATATCAGGGTTATATTTTTGAATTAACTTTAAAAGACGCTTACCTTCTAAGGTTTTATAATAGGCTTCTTTAAGCGTACTTATGTACTTACTTCTATTGCTATGAGTAATTTTTGGGATAATAATGATTTTACCATAGGCGTTCGTCATACCATTCATAATAAACTTTTTAAGTATAGGCTTAGTAACCTTCCATTCTTTTCCATGTAAACCTCCCACAAAAAGTTTAGTTAAATCAGGATACCTTGACCGGAGAACATAAATCTCCATTTTTTATCTCACAAAGAAATTAAAGAAAAAAGAAAAATTAAGATTTTAGGATTAAAACGTACAGCAAACTAAATTTCAGATAAACTATTAGCGCTAAATCTTCTTTTAATTTTTGAACGCCTTTTTAATGCAAGCTTTTTGATTCTATTAGAAATTAAGTCATAAATTGAGGGGAGGTCCCAGCCAGATTCTGAGAATTTAAAAAACTTTTTTGGTGTTCTTATTGTTACATTAACTTCGTATCTCCTTCTTTCTCCACCAATTCTTGTTGTTTTAATTACTGATGAAGCTTCTTCAATATAAGGGAAGACTTTTTTAATCATATTTATAGCTCTAACAAATTTTGCTTTTGCAGCTTCAGCTTCAAATGCATTATCAGGTAAACCGATAATATACACTGGAACTTCTGGTTCTCCAGCTTTGGTAATTAAACTTAAGACATTATGAAAACTTATTATCCCTTGAACCTCATCCCAGAGAGTTATAATAGCGTAATCTTTTTCCTGAGTTAACATTGCATTTACTATGGGGCGAAGTTCATCATTAACATTAAACATCAAAACATTTGTTTCAGCTAAGTCTTTTACAGGGAAATTCATCTTTTTTAAACCCTCAAACCCTCTTGCACCTAACTTAGGACCCTCAGAAGGAATAACTGTAGAAGCTAAGTTTATCGATGTTAATACCCCGTGAAAGGCTTTATTAACTGATGAAATTACAGGTAAGTAATCAACTTCATTTTTAATTATTAAATTCTTAGCTTTAGCCGCTGAATCATTTTCATAAATTACTGGAAGATTTCGACTCATAACATCATCAGCATTATAATCTAGAATAGTTTTTTTAAGATTCATAACCTGTGAAACAACTGTTGAAACATTCACAACACCAATAAGTTTTTCATCTTCAAAAACAGGTAAACTATGAAGCCTATGTTTTAACATTAATTCAATAGCATTGTAAATTTTTGTTTCAGAAGTAACTGTTGGCATTAATATAGCAGTTGACAACACTTTTGCTTCAGGATTTAAAGTTGATAAAACATTTTTAGCAGTTACACCATAAACTTTCCCATTAATAACCGTGAAAACTTCATAAACATTATAAGTTCTGAAAAGGCTTACCACTTTAGAAATGAGTGTAGATGGTGAAACTGTAATAGGATTCGTTTGGATTCTACCAACCTCAGAATTTAAGAAGCTTTCCAAAAAGAAAAAACACCCCAAATTATAGATGGAAGGTTGAATTAGAGCCCTAACAATGGAATATGCTTACTAAAATAAAAACATAAGCCTTAACTTTTAACGCACCCTTCATCTCTGCAATGGTTCATCAGTTTTCAGGCCGTCCATCGCTAATCATCAGGGTTTTACGTAAGTTAAGGCTTCTAAAATTTTAGAAGCTTAAGATAATAGATAAGTTTTGATGTTAAAGAGCCTAAAGATAATTATTCCAGCAGATAAGATAAAAGGCTCATTAAATCTTGAACTTACAATGGAAAGTAAACAGTTCACAAATTCAAATTGGAAAAAAGTAGGTAAGAGTTATAGGAAAGCTCTTAAAGTTGATAATAAATCAATTGTAGGTTTAGAAGTTAAACAGCATGGTTCTACTGATGAACCCCAACTACATGTTAACGTATTTTATGTAGATAAAAAGCCAGAAAATCTTGATGATTTTATTATGAAGAAAATTTTTTATGAGTTTGGTTTAAGCTACAATTTAGATGATGTTTATAATGAGCTTAAAGATGATCCTGTAGCAAAAAATCTTATAACTGAGTATAAGGGGCTTAGACTTATAAGATATTTTGATGTTGAAGAATGTTTAATAACATACCAGCTTTCGGCAAATACCTTAATAAGTAGGCTTGAACAGATGCTTGAAGCCTTAAAGCAAAAACTTGGATTAAGCTTTAAATTTAAAGATGGCTTAATCCTAAACAGTTTTCCAACCTTAGAGCAGATTTTAGGTTTAAGTTTGAAAAAACTTTATAGTTGTAAGCTAGGGTATAAAGCTAAATTCCTCCTAGAACTTGCAAAAAAGTATAGTAGAGAAAAAATTGACTGGAAAATGTTGGAGAAATTAAACATTAGGGAAGCCAGAAGAAGACTTATGATGTTTCCAGGTGTTGGTTTAAAAGTTGCTGATGCTGTTTTGCTTTATGGCTTGGGTAGAACTGAAACATTTCCAATAGATATTTGGGTTAGGCGAGCAATTGTGAACCTTTATGGGTTAAGCAAGGAGCTAAGCTATATTAAGCTACAAAACTTTATTTTAGAAAAATTTGGGAAATATTCAGGATACCTTACACCCTACTTTTTTTATCACTCAAGAAGGATGTTTAAACATCAATAAGATTTTACTTTAGATTAACTCTTCAGGAATTTTATTTGGCTTATAAGCTATTTTAGGTTTAATTCCAGATTTCCTCAACCTTTCAACAACATGGGGATATAGAAACACGTATTCTTCTTCAACTTCTTCTACAAGTTTTTTATCTATATCCATAAGAATCTCCAATAAATTTTGAAACTCTCTTTTAGAGCTAAAGGATAACATTACCGCAGGATGACATGAAACACCGTAGTCAAGTAGATTTTTTAATGCTTTAAGTTGGAGATTAAATGCTTCAGGTTTAGCCCCGGTTAACATGGAAAATTGTTGGTCATTTACACCTTTAAGGGAAACCCTAACATGAATGCAGCTAAATTTTGAAAGCTCTTTAGCGTAACTTAGATCGTAACCTATAAGTATTCCATTTGTTTCAAGGATGAAACTATAGTTTGATTGTTCAACAAGTTCAAGTAACTTAAGTAAATGCTCTTTTCCTATTGTAGGTTCATTACCACTAATTCTTAAAAGACTATAGTTAAACTTTTTAGCACAAGCATCAAGTTTGCTAAAGATGTACTCAGCACTGTAAAAATTCCCTACTTTACCTGGATTATCCCTAGGATAATTACTCCAGCAAAAAACACATTTTAGGCAGCATCCGCAACAATGCCGACCAGTTAATGGTTATCGGCTGTTGCGATGCCACCATACCACCTACCACCACGAGCAACCCGATAATACTTTCTTTCTAAACCTTTACACACAATTTTCTCAAGATCTTCAGCACGTTTTACAGGGTCATACAGCTTTTTAAACACCTCCAAAAAAACACTAAGTTAAAAGTTAGAACATAAAATTTAATATATGTTGCTATATCTTGCTAGAAGTAGGAATAAATTAACTAAGTCTTTTCTTTTAATAAACCTAAACGCTTTAACGTTTTTACCGCATCTGAAAGCTGATAATTTTCTGCAACAATCCAACCATTATATCCCATTACTTCAAGCTTCTTTAAGAAAATACTCCAGTTTATACTTCCATCATAAGCTGCAAGATGTTCATCCTTCTCCCCATGATTATCATGAACATGTATATGTTTAATCCTTGGAAGTTTATCTAAGAACTCTTCAAGATTTCCCGTAATATGTGCATGACCAGTATCAAGGCAAATACCAACATTATCAACATTCCCTACAATTTTAACACCATCATTTATGGTAAGAAAAAGCGCAAAGCCTCCAACCATGTTTTCTACAACCATCTGAATACCAAGATTATTAGCTTCTTTTGCAAGTAAGTTGAGAGATCTTAAATGTGCTTTCCAACCTTCCTCTGGAAAGTAGTAACTAAAAGGTGTAAATCTTCCGGGATGAACAACCCATATGGAAGCCTCAATTTTGTAAGCCTTTCTGAGGGAGTTTAACATGAACCTTATAAAACGGTTACAAAGGTTTTGGTCAACTTCTGCAAGATTTATGCTTGAAAAGGGAGCATGTACAGCATACCTAATTCTTCTTGTTGATGAAAGCTCAATAAGGCTTTTTATCAACTTATTATCAAGCTTATGGAAACCTTCATCAATTATTTCCCAGTTTTTAATATGTTCACAGTTTTCTATCACTTTAACAATGTTTTTATCCTTATCCTTGTAAGATACTAATGTTGAAATTGCAGGTTTTAGAGTCAGTTTGACATCACCCTACTTTTTTAAGTGAATTTCTACAATATCACCATCCATTAAAACATGACTTGAGCCCACTTTTTCTCCATCATACTTAGCTGATAAACCCCAAACCTTAGCATAACTAAATTTTTCGTAAAGTTCACTATGAATTTCTCTTGCCACGTCAAGAACTGTTGAACCTTTTCTTACAATTATAGGTTTATCGCTTTTTTCTTTTTTACCAGGAGGCTTAGTATAAACTCTTATTATTTCAAGAGTTCTAAAAATTTTAGAACCAAGCATATCCAAGCCTTCTCCTGTTACACAGGAGGTGGGAAGAATCTTATTTACATCCTTAATTAATACCTTTAAATTCTCTAATTTTTCCTTTGAACCCTCAACATCAATCTTGTTTGCTAATACCAGTGTCGGTTTATAAACTACTTCACCAAAAATAGCCTCTTCAACATCATCAATTGAAGCTTCACCGTAAATCTTTACAACAGCATTGTAAATACCATAACTGTTAAGTAACTTTTTAATCTCATCATAAGTTGAATCTATAACACGCCCAACAATTTGGATTCCAATATTTACAGGCTTTTTCTCAATAGTAACATAAGCTTTAGGTTTCTCTATACTTACATTTAGGTTATCAAGCATATGGATAATAAACTCATATTGCCAACAAGCATCCTCCTCAAGATTTAAAACAAAAATTAATCCATCAGCATTCCTAGCAAGGCTTGCAACACGTCTATTCCAGCTTTCAGCTTCAAAAGGCTTAAAGCTTGGAGCTTCAACAAGCTGAAAACTTATATCTTTAAATGGAAGCATACCAGCTACAGGTTCTGTTGTAGTGTAAGGATATGGTGAGATAGCTGGTTTAGCATTTGTAACCTTTGAAATTATACTGCTCTTTCCAGATTTGGTTAAGCCTAAAAGAAGTAATTGAGCAGCACCGTGTTTTTCAACAAACCATCCCAAGCTAGCCCTACTAATCTTTTTATGCTTTTTCTCCTCCTCAATTTGAGCTTTAAGCTTAGCAATTTGCTTTTTAATATTCATGCAAAGTTTTTCTGTTCCCTTATGCTTAGGAATCATAGAGTAAAATACCTGTAAATTCTCTAACTTCTCCTGAAGACTTCTAGATTGTAAAACTTTCTTATATTGAGCTAAACAATTTGGCGGTAAATTTGCAGGGATAAAAAATCCCCCCAAATGTTTAAACTGTTAACTTTGATGAGTATTCTCCAACAAGATTTAGAAGCATAATCTCCTTAACTTCATCAGGATTTTTTGTTTGTCCAAAAGCCCACATCATTTTTACTAAAGCTGTTTCAGGAAGCATATCTCCAAGTGGAATAACACCTAAACTAAGTAAGTCTCTCCCAGTATCGTAAACCGTCATTCTTACATTACCCCAAATACATTGAGAAGTCATACCTACAACCATACCAGCTTCAACGGCTTTTCTAATACTTTCAAAACAGCTTTTACTTACATGCCCTAACCCTGTACCTTCGAAAACTATTCCAAAATACTTTCTCTCAACAAGCCACTCTACAATTTGAGGGTTAAACCCAGGATGAAACTTTAGTAATGCAACCTTTTCCTCAAAATTTGGTTTAAGTTTAAGATTTTTATCTAAGCTTCTTACTATGTAATCATCAGTAAGCATCCGAATTTCTCCGTTAGAAACCCTAGCTAAAGGTTTTGCATTTATTGATTTAAAGGCATCCCTCCGGCTTGTATGACACTTCCTAACTTTAACACCTCTATGAATAAGAATTGAATCATCTGATATTGATTCATGCATAGCAACAACAACTTCAGCAAAAGGTGCGTAAGCTGCAACTCTAACTGCACCTATAAGATTTAAAGCTGCATCTGAACTTGGACGATCAGAAGACCTTTGAGAACCAACAAGAACAACGGGTACTGGAAGATTTTGAAGAGCAAAACTTAAAGCTGCAGCTGTATAACCCATAGTATCTGTTCCATGAGCAATAACAATGCCATCAACATTTTCCTCTAAAATTGTTTTACCAATAGCTTTTGCAATTTCACACCAATGTCTGGGCTCCATATTTTCACTAAAAATGCTAAGTAAAACATCAGTTCTTATTTCAGCTATACTTGAAAGTTCAGGTACAGCTCTGTAGAGGTCTTCTGTGGTAAGAGATGGATAAACAGCTCCTGTCCTATACTCAACTTTACTAGCAATAGTTCCACCTGTCCCAATAATTAAAACTGATGGTAAACCTTCCTTCTTTAAAACTTCAACACTAACAGTTTTATCTTGAGGCTTTCTTTCAACCTCAATTTTTTCAACTTCAACATTACCTTTAACCTTAATTCCAATATTGTATCCATTTGAAAGTTTTAAAATTATGTGACTAGGATTCCCAAGCCCAATTCTAGGCATAAGCATTCCTTCAAAAATTTCACCATCTCTTATAACCCGAATATTATCCCCAATTTTTACATCAGCCTTCTTTAAGACTTCTAAAGCTAAACCAGTATACCCATGAAGATTCTCCATACCTCTTCCACCATAAACCTATTTTTCCTACTAACTTTTAAGAATACTGTAAAATTTAAAATAAAAACATATTAGAGTATAAGCTTTGTAGCATCAACTTTAACTTTCAAAAAACCAAGTTCTTCTAAACCCTTAATTGCAGCCCCAAGCACATCCATAAGCTGAGGTTCTCTTGGTACTAAAACCTTCGTATCTAATTTTTCTTCAAGTGCACACATAACCCCCTAGATTTTTTGCCACCCCACCGCAAACTACTATTGGTGTTTTTAATCCTATTTGACCAACAAGTTTAGTTGTTTCAAGCCTGTTTAAACGGTATTCTTTACTATTCATCCTATCTACCTTCTCCTTAAAGATTCTGTAAATGCTCGAAGTTTAATCTTACTGTTTCAAGGGTTACCTACACCATCAGCTTTAACCTTTTTAACCATATCTACAATATATTTACCCCAGCCTATTTCCCAATCACTTTTAGTTAAGGTTGGAGGTATTCGCGAAAAATATCTTTCAACAAGTGAGATAATAGGATCTTCATTTAGCTTTACATCATTGTAAATGTATCTTGAGCCAACATAAATATCATCAACAACAACCATACCTAAATCTTCTATTATTCTCAAGATATCGCTACATGGAACATGGCACATACAACCGACAAGGATAACTTTTAATCTATCACCAACTAAAACTTCTCTACCCATAAGTTCTTCAGGAACTTCCATAGGGAAACAACCAATAACCCTTTTATCTGCATGTTTTTTAAAATCCTGCAACAGTTTGATAGGGGTCTTCAACAAGCTGGACAATTTTACCGATTGTTATAGAAGACATAATAGAAGAACCTCCAACTTAAGGTTAAGACGAACCTATTTATTTAGCTTTTAAGTATAAAAGTCTAGGTTTCAGCATCATTATCCCTAAGTTTTAATTGACCATAAAACATAAATAAAAAGAAAAGTTTAAGTGGAAATTACTAGCGGTGTTAAACAATGCCTATAAGAGCTTTTGTCTTAATTACAACTAAACCTGGAACATCTGAAGAAGTTGTTAAAGCTAGAAAAATCAGAGGGGTTAAATTAGCAAATTCTACTTTTGGCAGATTTGATGCTGTAGTTGTAGTTGAAGCTAAAAATTTTGAGGAACTTAAAGAAATTGTTTATAAAATGATAGAACAACTTCCAAACGTTGTTCATACAGAAACTTTAATTTCTCTGTTTTATCCCCCAGAATAAAGGTTTTTAGGAGTACATATTAAGGTGTTAAACTTATTAAGGTTTCAGTATGAGTTACATTTGGAAGCTTCTCAATTATCTTATAAGTTAACCTTGTAAGTTCCTCCAAGTTTTCAACTTCAACCACAACTACAGCATCAAAACGACCATAAACAGAGTCTATGAGTTTAACACCCTTCAAATTTTTAGTACCTTTTATAGCAGCAACAACTTCTTCAGATGTTCCAGGTTTAGTTGTAATTAAGATGTAGGCCCTCAAAAAATCCACCACACAAGTTTTAAGCTAGCTAGAAAATAAAAATTTTACGCTCTTAGGTTCTGCCTAGTTATAGTTATAAATTAGGTGTTGTAAATTTCCAGGACCTAAACTGGGCAGAACCGCTCTTAGATGTATTTGCTGAGTAAAGTAAGTATTTCAAAATTATTATTAGGGGAGATTTGATAATCGTTAAGAACAGCTTAAGATTGAACTTGTTTTTAGAGTAATTGTTAATTGGGGATAAGTTAAACTTGGTATGTAGGAAAAATGGTTACGGAAGTTGTTTACGAGGAAATTATCAAGGATATCCTTCAGCTTGAAAGTATAACTGAGAAGGATATAAACAATATAAAGATTAGGGTATCCAAAAAATACGGGCTTTCAGTTTTACCGCCAAATTCAGAAATAATTAAAAGATTGCCGCCTGAAAAATCTCAACAGTTAATTAGTTTCCTTAGGAGAAAAAAAGTCCGATCTATTTCCGGTGTTTTGGTAGTAACTGTAATGGTTAAGCCTTATCAATGTCCGCATACTCCCCGCTGTATTTATTGTCCTGGTGGGGTAGGCTATGGAACACCTTCAGCTTACACTGGACGAGAACCTGCATGCTTACGTGCAATCCAAAACAATTATGACCCGTACATGCAAGTTAAAAGTCGTATAAATCAGCTTGAAGCTATCGGTCATACCGTTGATAAAGTTGAACTAATAATTTTAGGTGGAAACTTTACTTACTTACCTAAAGATTACCAGGAGTGGTTTATAAAAGAATGCTTAGATGCAATAACAAATATTAGGTCTTCGAACATTGAGGAAGCCAAAATTTATGCTGAAACATCAAAAATTAAAAATTCCGGTATAACTGTTGAAACAAGACCAGATATATGTAAGGAGGACCAAGTAAACTTCCTTTTAAAGCTTGGTCTTACAAGAATTGAACTCGGGGTTCAAACAGTTTATGATGATGTTTACAATTTTATTCAAAGAGGCCATACAATTGAGGATGTTGTAGAATCATTTAGAGTTTGTAAGGATGCAGGTTTTGCTATAATAGCTCATTTAATGTTAAACCTTCCAGGCTCAGATTTTCAAAGAGACCTTGAAATGTTTAAGATTATTTTTTCTGATGAAAGATTTAAGCCTGACAATATTAAGATTTATCCTACTCTTGTTCTTAAGGGTACAAAGCTTTATGAACTTTGGGAAAAAGGTGAATATCAGCCATACTCAGATGAGGATATCATTAAGCTTATAATTGAGGCTAAAAAAATGCTTCCAAGATGGGTTAGAATTCAAAGAATTCAAAGAGATATTCCTGCAAATCTTATCATTGCAGGTGTTAAAAAAAGTAACCTGAGGGAAATTGTACTTAAAAAAATGTGGGAAGAAGGTTTAAAATGCCCCTGTATTCGTTGCAGAGAAGTAGGACATGTTAAGGCTAAATTTGGTTTAGAACCTAAACCTGAAAATATAAAGTTGAAAGTTGAAAAATACTATGCATCTGAAGGTGAAGAAATCTTCTTATCTTATGAAGATGTTAAGCAGGATATACTTATCGGACACTTAAGGTTAAGATACCCATCAGAGAAAGTTTTTAGACCAGAAATTGAGAAAGGCAAATCTCTAATTGTTAGAGAACTCCATGTTTATGGGTCTCTTATACCTGTTGGAGCTAAAAATATTGAAGGATGGCAACATCGGGGTTATGGTAGACTTCTACTTGAAGAAGCTGAAAAAATTGCTATTGAAGAATATGATGCAAAAAAAATTCTTATTCTTTCAGCATTAGGTGTTAAAAGTTATTATGCAAAATTCGGCTATAAAAAGGATGGAGTCTATGTATCTAAAATCTTAAAGCATTAAAAAGTAGACTTCTATTACTCTAACTTTCCATTAAAATGGGAATTTTTGGTAGATTTAGTTATAGTTGTTATCTATCAAAGTAAAGGTGGAATTCATATGGATGCGGCCTTAGATTTACTTCCTTATACTCATTAATTTCAAGCTCAACTATTTTATCAATTAAATCCTGAGAAAATATCGGTTTTAAGTATTCTTGGTCACTTTGTAACGATTCAGCAGCTTCTTTTAAGCTTCCAGGTAGCTCCTTAATTCCTAGCTGTCTCCTTCTTTCAGGTGTAAGTTTGTAGATATCTTCATCTACAGGGTCACCCATATCGATTTTCTTTTTAACACCATCAAGTCCAGCTGCAAGTATAGCTGCAAAACATAAGTAGGGATTAGATGAGGGGTCAGGAGGTCTAAATTCAAGCCTTTTTTGCTTTGCAGCTTTAATACCTTTATGATAAACTGGAATTCTTAAACATGCGGACCTATTGCTGCGACTCCAAGCAACATAAACTGGAGCCTCAAATCCTGGAACAAGCCTCCGGTAGGAGCTTGTTGTTGGTGCAACAATAGCAGCTAGGGAGCATGCATGTTCAAGTAAACCTCCACCAAAATATCTAGCTAGCTGGCTTAATTCAGCATACTCATCATTTGGATCATAAAAAAGGTTTTTTTCATTTTTCCAGATACTTACATGAACATGCATACCAGAAGCATTATCTATGAAAATTGGTTTAGGCATAAAAGTTGCAACCATACCATATTTAGAAGCAACATTCCTGATTACGTACTTAAGAGTCATTACATTATCTCCAGTATTTGTTAGGCTATCTCGGTAAAAGTTTATCTCACTTTGACCAGCAGAGGCTACTTCATGATGGTGAACATCACAAATTATACCAAAAAATTCTGTTAAAATTCTAACACATTCGCATCTAAATTCCATAAGAGAATCTTGAGGTGGTACAGAAAAATATCCTTCCTTAAACCTAATTGGGTAACCTGTTCCACCATTATTCCAAGCAGCCTCTCTTGATTCTATTTGATAACTTTGCCCCCTGTAAGCATTCAAAATATCCCAGCTTACTTTATCAAAAACAAAAAATTCAACTTCAGGACCCCAATAAGATACATCGTAACCCATTTCCCTTAATACCTGCTCAGCTCTTTGGGCAACTCCTCTTGGATCCCTAGAAAATCTTCCTAGCCCAAATCCCCAGTAAACATCACAAATCATTCTTGCAGTTTTCAAATTTTCAGACATCCAAGGGATTATTGAAAATGTTGAAGGATCTGGTTTAAGAACCATATCTGACTCATGAATTTCAACATACCCTCTAATTGAGGAACCATCAAGTTTAGGGATTCCCTCAGTAAAACTATCCTCATCTAAAAATTCGGCTGAGATTGTTGTATGGTTAAGTTTTCCAGGAACATCGGTAAAATGTAGATCTATAAACTTAACATTCTCCTTCCTAATTAATTCTAAAACTTCTTCAGGCTTTCTTTTTAACGGTTTTATTTTTCCTTCAGCAGTTCTAATATAGGGCATACTACTGCACCATATCTTTCAATTAATAATTGGAAGATTAAAAAACTCCGAATATATACTTTTTTGTGATTAATCAGAACAATTGCTCAATTTTAAAATGAAAAACTTTACTATTGTTCAGAACAAGGCGAAACACAGATTAAACCTCCTTAATAATCAATTTTTAGAGATTTAAGAGCAAAAAAGAAATAAGGAATAATAGTTAAAGTTGAGTAAGTTAAGGTTGAAGTAGAAAATGGTTAAACCAGATGCTATACTTGTTCTCGATTTTGGAGGTCAATACTGTCATTTAATTAGTAGAAGGGTAAGGGAACAAAATGTTTATTCTGAAATAGTCCACTACGATATAACTTTAAGAGAAATATCAGAGCTAAATAAAAAGGTTAACATCAAAGGATTAATTTTATCAGGAGGACCTTCAAGCGTTTATGAGGCGGATGCTCCAAAATTTAACATAGAAATTTTGAATCTTAACATACCTTTACTTGGTATATGCTATGGTCACCAGCTTTTAGCTTATATGTTTGGAGGAGAAGTTAGACTTGGAAAAGAAAAAGAATATGGAATTACCTATACAACCATAATTAAGCCTAACAAGATTTTTGAAGGCTTAAATAAGCGGGAAAAAGTTTGGATGAGCCATGGAGATACTGTGTATAAGCTTCCAGAAGATTTTATAATTTTAGCCTACACAAAAAATTCTCCTATTGCTGCTTTTAAGCATAAGAAAAAACCTATTTACGGTTTACAATGGCATCCTGAAGTTGTTCATACTGAGCATGGTATTCAAATGCTGAAAAATTTTATTTTTAAGGTTTGCAAATGTAAACCTAACTGGGTAATGGAAGATTTTATTGGAAAAGCTATTAAAGAAATAAAGGAAGCAGTTAAAGATAAAAAATGTGTTATAGCTTTAAGTGGAGGTGTTGATTCAAGTACAGCAGCAGTTTTAGCTTCCAAAGCTATAGGTAAAAATCTAACAGCAGTTTTTGTTGACCACGGCTTTATGCGTGAGGGTGAACCTGAAGCTGTTAAGGAAGCTCTTAAGAAATTTGATATGAATTTTATCATGGTTGATGCTAAAGAAAGATTTTTAGAAAAACTTAAGGGTATAAGTGATCCTGAACTTAAAAGGAAGATTATTGGTGAAGAGTTTATCCGAGTTTTTGAGGAAGCTGCAAAAAAAATTAAAGCTGAATACCTAATTCAAGGAACGATTTATCCTGATAGAATTGAATCTGGTTTTAGAAAACATTCAGAAAAAATTAAAACTCATCATAATGTTGCAGGATTACCAACAAAAATAGAGTTTAAAGGTATAATCGAGCCCTTAAGAGATCTTTATAAAGATGAGGTAAGAAAAGTTGCAGAAAAATTAGGGTTACCCAAGGAAATTGTCCAAAGACAACCTTTCCCAGGACCAGGTTTAGCTGTTAGAGTTATTGGGGAAGTAACAAAAGAGAAAGTGGATATTGTAAGAAAAGCAGATAAAATTGTAAGAGAGGAAATAGAAAAAAGCGAAACCCTAAAAAAAAGTTTATGGCAGTATTTTGCTGTTTTAACTGATACAAAAACTACTGGTGTTAAAGGTGATGCAAGAGCTTATGGTTACATGATAGCTATTAGAGCTGTTAAAAGTGAGGAGGCTATGACGGCAAGTTTTGCAAAAATTCCATATAAAATTTTAGAAAAGATTTCAACAAGAATAACTAATGAAATTCCACAGATTACAAGGGTTGTTTACGATATAACCCATAAACCACCAGCAACAATAGAGTGGGAGTAGCCTTAAACCATGAAACTTTCGTTTATAGAGTTTATAACCTACTACTTTTTAAGGGTTTAAATCCTTTGAAAATATATATGTATAAACCAAGCCAAGTATTTTACTCAAAAGACAATGTACTATAATAGTGGAGTTGACCGTAAGCTTATTGAAATTTTGAGAATTCTTAGTGAGCATAATAAACCTGTTGGTGCTAGACTTATTGCTAAAAAACTTGAAGAAAGAGGCTATAAACTAGATGAAAGAACTGTAAGATACCATTTAAGAATCCTTGATGAAAGGGGTTTAACAAGGAATCTAGGTTATGACGGTAGAATAATAACTGATAAGGGTCTTGAGGAAATAAAAAATGCGCTTGTAACAGAACGTATAGGGTTTATTATCACAAAAATAGAATCTTTAATTTTTAAGATGAATTTTGATGTAGAAAAAGGTCGAGGAAAAATTGTAGCTAATCTTGCAACTATAGATAAAGAACATTTTAAGAAGGCTTTTCAAGTTATGAAGAAAGTTATCTTAGCAGGTTATGCTGTTAGCCCCTACATTAAAGTGTTTGATGAAGGTGAAACTTTTGAGAATTATGTTGTTCCAAAGGGAAAAGTTATGGTTGCAACCATGTGTAGTATAACCTTAGATGGAATTCTTCATCATGCAGGAATCCCGGTTTCACCTAGATTTGGAGGAGTAATTCAAGTTTTAAATGGAGAACCTATTAGATTTACAGATTTAATTTCTTACTCTGGTTCAACATTAGATCCTCTAGAGGTTTTCTCAGCTAAAGGGTTAAGCTCCGTTTTAAATGTCGTTGAAACAGGGAATGGTTATATTCTAGCAAATTTTCGTGAGGTTCCAATGGATGCTCTAACAAAAGCTAAGGAAAGATTACAAAAAGCTGAAGAAATTGGAATTAAAGGAACCATAATGATAGGCGAGCCTAATACACCCGTACTAGGTGTACCTGTAAGAATTGATAAAGCCGGGATAGCATTAATGGGTGGAATAAATCCTTTAACAGCAGTTAGTGAAGCAAAAATCCCGATAGAAACAAAGGCTATTGAATGTTTAATAGATTTTGAGGAAATGGTAAACATAAGTAGGGTAGGAAATTTTACTAAAGCCAGTTTTTAATGAAATAATAACTGAGGATGAAAAAATAG
>CAZMUQ010000002.1:67475-83983 GCA_964569845.1 uncultured Candidatus Bathyarchaeia archaeon
AGAATTAGATTCCTAGTATTTTACTTATTCCAGGATACATTTCCTCTATACGCTCTCTAACTAAAAGTTGATAATATTGCCACATTATACCTGTTGTTAAAAGTATACCTATACCAGTACCAAAAGTGTTAAAGAAGTCTGCTACTGCTGCAATTAATCCGACAGTTATGCCCCCAAGAATCGTTACTGTTGGAATATATCTGTCAAGAATTTCCTTTATAGGTTTCTCCGTTCTTCTAAATCCTGGTACTTGTAAACCAGCACCTATTAATTGTTTTGCAACATCTCTTGAACTTAAGCCTGCAACCTCAACCCAGGTAATGGAGAAAAGAACACATACACTAACAAGTATAAGCGTATAAATTAAAGCTCTTATAGGGTCAACTAGAACAGATCCAAGATTTCTTGGAGGAGTTAAGTAATATATTAATCCACCCACAGGTGCACCCGTTGTCCTGTTGATGGTTCCAAGAAAACTTGCTATAAAACTATTTGGAAATCTGCTTGAGAGAACGCTAGAGAAAAAGTATAAGTCTGCGAATAAGGCTGATGCTAAGATTACGGGGATATTAGAAACGTAGAAAAATTTAACAGGATAACTTCCACGAAAACCTCTAAATCGGGCATATGAAATTGGAATTTCTACTCTTAAACCTTCCAAGTATATTATAATTAAAAAGATTATTATCATGGAAATAAAGCCAGTCATATCTGGAAGATTCCAAGGTCTAATAATTATGGCTGCAACTTGACCACTAAATATAGCCTGAAATAGAGCAAGAATTGCCCCAACAAAGTACCCATCTTGAGCAACTATCGGAGCAAAACAACTCCAGAATATTTGTTGAGCAACCCCCGCAGCAATAAAAAGGCTTATACCACTACCTATACCCCATCCTTTCTGAACAAGCTCATCAAGCAATATTACAATTATACCTGCAGCTAGAAGTTGAAGGAAAACAATTAAGGCGATATTTAACTCTAGATGCCCGTAAACACCTCCAAAAACATAAACCAAAGCTTCAAATGCTGTCATAACTATCGCAAAAACCTTATTTGCAGCTGTAAAGAGGGCTCTATCTCTAGGTTTAGACATATCAAGGTCTATTATTTTTGAGCCGACAAGCAGCTGGAGAACTAATCCTGCAGTAACAATAGGACCAATTCCAAGTTCCATTAGAGTGCCTCTTCTAGAGGCAAAAATAACACGCATAAGAGCAAAGGGATCTTGGCCACCTAAAGCTATACCATAAAGGGGGGTTTCAGCCATAATTAAGTATACTATTAAAACAATACCAGTCCAGAAAAGCTTCTCAGTAAATCGTACTGTACGTATAGGTTTTTTTATCTCAGGAAGCCCTTTTGCAAGACTCGCAAAAGCTTCAAAGAATTTTCCGGCCATCGTTATCAGCCAAATTCTAGGTTAAACCTTAATTATGCTTCCACCTGCATCTAAAATTTTTTCTTCAGCTTTTTTTGAACAAAATTTAGTTTCAACAATAACAGGTTTACTTATATCACCTTCGCCAAGAAGCTTTTCGTATCCAAGCTTAGGAAGATTAACAACATATTTTCCATCTTTAACTTCAACTTTACCTTCACTGGCAAGCTTATCAAGAAACTCGCTAAGTTCACCAACATTTAAAGCTTTAACCTCCCCCCTACCTGTTGGACAGCGGAAACCCTTTTTACCAAAATGGTTTGGAGCATATTTTACTACATATGTCCACTTATGCTTATGTCCTCCAGCCCAGCCTCTACCACCTTTCATCCCATGCTTACGATGCTGACCAACCCTACCCCAACCACAAGTTCTGGATCCACGGAGCTTTCTTATCTTTCTGAATCTGTGAGGCAATCTAAATCCCCCAAATATCCTAAATCATTCTTGCTAATAGTTCATTTATTTTTTCGCCCCTATAACCCAGCTCTCCACCTTCGGAAAATGCACGTTTTAAAGTTTTCTTAAAACCTTTTGATGGAGGGTGAAGACGGAAAACAGGTTTAACACCATCAAGCTCTTTAAGCTTTAACTCGGTCTTATATAGCTTTTCAGCAACTTCTTCAAAACTGTTAAACCCTTTTTTCCTTAAATATTCCTCTGTAAGTTTTTTTCCACCAACAATTTCGCCACGTTTTTGAAGAAGTTTAATAATGATTTCTTTTGAAGCTTCACCCCATGTTATATAATCTTTAGCTTTTTGAAGCATCCCAAGATACTGGGGGGTTGCAGGAATTAGGGTTGCATGATTAGGCTTTTCTAAGCGTAAAAGTTTAAGGGTGTATTTAACATCACTACGAACATTTACGGTTCCTCTAACTCTTACAACAGCAAGACATTTACCTTCAACCTGATATTTATTTATGCTCATCCCTACTCAACCCAATCCTTTGGAGAAACAAGTGAGTAAGTGTTTCTTAATGCATCATAAACTGCAAAAGCAAGCGATGTTGTTGTAGATGTTGCACCAAAACTTCTAGTCCAGCAATCTTTAATTCCTGCAAGTCTTAAAATTGTTGCTGTAACATTATTAGCTACAAGCCCAAGGCCTCTTGGTCCAGGTATAAGAACAACCCTAACACTTCCACATTTACCTTCAACCTTAAATGGTAATGAATGAGGCAAATCACAACCACATTCCCAGCTTCCACAACCTCTTCTAACAGGAATAAGATTTAATTTAGCATACATTGTAGCTTTTTCAATAGCTAACCTAACTTGTTTAGCTTTTCCAGAGCCAACACCAATAACACCATCCTCGTTTCCAACTGCAACAACAACCCTAAACCTTGATTGTTCACCTGCATCTGTTTGCTTCTGAACAATACCTATATCGAGAACTTCTTGACGTAAATTTGGTAAAAGTCTATCAACAATTTCTGCTTCTTGAATTCTGTAACCTTGACTAAAAACTTCATCTATTGAAACAATTTTACCTTCATATACAAGCCTACCAAGTCTTGTTCTTGGAACCCAAAACTCTTCTTCACTACTCATACCTAATCAACCACTCCCACTTTTAAATACTCTCTCTATGAAAAACTTTTCTCGATTTTTTGCTTAACCTCATTAAAATGTTCTGGAAGATTTTCCGGGTTTAAACCATTAGCAAGATATTGAGAAAACATTACTCCTCGTTTCTCCGAGCTACTGATAAGTTTCCAATATTCTGCTATATGTTTACCTTTAACCCTATCTTCATCAGGAAGAATTTCCCCATCACATGGCACATAAATTCCAGCATCAATAACACCTTTTAAACCAGCATAAATTCTTGAACCTTTAGGAGGCTTCCTAATACCAGCATCAAGTATAGCTTCTTTAAGCTCAAATTTTTTAGCTTTTAAACCTGCAAGAAAACCTGTAAGGTAGGCTGCTGGAAGATTTCCACAAGGAGCTTTCCAACCATATTTTTCAAGCTCTTTTGAAAATGCTGAAACAAGCACCTTATCACCTTTAAGCTCAGCTTTAACAAATTGAACTCTTGTATGGGATAGGCTACACCTTATAACAAGCCTAATTTTCCTAGATTTAAGAAGCTCTCTTCTACGGTAATAGTTTGTTTTTCCTTCTCTTCTTCTTCTGAAGGGTACACGGTATGCTGGACCTTTAGCCACTACCTAAGCTTCCTCCTATAAAGTTTAGCTGATTCAATATACTGAAGGAGGTGGTTACGGCTTTTAAAAACTCCACCCTTAGCCATAATATAAAGTTTCCTATAAACTTGTCTTGTAATTAACCTTTTATCCCTAAGTTCTCTTAAAGTTCTTCTAAGAGCCCTAATAGTTTGAATCCATCTCCTCTTCCTTGGTAATCTAGCAAATTTACCACCCTTTCTACTCCCTAAACCTCTTCTCCTACCCGTTTTCCTCTTTAAATGTCTGATTCTAGCTCTACCACGACTGACACCCTTAATTGGACGTACATCAATAACACCATCTTTAATAAGCCGTCTAATGTCCTTCCCGGTTACAGCTGCCTCTACATCCTCAATTCTTTCAGGGTCAACCCAGATACGGTTAACACCAACACCCAGAATTCTTGCAGCAATTTTACGCTGAGTTTTTAAGCTCATAAACCTCCACCAAACTTTATCAGCCTGCTTTAAGAGGATTTAAAATAGTAATTCCTTTTTCCCTTGCAACTTTTTCAATCTCTATTCTCTTCCTCTTACCAACAGTACGAGCTACCCTGATTGCATGAGTTTTAGGATTTAGGTTTTCAAGTTCCTTAAGGTTATGAACTAGTACTTCAATATAACCTGATGGATGAATACCTCTGAAAGCTTTTGGTGTGCGGTATCCAACATTAGGTAAAGGATTATAACCCTTCTTTTTAAGCCTCATTTTACTATCTAAACCTTTAGGTCTTCTCCAACCTGTTTCAAGTCTTTTATAACGCCAAGACTCCTGCCTAATAAACCTTGGAATTTTTCTTCTTAACTTTAAAATCTTTCTTAAAATTTTTCTACGTATATTTATCTTATTAGGTTCTTCCTTCATTACATTCCCTCGGTCTTCTCATAGATATATATACCATCCAGAAAAACTCTTGGATCTTTCTTTTTAATTTTTGTTGCTTGTTGAATATTAGCTGCTGTTTGACTTACATCTTCAAGACTTATACCTTTAACTTCTAAATCATCTCCTTTAACTTCAACTTTAACATCACCAATGATTTTTGCTACTCTAGGATATCTTTCACCAATAAAGTTTTCAATTAGTACTTTACCATCCTCAACCCTGACATTTATGGGAAAGTGGGAGTAAACTTTTTTAAGTTTATAGGTAAAGCCTTTTGTTACACCTTTAATCATATTTCTTATATGTGCAGCAACAGTTCCAACTAATGCTTTTTCAAATTTTCTAGCCCAAAAGGCCCTAACAACAATCTTACCATTATTAATGCTTAATTGGATTGGCAAAGTTGAAAAATCCTTTTTAAGTTCTCCAAGTGGCCCTCTAATGGTGATAAGTTTACCACTAAGCTCAATTTTAACATTTTCAGGTATACTTACAGTTTTCTCCTCAACGATAACTCTAACCATCTTAGAAGCCCACCTTTAAGTAAGCTTAATAAACGTATGCTAAAAGCCTCCCTCCAGTATGTTTTTGTAAGGCATCTTTATGTGATATAACCCCATGCGGAGTTGAAAGTATAAGTATACCTACATCTCTTGCGGGAAGGTATCTTTCCTCAAAAAATTCAATTTCCTTAACTTTTACGGGGAATCTTGGCTTAATAACTCCACACTTATTTATCCTTCCTAAAAGTTGGATTCTAAACTTACCGGACCTACCATCATCAATAAATTCAAATTCACCAATATAGCCATGTCTTTGCATAACCTTTAAAACTTCACCTATAAGTTTTGATGCAGGAGAAACTATACATTCATGCTTATTTCTCATTTCACTATTCATTATAGTTGAAAGACAACCAGCCAATGGATCATTTAAAGTCATTTTGACATATCCTACCTCCTACTTATACTTTTTAAATCCAAGTTTTGGAGCAACCTCCCTGAAACATTGACGGCAAAGATTAAGCCCTAATCTTCTAATTATAGGCCCATAAGAGCCACATCTAACACATGGACGGCTTCCCTTACCGTACTTTCTCTCTTTTTTAGGTTTAAATTTAGCCAAGCAAATTCACCCCTTAACTTTATACAACTTCAACTCCAAAATTTTCTTTAAGGAACAATATTGCCTCATCAATTGTAACCCTATGCTTTGAGCCAACTTTTGAGCGTGCTTTTTTCCTCTCCTTAACCCTGTATCCAGGTTTTTCCATTGTTACACATACATCCATACCTATAATACCAAGGTCAGGGTTATATTTTACTCCTGGAATTTCAATATGCTCCTTTATACCAAAGGAAAAATTTCCAAATTTATCAAAACTTGACTTTGAAATCTTATTTCCAACAGCAGCAAAAGCCTTCTTAAGAAATTCCATTGCTTTTTCCTTTCTAAGAGTAGCGACACATGCTATAGGTTCACCTCTACGAATACCAAAATCTTTTATAGTTCTTTTAGCAGCTCTAAAGCATGGTTTCTGACCTGTTAACTGCTCAATTATTTTTGCAGCTTTTTCTAACGGTTCACCGGATCTTCCAACACAAACATTTACGGTTACCTTACCGACCCTAGGCTTAGTCATAGGATTTTTTCTCCATTTCTCATATATCCTCTCTATACTCAATGTTTCCATTTTAGACATTAACAGATCCTCACCTGCTGGATAAAGATATTAAAGGTTTTTCTTCACCGACAACAAAAACATAATCAGGTATTGTTTGATATTCTTCACCATTAACATCTTTAATAGCCACATACCGGTATTTTCTAGGCTTATATTCTGTTTTTTCAATCATCTTTATTATTCCATGCTTACCAACATTTCTCCCTCCGGTAATTACAGCATACATCCCCTCTTTAAATGGTAAGTGCTGGAGAACCTTGTTATAATCTGAAAAACCTATCTTTAAAACATCTAAAACTTTCCACTCTTTTTTAGCTTCTTCACCATTCAAAATGACATTTTTTCCATCATGAAGATTAAACTGGATTCTTCCACCCTTAATTGTAACCTTATTCTCTACTCTACAAAGCTTAAAGTTTTTTTCTTCTTCTCCTACCTCAACCAATACTAAAAAATTATGGCTATCAGGAACAACACGAAAACTTTTACCAATCTCAGGAATTTCAATCACATCCATCAATCCTACAGGAAATCTTTTGTCCCTCCTTACACGCCCATCAACCTTAATTTTACCCTCAGAAATTATGATACTAGCCTCACGACTTGTTTTAGCTAAACCAAGAAGATCCCTAACAACAATAAGAAGAGGAATACTTTCATCTATTGGATGAGGTCCTGGTGAAGGTTTTACAATCCAAACTTTTTCTTTCCTATGTATTGGCCAAAAACTTGGTGCTGCAAGCCTTTTAATATGCGAACTTCCACCTTTACTTCCCATTCTAATCTAACCTCTTTTTTCAACTGCTATTTTTTGACCTAACCTTTCAAGTCTCCATTTATCATCAAGATTAAGCTTTTTTATTATAACGTTTGAGGGGTGGATTGGAATGAAAACAGTTCTTCCATCCGCCCTTTCTCTTGTTATACCTTCAACAGTGATTCGGTAGTCTTTATGGTTAACTTTTACAACTTTACCTTCCATTCCTTTATAATCTCCACGAACAACTTGAACAACATCCCCACTACGAATAGGGAAAGATCTTCTGTTGTACTTTAACCTTAAATCCATTGATAAATGAGCAGACATAATTTTACGCCTTTTATGAATTGGAGCAGTCCGTAAAAATTTCCTTTGTTTTGAAGGTTTAGATGATGAAACCATAACACCTACCTCTAAACAATCATACTTGAAATACTTGCTATTCTAGGCCATCTTTCTGCAGCTTCTTTAGCAACAGGACCACGAATTTCCGTACCTTTTAACTCTCCTTCAGGAGTCATTATTACTGCAGCATTATCTTCAAATTGAACTCTTGTACCATCAACCCTTTTGTAGGGCATTCTTTGCCTAACGAGGACAGCTGGAAAAATCTGCTTTCTCATATCTGGTGTACCCTTTTTAACTGAAACCATTATCATATCTCCAACTCCTGCTGTAGGTATTCTTCTATGTCTCCCCCTATAACCTACCACCTGGATAACTCTTAACTCTTTAGCTCCAGTATTATCTGCACAACGTATAATTGCACCTACAGGCACACCCTTAGATATCCTAGGCCTATACTCAACTATACCCTTAGCACTTACAGCCCTACTTTTAGGTCTAGCAGGCATTTAACTTTCACCTCTGGAAAATTTTTTCTCTATAACAACCCATGAAACAGTCTTGCTTAGGGGTCTACATTCAGCAATCCTTACAATATCACCTTCCTTAGCATCTATACATGGAGGGTTATGAGCAGGAATTCTGCTTCTTCTACGCTCATAACGCATATATTTTGGGACATAATGTAGATAATCCCTTTGAACAACAACTGTTCCTTTCATTTTTGCACTTACAACTTTACCTTCTAAGATTTTAGTTCTAACCGGAAGTTTACCATGGTAAGGACATTTAGGGTCATTACATTCTGTTTTTGGAGGATTGCTAACAGGGATTCCTATGTTTCTCAACGTTACCCTACCACCTAATAAGTCTTTTTTTAAGTCTATCTTCAGGCCTTCCTAACAAAATTTTACCGTCAACAAGGGTAAGCTGACCATTTGGAAGCTTAAAAAGAAAATGTGAAACTTCTTTTGGAAAACTTCTTCTCTTTTTACCATTATCTATAATAAGCATATTTCTAGTTTCATCTATAACTTTACCCGAAAAGCCAATGTAACTTTTACATTTACTCTTAACAAGGGTGACATCTAAACCTATTAATTCATGGTTAATAAGATTTTTAGGTGTTATAGGTGTCAAACTTACTTACTCCTCTCCTTTAACTCTTCCTCTCTTTGTACGGTTAAGATTCTTGCAATAGTTCTCCTAATCTCCTTTATAGCTTTAGGGTTTTCCAAGGTACCTTTAGCTTTAACTCTCGTCCTAAGCTTCATAAGTTCAACTCTAAGTTCTGCAACCTTTTTTTCTCTTTCTTCTTTGCTCATAGACCTAATTTCACTTAATCTTAAAATTGGCATCAGCTTTCACCTTCAACCTTTTCAGGTTTTTCCTCCTTAATCTTCTCTACACTTTTCTCTAGAATTTCAACATGGTCTGGAGACTTATAATCAGGAGGGACTATTGTAACCTTAACACCAAAAAGTCCAGGCTTTAATAAGGTGTAAGCTGTAGCGGTTCTAACATGCTTTAAAACAGGGTCTCCAACTTTAGGTAGATATCCAGCCTTAAATTTTTCATATCTTGCACGTTCAGTTGTGAGTTTTCCGCTTATGATTATTTCTGCACCTAAAGCTCCAGCTTTCATTATATTGTTTAAGGCCCAATAGCACGCCCTTCTAAAATGTACACCTCTTTGAAGGGCTGCAAGAATTCTTGCAGCCATTATTTTTGGGTTAAGCTCGGGATTCTGAACTTCGGCAACGGCTATTTGAGGATTAAAAAGCCCAAATTTTGATTCAAGAGTTTTTGCAAGCCTTCTAATGTTTTCTCCTCCACGACCAATTATTATTTCAGGTCTAGCAGCATATATTGTAATCCTTGTACCTAAAGGGGTTTTTGTTATGTCAACACCACCATAACCTGCTCTAGCCAACTCCTGTTCTAGAAACTCATCTACACTAACCTTCTTTTTTGATTCTGCAATTATCTGTTTTATTGCAGACATCCTAAACCTTAAACCTCAATCTTTAGGTGTATTTAATGCCTTAGACAAATATAAAAAGCATAGTTTTAAGCTTTACCCTGAAACCATGGTTAAAAGTAGGCAAATAGGGTTAATGTTTAGGTATTTACCAATAAAAAGATTAAAGAAAACCTATTTAACCAAATAAAAAAGTTTACCTTTCTTCAACAACAAATTCAACATGGGTTAGCTGCTGAAAGTAGGGGGTGCTTCTACCAAAAGCTCTTGGAATATATTTCCTAATTTTTGTTCCTTTTTGAGCTGCTGCATGAATAATCTTCAATCTTTCAATGTTTAAACCCTTCTGCTCAGCATTTGCTTCAAGTGCATTTAAAACCCTTAAAATTTCTTTTGAAGCTTTCTTTGGGTATCTGCCTGAAGGCCATGGACCTTGAAGTTCTTTTCTGTGAGGAACCTTCTTCCTATATCTTCTGTATGGTATAGGTCTTTTTTGAGCTATGACATCCTCTAAAAGTTTTTTAGCATCATCAAGCCACATACCCTTAATAGTTTTACAAATTTCCCTAGCAGCCTTAGGTGAAATCCTTAAATCCCTACCACTAGCAATTGCTGTTTTTTCAGGGTTCAAAGCTTTGATATTAATTGAATATCCCCATGTAGGCAAAACAGCACACCATTACTAGGCTTGGTTAACTCTAAACAAAAATAACAATTCAAAAATAAACTTTTTGCCTTAAATTCTAAAAGCAGACAGAAATTTAAGCCAATTACCATCTAATTTTACTCAACAAAGAGGGAAAAGTATTGATAAGCGAGGAAATTGTTAAAGCGTTAAAGAAAATAGTTGGTAAGGAAAATGTTCTTTTAGGTGAAGAAGCTGGAGAAGAGTATATGCATGATGAAGCTTTAACAGCTAAAGCAATAAAACCTGACATTGTTGTTAAGCCAGGCAACGTGGAAGAAGTTTCAAAAATACTAAGATTAGCTAATAACTATAGAATCTCAGTTACACCCAGAGGTGGTGGAACAGGACTTTCCGGCGGATGTATAGCTGCTTCTGGAGGTATTATACTATCTCTTGAACGTATGAACAAAATCTTGGAGATTGATGAAAAAAATCATGTAGCTGTTGTTGAAGCAGGGGTTACATTATCAGAACTTTATAAGGCTGTTGAAAATCATGGGTTATGCTACCCTATCTATCCTGGAGAAGCTACAGCAACAATTGGAGGGAATGTTGCAACAAATGCTGGAGGTATGAAAGCTGTAAAGTATGGAGTAACTAGACATTTCGTTTTAGGTTTAGAGGCAGTTTTACCTACAGGTGAAATAATATCTACTGGAGGCAAATTTGTGAAATCCTCAACAGGATATGATTTAACCCAACTTCTTATAGGCTCTGAAGGGACACTAGCTGTGATAACAAAAGTTATCCTAAAACTTTTACCTTTACCAAAATTTAGTTCCATGCTTTTTATCCCCTTTAAAAACCTTAATGATGCAATTCAAGCTACACCAGCAATAATTAAATCTGGAATAATACCCGTAGCTATCGAGTTTATTGAGAAATTTGACCTTATACTTCTAGAAAACTATACCGGGAAAAAAGTTCCAATAAGCAGGGATGCCCGTGAAAAATCTGAAGCTTTTCTTCTTATAATTATTGAGGGAAGAAATTTTGAAGAAGCTATTAAAGATGCTGAGCTTATAGGAGATGTTTGTCTAAGTCATGGAGCATTAGATGTGTATATCCCAGATACTGAGAAAGCTAAGCAAGATTTACTTGAAATTAGAAGTAAACATTTTTATGCTATTAAGGATGCTGGAGCAAAAGATATGATTGATGTTGTTGTTCCAAGAGGAGAAATTCCAAGATTTGTTAATCAAGTATACAAAATAGGGGAAAAATATAACGTAACCATTAGGTGTGTGGGGCATGCTGGTGATGGGAATGTGCATTTATACGTTATTGGCGGGAAAGATGATAAGTTACCTGAATTATTTAGAGAGATTTACATTACTGGAAAAATGCTTGGTGGAACATTATCAGGTGAACATGGTATTGGTTTAGAAAAAAGAAGATATTTCCTAGAATTGGAAGATAAAACAAAGATTGAGCTTATGAGAAAAATAAAAAAGGTTTTTGATCCAAATAATATTTTAAATCCTGGAAAAATCTTTTAGTATTCCTCTAATAGTGATTGTTGAGTTGATATTTTTTCTTCAAGTTCTTTGCGTTTAATTGTTCCTCCAACCTCACTTTTGATTTTTAATGCAAGTTTCTGACCTATGCCTGGAATCCTTGTAAGCTCGGTAAGCGAAGCATGTTTAAGGCTTTCTAAACTCTTGTATCCAGAGTTGTATAGTATTCTAGCTCTGATTCTACCTATGCCTGGAATAGAAACTAAAGGTAAAAGTTCAGGTTTAACTCCATGTTTAACTCTAAGCCTTAATTCGCCGATTTTCGGTAGGAAATCTTTAAAACCGAAAAGTTTAGCTAACTCGTATGTTGAGTAAAGAAGCCATTCAGCTGTTTCAACCATTCTATAAAGGTCTCCAGGTTCAACTCCATAAGATTCTAATATGTCATTTTCCCTTTTCTCCATAATCCAACTTAAGAGAACTTCTGTACATTTGAGTTCTCCAAGAAAAACTTCAAAATCAATACTGTTTTCCCGTAAAATTGGAGGATTAACTAGAAGTTCATCCTTATGCTCCTCAAGAAAAATAGTAAGTCTTTCCTCCTCCCTCCTATAAGGGTAAAGTTTAGGTGTCATATCAGGTGTATGGGAAATTAGATGTAAAAGCCCAACCTCACTAATCTTTTTACAGCTTTCAAGCCCAAACTTTAAAATTACGGCTGTTTCAGGGTCAATGTAAAGCTCAGAAACCCTTTTACCAAAACTTGTTGCTTTAAGAAATCCTTTATCCTCAAATTTAACCATATCATTTTCTATTAGAAATTTAAGTGCTGAAGTTAATGGTCTTTGAATAATTTTTTCACCATACTGATAAGCATAAAAAGTTTCCTTAAAAAAATCGTAAACTTCTTCTTCTCTTCTAGCAAAACCTGAGGTTATAGATGCTAAAACAAAGGATCTTAAAGTTCTTTCAATACCAAGTTTAGACCAAACTTTTTCAGGTCTAGCACAAACATAGTATGTCATAAGGTATTCACGTTCATCAGGTGTTGAAGCTACAAGGAAAGCTTCACCAAATTTGTCATATTTTGGTCTACCAGCTCTACCAGCCATTTGCTTATATTCTAAAACAGGTATCTCCATTCTACCATAACCAGGCTCATACCGAAGATAGTTATTAACTATTACTGATCTTGCTGGAAGATTAACACCTGCAGCTAAGGTTGGAGTTGCAGTGATAACCTTAATTAAACCTTTTCTAAAATAATCTTCAACAATTTTTCTATGAGATGCATGAACACCTGCGTGATGGAAAGCAACACCATCTTTAATAAGCTTAGCTAAATTATCGCTTAAACTTGTTTTTTCTTCAACAGTTAAAATTTGTTCTGAAACAAGTTTAAGCGACCTTAATTCACCTTTTGAAAGAAGTTTTCTGATAAGTGGTGAAAGTTTTTGAGCAATACTTATAGTATTTTTTCTTGTATCAACAAAGATTAGGGCTTGACCTCCATTTTTAACAACCTCATAAGCTAAGCTAATAGCTGAATTTTGATGAACAAGTTCAATTTTTCTTGCACCACCATCCCTAAATAGAACTTCATCAAACCATACAACACCCTCTCTTAGAGGAACTGGCCTCCAATCCATTACAACATAATTTGCTTTTAACCATTCAGCTATTTCTTCAACATTTCCTATAGTTGCACTTAAAGCTAAAATTTGAAGATTTGGATTAAACCTTTTCAAGGCTGTAAGTGTAAACTCAAGAGTTGCACCTCTATCAGCATCTCTTAAAAGGTGAATTTCATCTGCAACAACAAGAGTAACTTCTTTTAACCATTCAGCTCTATGCCTTAGAAGGCTATCAACTTTTTCATTTGTTGCAATAATAATATCATGTTTACCTAGTTGAGGGTCGCTTGTATCATAGTCGCCTGTTGAGATAGCAACCCGTATATTTCGTCCATTAGGCTTTTTAATGCTAGTATACTTTAAAAAATCATCATATTTCTCAGAAGCTAAAGCTCTTAAGGGTACAAGATAAATAACTTTACCATTTTTTTCTAGAATATGCTTTAAAGCACAAAATTCAGCAATTAAAGTTTTGCCGGATGCTGTTGGACTTGCAAGAACAAAACCTTTACCTTCAAGAACACCTTTCCTAATAGCTTCCTCTTGAGGGGGGTAAAGCTCCTTATAACCAAGCTTTAAAAGTATGGTTTTCTGCTCATCAGGAATATCAAGCTCCTCAATATGCATAAGGAAAATTCACCATAAAACTAGAATCTAGCTTTTTTAACATATCCAGGTTCAGGTGAGTAAAGAGTCCCCTCCTTAATTAATCTTCTTACAACATCTTCGGCTGTTGTCCTATCAATACCATACTTTTGCGTAAGTCTATCATAAAGTTCTTCAAGACTAACCTTTTCAGATTCCTTCTCCATTTCGCTTACAAGCTTAACTATAGTTGTAATTTTATCCCTCAAAGTTGCAGGTTTACCCGTCATAAGTATATCTATATCTACAACACCAGCTTCCTCTCTTAAAACACCAATATCCCTTAAAGACTTCTCCATAATTCTTATTGCAGCTTCAGCATCCATTTTTGTAACCTCTTCTCTTAAAGCAGCCCTAGCTCTAGCCTCAGCAATTCTAATTAATGCTTCAAGCTGTCTTGGAGTAATAGCTATAGGTGCACCTTCACCACCAGAAAGCTCCCTCATTTTGAGGTAGAATTGTCTAAGATGGTTTACAGCTTCATCTGTAAGTCTTGGATGAATTCTAGCTCTAGCATAGCTTATATACTTTCTTAGAAGATCCGGGGGGATTGGAGGGCTAGCTGTAACACCACTACTTCTATGAACATTTAGGATATGCTCTGAAAGTTTTTCATCAACCGTTTTCTCAGGGCTATCCCTTTGAATAAATATTAAGTCAAACCTTGAAAGAATAACTATTGGAAGATTTATATTGTCTGCAACTGAAAGTCTATCTTCATATCTACCATGCTTAGGATTAGCAGCTGCAAGAATTGACGTTCTAGCATTAAGCGTAGCAACAATACCACCCTTAGCAACACTAACAGTTTGCTGTTCCATCATTTCATGCATTGCAACCCTGTCCTCATCCCTCATCTTATCAATTTCATCTACAGCTGCAACACCTTTATCAGCTAATACTAGTGCTCCAGCTTCTAAAACCATTCCCCCAGCTCTTTCTCTTAAAACAGCCGCAGTTAATCCTGCAGCTGTTGTCCCTCTACCACTAGTATAAACTCCTCTTGGAGCAACTCTTGCAACATATTTTAAAAGCTGGGATTTAGCTGTTCCAGGATCACCAATAAGAAGAACATGAATATCCCCCCTTATAGTGTTACCTTCAGGGGTAACTTTAGGAACACCGCCAAAAAGCAGATACATTATAGCTTCCTTAACATCATCATAACCATAAATTGAGGGGGCTATGGAGTCTATAATATCCTTATGGATAAAGTCTTTTTTAGCAATCTCTAAAATTTTCTTCTCATCTTCAGGTGAAATTTCAATTGTTTCAAGTTCTTTTCCAAGAGTTTCAATGTTGTTTGCTTCAACATAGGTTAGAAAAGACCTTAATTTACCTCTACCAGGTAAAACTTCTGGTCTAGCTTTAACAATACCTGTAACAACAACCCTATCTCCAGGCCTAGCAATATCAACAAGCTCATCAACAACAAAAACATCAACATACCTTGGAAGTTGGCCTGGAGGTAACTCTTCAGGTTTTTCTTGGACTCTAAGCTCCTGGGAGCTTATAAACTTAGATTTTTCAATATCAAGTTCAAATCCACTTTCCTTATCCCTTGCACAATTTGGACATTTTAATGGACGCTTAATAAGAATTCCATCCTGAGGAACAGGTATAAGTTGACCGCATCTACATCTAAATACTGCTTCAGTAAGTAGAGGATGAGCTGGTGTAGCTCTAACAACTATTCCGTCAAATGAAATAAGCTTACCAATATGTTTAGCTCCTATACTTCTTAGGGATGTTTTCTCAGGTAAACCTTTAACACGTACATAAAGATTTTCAACAAGTTCTGCATACTCTTTATCCTCAATTTTAAGCTGGGACCTTAAAGCTTCAACAGCATACTCATTAAGAAATTTTTCAGGTTTTTCCAGTAATGCTTTTGCAAGTGCAGAATCAAAATCTAAAAGATCAAAAAAGTCTATAATAATAGAACTTCTATTCGTAAGAGCCATCTGCTTAATAAGGTTACGATATTTCTCAATCTTAAAAAAATCCTGAAATCTTTCTTGTGGATTTTTAAGGGATACTTCAACCATTAAGCATCAACCTCTAAAAATCAAAAACACTATTCCTCCATCTATTAACCTCCTCATAAACTCTTTCAAACAAAAATCTCTCCTCAAAAGTTAAATTTTTAAGTATACTTTCATCTTTCTCACGAATTGATGATAATATCAAAATCTTATTTATCCTACTAGTAACAATATCCATTGCAAGTTGAAGAGCTTTTTGAAATTCAGCTTTTTTATCAGGATTAGAAAGACTTTCATTCCTTAAATTTTTTAGGAATTTTCTAAGTCTAGCATAAAAATTTTTTGGTAAAGATGCTACATGCCTTGGACTTTGAATTGTTTCAACAATTTGAGCTTTTTGAATATCAACCATTTCAAGTTTATCTTCACCTGAAACAATTTTAGCAAATCCATTTTTAACAAGTTCCTCAGCAACCCAATATCTTGCCTCAAAATATTCATTCTCATCTACAGGTCCCAGCTGCTCATCTCCAATGGAGATTTTGGGTATGCTTTTGATAGCTATAAGCCTAACTCTGCTATTTTCAAACTTAATATCCGAGATTTTAAATGGATTCAAGCGTAAATCATCCCTGAAGCTTTTACTAACGGTAACCAATAAATTTTTTACTTTTATCCGCATAAAGGTTGAATAACTTAGGTTTTTCTATACAACTTTTACAGATACAGTAAGAGGGATAATCATTACTTTTACAATCATTGAAGAATTCGCATTCATTACATGGAAAAACTTTACCACAAATTA
>CAZMUQ010000002.1:84083-135110 GCA_964569845.1 uncultured Candidatus Bathyarchaeia archaeon
TTACAATCATTGAAGAATTCGCATTCATTACATGGAAAAACTTTACCACAAATTAAGCATATCTGAGCAAAAACAATATCATCTTTAAATATTTCTGAAAGTGTCGCCTTTAACCTATCAGCATAATCTAAATTTTGGATATAAAATGTTCTTGTTACACGGTCATAACCTAAACCTGCTTTCATAAGGTCAGCAAACTTATCTTTACCAACAAATGGAAGTTTAATACCCTTCTTGCCTACAACAATAACCATTAATTATACACCTTAAGAGCTACTTTTTAATAAACCCCTTACTTTTACCACTAAGATATGAGGACAGGTCTTCTGTAAAGTTAAACCATGATGCAAATTTTTTAGCTTCCGCTGGGTTATTTTCAAATATTACTCTTAAAAATGGAATAAAATCTCTTATTGCACGTTGACGTGAAACATGGCATTGCTTACCTATTAAACTTGAAATTTTATCTAAAACTTCACGTATTAGTTTTGTTCTTGCCATTAGGATTAGCTTTGAGGGGGGAAATTTAAAACCTATGGGAGTATATTTTCCTTTACGTGAGAGGTTAACACCCATACTCATCTCCTCTATAACGTACTTTAAAAGACTCCAGTTTTGTGTTCTTTTCATTCTTCCAAGAAAAATATCAGCCATGGAAAGTTTATCATAAGCAGAAGCTAAATCTTCAAGATCCTTGTATTGGTATGGTAGGTTATCATGAATTGCCTGGAGAAAAATTTCATAGTCAACGTTAACCTCATTTAGAATTCTTTTAACCCTTTCAATATCATCTGAAAGGAAAAGCTCTTCTAAAGCTTTTTGAATTGTAATTTCTCTATCTCTTGGAGACAGGACTTTAACATCCTCAATCGTTATCTTCCCACTTCTTTCATAAATAGCTTGCAAATCATTAATTGCAGACCTAACATCTCCTCCACTAACTTTTGCAAGTATTTTTAAAGCCCCCTTTTCATATTTTACATTTTCCATTTCACATATTCTTTCAAGTAATGCCATAATTAGTGGTGGGCGAACCCTGAAAAACTGAATAGATAAACATTGATTTTTTAGCTCCCTAAATTTTGGATCTGAGATATCATTAGCTGTTAAAATTATTGGAACTTTAGCTTGAGTAATAATTTTAATTATAGCTTCAAGACCGCCAGCATCTTCACGACCATGAATACCATCAACTTCATCAAAAAGGATAATTGTACCCTTAAATCCTAAGAAATGCTGTAGGAGAGAATCCTCAAATGCAGCATGACCAGCAACATGCAAAATTTTTTCAGCTGTACGGATATCACTAGCATTTGTTTCTATGAGATCATAAGAAAAAGTTTTTGCTAAAGCATGTACAAGTGTTGTTTTACCAATACCTGGAGGCCCATAAAGAAGGGCAGGTTTACTTCCAGGTTTCCAGTTTTTAAGCCATGAAATAAGCATTGCTTTAGCTTCCTCATTTCCAATAACTTCGTCAAGTGTTTGAGGCCTATACTTCTCAACCCACATAACTGCCTGCTGACTTAAACTGTTTACTGTGGTCATACCAGTTTACCCCAGCCTTCTCGCATACTTAACCTTGCTATTTGAGCAATAAGGGCGCTAAGCTGAATATCCTCATTAGCACCTTCAGTTATACGAAAATCATATTCACCTATGGTTGAAATAAGTTCAAGTTGAGCTTGAGGAGGAAGTTTAAGATTAAAAACTTCCGCATGAAGTTGACGGATAATATCACTTCCAGATAATCCATAGTTCACCATAAGCTCGTACATTAATTCCCTAGAACCTAAGAAATCTCCTTTTAATGCTTTTTTAAGCATTTCACGTATCTCTTCACCTTTAGCCTTACCTACAACTTGTAAAACTATCTTCTTATCAACAGTTTTACTTAAGGTTGATGCAGCCTGTAGTGTGTTTATAGCTCTTCTAAGGTCACCATTACACTCATCAACAATAGCTTCAATTCCCGTATCCGTAACGTGTACACCTTCATTTTTCGCTATACGTTTAAGGTAGGCTTCAACATCCTCCCTTTTTAAAGGAGAAAATCGAAAAATTGCACATCTACTTTGAATAGGTTCAATAATCTTTCCAATATAGTTACATATCAATATAAATCTTGAAGTTCTTGAAAAAGACTCCATTATCCTCCTAAGAGCTGTTTGAGCTTCAGCGGTCATCTGGTCACTTTCATCAAGAATTATTAAGCTAAAAGGAATACCCCCTATTCCTCCAGTAATATGTCTAGCAAAAGTCTTAATACGTTCTCTAACCATTTGGATACCTCTTTCATCTGAGGCATTAAGTTCTAAGGTGTAATTTCTCCAATTTGAACCTAAAAGCTCTTTAGCTAAGCATAAGGCTACAGATGTTTTACCATTACCAGGAGGACCAGCGAATAATAGGTGAGGCATTGTTGCAGGATTTTTCAGAAAACCTTTAAGACTTTCAACTATTTGCTCATGGTTTATAACTTCGTCAAGTGTTTGAGGTCTATACTTCTCAACCCACATAACTGCAGTAGAATATGAAGAACTCATCTCCATCACTTCAAATCAAAAATTTTACCCTTTTCTTTTAAGCTTTTAAAGCCTAAATCTTAAAGGCTAAAGCCATATTTATGGTTGTAGAAGGCTTTAAAATACTAGCTTAAGGTGTTTTTAGCTACTTTGAAGCCTAAAGTTTAACATAGAGGTTTAAAACTTTTTTGCCAAAAGTTATATACTATGTTTACCTTCATTTTGTAGTGTAGGGTAAAAGAAGAGGATGGCTTTTTAAGCCTACCTTAGGTGAAATTACTCATGACTATTGAAGAAAAAAAAGTTAAATCTCTAACAAGATTCATCCGTATACCCTTAATAGTTCATACAATTTTAAAAAGAGAAAACGGATTTTCGCTTCAAATAGAACATGTAGAAGTAAAAAGAACAGCCATAAGTGTACCAAAAAATATTTTAGAGCTTAGCCCAAGGGAAATAGGTGAATATATAAAGGAGGTTTATCCAAATGCAAGATCACTCGTAATACAGTATGAGGAGAAGGAGGAAGGCCCTGTTCCTTTTTGTGCTCAGCTATTTTTAACAGGAAAAAATTTAAGAAGACGTGAAATAAACATTGAAGATTATTAATTTGTAAATTTTTCCCATAACCTTAAGAAATTTAATTTTTAAAAATTGAAAAATTAAACCTATATTTTACTGTCCAAGACTTCTTGCTTTAGAAATTTTATTTGCTATGAGTGCTGCTAAGCAACCAGCACCAACACCATTATCAATGTTAACTACAGCTAAACCTAGACTGCACGACTGAAGCATAGACATTAAAGCAGCTATTCCACCACCACCATAACCATAACCAGTTGATGTTGGAACACCTATAACTGGGCAATCAACCAGGCTTGAAACGATTGATGGAAGAGCTCCTTCCATACCAGCTACAACAATGAAAACATCAACCTCCTTTTTTAACATCTCTTGAACTGATGAAAATGTTCTATGAATACCTGCTACACCAACATCATATGCACAATAAACTTTACAGCCAAGTTCTTTTGCTACAGCAACAGCTTCTTCAGCTACAGGAATATCAGCTGTTCCAGCTGCTAAAACACCAATCTTTCCTCCACCTTTAACTTCATGTAAATTGTGTTTTTTAACAACTATAATTCTAGCTTTATCATAAACTTTAATCTTAAACTTTTTTCCAAGTTTTCTTTTTAGTTCTTTAGTATGCTTAATGGAAGCTCTACTAACTATAACTTTACCATAATCTTCTATAACATTCTTAACTATTTCCACGGTTTCATTAGGATGCTTATATTCAGCAAGAATAATTTCGGGAATCCCTCTACGCTTAAACCTTCCAATATCTATTTTAGCAAAATCTCCAATACTTTTTACTGCTAAAAGTTTTAATTGTTTTTCTGCCTCTTTAATAGAAGTTTCCCCATTCTTAACTTTCCTTAAAATATCCTTAATATCCATTTTAACTATAGTTTAAAGTTAACCAACAACCTTTTTTACTTTCTGCGCAATATACTTTAAGTCTTCTTCAGCTAAAGCAGGATGCGTAGGCAAGGAAAATACTTGCCTTGCAACAGTTTCAGTTTTCGGAAGAGATTTTAGCTTAAAACCTAGAAGTCTCCTATAGTATGGAGCCATATGCACAGGAGTTGGATAATAAACTTCAGTTTGTATACCTGAGTCAACAAGTTTTCTAACTATCTTATTTCTTTCACCAGCTCTTGAACCTCTAACCCTAACCGTATAAACATACCATGCATGCTTATAACCTTCAGGCTCAGTTGGAAGTTCAAGTCTAGTAACTTCCTCAAGCATATTTGTTAATGCTTCAGCATTTCTCCTTCTGGACTCCAAAAATCTTGGAAGTTTTAAAAGTTGGTAGTAGCCTATTGCACAAGCAATTTCTGAAAGCCTATAATTATGGCCAAGCCTTTCACTTAGGTTCTGTCTATTTATTCCATGAGTTCTAATAGCATAGAGAGCTTCAACATTATCTCTCCGATTTGTTGTAACCATTCCACCTTCTCCGGTAGTTATTTGTTTTGATGGATAAAAACTAAAACAACCATAATCACCAAAAGATCCAGCTTTTTTACCATGTAATTCAGCACCAAGTGCTTGGGATGCATCTTCAATAACAACTAAATCATGGTCTTTAGCAATTTTCATTATCTTCTCCATGTCAGCCATTAAACCGTAAATATGGACAGGAATTATTGCAACAGTTCTATCAGTTATTGCATCCTCAATAAGGTTTGGATCAATAGTGTAGGTTTTAGGGTCTATATCTACAAAGCATGGTTTTGCTCCCGCCAAGATAACAGCTTCAACTGTAGCAACAAAAGTAAAGCTTGGAACAATAACTTCATCACCATGACTAACACCACTTGCAAGCAACGCTGCATGTAAAGCTGCTGTACCTGAACTTACTGCAACAGCATACTTTGTTCCAATATATTTTGCAAAACTTTCTTCAAATCTCTTACAGTAATGACCATCACCAAATTTTGAGGTTAGAACACCAGTTTTTAAAACACTAACAACAGCTTCAATTTCTTCTTTACCTATTAACGGTTTAGCAATAGGGATGATTTTTCTCAACCTAGTCATCTCACCATTAACGTTTTCGTTCAATTTAAAATTTTAATTTTTTGGTGCACCTTTTTATGAGGGGTTGAGAGTTTGTCCAAGAAGCCTAATGTACTTATTATACCCGCAATTTCACCACTTCATGGGAAAAGAAAAATTTTAGCTACCTTATTTGAGCTTGAAAATCTGCTTAAAAAAGAAGTTAACCTTACTTTGGAAAAAGTTGTTCACGACTTAACCCAGGTTTCACATTTAAAAATAGATGAAGAAAAATTTGATGCTATAATAGTTTTTGTTGGAAGCGGTGGGACAAGTAATATTGTTAAGAAGTTAGTAATGAATAAAAATTGGATTCTTCTTGCCTATGGTGGAAATAATAGTTTACCTTCAGCTTTAACGGTAAAAGAAAAATTAACTATGGAAGGTAAATGGAGAGGTCATCTCTTCTATGTTGACACAAAAAAGATGGAGCAAAACTTAAAAGGAATTATCAGAACAATCCATGTTCTAAGGGAAACAAAAAATCTTAAATTTGCTACTATTGGATTTATCGGAGATAATAAAAAATTAGACAAGAAAGACTTTATTAGAAGGTTTTTTGGGATAAGTGTTAAAACTTTATCTCTAAAGGAGTTAAAAAGTAAATTTAACAGAATTACTGACGAAGAAGTTAACCCTTTAATAAGCAAGTTTAAAGGTTGCTTTGAAGTTGTTGAACCATCTCAAAAGGATATCAAAAATTCCCTAAAACTTTATCTTACATTAAAAAGTATCATAAAAACCAAAAATTTAAGCTGCATCACATTGGATTGTTTTAGTTTGCTTAAAAAGTTGAATGTAACCCCATGTTTAGCATTCTCACTATTAATTGATGAAAATTTGCAAGGAATATGCGAAGGAGACCTGTTGCATGCACCATTAATACTTCTTCTATCTAGATTAACCGAAAAACCATGCTGGCTTGCAAACTTAAGTAAAATTAACTTAGAAGAAAACACCTTAACATTTGCGCATTGTACAGCAGCAACAAAACTTTCAGATACTGGTAAGGTTAAGCTTAGAAGCCATTTTGAATCTGGCTTAAGTGTAGCCTTAGATGTACAATTAAAAAAGGGCCCTGTAACAATCATTCATGTAGTGGAGGAACCTCCTTCACTTATTGTAGGAGTTGGAGAAATCGTAAAAACAAGACTTCAAGAGGAAAATCTTTGCAGAACACAAGTAAATTTAAAGTTTAATGGAAATTTAGAGAAGTTTCTTGAGATAACTGGAAATCATCATATTTTATGCTATGAAGATTTAACTTCAGAGCTGAAAATAGTTTCAAAAGCAGTAGGAATTAAGCTAGTTAAAGTTTAAGAAGCTTAACCAAAAAGTTTAAATCTTTCAAAGTACCCATGGTAAAGTTTAAAATCTCATGTACATTATCTATTTCTTCTAGGCTAAAATTGGGGTGGAGAAAGAGTGAAAAGATTTTTTATCTCCTTCTTTTTTCATAAAAAAATGTTAAACATAAAAAATAGAAGTTGGTTAAGAGTTAACCTTTCCTTTATTAAAAATTTGACAGGATAAGGGAAAAAATTACCGTATTTTTATGGAGGTTGAGGTCCTATAATTAAAGACCTTATTGGGCCTCCAAGATTAACAAGGTTCGAACGTGCAAGAATAATAGGTACACGTGCACTACAGATTGCTCTTGGAGCTCCAGTATTAATTACACCACCAGGTAATGTTACTAGACCTTTAGAGATAGCTCTACTAGAATTTGAAATGGGTATTTTACCTATAACAATTAAAAGAAAACTTCCAGATGGAAGTTTTGTTTATGTTTCAGTACAAACGTTGCTTAAGCTTGAAAAGGAAATAGAAAAAAGAAGAAAAACCCTTTGAATTTAATCTTTTTTTGTGATGTAAAGATAAATGGAAATTGCAGTTGACAATAACGCCGGGAAATAGAGGAGGGTAAGCTTAAATTCAAGCATGAAAAAAACTCCAAAACGGGATTCTAAGATATGTACACTTACAACTATTAAAATAAGTATAATAGAAGCTAAAAACCAACTTCTTCTGCTCATCTTAGTTTTTTACCCCTCACTAGTCCTTAAGAAAAATGGCATAAACTTTACTCCATTAATTTTAATTCCAGTTTTTTTAGCTTCTTTTTCACAAAAGCATCTTACCAGGTTTTTACAGCCTAAAGATCTTTCTACTTTCCTTTTTTTGGAGTATACTAAAAACGGAACTTCACCTTTCACATGAGTTTTAACACTAACAGGTGTTAAGTGGTCAGCTAAAACAGTAATAGCATATTCTCCCTCTAAATTGTTAAGTAAATTACCAATAAGTCTCTTATCGATGTCCTCTATAGCTTTAACTTTAAGGTTAAAATCTCCAAGATGCCCAGCTTCATCTGGAGCTTCAACATGAATAACAACTAAATCATTTTTCTTAAGCGCTTTTAAAGCGTATTCTGCTTTACCCTCATAATTTGTATCAACAAATCCAGTAGCACCTGGAACGTTTACAATACTCATTCCAGCATATAGCCCTATTCCCTTAACAAGGGATACAGCTGAAATAACAGCACCTTTTAAACCAAATAACCTCTTAAAGCTTGGAAGTTTAGGTTTTTTGCCTGGACTCCAAGGCCATATTATGTTTGCAGGTTTTAATCCTCTTTTAACCCTATCAACATTTACGGGATGACTAGATAAGATTTTTTTTGAATCTAAAATTAGCTTGTTAAGTAGCTCTGCAGTTTTAATTCCAGATTTTGATTTAGGCGTAACCATTATACTGGAAATTTTCTTTCCTACAAAATCATGAGGGGGTTTACAATCTATGCTTAGGGAAAATTTTTTACCTCTTAAAACAAGAATATGTCTATATCCTACTCCAGTATAAAACTCAATTTTGCTTTTTTCTCCAATAGTACTATTTAATGTATCTACAAGTTTGGAGGCTTCCTCAGTAGTTATATGGTTAGCTGAGTAGTCAATAAGGAAACCATCTTTTTCTGTTGCTAAGTTACATCTAAAAGCTAAATCTCCATTCTTAAGTTTTACACCAAGAGCAACAGCTTCAAGCGGACCCCTACCAGTATAATACTTTTTTGGGTTATACCCTAAAATTGACATTATAGCTATATCTGAACCTGCATCCATTCCTTGAGGTATGGTGTTTAAAACACCACATAAACCCTTGGAAACCAGCATATCCATATTTGGATGGTCAGCTACCTCTAAAGGAGTTTTACCCTTAAAATTTACATTTGGATAATCAGCCATTCCATCTCCAATAATGACAATATACTTCATGGTTAATGCAATTAGTTTCAGGCAACTTTAACGAAATTTTCATCTTTAAGTTTTCTACTCATCAGATATGCATCTTCTCCATCAAGGTAGTAATAGGGTATTCTTCTAATTTCCTTGTACCCAAGTTTCTTATAGAGAGAAATAGCAGCAGTATTACTAACTCTAACCTCCAAAAATGTTTCCTGACATTTATAATGTTCAACCATTTTTTCCATTGCTGTTAAAAGTAAACTTTTACCTATACCCTTTAACCTATGCTCAGGTAAAACAGCTATAGACACTACATGACCTTTTCTTGTAAGCTTAAATCTATGAAAATCGGAGAAACCAGTTTCAATTCTAACCATAATATAGCCAACAACTTCACCATTATATTCAGCAACAATAAATGTTTCAGGATAGCTCCGGTAAATTTCAAGGAAAAATTCTGGACTGTAATTCTCCGGAAGACAAAGTCTATTTATTGTTATAACTTTTCCAAGATCTTCTTCCTTAAACTTTCTGACTTTATAATTAGTGTTCTTAAGTGTTTGCTGAGTAACCATATTTAAAACCTTTTCAAAAACTTATCTTAGCACATTAAACTATAAAGCTACCTCATACTCATAAATATTTTAGGGTTTAAACTGGAGGGATGATTCTTCCACCAAGCTAACGGTGAATACCAGTTACCATTAGGTATTACTGAGATAAGGAGCATAGTTGAATCTGAATTTAATGTTGAAGAGGTTAGTATGGAGTTTGGGTTGTTATCCTTTCGGGTTAGATTAACAAATAACCCTAAAAAATCCTTTGAAAATCTTGTTAAAAAGTTAAGACCATATATGATTTTCCCGACCTTAAGAAGAAAAAATGAAAGTATTAAACTTTATATTCTTCGTAAGCCTGAGATAAAACCTTCAAAAGTTAAGGTTAACATTATACTTTTCCTAGTGACAATTGTAACCGTGTTTTTAAGCGGATACGTAAACTCGTTAACATGGTCATCAATTTTTCATGAAAATGTTTTTCTTCATGCATTATACTTCACAATAGCTCTTCTTGGAATTGTTGGGTTGCATGAATTGGGACATAAAGTTGTATGTAAGCTTAGGGGTATAGAAGCAACACTACCATACTTTATACCTGGACCACCATTCCCACTTGGTTTTGGAACTTTTGGTGCAGTAATAATGCAGAAGGAACCTGCAATAAATCGTGACCACCTTTTCGACCTTGGATTTAGTGGTCCAATTGTAGGATTTATTGTTACGTTGCTTGTTGCAGTTATATCTATTCAGGGTATACGTTCAGTTGATGTTGAAGTAATTGAACAGCTTAAAAGTGCAGGAGTAGGAATTTATACAATACCCCCAAGTCTTGCATGGATAATACTTACCAACTTTGCTAATCTTACTCTAGAACCGGGAAAAGTTTTAATAACCCCACCTATAGGCTTGGCTGCATGGCTTGGTTTTGTAATAACATTTTTAAATCTTCTTCCCATAGGCCAGCTTGATGGAGGCCATTTAGCTTCAGCTATTTTTGGGGAAAGAGGCCACGCTATAGCCTCAATGGCAGGAGTTATTATAACTTTTGTTACAGGTTTCTGGTTTTTTGGTTTACTTATACTTTTTCTAATGTTTCAAACAAGAAGAGCAATACCACTAGATGATGTTTCACCTTTATCCTCATCTAGAAGAATTTTAGGTTTTGTTGCTTTTTTGATGATAATTTTAAGCGCTGTTATTTTATGGTAGGTGGAAGGAAAGGTAAAACTTTTGATATATCAGGAAAAACAGCAACTTTAGATTTTCTTCCAGCCATTCTAAAAGCCATTTCTAATGCATCGTCAACAGAATCTGCAACCTTAAATTTGAAAATTTCAGATGTTAGGAGGGATGGTAAAGCTGAGACAATAATAATCCTGAACTTTTCTGTTAAAGCTTTTAATTGGAAAATTTTATGAAGACCCTTAATAAACTCTTTTCTTGCAATATTTTTCAGCTCTTTAACATCTTTAGCTTCAAACATCCATCTATAAAGATTTTTATCTCCAAATCCTTGTGAACATTCAACAGCAAAAATTATTACACCAAATTCTTTTACAACATTTGAAACACTCTGAAAGAATTCTTGTGCATCATAGAAGGTTTTATCATTTGGGTAACCTCCAACACTAACTACAGCAATATCAGCTTTATCTTTGACGGGAAACTCAAATAAAGATTTAACATAGTTTACGCCCCCGTAAAAGGCATCATCAACTTTTCCATGAAAAATCTTTAAAGGTTTACTATCAGCTTCCACCACATCAAAAATAAAGTTTACCTTACACATTTTAACAATTTCACTTAAATCTAGATGCACAGGATTTTTATCTAAGAAACCAACTTTAGCGGAGTAGTTGAGGGATAAAGCATAATTTTGCTGGATTGTTTTTATACCTGAAACAGCAAGAATTGTTTGCCTTCCACCACTAAAACCGGCATAAGAATGTAAGCCAATTTTTCCAACAAGAATCTTAATATCTGAATTTAAAAAATTCTTGTCAATGTGGATACTTGTTTTACTGCTTGTTAAGCCAATCTTAGCAAGGTTATCCTCAATGTAGGGGTTATGCGGCTTAATGTAAACATCATCAGGAATATTAGGAAAAAATCTTCTAACATCATCCTCCACTTTTTCCCCTAAAATGTCTCCAACAAAAATGCTTATATTTGAGTTCTCAGTACCACAATTTTTTAGCTCCTCATAAATCTGGGAAATAATAATATTTCCAATTCCACTAAGCAAATTTTTATCAATTACAATAGAAATCTTGTGACCAGGTTTTACAATGTCTCTTAAAGCAGGTAATCCTAAAGGATTTTTTAGTGCTTTTCCAATTTCTTCAGAAATATTTTCCGGAGGACCTGGAAGATTTCTTGGCTCAACAATATCTAAAAGATTTTCTGGTGGAATAGTTAAGCAGATTTCGGTATCTCCGTATGGAAGCCAAACCTCAACCATAAAAATCCTTCTCCCTTAAAAATTAACATATTTAAACCAAAAAGTTTTACTCTAAAACAGGTGAAGATATTACTTTAAAAGTTTAAAGTTTAGGTTGAGTTTAATGGTTTCTGAAAAGATTAAGGAGAAACTTATTGAAGACCTTATTAAAATAGAAGCATTAAAATTTGGTAGATTTAAGCTTACAAGCGGAAAAGAAAGCCTTTACTATATAGACCTTAGAGTTGCACCAAGTTATCCCGAAGTTTTTCATAGACTTATTAACGCATATTTAACAAAAATTAGGGAAATAGGATTAGAAAAATTTGACATTATTGCTGGAATTCCAACTTCAGGGCTTATTTATGCTTCAACCTTAGCATACAATTTAAGAAAACCACTAATCTATGTTAGAAAAGAGGAAAAAGGTTGGGGTAGAAAAAGAAAAATTGAAGGTATTTTGAAAAGGGGAGATAATGTTCTCTTAATTGATGACCTTGTAACAACAGGGAAAAGTCTCATTGAAGCTGCTAAAAGTATTGAGGATGAAGGGGGGAAAGTAAGTTATGCCTTGGTTTTAATTGACAGAGAAGAAGGGGGACTAGAAAATTTAAAATTTAAGGGGATAATGCTTTGTAGCTTTATAAGTGTAGGTGAAATCTTTAGAGTTCTTGTTAAAAAGGGTAGGATTAGTAGCGAAGAATACAAAAAAATTTGTGGAAAGCTACAGGTAGGGTAATTAACCTAGATTTTTAACTTATAATTTAGGCTATATAGGTTATATGTTGGAGGTTTTAGAGGTTGAGGTGGATTTTTAGGGCTTACGATATACGTGGAGTTTATGGTAAAGACCTAACACCGGATATTGCTTTAAACATTGGTTTAGCTTTTGGAAGCATCATTGAAGATAATATTGAAGTTGCTGTTGGATGGGATTCAAGACTTAGTAGTTTAACCTTAAAAAGTTGCATCAGCGCCGGAATTGCAGCTACAGGCCATAATTGCGTAGAGATTGGGCTTGTACCAACCCCTCTACTATACTTTTCAACTATACATTACGGTGTAAAGGCAGGAGTTATGGTTACAGCGTCCCACAACCCTCCAGAATATAACGGTTTTAAGCTTTGTAAAGGAGGCGTATCATATTCTTATGAAACAGGTATAAAAAATATCGAAGAAGTTTTCAACACCAAAAGCTTTAAAATTGTCAGCTGGGATAAAATTGGAAGTATAAAAAATCAAAACATAATTTCAGACTACTTTGAACATTTAAAAAAGATAATCAAGATTGAAAAAAGGTTAAAAGTTATTATTGATGCTGGAAATGGGACCTGTGGATTTGCTGGAAAAATTTTTGAAGAAATGGGTTGCAAAGTTAAAGTTTTGTTCGGAGAACCTGATGGTAGATTTCCAAACCATATTCCTGACCCATTAAAAAGTGAAACTCTTAAAGCCCTATGTGAGGAAGTTGTTAAAGAAAAAGCTGATGTTGGTATAGCTTTTGATGGAGATGGAGATAGGGTTGGTTTTGTTGATGAGTCTGGTAGAATTGTAGAGGGAGATTTAGTGTTTATGCTTTTTATTGAAGAAATACTTAAACGCTACCCAAATTCTAAAATAATTTTTAACGTTTTAAGTTCAAAGGCTCTTTTAGAAGTTATTAATATGCTTAAAGGAAAACCATTAATGACTAGAGTTGGACACTCTTACATTCATGAAACATTGCTAAGGGAGAATGCCCCCTTAGCAGGAGAAATTAGTGGACACTACTATTTTGGAAGAGACTACTATGGATTTGATGATGGGATTTTTGCTGCCTTAAAGCTTGTAGAAATTCTTTCAAAGTCGGATAAAAAATTCTCTGAGTTGTTAGAAAGGTTTCCAAAATACTACACCTCGCCGGAAATAAGGGTAGCTTGCGCTGATGATAAAAAATTTAGTGTTGTAGATTTTTTAAAAGCAAAATTTGAAAGGGAAGGTTTAAGAACTATAACTATTGATGGGGTTAGAGTTGAGTTTGAAGATGGTTGGGGGCTTGTTAGAGCCTCAAATACAGAGCCAGCGCTTGTTTTACGTTTCGAAGCGGTAAATAGGGATAGGTTAAATGATATTAAACAAAAGATTATGGATGAAGTTAAAAAAGCTATAGAAAAATTTTCTTAAAATTTGGGAAGGAAATTGGAAGATATTTTAGTTAATGCTGTATCGCTAGGGAAGAAGCTTGGAGCAGATTATGTTGACCTGCGATTTGAAAATCTACTTAAAACTACCATCACAGTTAAGGATGGCAAAATTGAGAATGTTAAAAATGGATCCGAATCAGGAGTAAATATTAGAGTTCTTGTTAAAGGTGTTTGGGGAGTAGCATCAACAGGGAAAGTAGATAAATCATCAATTTTTGAGGGAGTCAGATCTGCTTATAAGCTTGCTTCAACTTTAAGTGGAAAAGTTCATGAGAAAGTCGAGCTTGCTGAGGTTAAACCTTTAAAGGATAAAGTTAAAGCTAAGCAGAAAGTAAATCTTAGGGATGTATCATTTGAAGATAAAGCTAAAAATTTGTTAAATATTGATGAAAATTTGTTCAAAGTAACACCACACCTTAAAAGTTGTACTATTGACTACATTGACATGGAAAAAGTAAAACTGTACGTTAATAGTGATGGAGCTAACATCTGGGAAGAAAAAGTATATGTTTGGTTTAGAGTTTATGCAACAGGAGTTGAAAACGGGATTTATGCTTCTGCAAGTGAAGAGTATGGAGTAACTGATGGTTTCACAATTTTTAATGAAAACCCCCCAGAGAAGATTGCAGATGAGATTTCTGAAAGGATTAGAAAACAATTTAAAGCTAAAACTGCAAAAGGAGGCATCTTCCCAGCAGTTTTAGATTCAAATATTGTTGGAGTTTTTACTCATGAAGCCTTTGGACACTTGGCTGAGGCAGATTTAACATTAGCAGGCTCAGTTATACTTAATATGATTGGTAAACAGGTTGCTTCAAAATTTGTAACCATAATTGATGATGGAACTATTGAAGGAGGTTTTGGCTCGTTTAAGTATGATGATGAAGGAACTCCAAGTCAAAAAACGATTCTAGTTAGGGAGGGTATCATTATCAACCTTATGCATAATCGTGAAACAGCAAAAAAATTTAATATGGAACCTACAGGGAATGCTAGGGCTGAGAATTTTCGTTATACTCCAATAATTAGGATGAGAAACACCTACATTAAACCTGGAGACCACAATTTTGAGGAGCTTTTTGAACCTATAAAGTTTGGGTACTATCTTAAAGCTTTTCGGGGAGGACAAGCAAATCTTGATGGTACATTTCAAGTCGGTGTTCAAGAAGCTTATGAAATTGTAAACGGTGAAATAGGTAAACCTATTAGAAATCTTTCAATAAGCGGAAACACGCTGGAAACTTTAATGAAGGTTGAAGCTGTAGGTAAAGAGTTTAAGCTTTGGCCTGGAAGATGCGGTAAAGGTCAGATAGCATTTGTTTGTGATGGGGGGCCACCTTTAAGGGTTGGTGAGGTCCAGGTTGGTGGAAGATAATTTAAAGCTTTTAGATTTTGGAGAAAAAGTTGTTAAAGAAGCTTTAAAGCTTGGAGTTAAAGATGTTGAGGTTTATCTAAGCTTAAAATCAACAATTCATGTTGATATTGAACGTGGTAAAATTGTTGAAGCCATTAAAGGTATCGACCAAGGTTTTTGTGTAAGAATTTCTTATAATAAAAGTTTAGGATTCGCGTACACGAATATTTTAAAGGAGGAAAAAATCGGGGAAGTTGTTAATAGAGCATTTCATATAGCAAAGACTGTTAAACCTACTGGTGATTGGAAAGGTTTTCCACATCCTAAACCGCTCTTAAAGGCTAGGAATATTTATGATAGGAGAGTAGCTGAAGCCTCAATAGAGGATATTGTAAGAGATGCTTTTTTGATGCTTAATTCAGCTTTAAAAACAGATAGAAGAATTATGGTTGTTGAAGGTTACTCTGGAAAGGTAGAGCTTGTAAGGGCTATTGTAAACTCTAATGGTATTTCACTTTTAGAGGAAGGGACAGGTATAAGTTGCTCTTTAAGTACAATTGCAAGAGATAATGGGAAAGTTACACCCATATGTTTTGAATTTGATGGAAGTAGAAGCTACAATATAGATCCTGAGAAAGTTGGCAGAGAGTCAGCCAAAATGGCTATTTCAGCTTTAGGTTCAAGAAAAATTGAAACTGGAAATTACAGGGTTATATTTATGCAACCTGCTTTACTTGAACTTTTAACTTATACATTGATTAGTTCCTTAAAAGCTGATAATGTCCAAAGAGGTAAATCTGCTTTAAAAGGTAAAATTGGTGAACAGATAGCATCAGAAAATTTAACATTTTATGATGATGGGCTACTTGAAGGGGGGCTTGAAACGTGGAGTTTTGATGATGAAGGAACTCCAAGTCAAAAAACTGCTTTAATTGAAAAGGGAATTTTAAGAGAATTTATTTACGATAAATATCATGCAGATAGGGAAGGAAAAGAAAGTACAGGTAATGCTTACCGAGTTCCTCACCCATCCTACACTTCAACACCAAGAATAGAACCTACAAATCTTACAATTCAACCTGGAAAATACTCTGAAGATGAACTTTTAAATGAGTTAGAAAATGGTTTACTTATTCAAAATCTTCAAGGAGCTCACAGTAGTAACCCTGAAAGTGGGGAATTCTCTACTGTAGCAACACCTACATGGTATATTAAAAATGGGGAGATTCAATATTCACTTAAGGGTGTGATGATTTCAGGAAACATTTACAATGTTTTAAAGAATGTTATATGTATTGGAAAAAATGTTAGAAAACTTGGTTTTCTCGTTTCACCATGGATTGTTGTTGAAAATGTTAGGGTTATAGGGAGGTTAAGCTAAAAAATCATTTTTTCATAGGGATTTTTGCCTCCTTTTCAACAATCTCATTAGGATAAATTTCCACCTTAGCTCCATCAGGAGTAATAAGTTTTTCAATAGTTATCTCATAGTATTCTCTTCCAGGAAGATTTAACTCCTGAATTATTTTTGGAGGGACATAAATCCATCCATCTCTAGCCTTAACTTCGCAGGTAACCTTACGATTTATTTCCTGAATAATATTTCCATCGGAATCTAAAGCCTTTACAAGTGTACATTCAACTTTACATCCCTTTTTAATGTTAAACTGTTTTTTTGTATCAAAAGGTAGGATAAAGTAAATATCAGGTGCAAAGCCTCTTGCTCTTTGAATTATCCTTTCAGGCATGAGTTTCACAAACTCCTTTAACTTTTTCTTTTGCTAAGTTCTGAAACTTCTATTATTGGTGAATGACATTGCTTACAACACCATGTTACAATGTTAAATTTCGGCTTCAATTCAGGGAAAACTTTTTCCTCCCTATACCCCTCATATACTGGCACAAGTTTTTTACATTTACGGCAATAAAACCTTAAACTTTCTAAATTTGACATTAAACTTAACCCCTCCTTTTTTATCCTATTACAGCTAAAACTTCACCTGTTGCAACAGATTTTCCAATTGAAGCATAAATTTGTTTAACTACACCATCAGCTGGAGCTTCTATTATGTTTTCCATTTTCATAGCTTCTAATGCAAAGATAGGTTGACCTTTCCTTACTTTATCTCCAACTTTAACATGAATTTTTACTATCGTTCCACGCATAGGAGCTTTAACAGGTGTTCCTTCAATAACTTCAGCCTTTTCTTCAGGTTTAATCTTGGCAGTTTCAGTAGTTAAAGTAGCAGTGGAAGCTGGTAGGTATTCTAGGATTTCCTGCACTTTAAAACTATAACCGTTTTTTCCTACAAAAAGGTTTATCTCATCAGCAACCTGAGAAGAAAGTTTAACTTCCTCACCTTCGCTGTTAACTTCTTCAACCTCAACAATATGTTCTTCTGAATTTGAAAAAACCTTAAACTTTCTCTTCTTTAAACTTATTCCTACCACCCCACTTTTACCCTACTTTTTTTCTTGACTCATCAACTTCCTAATTGCAACTTCATACTGCTCACCAGCATATCTAATTAGATATCTCCTACCTTTTAGGTCGGTTATTAATGGAAGCTCATCTGATGTAAACTCAGGCTTAACTTCACCTCGCAATAACTTTTCAGTTTGCAACGGATAAATGGCATATGAAATTATGTCCTCCTCTCTAGGTGAGAAACCTTTACTCTCTAACTCCTCCTTACACTTCTTATACATAGGTTCAAGCAAGTCCGCAGGTCTACATGTAATAACTTTATCCTGCCAATCCTTACCTAGAACAGCTTCATAAACTTCTTTAGGAATTTTTCCAGGAGGTTTTCCATACATCCCACGAATATAGTCTACAGTTTCTTTTGTAACTCTTTTATATCTACCAAAAAGCACATTTAAAACAGCTTGAGTTCCAACAATCTGAGATGTTGGTGTAACAAGTGGAGGCCATCCAAAATCTCTTTGCACCCTTGCAGTTTCAACCAGAACTTCAGGTAACCTATCTATTGCACCCTGCTGTTCAAGTTGAACTATGAGATTACTCATCATACCTCCAGGGATCTGATGCATTGTAACTGATGGATCCGCTATTCTAGCTTCATCTCTATGCAGATGCGCATACTTTTTCCAAACTTGTAAAAAGTATTTTCTGCACTCCATTAATAATTCCATATCGTATCCTGGGTCGTAAGGACTTCCCTGTAATGCTGCAACTACAGATTCTGTTGGAGGATGCCCTGTTCCCCATGAGATAGCCGAAATAGCACAATCAATTATGTCAACTCCAGCTTCACATGCCTTCATATAACCCATCATAGTCATACCGCTTGTTGTATGAGAGTGAAGGTCGATTGGTACTCTTATTCCCTCTTCCTTGCACCTATATATGATTTCGTAAGCTCGTTTAGGAGAAATTATTCCAGCCATATCCTTAATACATAAGGAGTCGCAACCCATCTGCTCAAGTTTTTTAAAATTTTCAACATAATAATCAACCGTATGCACTGGACTTATGGTGTAGCATAAACATCCTTGTGCATGAGCACCGATTCTTTTAACAGTTTTTATTGGGACCTCCATATTTCTTAAATCATTTACAGCGTCAAATATCCTAAAATAATCACAACCATTCTTGTAGGCTAACTCTATAAACTTGATTACAATATCATCTGGAAAATTTCTATAAGCTACAATATTCATAGCCCTTTCCAGCATTTGCATTGGAGTATTAGGCATGGCTTCCTTTAACCTTTTAAGTCTCTCCCAAGGATCTTCAGCCAAAAATCTTAAACATGAATCAAATGTTGCACCACCCCAAACTTCAAAAGAGAAAAAGCCAACCTGGTCTATTACTGGCGCTATTGGTAACATATCTTCAGTTCTCATTCTTGTTGCGAGTAGTGATTGATGAGCATCCCTAAAAATTAGCTCATGAATCTGAACCAAATGTATTCTCACCACCGCAATATCTTCTGGTTAACTTTCACCTTCTAAATGGTGAAACTTGCTTTTCAGCTTTACTAACAAAGCTCCAAAAAGATGAGGATTTTGAAAGGTACTTTAAGAGGTTCCTATCAAATCCTACCTTATATCTTGAGGAAAAACTCCACAGGGATTTAGTAGTTGTAGTTTCCTCTTTTTTAATTTTAGCTTCTTCAACAGCACCCTCAATCTTAGCTCTAAGAACACTAATTCTTCTCTCAATATTGTTAAGCCTATCCTCAATCTTTTTAAACCTGTTCTCTATCTCACCAAGTAATTCTTCCTTAAATTTTACATAAAAATCTTTAACTATTTTTTCAACATCCTCCTTTGAAACACCTACAATTGTGGGTGTAATAGTAGCGGGAGGTTTACCTAAATATGCAAGTAAAGCTGCAGAAATAACTGCAGCTTCCTCTCTTGAAATTTCTAAGTTTGCTGACAATTTTTATTTTACACCGGCATAACTCCATGCTTTTTTGGAGGTAGCTGATCACGCTTAGTTAAAGCTTGTTCTAGTGCTTTAATAAGTCTTGGCCGAGTTTCAGCTGGGTCTATAACATCATCAATGTGTAAATGTTCTGCTGCTTTCCACGGGTTTGCAAAAGTTTCACGGTAAAGTTTAATTTTTTCAGCTAAAGCCTTTTTTGGGTCAGGTGCTTTTTCAATCTCATCTCTGAATATTATCTGAGCTGCACCTTCAGGCCCCATGACTGCAAGTTCAGCTGTAGGCCAAGCTAAAACTGCATCTGCTCCAAGGTCTTTACTGCACATAGCTAGATATGAACCACCATAAGCTTTGCGGATGATAAGTGTTATCTTTGGTACTGTTGCTTCAGAGTATGCGTAAAGCATCTTTGCTCCATGCCTAATAATTCCACCCCACTCCTGCTCTGTTCCTGGTAGATATCCTGGAACATCAACTAGATTTATCAAAGGTATGTTGAAAGCATCACAAAAACGTATAAACCTTGAAGCCTTATCTGATGCATCTATATCTAAGCAGCCAGCTTTAAATTTTGGTTGATTAGCGATTATACCTACAGGGTAGCCGTTTAAACGTGCAAAGCATGTTATAATGTTTGGCGCAAACATTGGTAGTATATCAAAAAAGTTTTCCTCTTCGCCTTCTAAGGGTATGTCAAAAACTCTTCTAATAATGTCATACATATCGTAAGGTTTTGTTGGGTCTGCTGGAACAACATCAAAAAGTCCCTCATCAGTTCTATTTGGATCATCTCCAGTATCAACTCTTGGCGGATCCTCAAGATTATTTGGTGGTAAGTAACTTAGAAGTCTTCTGATATTTTTAAAGCATTCTTCTTCATTCTTTTCAACCCTGTGGCAAACACCAGATTTCTGTTGTTGTACTGTTGCACCACCAAGTTCCATTTCACTTACTTCCTCACCTATAACCTCCTTAATTACTCTTGGACCTGTAATAAAAGCATAACTTACACCCTCAACCATAAATATGAAATCCATTAAAGCTGGAGAGTATACAGCTCCACCAGCACATGGACCAATAATTGCACAAATTTGCGGGATAACTCCTGAATATCTTGTATTTCTATAGAATATTTGGCCATAACCTGATAAAGCATCAACACCTTCTTGGATTCTTGCACCACCAGAATCATTTATAATTATTACTGGACAGCCTTCTTTTGCAGCTCTATCTAAAACCTCACAAATCTTTCTTGCATGCATTTCACCAAGAGTACCACCAACACTTGTGAAATCTTGAGATGCTATATACACCTTCCTACCATTAATTTTACCAAAGCCTGTAACAACACCATCTGACTGGATTTCTCTTTTATCTAGTCCAAACTCCCTTCCTCTATGCTTAACAAACATGCCTATCTCAACAAAGCTTCCCTTATCAAGTAAAAGCTCAATTCTTTCTCTAGCAGTAAGCTTACCAAGTTTACGCTGTCTTTCAATAGCTCTGCTCCCACCCATTTCCATTATTTTCCTTTTTTTCTCGTTAAGCTCGTTTAACAACTTCTCCTTTATTGCTTTATCTTCACTTTTCTCTCCGCTCAAAGTTTAACCCCCAAACTGTTATAGACAAAATAACTTTAAATGGGGTATATAATGTTACACATAGTAATCTTATAAGAAAAAAATTTAATCTTTAAGGTTGCCATTAAAAAAGAGGTTATTAAAAATTTACCCAAAAATGCTGATCAAGTATCCAGCAGCAATTGCTGAAGCTATAACACCACCAATATTAGGACCCATAGCATGCATCAATATAAAGTTTCTTGGATTATCTTTTGAAGCTAAATATTGGCTAACTCTAGCTGTCATAGGAACAGCTGAAACTCCAGCAATACCTATTATCGGGTTAATTTTACCCCTAGATGCTATATAAAATATTTTTCCTAGGATAAGTCCACCAACAGTCCCACCAGCAAACCCTACAATACCAAATACAAAAATCAATAATACTTCTGGTTTAAGAAATTCTTCAGCAGTTAAGGTTCCACCTATACCTAAACCTAAAAGTATTGTTGAGATGTTCAAAAGCTCATTTTCTGAAGCTTTTGCAAGTCTATCAACTACACCTGATTCTCTGAAAAGGTTTCCTATTGCTATTGCTCCAATTAGAGGAGTGGCATGAGGTACAAGTAAACATCCTATTAGGAGGCAGAAAACAGGGAAAAGTATTCTTTCAATCTTGGAAACTTCACGTATTTTTGGAGGCATATATGTTGCTCTCTCCTTTTTTGTTGTAAGCGCATAAACTATTGGAGGTTGAATTATTGGTACCATCGCCATATACAGGTAGCAGGATGCTGCAACAGGTCCAAGTATCTCAGGTGCAAGCTTAGCACATGTGTATACTGTTGTAGGTCCATCAGCACTTCCAATTATACCTATAGCTGCAGCTTCTTTTGGAGGGTAGCCGATAGCTAAGCATAAAATTAGAGTTATAAATATTCCAAGCTGTGCAGCAGCAGCCATAATAAAGCTTGGTAAAGGTCTTGAAAGAAGAGGCCCGAAATCAGTCATTGCACCAACACATATAAACACAATTATTGGTAGAATTTCCGTGTCAATTAGGTATTTACGAATTAGGTAAAATAATCCTCCAACCTCTGAAAGATGTCCTAAAGGTACATTTGAAAGTAGACATGCAATTCCTATTGGTAGGAGAACAAAAGGTTCATATTCTTTTGATATTGCAAGGTAAATCAGCACAACCGCAAAAATCATCATGATAATTTGCCCTAAAGTTATCACATTAAATGCCGTGTAGTGGGTTAGGTAATGGAGAAAATCACGCAAGAACTCAAGCTCAAACCCCATTTTTTCTCACCGAAAATTGGAGTTTTGTTGATGGAGGGAATTGTTTACTTATCCAATAATAATTAGAGGTGTACCTGTTTGTACACTCTGCCCAACTGAAACCTTAACTTCTAAGATTAACCCTGACCTAGGTGAAGGAACAATATTCTCCATCTTCATTGAATCTATAACTAAAAGCGGATCTCCAGCGTTAACTCTTTCACCAGGAGAAACCTTAATATCAACAATTTTACCTGGTAGTGGACTTTCAACAACAAATCCTTCACCAACCTCAGGTTTAGCTTTTTCCTCCGGTGTTTTTAAAGATGGGGGTTTTAATTCTTCAACTCTCTTTTCTTCAGTTACTACTGTGGGTTTTAATGCTTCAGCTTTCTTCTCTTCAACCACTACTGTCCTGATGGAAGGTGGTGGAGGAGCGGCTAAACTAACTTTTCCCCTTGAAACAGCAACTTTGTAAGTTTTTCCATCTACAGAAACTTCCATTAAAATTTGGTTTTGTTGGATATCTTCTACTGATACATCTGCCTCGTATGGTTTACCTTCAAACGTAATTTTAACTCTTTTTTTCACATACATTTCTTGTATCCCTCCTGGAAAATTTAACTTTTGATGATGCCCAACCTAAACCGCTAAGCCAGCTACGGGCACCATCCACAGAACCGGTACACTCAAACCTTCCAGCTAGACTCCAGTAACTATGAAACCTACCCTTTACAGGGGTTAACTGGGGGGATACTACTTTCCCTTCTTGGAGGAGTCTAGAGTGATATACTATTGAAGATATGATACCGGCTAATATTTCATTCTCATATGTTTTATATATTTTATGTATTTTCCTAGCTGAATTCATCTTTTCGGCTACTTTCAGGGAGAACCCAGTAACCTGGACTACGAAACCTAATATTATTGAGAATAGGAAGACTATTGTCATTCCCAGAGTTAAGTGGAGTATGCCAAGTTCAAGCCATCCAGCCATTCTTCGCAACCACACATTTTTACCCTAAACTTAGGAGGGTACGCTTTATTAATTTTTCCTATTAAGTTGTTGTAGGTAAAAAGTAAACGTATATATAAAGGTATGTATTAATCATTCATTGATAAACTTAGACAGATGTTTCATTAAATCCGCAAGTCTACATGAATAACCCCATTCATTATCATACCATCCAAAAACTTTCACAAAATTACCTTTACCACCCATAACCATCGTACTTAAACCATCAAGAATGCATGAGTGAGGATTCCTTATAATGTCTGCTGAAACTATTGGCTCATCTGTATATTGAAGAATTCCCTTAAGCTCACCCTCAGCATATTTTCTAAAGGCATTATTAACTTCATCCTTACTAACCTCCTTTTCAAGTTCAGCAACCAAGTCTGTTATTGAACCATTTGCAACTGGAACCCTCAAAGCAACCCCATCAAGCCTGCCTGCAAGCTCAGGTATAACTAGTCCTATGGCAACAGCAGCACCTGTTGTTGTGGGTATTATTGATACAGCACAGGCTCTAGCTCTTCTAAGGTCTCTGTGTGGAAAATCAAGAATTCTCTGGTCATTTGTGTAAGCATGGCATGTGGTCATAAATCCTCTTCTGATGCCAAATTCTTTATGTAAAACTTTAACCATAACAGCTAAACAATTTGTTGTACAAGATGCCATAGAAATTATATGATGCTTCTCATGATTGTAGACTTCTTCATTTACACCAAGAACAAGAGTTACATCAGGATTTTTAGCTGGAGCCGAAATTACAACCTTCTTTGCACCTGCCTTTAAATGTTTTTCAGCATTCCCCCTATCAGTAAATCTCCCAGTAGATTCTAAAACTACATCAACATTAAGCTCCCTCCATGGCAGCTTCTCAGGATCCGGAATGCTTAAAATTTTAATTTCCTCTCCTCCAACAACAATTTTATCATCCTTACTTCCAACTTCAACATCAAGAATTCCATGAATAGAATCATATTTTAGGAGATGAGCAAGAGTTCTAGCATCAGTAAGGTCATTTATAGCGACAACTTCTACATTTCTACTAAAATCAGGGTCCTTTAAGGCTGCTCTGAAAAAAAGTCTACCAATCCTACCAAAACCGTTTATACCAACCCTCATCATACATAAACCACCAACCAATGATGAAGTTTTTTACTGATTACACTAATAAGTTTGAATAAAATATTTTAATTTTATCTAAAAGGGATGTGATTGTTTGAAGTACCTTTGGGCTCCATGGAGAATAAAGTATATTTTAATGAAAAAGCCACGTGGATGTATATTTTGTAAAATAGCAAGAGAGAAAAAAGATAAAAAAAACTATGTACTCTTCAGAGGGAAATGGAACTATGTTTTGTTAAACAATTACCCGTATAATAGTGGACATCTTATGGTTGTACCATTTAAGCATGTAAAAAATCTTGAAGATTTAACTGATGAAGAACTATATGAACACTTTAAGATTGTAAGGGAAAGTGTAAAAAACTTAAAAAAAGTCTTTAAACCCGAGGGATTTAACATAGGGATAAACATTGGAAGAATAGCAGGAGCTGGAGTAGAAAATCATATCCATACCCATATTGTTCCAAGATGGAGCGGTGATACAAACTACATGCCTGTTATAGCAGATACAAAAGTTATACCTGAAGCCCTGAAGCAAACTTATAATAGGCTTAAAGAGTTTTTTAGTTAAAGTAAAGGTTAAAGGTTACCCTTTTCTTTTAATATCTTTTCTACTTCCTCTACTATTTTTGGCAGGATTTCTCCGCATTTACCTTCAATAATATAATCTGATATTATCCCTGTTAAAGGTGTAGGCTCAGCATTAACCTCAACAACTTTAGCCCCAGCCATTTTTGCTACCCTTGGCAGGTCTGCTGCAGGATAAACTACAGCTGATGTTCCTGCAACAATCATTAAAGTGCATGTTCTAGCCTCTCTTTGTGATTCAGTTAAAGCTTCATAGGGTATTGGTTCCTCAAATAATACTGTATTTGGCTTTAGAATCCCGCCACAATGTGAACATTTCGGAGGAATCTCACCCTTCTCAACTTTGGCTACGGCTTCCTCCATGGGATAAAGATTTCCACATTTAATACATTTAGCTCTTCTTGAATCCCCGTGAAACTCTATAACATGTTTACTTCCAGCTTTTTGATGCAAACCATCAATATTCTGAGTTATAATACAGTGGAGAAGCCCTAATTCTTCAAGCCTAGCTAAAGCATAATGAGCAGGATTAGGTTTAGCCTTCAAAACATCAAATCCTTCCTTCATTCTTTGAACCCTTAAAATCCAAAACTTTTTTGGATCACTTATAAAGGCTGAATATGTAAAATCTTTTGGATCATATTTTTTCCAGATGCCATGAGGCCCCCTAAAATCTGGAATACCACTTTCAGTTGAAATTCCTGCACCTGTTAATGCAACAGTTCTCCTAGACGAAACAATATCCTTAGCTAAACGTTTAATGAGTTCATAATCAACCATTATAGAAAACCTCCAAATAGCCTATTAAAAATTAAGAATCCGGAGACTTATCTATTTATCTACCATTATCGTTATTACTAAATTAATAGAATTAATAGAGAGTTTGCTTTGAGTAGTTTAAACGTATCTGAGGAAAGGGAAATCACTTGTTGGAATAAACCTTTAGGCGATATAAGAGTTCTTGAGTTGAGTATGTGGGAAGCTGGACCAGCATGTGGAACACTTTTAGCTTTTCTTGGTGCTGAAGTTATTAAAGTCGAACCTCCATGGGGAGAAATTGGAAGAGTAGTGTTTTTTGGCGAGAAAAGGAAAAAAGAAGGGGTATAAGCATTGCCACTATTTCGCAAACTTAAACTTAAACAAGAAGCATATAACTTTAAACATAAAAACGAGAAAAGGAAAAAAGCTTCTTCAAATGCTTATTAGAAGAAGTAACATTTTCTTACATAACCTTACACTTCAAACAATTGAAAACTTGGTTTAACCTACGAGAAGGTTGCAAAAATTAACCCCAAAATAATTTATGCAAGCATCACAGGTTATGGTGAAAAAGGCCCATACAAATATTATCCATGTTATGATGGGTATTGCTCAAGCTATGGGTGGAATAGTTTACCTTACCGGGCATCCGGAAACACCTCCAGCTAGATGTAACTGAGAGGTATATAAGGAAAGTTGATAGGTTGATAGCTAAGTGAGCTAGAAGAAAAAGTAAAAAGAAAATTTTCCATAAACTTACTAGGGAAGGATTACCATGCGGATTAGTTTACAATCTCAAGGAACTTATGGAAGATCCGCATATAGCTAGAAGAAAAATGTTTTTAAGTACTAAGGATGACCTTGGGAAAAAGCATGTAATCATAGGTAATCACATTAAACTTTCAACATGCAAACTTAAAATACAACCTCCACAAACAAATCCATCATATCATAATGTTGAAGTATATACAAGGATCCTTGGATTATCAAAAGAAGAGTTTGAAAAGCTAAAGAAAGAAAACATAATATAATGTAATTGTAGGGATAAAAACATCTTAGCCAGAAAATATCAATACAAAAACTTAAGGGTCCGTGGTCCAGCCTGGATAGGACATTGACCAACCTAAAAACTCTATTAAAAAGGGTTGGATGGAAGCCTCCGGAGCCAAAGGTCGCGGGTTCAAATCCCGCCGGACCCGCCACTTCTCAGGTTCAGGCCCTCTTATATAGAGGTTACGATATTCTATTTTGGATTTAAAGGTTTCAAATAAAATACTGTAACATTGATAAACCTAAAGGAGTTTTACATTTTTACACTTTCCACCAAAACCCTCGTTAACATTAATTAGTTAGTTTGTGCATTTAGGGAGAAGGACACTCAAACTATTACAGATTATTAAAAAACAAATTTTTGCCGTAGATTCGGAGAATTTGTAGAATTTCCGAACTAAAAAATAGAGAAGTGTTTAAATATCTTTCTCTAAAATCTTGTAATGTTAGCTGTTTTACTTAAATTAATTAATAATTTTTAAATGTTTTAAATTCTTGCAGGAAACTCTATTTTTCATTTTAGGTTTTCCAGGTCTTTTAATTTAAAATATCTAACCTAAAATATCTAAGAAAATTTGGATTCATCCGGTTTATTTTTTCAATTTTCTCTTTTTTAATTGAAGTATCCTTATCTACTTTTACTGACTTAATTTTAATGGAAACTTGAAGGAAGTTTGCTTGATTGGTTTATGGTAGTTTAGATAAAAGTGAAAAAATTGCTAAAAGATCTATACTGGTTTTTATCTTTACCGGGTTTGCTGAATTTTTGTTGGGTACTATTTCTGGGAGTGTTGCTTTAATCTCTGATAGTATTCACACATTTACAGATGCACTAGTATCTGCTATAACTTTTTTTGGTTTAAAATTTTCTCGACGCTTACCAGATGGAAAGTTTCATTTCGGTTACTATAAGGTTGAAGCTTTTTCTGCTGGTATTTCAGCACTAGTAATGGTTGCTGTTGGCTTAGCAATAGTTTATATAGCTTATCTTAAACTTTTAAGTCCAGCACCCCTTACAGTATACATTCCAACAATGATTGTAGCTATCTTAGCCGCAGTAATCTTTTGGGTGATGGGATTTATTAAGATAAGAACTTCAAGAATTGTCAGCTCTAATGCGTTCAAGTTTGATACTTATAACACTTTAAAAAGTGGATTTTCTTCCCTTACTGCATTTTTTGGTGTATTTTTATCTTACCTTGGCTTTCATCAGTTTGATGCTTTAGCAGGTATAATTATTGGAGGCTTCATATTTACAATAGCATATATAACAACAAAAGAAGTATCCCTTATACTTTTAGATGCATGTAGGCATCCTGAATTTTTTGGGAAAATAAAGGAGATAGCAAAAAGTGTTAGAGGAGTTGTTGACGTTTATGATGTTAGATTAAGAAGCGTAGGCTTATTTGTTATGGGAGAGATAACAATAAAAGTTGATGGTAAGATGAGTGTTGAAGATCTGAATAAGATAACCAAAGAAATTCGAGAAAAAATAAAAAGTCAAATAGCAAATATCGTAAGGATCACAATTCAAGCTGAAATAGCGTAGAAAATAGGATAAGAATTTTAACTTTATAATTTTACATTAAAAACTTTCTCAAAATTTTTTGTTGTAATCTTAGCAACATCCTCAACATCTAACCCCTTAATTTTTGCAACACCTTTTAAGCTTTTTATTACATCTGCTGGTTTAGCAGGAATTCCTGCATACTTCACAGGCGAATCTGTCTCAAGTAAGAGGTTTTCTAAGGGTGCATTTTTAACAGCTGCTTGGTGCTCTTTACTGTACTCTACTGCAGGAGTTACGGAGATAAAGTAATCATGGTCCAGAATTCTTTTTAAAACATTAAGAGGACCTGTAAACCAGTGAAATATTGCTTTCTCCACACCAATCTTTTCAGCAAAAGTTAGGCATTCTTCCCAAGCCCCCCTTGAATGAATAATCACAGGTTTTCCATGTTTTCTTGCAGATTCAAGAAAAAGCTTAAACACATTTACCTGCAAATCTCTAACATCTTGACTTTTTCTTGCTTCTCTAAGCCAAAAATCTAAACCAACCTCTCCTATGCCAATAATCTTATCAACTTTTGCCTCAATTAATTTAAGTGTTAAATCTGGTTGTTCTTTCTCTAAAGTAACAGTCCATGGATGAACGCCAAGAGCAACGTAAACTTTTACACCATAATATTCCGTGGGAAGATTAATTAGGTAGCTGCTTGAAGCATAGTTAGAACTTACACCAACAACAGCTATAACACCAACATTTCTACATTCCTTTAATACTTCTTCGACATTTTCAAGCTCATCAAGATGTACATGAGAATCTACAAGCTTAAGCAATGTCTACCAACCAAAAACATAATAAGATTTTTGCTGTTGAAAAACTTAAGTTTAAAAAATATATACATTATATACAGGGCATTTTCCTGTAAAAAAAGCCTATATAGGGAAACTTAAACCAATCCTATCAAGCCAAATTTTACAAGCACAACTAATATTGAAGAACATTTTAACCATCCAAGTTAAAAAAGGATTTTAGGAGCTAATTTAACTAAACTCTCACACCCTAAGGGGGTGCTTTCTTTGCAACCTATTGATATCCTCTGGACCATTGTAGCAATTTTACTTGTAGTTGATATAGTCTTAGATTTGAAGGATAGATTTAATGGATGGAAAAATAGTCATAAAAAAGAAAATTAGCCCTAGCCTTAATTCAGCTTTTTACATTTCAAATCGGATAAAAGAAGCTTAATTCCAGAATCTTTACTCAAGGTAGAGAAAAAAAGATTTTTATTATTGATGGTTTTAAGGTTTGTTGGGGATGCGTAAAACTGGCTATTAATGCTAACAGGATGAGTACTGTTTTTAAGGATGAAGGAAAACTCTCACTTGATTATGTACCACCACATCTACCTCATAGAGAGAAGGAGCTTAAAATTCTAGCAACAACATTTAAACCTTTAATAAGTTCTCCCGGTAAGATTCTTCCCAGAGTTATCATTCGAGGCCAGCTTGGAACAGGCAAAACCGCCTTATCAAAACGTTTTGGATTAGATTTTGAAAAATATGCCTTAGAAAAAAAGGTTAATGTTAAATATGTGCATGTAAACTGTAGAGCAGAAGGTAGCTTTTATAATGCATTAAAAAATATCATCTTACAAAATTTTAAAAAGGATTTTCCAAGAAGAGGATATTCTGCACAAGAACTTTTAGAATTTCTTATTGATATTTTAAACAAAAATAACATTTTTATGATTTTAACCTTAGATGAACTTGAATCACTAATTAGAAAGGAGGGAAGCGAACCTCTTTTTAATCTTACACGTTTTTATGAAGATAAACCTCCAAATATGCTTAGAAGAATAGCTCTTATCTGCATTTTTAGAGAACCAGAATGTGAAGAAGTTTTTAAAATGATTGATAGAAGTACACTTTCAACCTTAGGGTTTCATGTGATAAGACTTGAAAAATATACTTCAAATCAACTTAAGGATATTTTAGAATGGAGAGTTAGAGAAGCTTTTAAGGAAAACACTGTTTTACCTGATACCATTGAGCTTATTGCAGATTTATCTGGAAAATTTGGAGATGCAAGATTTGCTATTGAACTTTTATGGCTTGCCGGAAAATATGCTGACAATGAGGGCTCAAAAAAAGTTAAACCTGAACATGTTAGAAATGCTCAAGCCTATGCTCATCCATCCATAAAAATTGAAGACCTTAAACTTCTAAGTTTACACGAAAAACTTTTACTTCTTTCAGTGTGTAGACTTTTAAAGGAAAACGCTACAGCTTACATATCCATGGGGGAAGTTGAAAGAGAGTATAATGTTGTTTGTGAAGAGTTTAAGGAAAAACCTAGAGCTCATGTTCAGCTTTGGAAGTATGTTAAAAGTTTAAGTTTAACAGGAATAATTTCAACAAAAAGTTCAAGTAAAGGACAACGTGGAAAAACAACACTTATAGGTTTACCTGTCTCAGCTGAAAAACTTGAAAAGGAAATTTTAAAGATCATAGGTTGCTGATAAATCTTAAGCACCGAATCTTCTTTGCCTTTGCTGGTAAACTCTAATAGCACGTAAAAAATCAATTTTTCTAAAACTTGGCCAATAAACATCCAAAAAGCAAAGTTCACTGTAGGCGCTTTGCCATAATAAAAAATTGCTTAATCTTTCCTCCCCTGATGTTCTTATTATTAAATCTGGATAGGGATTTGGCAGAAAACTTGTGTATAAGTGTTCTTCTATTGTTTTTTCGTTTATCTCTTCTATTGAAAGTTTCTTTTCAGCAACTTTTGAAGCTATAGATTTTACAGCATCAACAATTTCTGCCCTTCCACCATAGGCTATTGCTAAATTAAGGTAATAATTGCTATGCTTTTCAGTTAAAGCTTCAATCTTTCTTATAATGTCTCTAAGATTTCCTGGTAAATTTTCTATTCGCCCTAGAACTTTAACCCTAACCTTCTTTTCAAAAATTTTTGGTTCTGTATGCAACCGGTTAAGATAATCCTCCATTAAACTGAAAATGTGGTTAATTTCCTCCTTAGAGCGTTTAAAGTTTTCTGTTGAAAAAGCGTAAAGAGTTACAGTTTGAACTTTACCAAGCTCAAGACACCATTCAAGAAATTTTTCAGCTTTCTTAGCTCCCTCATAATGACCATCAAAAACATTCAATCCTTTTAATGAAGCCCACCTCCTATTACCATCAAGAATTACTGCAATATGTCTAGGAATTTCACCATTCTTAACCTGATGCAAAAGCATTGACTCATAAAGCTTCATAAAAAGCTTGTTTGCAACAAAAAATCTAGCTACCCTAGAAAGCCAAGCTAAAACTTTATCCTTCCAAGTAACCACTATTCAACCCCTTATTATTCTTTTAAATTATGAGTAAACTGTTCCTTGTTTTTGTTTAGGGCTCAGACAAATGCCTTCAATACATTTATTCTTCATTTTAACTCTGAATCATCAACGCCCAAATAATTAAAAGTTAGGAGATGATTTATCTTTTTCCTACTATTATTTAACCAATAAAATGGAGTTACCTAGAACCCCTAGCTTGTAACGCTAAAGACAATTGTTCAGCTTTTTCTAAGGTTTTTGTGAAAATAGGTATAAGGAGTGGGGGATAAGTTTTTAGAAAGTTAGGGCTTTTAAAGTTTACCCCCCTAACTTTTTGAGCGTTAACAACATTAACAATTATATCCTCAATCTTTGGGAGGAGACTTAATGATAATGTTAAAATTGATGTAACCTTTGGAGGTAGAAAGCTTAGAGATTCAACAAGCTCTTTATAAGGAGTTGTAGAAATAAATATAAAAACTGCTAAAAGTATCGTTAAAAGTCTTAGAGATACAAGTAAACCAAAATTTAAACCTTCAAAGCTGAAACCTAATCCAGCGTAGGTAAAAGATTGTAGAAGGATTATAAGTAGACAAATAGGCAGGATAAACTTAAGCCAATTATAAAGCCTAAGCTTATGCTTAAGCATCAAATATAAGGCTAAAAAGGAAATACCTACAAAGAAGGGGATAATGTAAACTAGATTCCTTAGGATTAAAAGTAATGTTGGAAAAATTACTAAAAGGAAAAGCTTAATTTTAGGTTTCACTTTTCAAAACACCTTGGTACTTTTACACCAACCTCCTCCAAAAGGTTAACATCAGAAAGAACCTCCTCCACGGAGCCATTTCTTATAATTTCCCCATTGTTCAACAGAATAATCTTGTTTGCATGTTCTACCAAAAGGTCAGTATCATGCTCAATAATGACAATTGTTTTACCTTGCATATTAAGCCTTTTTAAAATACTATAAATTTGCTTAGTATTCTTATAATCCAGATTTGATGTAGGCTCATCAAGTAAAATTATTTTTGGGTTCATAGCTAAAACACATGCAATACAAAGCTTCTGCTTTTGTCCTTGGGAAAGCCTAAATGGTTCAGCATCTTCAAAACCATTTAAACCTACAAGACTTAATGCACTTTTAACTCTCTCCTCTATATTGTTAAGCTTTAAATTTTTGGGTCCAAATGCAACTTCATCTTTAACTGAAAGATTAAAAAGTTGCCAATCAGGGTCTTGAAAAACTATTCCAATTTTTTTTGCAAGTTCAGAAACCCTTAAACTTTTGGTTGAAATACCATCAACATAAACTTCTCCTGAGAATTTTCCTTTGATAGAGTTTGGTATTAAACCATTTAAACAGTAGAGAAGCGTTGTTTTCCCACATCCTGTTGGACCAACAATACCTACAAAATCTCCATCATCAATTTTAAAGCTAACATTTTTTAATGCTTCACGTCCATTTTGATAAGTAAAACTAACATTTTCTACTTTTATACCCATCTTGAAAACCTTAGAAGACCAAATTTAAATATTAAAAGCCATGCAACCAAAAACTCGAAAATACCTTGAATAGCATTTAAACTAAAAATTATGTACCATGGAAGAAAAAGCATAGCTTGTTCTGGACTCCAGCCAGTCCATATTGGAATAGCAAAATAATAGTTTGTTGGAATCGTTAAAAATCCTCTTAAAATAATAGCTAAAGTTAAACTTAGAGTAACTATTGAGGCCTTCTTAAAATCCTCAAGTTTTAATTTGCGTGTTTCCTTTACCATAGCAGGTACAAGCCACATAGGTAACGTTGCAATCCATTTCATGAATGCTCCAAGCCATGTTGATGGTGCAACAAAAGTTATTATTAATGCACCAAGAGATGAAACAATTAAACCTCCACTCCAACCATAAAGGAAAAATGCAAGAATCCATGGTATTGCAACAATGTCAATCCACATACCCCAAGGGGTAGGATAACCAATATGAACTATTTGAAATGATGCTGAAATTGCTGAAAGAACAGCATAACCTGCAACTTCATATGAATCCATTTTTGCTCATTATATATTAAGAACCTAGATATAAATGAGTTGCTACTCAAAAATTAGTAATTCCTGACTTTCTTTTACTTACATTTATTTCATCTATACTTCTTATTGCAACCCCATATTCATTTAAAACTTTAGCAACATTATCATAGTTTATATCAGAACCCTTAATTGTAAGTCTAATAGTTTCTGTTCTAACATCAACTTCTGTAACTGTTACATCAACCTCTTCAACTCCATCAACGTAACATAAGGCTCTAGATAATTCTATTATTGGTGTTTCCCTAGGTTTTAAAGAATCAACAACTATTCTTTTTATAAATACGGGCATGCTTGCCCCAACCTCTACTAAAATTTTTTATAGTTTTCGTTAAACTTAAACGCTACCATTACCAATAACTACATTAGGAAGAAAAGAAAGTTTAAGTTTGGGAATCTAAAAGGGTATAAGTTGGAGAAACAATCGGTTATAAAAAGATTTAAACATTATATAAGAGCCTCAAAAGCTGAAGAAATAGCAAGAAGGTACTTTATTTCAAACGCGTTTGATGGAGCTTTAACAGTTTTGGGTATAGTTATAGGAGCATACATTGTTGGAGTTAAAAATCCAAGTATTGTTATCGGAGCATGCTTAGGGGCATCCATAGCTATGGGTTTTTCAGGTTTTTTTGGAGTTTATATGGCTGAAAAAGCTGAAAGAACAAAACAGTTAAAAGATTTAGAGAATGCACTTTTTACAAATCTAAGAAACTCCTTTTTAGATAGAGCATTAAAAGTTACTGCAGTATGGGTAGCCTTTGCTGGTGGTATATCTCCCGCACTTGTTATAGTAGTATCAATTACACCATTTTTCTTAGTAAGTTTAGGTTTCATAACATTTGAAAATGCTTTTTATTGCTTTGTAGGTTTGGTTCTTTTAATACTCTTCATACTTGGAGCTTTCCTTGGAAAAATTTCAAAAGAAAGCATTGTTTTACAAGGCTTAAAAATGATGACCGTAGGTATAATTCTTACACTATTATTTTTAATCTTCCATGTTTCAGCTTAAAGGTAAATTTAAACTTAGCTTAATTTTAGAATAGGAGAATATCCAAAACTTTTCTAGGTAAAAACTCCCTATTCTTAACAGAAACCTCAAAAACTTTAACATCTGGATTCTTTTTAATGCTTTCAATCAGCGGATCCTTAACTTTGTAGTGAACTACGCCAATAACAGGTTTATCGGCTTTAATTAAAGCTTTAGTAATACTTCTAAAATTGTCGGAGAAAAGCTCCATGGGGCCAACTTCATCAACAACAACTATATCAGCATCAGCTAAAGCAAGCTTTATTGCATTAACACCTATTTCCTCTAAATCTTTAAGGTTAACAGTGTATTTTCCAATCTTAGGCCCAGAACCTCCAACCCATGCTAAAACTCCTTTCCTACCAGTTAAAATATCAGTAACCATAAAACCCTTTCTTACACCACCCTCCCTAACTTCAAATGTAACCATCCCTCCAATCTTAAAACCTTTGCTCCTTAACATAGAAATAACCCTTTCTACAATGGTAGTTTTGCCAACTCCAGGTTTACCTGTTAAAAAAACTTTTCTTGTCAAGTTTTTATCTTAAAAGTTTATTTGACTCCCCACTTATATAGAATAAAAAAAGTTAATGCAAGAATTAATATTGATAGTAGGAGAATTAGGGTTTTTAGGGTTTCAATAATTTCAGGCATTTAATAACAGCCTATTTACGGTTGAGTTTTTTCACGGTATTTTGGATGATACTTCTTTATGTAAATCGGGTCTATACGTTTAAGTTCAGCTTCAGGGAACATTGAGAGAAGGTCCCATCCAAGGTTTAAAGTTTTTTCTATATCCCTTTCCTCATAAGGTCCTTGATTTACAAATTCCCTTTCATACCTATCTGCAAATTCTAAGTATTTTCTATCTCTTTCTGTGAGAGCCTCCTCACCTATTACTGCTACAAGCTCCCTTAAGCTTCTACCTTCAGCATAAGCATAGTATAGTTGATCTGCAATATATCTATGGTCTTCCCTGGTTTTACCTTTGCCGATACCCTCATTCATAAGTCTTGAAAGTGAAGGTAAAACATTGATAGGCGGATAAATACCTTTCATGTGTAAAGCTCTTTCAACATAAATTTGTCCTTCGGTGATATATCCTGTTAAATCCGGGATTGGATGAGTTATATCGTCATGAGGCATTGTAAGTATGGGTATCTGTGTAATTGTACCCTTTTTACCATGAATTCTACCAGCCCTCTCATAGATTGTAGCCAGGTCAGTATACATGTATCCAGGATAACCTCTTCTACCTGGAACTTCCTCTCTTGCAGCTGAAATTTCCCTTAGAGCTTCAGCATAATTTGTCATATCAGTTAAAATTACAAGAATATGCATATCGTACTCAAATGCTAAAAATTCTGCAGCAGTTAAGGCAAGTCTAGGGGTAATTAACCTTTCAATTGCAGGATCATCTGCAAGATTAATAAACATCACAACTCTATCCATAGCTCCCCTACGCTCAAAATCTTCTCTGAAAAATCTAGCTTCATCAGAAGTAATTCCCATAGCTGCAAAAACAACAGCAAACTCTTCTTCCTTACCTAAAACTTTAGCTTGCCTAGCTATTTGAGCTGCTATAAGATTATGGGGTAAACCTGAACCTGAAAATAATGGAAGCTTTTGCCCACGAACAAGAGTATTCATCCCATCTATAGCTGAAATGCCTGTTTGAATAAACTCTGCAGGATAAGCTCTAGAATAAGGGTTTATAGGGGCACCATGAATATCCCGAATATCCTCTGGAATTATTTCTGGGCCTCCATCGATAGGTTTACCGCTACCATCAAATATTCTTCCAACCATATCCATTGAAACTGGAAACTTTAAAGTTTCACCAGTAAATCTTGCAACAGTTTTTGTAACATCAAGACCTGAAGTCCCTTCAAAAACTTGAATTACAGCAGTATTCTCAGAAACCTCTAAAACTTGCCCAGTTCTTTCCTCACCTGCAGGTGTATAAACTTTTACAACTTCACCAAAAGCTATACCACTTGTTCTCTCAACAAAAAGAAGAGGCCCTGCTATTTCCTTAACGGTTGTATACTCCTTACCGGTTAAAATTATCTTACTCATAAAAATTTTACCTCCTAGTAGCTGAAACTTTAAGAGAGTTAAATTGTTCAGAAATTTTTACTTCAAGCTCTTTGCAAACTTTTATAGCTTCATCTTTTGGTAAAAACTTAATTCTTGAAATTTCCTCAACTATTGGAAGAGCAATTACATCTTTTATCGGTACTCCAGCTTCAACAGCTTCTTTCATTTCATCATAAAACTTTATGATAACCTTAAGCATATTATAACATTTATCAATAGGACAATAAGTATCAACAGGATGATATGCACTTTGCATTAAAAAGTCCTCCCTAATCATTTTTGCAGCCTCTAATATTACCCTTTGACTTTCAGATAATGCATCTGGACCAACAAGTCTAACTATTTCTTGAAGCTCCTCCTCTCTTTGAAGAAGCCATAAGGCTTTGCTTCTAAGTTCAGACCATTCTAAAGCAGCATTTTTTAAGTACCATTGTTCAAGCGTATCGTAGTATAAGGAATAGCTTGTAAGCCAGTTTATAGCTGGGAAATGCCTTTTCTCAGCTAAACTTTTATCTAAACCCCAGAAGACCTTAATAATTCTTAACGTGTTCTGGGTTACAGGTTCAGAGAAATCTGCACCTGGAGGAGATACAGCACCAACAACACTTACAGAACCAACCCTATACTCCGAACCTAAAGTTACAACTCTACCAGCTCTCTCATAAAACTCAGCTAAGCGTGAAGCAAGATAAGCTGGGTAACCTTCTTCACCAGGCATTTCTTCAAGTCTACCTGAAATTTCTCTTAAAGCTTCAGCCCATCTTGAGGTTGAATCAGCCATTAAGGCAACATCATACCCCATATCCCTAAAATATTCACCCATAGTTATTCCAGTATAGATGCTTGCTTCCCTAGCTGCAATAGGCATATTAGAGGTATTAGCAACAAGAACAGTTCTCTCCATTAAAGGTCTACCGGATTTTGGGTCTTGAAGCTTAGGGAATCTTTCAAGAACTTCAGCCATCTCATTTCCACGTTCACCACAACCAATGTAGATGACAACATGGGTATCAGCCCATTGAGCTAATTGATGAAGCATAACAGTTTTACCTGTACCAAAACCTCCAGGTATAGCTCCTTGACCACCCTTAGCCATAGGGAAAAATGTGTCAAATATTCTTTGACCAGTTAAAAGGGGAGTATCTGGTGGAAGCTTAAACTTGTAGGGTCTACCTCTCCTAACAGGCCAAACCTGCATCATGGAAAGCTTAAATTCACCAGATGATGTGGAGATTGTTGCAATATGCTCTGTTACGGTGTAATCCCCCTCTTTAACTACGTATTTAACAGTACCATTAACACCTGGGGGAACAAGAATTTTATGTTTTAGGAGAGGTGTTTCAGGAACTTCACCAATAATATCCCCTTCAACAACCTTATCTCCAACCTTAACTTTAGGGGTAAAAGTCCATTTCTTATCCCTATCAAGAGAAAAAACAGCAACACCACGTCTAAGGAAAGAACCAACAACCTGGGAAATTAGAGGCAAAGGTCTTTGGATACCATCATAAATTTGCCCTATAAGGCCTGGACCAAGTTCAACGGATAAAGGTTTACCTGTCCTTTCAACAGGTTCACCTGGTTTAAGCCCAGATGTTTCCTCATAAACTTGGATTGTAGCCCTATCACCTTCAATCCTTATAATTTCACCTATAAGTTTCTCTTCCCCAACTTTTACAAGTTCATACATCTGGCTTCCACTCATATTTTTAGCAACAACTGCGGGACCTGCAATACGAATAATTTCACCTTTAGCTTCCAAGGTTAGCCTCCCCTAAATATTCGTTTTTACGCCATGTAAAACATTAACTTAAAACAATTAAAAGCTTTGCCATTACAATACTTATATTTTAATTTCAACACCTATTGTTCTTCTTACAAGGGAGAGTATTGGGGATTCTCTGCCAGCCATTGGACCCTCCTTTCCAGGTATAACAACAACTGTTGGGTAAATTCTTCTTGAAATTTCGTCAAGTATAGGTTTTACCCGGTCTGCTATAGCTTCAGTAACCATGAGAATAACTATATCAGGGTTTTTAACTAAATCCCAGATAATCTTTTCAGCTTCCCTACTATCCCTAACCCCATAAGCTAGCTTTACACCTGAAGCTTTAAAAAAACTTGCAGTTTCAACATCTGCTATTAACGCTATCTTCTTCAATTTTCCTGTTAACCTCACATAATTTAAAAAGTAAACCTATTAGAGGGTATAATACCTAAACAAGATAAAGGTTTCTATGCTACAACTCCCATGTAAATGGTTTTCTTAAAAACTTTTGCAAGAAATAATTTTTCAGGCTATTTAGCACAATATCCTTTAAATGTCCTTTAATAGCGTATCTTAGAATTGTTTTAGGTCTAAGGTAAAATGAGAAGTAAGCTTTTCTTATAAGCTTTTGCAATTGTTCAACAGTAAGCTCTTTTGTCCTCATAACAGGTTTTACAACAGTATACTTAGACCAATCCTCCGTAAGAAGCAAACCATCTCTTTTCGCAATCTTGTAAAGCTCAGTTCCAGGGAAAGGTGTAGCTATAGAAAACTGAGCATAATCCGGGTCCAGCTTTTTAGCAAACTTTATTGTTTGCAAAGCCTCCTTCATTGTTTCACCAGGTATCCCTAAGATAAAGGAAGCTACAGTTTCAAGACCAACTTCTTTAGCCCACCTAATAACCCTAAAAACTTGCTCAATTTTAATACCTTTCCTCATAATATTTAATATACGTTGAACACCAGACTCAACACCAAAATATATCATTCTACATCCAGCTTTCTTTAAAAGTTTCATCAACTCCTTAGATATTAGGTCAACTCTACATGAGCAAACCCAGCTTACATCAAGCTTTCTCCTAATAATCTCCCTACAAATTTCTTCAGCTCTTTTTTTATCAAATGTAAATGTGTCATCTATAAATTCAACGTATCTTGTTTTATAAGTTTCTTGGAATTGCTCAATTTCATCTACAACATTTTTAGGGCTTCTAGCTCTAAACTTTTTACCGAAAAGTAGGGATGAAGAGCAAAAAATACAGTTAAATGGGCAACCCCTGCTGGTTAGAATTGTCCCAAGAACCATGTTTTTATTAAAAACCTTATACTTATCCATTGGAAGTAAATGTCTAGCTGGAAATGGAAGCATATCAAGATTTTCAATGTAGGGTCTTGGAGAAGTTCTTCTGATTAATCCATTTTTATCCCTATAAACTATACCTTTAACTTCTTCAAGACAACCTTCATTTTCTACAGTTTTAACAAGTTCAAGAAAAGTATATTCACCTTCACCTATACATCCAACATCAACATATGGACATTCAATCATTGTTCTTTCAGGCATAAAGGTTACATGTGCACCTCCAAGCACAGTAAGTGTTTCAGGTGAAGCTTGCTTAACAACCTTAATAGTTTCATACGCAGCCTTAATAGTTGATGTTGTTGCAGTAACACCCACAATATCAGGTGAACGTTTTTCAACCTCCCTTCTAAATTTATTCAGCTTAATGTTTAAAGCTGGAAGGTCAAAAATTTCAACCTTGTATCCATTCTTCTCAAGAACAGCTGCAAGATAAGCTAAACCTAGGGGTGGTGCAACAAAACCAGCTGTAGAGTAAAGTTCAATTTCTTGGGGAATTGGAGGGTTAACTAGAAGAATTCTCGCAAAAATCACCCCTAAAATTGTTAAGTAAGATATTTCAGGTTGACAGTACCATACATTTAGATTTTAGTTTAGATGTATAAAGTTTGTGTAAATTTATACATTAATGAAGTAGGGAAAGCTTAAAAATCCTAAGCTTGCTAGGAAAACTATTAACCCTGCAATAATATTTCCAATAAGGATTGAAATAAAAGCCTTATACCATCTAATTCCAAGCAGCCATGCAAGAATAGAGCCGCTCCATACACCAGAACCAGGAAAAGGTATTGCAACAAAAATTGCTAAGCCAAGCAAACCATACCTGTCAACATACTTTTGACCTCTAGTTCTAGTTTTTTCAATAATACTCCAAAAAGGAAGACTAAACCGTCGATAAAATAAATTTAAAAAGTAATAGATAGGAAAGAAAACTAGAGAGCTTATTATAATAGCTAGAATAAGAACAAGGTAAGGATTAAAACTGTAAAATATTCCATAGGGTATTGAACCACGAAGCTCAATTGTTGGAAGAAGAGATAACAGAAGGAAGATAAGCCATGATTTTAAGTTCAAACTCCCCATTATTTAACTTAAAAGTTTAATAAACATTTAAGCATTAAACTTTAAACTTTAAAAGGTGGAAAGTTAACTTAACGAGAAAACTTTTAAATTCTCCATTTCCTTATCCCCTAATTAGAGAAAAAAGGAACATTGTTGATTTAAAGTTGCCTGAAGATAGTCAAAGTAAGTTTCTCAGAAACATTGTAAGAGGCCTTTCAAATTCTATTGTACTATGGATTCTAAATAAAAAACCTTCATGCGGTTACGAAATAGTTAAGGAAATTAAAAGACTAACAAACCACAAACTTCCAACAAGTGTTGTTTACCCCATCCTTTACGGCTTAGAAGAAGACAAGTTTATTAAAAGTAGCTGGAAAAAGCGTGGAAAAAGATATGCAAAATATTATTTTTTAACTAAAAGGGGGAAAAATTTACTTAGCCATGTAAGAGAACTATTTAGAAGACCATTAAAGGAGGTTATAAAGGAACTTATACATGAGGAAGAAAAGTAAAAGTGGTTTAATTTAAAAATGCACAGCCTTAAAAACTTCTTCTTCAATAAGCCTATAAGTTCCACTTTTTAAGCTTTTAAGCTTTTCATCAAAGAATTTTTCAGCAACTCTATTTGCATAAGCCAAAATATACCTAACAAATCCCCTAATAAAAATTCTTGTTAATAGATCATTTCCTGCACTATATTCTAAGCCTAATGATTTAAGCCATTTCATGTTATGTCTCCAAATAGTTCTGTAAAGTTCGATATGCCACGGTTCGGCATCCTCAACAAGCCTCATTCGTTTATGCGTATCATCTTTTTTAATTGGAACAAAAAGTAGTGGAGCTATAAAGCTTTTATAAGGTCTAAGTTTTTCTAAAAGCTCAATTGTTTTAATAACATCATCTTCAGTTTCTTTTGGCAGATTTATGATGACTGTTGCACAAGGAATAAGCTTACAATCTGCAGAAATTGCAAATGCTCTTTCCACAACCTCAGGCCACTCTTTAGGCTTATATGGGTAAGGTTTTTTCTCCATATGCATTTCAATTAAACGTGGACTACCAGTTTCTATACCTGTTTGATATGCAATCCAAGGTTGGTTTAGCCTTGACGTTATAAGCTCGGAGAAAGCTTCAGCTGTTTTTGGGGATGATGCAACAGAAACTAGGGCTATATGGCTTGGGCCGAGAGATTTTAAGCCTTTAAGTTTTAAAGCTTTACTAATAAGCCCTATAACCTTATCATGCTTAACAAGATAATCATAAGAACCATACATAAGAAGGTCTTCAGCATGAAGGCAAATTGCATCCTGCCCAAACTTAATGTTTGTTTCAATATCACTAATAATATCTTCCATGCTTCTATGCCTAAGTCTTCTTAAAGTTGGAGTACAAAAACGGCAGCCACGTCCACATCCCCTAGAAACCTCAACTACACCTCCAACCGTGGCACCCTTTAAAAGTGGAATTTGCTCAGCATTTGGGTATTCATCAAACCTAGTCTTGATTATTGCAGGTGTTTCAAGGTTTTCTCCATCCAAGATTTTCTTAAAAAGCTTTGGCGCAACAATTTCACCTTCACCATCAACAACAAAATCTATACCATAACGTTTCATCACATCTAAATCTATCTGCCATGCACCAGGGCCACCAACAACAACCTTAGCACCCCTTTTCCTTGCATCCTGGACAATCCTGCTTGTAACCAATTTTCTAAACTGCCAAGCAGTATAAGGTTCCTCATGAATAACTCCAGTTTCACCAGCAACAGTGGTTGAGGCAGGCCCCTTTCCAAGTGGATCATTTGCTGTTATACCTATTACAGCAGTTTTTTCACTAACAACATTTTCAAGCTTCTCAGGCGGGGAAACGATAATTTCTTCAGGAGAGGTAATCCCGCTTTCAATTAGTGCAGCCTCAATTCTTCTTAAACCATGAGGAGCTAATTGGGCTCTACCGTATCTATCAACCTTAACAGGTTTAAAAACAAAGGTAAAAAGTAATAGAGGATGCGAAAAGAGGAAACCTTTATGTGGGGCTGTTGCAATAAAACCGTAGAATAAGCCCCCTCCATAATTACTCATTAATGTTCTATCAGCAGTAAGAACAACGCTATATCCACCCAAGTTAATCACCATAAATGATGTTTCAGAATACGAAACAATTCAGAATACGGAATATGTGATTGTGATAAGTTGATACTTCTACTGGGTATATAAACATTACGGAGTAAAAAACTAAAAATTTGACAAAAACAACATTTAAACTTATCAAACAGAAAAATAATGTTTTAGTTGTTAACAGTTTAGACAAAATCTTAAGGAAGAATCAGTATGGTAAAAAATTTTTAGGTGCTACTGCTAATGGGTTTGGAAGAATTAAGCCAAAATCCGATGGGTGTAGTTAAACATGAATGTAAAACTTTACTTGAAAAATCTATTAGAAAACTTTTTCCAGATTATACTCTACCAAAGTATCTTTTAACAAAACCGCCAACATCAAAATTTGGAGATTTAGCGTCCTCAGTATGTTTTGAACTTTCAAAAATTGTTGGTGAGAATCCTAACGATTTATCAGTAAGGATTGCCAGTGAAATTAGAAGATTAGGTTTCAACTTTGTTGAAAAAGTTGAAGCATTAAATGGTTACGTAAACTTCTATATTGATACTTCAAAACTTTTTAAGTTAATGGTTGAAATTACCGAAAAGGTTGGGTTAGAGTATGGTTTAATTAAGACAAGTAAACCTGAAAAAATTATAGTTGAACATACAAGCGCAAATCCAAGTGGACCTCTACATGCTGGAACAGCAAGAAACACCATTCTTGGAGATGCTTTAGCAAGAATTCTTAAAGCTAGGGGGCATCACGTTAAAGTACACTTCTATGTTGATGATGTTGGAAAACAGGTTGCAACAGTAGCTTATGGTTATAAGGCTATTAACCAGCCGGAAATAGGGGATGATGCGGATAAATTTTTTGGGTTTATTTATGCAGCTGTAAATTGTGCAGTTGCAATAAAAAGTTTAAAGGAAAAGCTTAAAACTGTTAAGGATGAAATTGAGGAAAGAAAAATTAAAGAAAAGCTTGATGAATATGCTTCAATTGCAGCTGAACTTGAGAATATAAATAAAGATTCATTTTATAAAATTTGGGATAAAGTAAGCGTAGATAGTAATCCTGATAGAGTTATAGAGGATATTGTTAAAAACTATGAGCTTAAGGAAAGTGAAACAGTAAAGCTTGTTAGGAAAATTGTAGAGGGATGTATTAAAAGTTTTAGGAAAACACTTAGCAAAGTTGATGTGTTTTTTGATAGCTGGGATTGGGAAAGCAGTTTAGTTTGGAGTGGAGAAGTTAAAAATGCTGTTGAAAAACTTAGAAAAACTCCTTTTACATTCACAAGTGATGGAGCTATTGTTTTCAATGTTAAACTTGCTGCTGAAAATTTGGGGGTAAAAGAAAAACTTTTTGGTGAAAGTTTACTTGAGATACCAAACCTAGTTTTAGTTAGAAGTGATGGGACAAGCCTTTACACTACTAGGGATATTGCATACCACCTAAGAAAATTTGCTTTTGCCGATAAAGTAATAAATGTTATAGGTGTTGACCAAAAACTTGCCCAGCTTCAGTTAAAAGTTGCTTTACTTATTCTGGGAATAGATAAAGCAATGGATAATCTAATTCATTATGCTTATGAGCTTGTAAGATTTCCAGGATATAAAATGTCAAGAAGAAAAGGAAGGTATGTTACCTTTGATGAACTTATTGATGAAGCTATAAACATAGCTTATAGTGAAGTATCAAAACGTTCACAAGAATTATCAAATGAGGAGAAAAAGAAGATAGCAGAAATAGTGGGTATTGGAGCTATAAAGTATGCTATGCTTAGTGTTTCAGCATCAAAAACTTTTAATTTTACGTGGGATAAAGTTTTAAACTTTGAAACAAATGCAGGCCCATACATTCAATATGCATATACAAGAGCTTCAAGTATTCTTAAAAAGGCTAACTTTAAACCTGAGAAAATAACTTCAGAAGTTCTTACAAGTCCTCTAGAAAAGGACCTTATAATTAAGCTTGCAAGTTTTCCAGAAGTTTTTTGTGAAGCTGCTGATAACCTTAAACCTGAAGTTATAACTGAATATTTAAATGATGTTGCAGATAGTTTCAACTTATTCTATGATAAGCTTCCAGTTTTAAAAGCTGAAAATGAGCATCTAAGAGATACTAGACTAAAACTTGTTGAAATTGTTAAAATTGTGCTTAAAAACGGATTAAACTTACTTGGAATAAAAACACCTGAAAAAATGTAACTTCAACCTTCTTCAGCAGGGAGAAGTTCAAATTCACAGTAGTCTGTTTTATCCCTTGCTATACAACAAGTTTCATAACATTTAAGCCTTTTACCAAATATTTCAGAGAAAAAGCCTTGAAGAAAACCTATTAAATAATGGTCTACAAAACTTTCAGCTTCATCTTTATCCTTAACACTGGAGGCGAAAACATTATTGTATATTCTAAGTGTTATATGAGGTTTCTCAGGCTCAAACCTTATAAGCTCATAAACACCGAAACCCCAATTACTAGAACCTGAAAATACAGCTTTAACATATTTTAACCTCTCTTCTAAACTCATATTCTTTGTTGCTAAGTGGGCGCTTTCTTTACCAGCATTTTCAGCTCCAACCCTAACAATGGTTGAATACCCTGAACCAAAAGATTTCTCAAAACCTTTAATGATACTTAAAAATGTTTCAGGCTGTATCATAAAAACTCTACGCTTTAAGTTATCCCTAGTAAGGTAAAATTCACCATTTTCAAGATAAACTTCAAAATAATTTTTTCTTCCAAGTCTTATTTTTACAGGTTTCCTTGTACTTTCTTCTCCTACCAGTGAAAAAACCTCCTAAATTAGCTGGATTAAAACTATTTCTAAGAAATACCTCACTATAATTTAATATAAAACTATTGTCTTGTTTTAAAATTGTAGGAATCTAGTTTAAGGCTTCTTTTACCCGTTTAATAACAAAGTTTTTATCAAGCGACAGAAGAAAAGGTGCAAGTCTAGGACCAAATTTTTTACCTAAGAAGATCAGGTAGAAAGCTTCAAATATTTTTGTGCCTATATTAAGCTTTTTACCTATTTCAAAAACTTCAAATTGTAAAGTATCTTCATCCCATTCTTTACTTGTAAATTTTTCAAGAAAAATTTTTAAAGCCTCTTTTTGTTTTTCACTTAAACTTTTCTTAACATCTGATGGCACAGATTCAGCTATGTTTATTTTTAACCCTTCAGGAGCATAATTTTTAACCCAATATTCAGCCATCTTTAATCTTTCCTTAATAGCTTTAACAGCTTCATTGATGTCAACTTCTCCATAAAACTTTTTAACAACAGATAAAGACTTACCAAGAATTTTCTCCTCTCCAAGTAAAGGTTTAAGCTGAGTTATAATTACGGCAAACCTGTATGGAAGCCTAACAGGTAGCTTTTTAGGGGGGCCTAGAATCATTGAGATAGGATAAACATGTTTAGCTATCCTTTCTTCTATAGGGTTTAAAGCTTCCTCAACACCGAAATATATTCTCTCAATTTTCTCAAATTCATCTATAAGTTGCGGAATATTCTCAGGCTGGAAGTTTATATGTTTTCTAGGATCCTCTTTAAGAATAAGGTAGCGGTAAACTTCAGGAGGAGCAACAGAAATCCACTCTGAGAATGTAAACGCAATACCCTTATGAGTTTTCATAGCTTTTTCTCCAAGCAAAATCCATTCATAGGGGATACGATAGGGACCTTTCCATCCAAAAACTTTTGAAGCTATCTGCTCTCCAGTATCATAAGCTCCACCCTTAACACAATGATCCTTACCTGCAGGTTCACATGTAACCTTAAAAATAGACCATTTTGCAGGCCAATCAACTCTCCACCTTAATTTTACAGGCCAATCTTTAACTTTAACTTCACCTTTATGTCCACATGCTTCACAAACATAGGTTAATGTGTCAGTAGAAGAATCCCATTCAATTACAACTGTTGTTTTAAGCCTTAAACAATTTTCACATAAAACAAGGCAAGGATACCACTTTTCCATATCATCACAAAAACGTTTAAACTGCTCTTCTTGAAGAGTTGGACCTACAACCTCAACCATAATTCTTCTAATCTCGTTAACCTTGTTTAATGCTAACCTTATAATGTTCTTCATTTCAGATGTTTGGTAAAGTTCATGAGACCAAATAATTTTTGGATAAAAACCGAAATCTGGAAAACTGTTAATTAGCTCCTCAGCATAATGTTTCCCCCAGTTTTCACAATGATTATATGGGCAGGGGATTAAATACATGGGTCTACCAATAAACTCTTTATGACTAGTAAACTCTTTTGGAATACTTGGTGGAAAACTTTTAAGCGAGTCAAAATCATCAACAAAAAATAGGAACTCTGTTTTTCTCCCTTTTTCCTCCCTAAGAACTTTTTCAAGCACTGCACAATAAACAAGTTCTCTACCAACACCAATATGTATAGGGCCACTTGGAGTCTTAGCAGTACTAAAAACTATTTTTTCATCTTCAACCTTCTCAAGATCTCTAACAACCTTATCTATCCAGTAAGCTTCATAAACACTTACGTCCAAACCTACCACACAATTAAGCTACAACTAGAAACATAGTAATCAAATTTAATATTTTTGAAATTAAAAACCAAAAAACATTTAGCTTTAAAAGCATGCTATAAACTATAAAAAACATTAAGCAAGATTCAGACTAGAAATTGAGGGGCCCGTCGTCTAGCCAGGATAGGACGCTGGCCTGCGGAGCCGGAGGTCAGGGGTTCAAATCCCCTCGGGCCCACCAAAAGCATGAAATGCAACTCCAGAGTAAGCAAGTTGCCTAAAGTTTTTGTTGTGGTGGAGAAAACGAAAAAGAAAGTACAGCAAAACAACAATAAAAACTTTGTTAGACATTTAAAAATTTTACTTCAACAATCAATATTATAAATAATTTTTTTAGGTAGCTTTCAACCTTTAAAGTATGACGTTATGGTTATGTGGGCTGATCAGGTGAAGCTTAAAGTGAGAGTTAAAGCTTATTTAGCCCTTTTGATTATCAGTCTTCTATTTTTTCCTATAGGGGTTAACGCCTACACTGGTAATGATGGACATTCAAACTTTAAGGTTGGAAACGTTGATGTTGAGGCTGAGTATAGGTTTGGCTTTGTGGGTTCTGGGATAGTTGAAACGGAAGATAAAGCTTCAGCATTTATCCCTCACCTGGATTTAGGCTTTAAATGGGATAGACCTCATCCAGGCCCCTTCATATGGGGTGAAATTGAGCCTGTGAAAGGTTTCTACGACTTTTCTAAAACAGACCTATACGTTCAGGCAGCCCAAGAGTATAGAATCCAAGTGGTAGCGACCATTTGGCCATACGCTAAGTGGGACCAAGAATACTGGAGACATCAGCCAAGCTGGGAGCCATCAAAGGGCTTCGAAGACATTCTGCCTGAAAGCCGCTATAAGCCGCATGATATGGAAGCCTATAAGGCTTTTGTTAAAGCTTTGGTTGAACGCTATGATGGTGACGGCGTAGATGATATGCCGGGACTTCAGCAGCCGATAAAGTATTGGGAGGTCATAAACGAGCCTGAGATGGGGTTTAAGGGTGAAGATTTAAACTTCTTTAAGGGGACACCAGCCGACTACCTTGAAGTTGTAAAGGCAACTTATGAAGCCATTAAAGAAGCTGACCCCGAAGCTAAAGTTTTGAATGGTGGAATAGCCTATGTGCCTGAAAGCCTTAGCGAGTGGAACAGCTTTTGGGGCGAATTCTTCAGCCTTGGAGGAGGCCAATACATAGATGTAGTCACTTTCCACAATCTGAATCCTCACGTTTCTAGAGCCCTAGAAATGCTTAGGAGCTATCTGGAAAAGCATGGCATAAATAAGCCCATATGGCTTACAGAGCTTCAGATAGCTAAAGGCTACGACCCTGAACTAGGCATAATAGGTGAGGAAGAGCAGGCCAAGTTGATAGTTAAAGCATGTGTCGAAGGCTTCGCTGAAGGAATAGAAAAAATTTTCTATACAGCCTACATAGAGAACCCCCAGCTCCCTGAAATGCTTTCCAAGGCAGCCTTAATCAAGTTCAACGGAACGCCGAAGAGAGCCTACTACGCGTATAAAACCATGATAATTTTGCTGGAGGACTTTAACTCTGTTGAGAAGCTTGGGGAGGGCTTATACGAGTTCAACCTCAAAAACCTAAAAGTATATGTACTCTACCCCGGAGTCAGCCTTCCCAAAACTGTAACAGGTAAGGTTTTAGCCGTAAACCTTGAAGGCAGTTCAGAGCTAACTGATGCTGGTAAGCTTCCAATCCCAACCAATCTAACCTTCATAGCCTACGGCTCTGAAAAAGACCTAGAAAACCTTCAAAAAAAGCTTTCAAAAGCCTTTGAGAAAACTGTTGAGGTTGGAAAAACCACCGTGATTGGAGAAGGATTCGCCAAAAAAGTTAAATGTGCAGACCTGAATGGGGATGGAAAAGTTAATCTTGAAGATTTAGAAGTTTTGAAAAAAGCTTATGGCCAAACCAAGGAAGTAGCAGGTTTCAAGACTGAAGCTGACTTAAACGATGACGGAGTAATTGACATCATAGACTTGGCAATTATAGCCTCCCAATATGGGAAAGAAAAGGAAGATTTCAAATGGACTAGCGATGTTACACCTGGAAAAGAAGCTGGAGTTCCTCCACCAGGCATAACCGGAGACGGCCCATGGAATCATAGGCTTCTTCTAGCAACCTCAAACGACGGGATTCATTGGAATAAAACCTATAAAATCCTTGCGGACCAGGCTTCGGTTCCAGATGTTATTGTTGACGGTGAGGGAAACCTACGTGTATACTATGTAGACTACTTTAATGGAGGAATCACCGTAGCTATATCTTCAGATGGAGGAAAAACATGGATTTACAAGAAAGTTAAAGGGTTAACACCTGAATGGGTTGATCCTGACATAGTTCTGCTTTCAAATGGACAGTACAGGCTTTATGCCTCCTACATGCCCCTAGGAGGATCTCAAGACAAAATAGTTTCAGCCATATCCGAGGATGGAATAAACTTCACTCCGGAAGAAGGTTACCGGTATCATGAGTCTGGAAGCTTTCTGACAGATCCTGATGTTTTCCAGTTTAAGGGCCGATGGTATATGATTGTAGGTCCAGAGCTAACGCTTCTAGAATCCGAGGATGGAATAAACTTCAGAAAAGTTGGGAAGCTTCCCTTTGGAAGCGGAGTTTCCTGCACCATACCTTATGGTGAAGGTTTAAGGGTTTACTTCCACCTCGACGAAGTTAACCCTCTAAAAATTTACCTGTCCTATACGGAAAACCTAGAAAACTGGTCTAAGCCTGAAGTGGTACTGGCTAGTGAAGAAGACAGTTTAGACCAGTATGGTGTTGGCGATCCTGCGGTTGCAAAACTGCCTAGCGGAGGCTACATCATGGCCTATAAAACATGGATCCAAAAGCCTAAACAATGTGAAATTAGCCTTGAATCTAAGGCTGAGAAGGGGCAAATCCCTGAATTTATTGGTCTTCTTGAAAGTATTTTGGATGCTGAAAAAATTTCTGATGGATGCTATTTGCTAAAATATCCTAGTTTTAACCTTTACATGCTTTGGAAGCCCTGTGAATTAGCGAAAGGAGCCTACTCCTTCAAATACGGGGAAATCACCTTCCTCTTCGACGATGAAAAGGTTTTTGAAATACTTCGCTCCGAGGTTAAAGAGCCGAAAAAGATTGATAAGCTGAAAAGTAGGCTGGAGAAGCTTGACAACCGTATCATGTTACTGGTGTCGGATGACGGCGTAAACTGGAGGGAAACAGAGATAACCGTAGCTAAAGCAGCAACTGTTCCAGATATCATTGTTGACAAGGATGGAAACCTCCGCGTATATTATGTTTCCTTCCCAGCAAACAAGATACGCGTTGCGATCTCGAAAGACGCTAAATCATGGAGCCAATATGACTTGGAAGGAATTG
>CAZMUQ010000003.1:0-22326 GCA_964569845.1 uncultured Candidatus Bathyarchaeia archaeon
ACATGGTTAAAGGTTTTAATAGTTTATGTTAAAATTTTTATTGTTGGTGGATTTTTGGGTAAAATTCTTATTATTGCTCATAGAGGTGCAAGTGCATATGAACCTGAAAACAGCTTAAGAGCTATTGAAACTGCTATAAAGCTTAAAGCAGATATGGTTGAAGTTGACATTAGAAAAAGTAAGGATGGCGAGCTTGTTGTTATTCATGATGAGTTTGTTGATAGAGTTAGCGATGGAAAAGGATTTGTTAAAAATTTAACTTTAAAAAGGCTTAAAAAGCTTAATTTAGCTTTAGGCGAAAAAATTCCAACACTTAAAGAGGTTTTAAGTGTTGTTAAGGGTAGAGTTAAACTTGTTGTTGAAGTTAAATCTGAAGGCTTAGAAAGAAAACTTGTAAAACTTTTAGAAAAAGAAGGGATGGTTGAAGATGTTATTATATCATCATTTAATCATCAAACAATAAAAAAGATTAAGGCACTTAACAGAAAAATTGCTTGTGGTATCATATTTAAATGTAAACCTTTAAATCCACCCCAACAAGCGTTAGACGTTGAAGCTGAAGCTGTTTTTCCTTATCACAGTTATGTATCAAAAGATTTTGTTGAAAAGCTGCATAAAGAGGGTTTAAATGTTTATGCTTGGACTGTTGATGATGTTAACAGGGGTAGAGAGCTCATCAAAAGCGAGGTTGATGGAATAGTTACAAATAAACCAGATATCTTTACAGGTGTAAAGCTTAACCTTAAAAGGGTATTTATTGCAGGGCCTATTCAAGGTATGGAAGAAAAACAAGCTTATAGAGTTAAACTTAAAAGAATTTTTAAGAATCTTGGATTTGAGGTTTTAGATGCATGGGAACGTGAAAAAGTTTTTTATAGGTTTAATGGTAGACTTAAACCTTTTCCTGAAGGATTTATCAAGAGAGATTTACTTGATATAGGTGTTTCTAACCTTTTTGTTGCATATCTACCAAGACTTTCAGCTGGAACGTGTATGGAGCTTTTTTATGCAAGAAATTTAGGTAAACCTACTCTACTTATTTGTAAACTTAAAAATCCAAGTCCATGGATTACATCTTATTCAACACGAATCTTTAGTAGTTTAAATGGGCTTAAAATCTTCCTAGAAAAAAATTTGCCTAAAGTTTTAGGTCCCAAAAAATGTTGAAATTAAAAGCATTACAACAATGAATCCTGCAAGAAAGATAAACGGAATGGTCATTGTTATTCTTTCTCTTCTAATTTTCTTCTCTAGAATATATTCGCATTTTCTACTGCAGACAGGTGGGTTTTTATCTGGGTCGATTGATATTCCACATACAATACAATGTTTATGCTTTTCAACCATTCCCTTTTTCACCAAAAAAGTTACATTTCTCAATAAATCTAAAACATGTTAAAGTTAAAATAGTTTACCTTAATGTTAAGGTTAGAGGTTAAGGCTGGTAAACCTTGCCAGTTAAGGATTTTACTCCTCCTAGAGGTATGCGGGATATTGATGTTGAAGAAATGAAAATTAGACGGTGGGTTATAGAAAAGATACTAAATGTTCTAGAAAGGTATAATTTTGAACTTGTTGAACCATCTCCAATAGAAAACCTTGAAACATTAGAAGCTAAATGTGGCCCCTCCATTAGAGATGAGATCTACTGGTTTGAGGATAAAGCTGGAAGAAAACTTGGATTAAGATTTGATTTGACAGTTGGCTTAGCAAGAATGGTAGCAACACGTCAAGATCTGATTTTACCCTTAAAACTTTGTGCAATCTCCAATATGTGGAGATATGATGAGCCTCAATATGGTCGATATCGCTGCTTTTACCAATGGGATGCCGAAATTTTTGGAAGCAAAGTACCTGAAGCTGATGCAGAAATCATAGCTTTAAGTGTAGATGTGCTTAAAGAGGTTGGTTTAGAGGATTTTGAGGTTAAAATTAGTAGTAGGAAGCTTACTGAGGGCTTCCTAAATAGTATTGGTATTTTTGAAAGTGAGAAAATTGAGCAAGTTTTAAGGATTATTGATAAGTATGAAAAAATTTCTGAGGAGGAATTTTTAAATGAGCTGAGTAAAATCGGATTAAAAGGTGAAAATTTAAGCAAGATTTTAGGTTTTGTTTCAATTAGAGGGGAACCTAACAAAGTTTTAAATGAAGTTACCGACCTTTTAGGAAAGAATAGGAAGGCTTTAGATGGATTAGAGGAGCTTAAAGGTGTTATTGACAGTCTTAAAGCTTTTGGAAAAGATAGTAAATGTGTCTTAGATATGGGAGTTGTTCGTGGGATAGGCTACTATGATGGTATTGTTTTTGAAGTTTATGATAAGGTTGGAGTTGAAGTTGGAGCTATTGTTGCAGGTGGAAGATATGATAGCCTCTGCAAAATTTATGGTAGAGATCTCCCAGCTACAGGTGTTGCAGGTGGGGTTGAAAGGTTAATTTTAACACTAAGAAAGGCAAACCTTCTTCCAAAAATTGAGAAATCTGGTAAAGTTTTTGTTGCAGCTGTAGATGGGAGTATTCGTGGAAAAATTTTAGAATTGGTTGAAAAAATTAGAAGTTGGGGTATTCCTGCAGATTTTGACCTTAGGCAACGTTCACTTAAAAAGCAGCTGGAGTATGCTAACAAACTTGGCTTCAACTTTACAGTTATTGTTGGAGAAAAAGAGTTGGAGAAAGGTACTGTTAAAGTTAGGGATATGAGTCGGTTTGAAGAATTTGAGGTTAGACTTGAAAAGCTTAAAGATTTTTTAATGATTAAGGGGTAAAGCTTGAAAGGGAATAATATACAACTTCTCCTTTACGTTCAATAACTCCAAGAATAACTTCTTTTTTAACATTGCTTGCACCAGCTAAGATATTCATCAAAGTTTTAATTTGTATAGGTTCTCCCTCAAAAATACCGCAAACGAGGTATTTTGCCGCCTTCTTATTATATTCGCCTCTTTCATAAACTCTAAAATCAACACCATAACCAAAACCACTTTTAACAACATATCCTCTTTTGCGTAGATCTCTATAAACAAGGTACTTAGACCATGTTAACCTATCTTGCTGGGAAAAAATCTTAAGTAATTCTTTTTCATTAATTCTTTTCCCTGTTTCCTTGTCGTAAACTTCTAATAGTCCCTCATAAGCAAGATATAAAACTTCGTATGGTTGTAGCTCCACAACATTTTCAATTTTTTCTCCGTACCCCTTCTCAACTAAAAACTTTACAGTATCCTCATCCTTAACATAAACTTTACCAGTTTTAGCTGAAAAAAATCCTTTAATCAACTTTTTTTCACTCAAATTTAACCCCCCTAAAAATTTAGTTACCAGCATATATTAAGCTAAAAGTTTAATGAAGGTAAGTAAACTCTATTAGGCATGATGCTGGTTTACTTTTTGAGTTAAATTGAAAACTATTAGGTGGAGTAAAGGTTTAATAGTAACAATTGACCAAACAAGGCTTCCAGAGAAGCTTGTATACATTAAGCTTAGAAATCCAAGAGAAATTGCAGATGCAATAAAAAATATGAAAATTAGGGGAGCTCCTCTTATAGGTGCTGCTGCAGCATTAGCTTTAGCTCAAACAGCTTACCATAGTAAAGCTAAAAATGTTGAGGATTTTATTAATGAACTTAAAAAAACTGCAAATCTTATAAGAAGTACACGTCCAACAGCAGTAAACCTTTTTAACACAATAGATTACATACTAAAACTTACTGAGGAGTTTAAGGGAAGCGTAAAAGAGCTTAAGAAGCATATTTTAGATGAATGTTTTAGGCTTGTTAATAAGGATTACGAGATTAACCGCCAACTTAGCCTTAAAGGTGCTGAGCTTATTGAGGATGGAGATTGTATTCTAACCCATTGTAATGCTGGCGAGCTTGCAACAGTAGGATATGGAACAGCTTTAGGTGTAATTAAGGCTGCTTTTATGCAGGGTAAGAAGATTAACGTTATAATAACTGAAACTAGACCTTTACTTCAAGGTGCAAGGCTTACAGCTTTTGAGCTTAAGAAAGCAAAAATTCCGTTTACCCTAATTACTGACAACATGGTTGGCTATGTTATGTGGAAGGGTTTGATACGTAAAGTTATTGTTGGGGCTGATAGAATTCTTCTCTCAGGTCATGTTATAAATAAAATTGGAACATACACTATTGCTGTTCTAGCTCAAAAGCACAGTATACCTTTCTATGTTGCAGCTCCAACTTCAACCATAGATTCTAAAAGTAAGGTTGAAGATGTTATAATTGAAGAGAGAAAACCTGATGAAGTTTTAACATTTATGGGTAGAAGAATAACACCTAAAAACGTGAAAGTTTTAAATCCGGCTTTTGATATAACTCCTCCCGAACTTATAGCTGGAATAATTACTGAGAAAGGCGTTATTAGACCCTTAGCTGAAGAAATTAAAAATGTAATCTAAAAGTTTAGATTTATTTGTTATCTGGTTTGCTCCCGTTTTTCAATGGTTGCTAAAACTTCAACCATACAATTTGGTGGAACTGTAAGTTTTTTTCTCCAATCATCTCCAACAGCTATAAGAACAAAAATTCCTGCAAGTTCAGCTTTAACCTTATTTACAAGTTGAATTAATGCTTGCTGTGTTTCTCCTGTTCTAATAACGTCATCAACAACAAGAACACTATCTCCTCTTCTTATTGCATCTTTTGGAACATAAAATGTTAAGATTACTCCTGAATCTGGTGGCACATAATTTTCCTCAATATATTCTCTAACCCCTACCTCCTTATTCTTTTTAGCAATAATAAGGTCAACATCAAGAGAGTTTGCTATTAGGGTTGCTAAAGGTATCCCATCAACTGCAGGTGTTAAAACCTTATTTATTCTCCTACCAGCAAATTTAGATATTGCATGTTGTGCTGCAAGACGTAGAAGAGAAACATCGTAAACTATCTGCGTATTATCAAAGTACCCTGTATCATCAAATCTTATCCTTGAAATTAATGTACCCTCTAAATTTGCAATTTTTTGAAGAGACGCCCAAATTTCCCTAGCTCTTTTGGATGTGGGTAAAACATGCCCCTTAACATACCTACTTAAAACAGTTACAGGTAAACCTGTCCACTGGGAAATTTCCCTATAAGTGTACTTTCTTTTAATTGTGTTTAAAAGCTTAATAGTCATAAGCCTAAACTCCAAATCTCTACTATGCGTTTCCATAACCTTTACACCAGCAAACCTTAAACCGTAACCTTAACTAAGAAAAAGCTAACAATTTTAAGATAGATAAGTCTTCCTATTAATTTAGTTATTTTAAGTCTTTAATAAGTTGGGCTCGTAGCGTAGCATGGAAAACGCGCCAGCCTTCGGAGCTGGAGATCGGGGGTTCAAGTCCCCCCGAGCCCGCCACTAACACGGATTCTATTCCGAAAACAAAGATGCCTAAAGTTTTTAGGTTTTTGAAAAGATTAAGGGGAAATATAGGGAAACAACCTTAAAAAACTTTTTAAATCACATGAAAATTTTGGATAGAAACTGCAATATTGACAATCCAAGTGAGGTTTGGAATTTCATAAACAGGAAATATGTGGATAATGGAAAGAAAATTACTTGGGATTACTATTTGATTTATGCAAAAAACTTGGGTTTGAAGGTTGAAGATTTAAAGTTTGATGCAGTTAAGAAAATTCCGTTTTTACCTAGTGAAGAAATGTTGGATGAGATAACTAACACGATACATAAAAACACGGTTAGAAACAGTGTTAGACTATTAAAATTTGGTTTACGTATAGGCGAATTAAAAAATGTGCGTTTTGATAGGATAAGGAGAATAATGATTGTGAAAACTGAAAAAAGAAAAGACAACAAGGAAAGAATAATCCCCCTACCAGAATGGTTTGATATTCCGAGTGAATGGTGTAAGAGGGAGAAAAGTATTCAGGAAGCAATTAAACGTGCATGTAGAAAACTGGCAAAACTAAAAAACAACCCCGATTATTTAAAAATCCATCCCCATTCATTTAGACATTGGTTTGGAACAGATTTATACGCAAAAACTAAAGACTTGGTTTTGGTTAAAGAAAGACTTGGACATTCAGATATAAAATCAACAATGGTTTATATTCAACTGGTGCAAACAGGAAAACCAAAATATGAGGCAAAAAAAGTTGACATAGAAAATGTTGAAGAAATGCAAGAGTTAATCAGAACAGGATGGGAAATTGCAGTACAAACAGAAAAATGGATAACATTCAAAAAACCAGTACGGATTTGAAAAATGAAATCTTGTCGGAGAATCGGAGATTCGTAGAATCTGTAGAAAACGGTAGAAACATATTTTTTCGTTTTTTACATATTTGTATCGTAAACACTAATTAATTCATGTGTTCTGGGTACGCAAACTATGTAGTATCTTGGTTACTCTAACCCTTCCAGTAACCCTTTATCTTTAACCATTCAACTATTATCTTTCTTAATATTGTTAAATATTGCTGACCTGTTTTCAAGGTTTAGTGTATTCGTTTTGAGCTGAAACTTGCAATGTTTGTTTAACCAAGTTTAAATTCTTTATATTGTTGAGTTAATGTTAACCTGTCAATTTTACCTACGCTAGTTTTGGGTATTGAGTTAACAAACAACACTCTATCTGGAACTGACCATTTTGTAAGTTTTCCCTCTTGGACAGCCTTATTTAAGTATTGTTTAAATTCTTCCTCAGAAACCTTACCGCTGTATTCTGGTCTTAAAACTACAAGGGCTACCGGTCTCTCGCCCCACTTACTATGCGGGGCCGGAACTACAGCGCATTCAAGAACGGCTGGATGTGTGCTTAGGATCTCCTCTATTAGTACTGGCGAGATCCATTCTCCCCCAGACTTAATCAGAAACTTTGACCTACCAACTATATGTATATATCCCTCTTCATTCCAAATAGCAATATCGCCTGTATGCATCCATCCACCCCTCCAGAGCTCTTTAGTCTTTTCTGGGTCCTTATAATATTCCTGAGTTAGCCATGGGGCTCTAACAACAATTTCACCTGTGCTTTTCCAATCTTTTGGGACTTCATTTCCATGTTCATCACAAACCTTAAGTTTGACAAGGGGTGCAGGATGCCCGGTTCTAATTCTAACATCCAACTTTTTATCTTCAGACCATTCAAGCATGTATGGTTTATAAAATGCAATTGTAAGAACCGGGCAACTCTCAGATAAACCATAACCAGCATTCACCCTTGCTCCAAGAGCTCTAGCCTTTTCAGCCAATCCTTTTGGAAGAGTATCTCCACCAATTACAAATTTCCATCTAGAAAAGGTGTCTCTATATTCTTCAGCTTTTGGATGATTAACCAAAGCCCATAAGATTGTAGGAACACATGCTGAAAATATTTCAGGTTTTCCCTCCTTTCTAGCCATCTCCAGCATTAAATCCCAATCGTACCTTCCAGGTAGCAGGGTTTTTAGTCCGAGAAGTATTGCAATGTATGGGATACCCCAAGAGTGGGCATGAAAATAGGGGACAAGATTAAGAGATACGTCAGTGACCTTAAACATCGCTTCACTTGGAAACGCAAAGGTAACTGCTGCAGCCAAAGTATGCAATACTAGTTGTCTGTGGGTAAATAGTACACCTTTTGGTAAACCTGTTGTCCCAGTTGTGTAAAAGGTGGTAGCAACGGTGTTTTCATCAAAAGTTGGAAATTCGTAGGGAGAACTTTTATTAATTAGCTCCTCATAATCGTAGGCTGGTTGAAGTTTTGTTTCTTCTAGTGGGAACTTAGCGGCATCACTGGCTAATATAAACTTAATGTCTTTAGGCAGTTTATCTCTTACTTTTTCAAATATTGGGACAAATTCATCCTTTATGATAAGAATTTTATCTTCAGCATGGTTAATTGTGTATAGGATAATTTCAGGAGCTAATCTCAGGTTAATTTTATGTAAAACAGCGCCGATGGATGGTACAGCAAAATATAGTTCTAGATATCGGTAGGTATCCCAGTCGACTACACCGACTCTATCACCAAAACCTATACCAAGACTTTTTAAAGCACCTGCAACCCTTTTAACTCTCTCGTAAAACTCACTATAACTAAACCTTTTTATGTCACGATAAACAATTTCTTGGTTAGGCCATGCAAACACAGCATACTCAAGAATATCTTTGATTAGCAATGGATAGTAATATGCTTCAGATTTTTCTTCACTCATAAAGGGCTAACCCTCCATAAATTTAACATTAAATTAAATTTAACATTAAATAATGTAGTTTCTAATTCCTATTGTGATGCTTTGTTATATATATATTTTCAAATTTTTCTTTGAGTTCTGGTTATTTTTTGGTTGTGAATCTGAATGTTTAGAGTTCTTCTCATGGATTGAAGTATCTATAACGATTCTTTGGTTAGGAGAGGTGAGTTTCTCCTTGATTTCTCTGTTCTTGAGGGGATAAGGTCAAAAGGTCAAGCATATGAGTACTGGTAGGAGGGAAGACCTCCCACCCATCCAAGCTCCCTGATATGGCTTCTGCTTCATCTTCCTTGCAGGAAGCTTGAGGGGGTTCACTAGGGCTCTGTCAAGGTGCGTTAAGAGTTTAGCTACTCCAAACTACACGGCTCTGAATAGGGGTTAACAGGCTTAAATTAGAAACAGATGAAGAGAGTCTTCAGGGGCTATGTCACAGCCAAGAAATTCGGGAACATTGTTAGAGAGATAATGCTAAAGGCTTTCTTATACAGCCTTCTCATGGAATGACGAAAATAGCCTAAAAGGAAGGGCAAGTAAGTAGGAGATGAAAGGAACAGAGCATATCATAAAATATAATGCGGCAAAGCAGAAATTTTATACTTAAAACAGATTACGAAACCATTCTAAAATAATTCCTATATTCTTCATTTTCCTTTAGTTAAAAATTGTCATGGGGAGAGTTAAGTTCAAAGTTAGTTTAAACAATAGTAAGGAGGTATGCTTTGTTCGTATTCGCAGGATAACTTATAGGTATGAATGGTGTATAGCTGTAAAATATTTAGGTAATAAAAAAGCACCTTGTCGATGTAGTTTTGCTAAAATCTTTGTTTATACTAATAGTTTTTCTCGAATGCTTAATCTTCCTAGGAAAATAAAAGAGAAAGCTTTATACTTTTGTTTTAAAGCTTTAAAAGAAAAGTTAACATACGGACGTTCTTTAACCATTACTGCTGCAGCCTGTATCTATCTTGCATGTAGGATTTATTGTTTTCCAAGATCTCTTAGAGAAATTTCGGTTGTCAGTGGACTTGAAAAAAGAAGCATTGCTAAATGTTACAGATTTTTAGTTGAAAAATTTGATTTAAAAATTCCTCCACCAAAACCTGAAAAGTATATGTTACGTATCTTTAGAAGCTTAAACATTAAACCCTCATATTGAAGGGGAAAAATTTGCTATTCGGTTTTAAAGTGTTCCCATCCTTTAGGCTTAATTTTTACTTCTTCTCCCTTATCAATATAGACAATTTTTTTCTCTTTTGTTACTTCCCCTATCACCATAAACTTTCTTTTAAGCTCCTTTTTAATTCTTCCATAAATTCTAGGGTTTAAGGTTGCAACTATCTCATATTCTTCTCCTCCGTAAAATGTTAAATCTACAGGGTTAAGTCTATTAATTTCTGCAAAAATTTTAGCTTCCCTAGCTATTGGAAGTTTTTTAATTATAAAGCCGACATTACTTGCCTTTGAAAGTTCATAAAGACTCCATGCAAGCCCGTCGCTTGAATCTATGGATGAAGTTACGCCAAACTTTTTAAGGTTAAGTCCTAGGTTAAGTTTAACTTTAGGCTTATAAACAGCTTTAAGCAGTTTTTTCTTAATATGCGTTGGAGCATCCAAGTTCTCCAAAAGAATTTTTAACCCGCAACTTGTCTTACCAAATTTTCCTGAAACAGCTAAAAGATCTCCTGGTTTTGCACCACTTCTTAAAATGATATCTCTTAACTTACCTAGCCCTGAAATTATTGTAGTTATTGTTAGGTTTGAAGCTTCATTTATGTCTCCACCTAAAATATAGATTCCATAAGTTTTTGCTGCATCCTTTAATCCTAAGGCAACATCTAATAAACTTTTTTTATCCATGTTAGATGGAAAATTTACATTTACAAGTGCAACTTTAGGTGTCACATTTTTACATGCAAAGTCGCTTATACTCATAATCATAGCTTTCCATCCAGCTTGTCTAAAACTCATACCGGGAGGCATATCGGTTTTATCCACAAAACAATCAACCTTTAAGATTACCCACAAATCTTTAGTAACCTTGAATCCTGATATATCGTCACCTAATGGTATATGCTTAATCTTTGGTTTACCAAAAACCTTAAGAAAAATTTCAATTATTTTTCTTTCACCAAGCTGAGATGCAAGCTTAACCGGCATTAAGCATCAAAACATCTAAAGGAGTATTAAACTTAAAAGTCTTAAATATTGAAAAGGGGAAAGGGTTATATTGAGCAGCTAAATACGAAGCCCCGGTAGCTAAGCCAGGTTATAGCGGTGGCCTCGTAAGCCACCGGTCGTGGGTTCAAATCCCACCCGGGGCTCCACCTGTTTTTAACAGGTTGTTAGTGTTTGATAAATTTGATGCTATTTTTTTGCTTTCTCTTGGCTGTGTTTGTATGGGTATGGAGCTTGAAATCTTCTAACATGTTCTTCCTATTATTGTATAATTTAGATTATTGCTATGTATGATATCTTTGTTTTAGTGATAAATAAAACCTTTTGACAATTTATTTTTTTAAATTTTGCTAGTTAAAGTTTATTTTACAAGTCATTTTTTAATTATCTGTAGTTCAAATAGAAAAAGATAAATATTGCATAATCTTCCTATATTTTACCGATAATTGGAGGGGTATATTTATGCTGAGTAAAGAGAAACAATCTATTGAAACAAGAAAACTTCAGGTAAGTGCTGGTGGAAGTTTTTTCGTAGTTCTTCCTAAGGAGTGGTCTAAGGAGATCGGGCTTAAAAGAGGCGGAATGGTTAACATGTTTCTTGAAGAGGACGGCTCAATCAGAATTATACCTGTTGAACTTTCACGTACACGTGTAAAAGTTGCAACCCTTAAAGTTGATGAAAAAACTTCACCAAAATCTATAGACTTGTTCATAAAAGCCCACTATATGAGTGGGTCTGATATAGTAGATATTGAGTCTGATAAAAGGATTGAGCATGAATTTAAAAGATTTATTAAGGCAACAGTATCAGACCTTATTGGTGTTGAAATAGCTGACGAAGCTTCAAATAGGCTTAGCCTTAGAGCAATAGTAGACCCTGTAGGTTTCCCGCTTGAAAATATATTTAGCAGGGTTTGTAATCTTTCAACCTCAATCTATCTTGACTCTGTAAAGGCTTTAAAAGATAAGGATCTAGGACTTATTGAAGATGCTATTGAAAGGTCTAATGAGGCTATGAAACTTTACAGGCTTATTGTTAGACAACTTATGATTTCATATTCTGATAGAATGGTTGCTAAGAGCCTTGGAATAGAAAATGCTGCTGAATGTATTATTCTTGCTATTACTGCAAGGGATGTAAGCCGCTTAATCTACCATATATCCCAGATAGGGAGGGTATGTAAAGAATTAATAGATTTAAACTTATCCTTGGATGATGAAAGTACAATATCTAAGGTGCTACTAAAACTTCTTGAAGAAGGTTATAAGATGGTTACAGATGTGTTTAAAGCCTTCCTAGAAAGAAATATACAACTTGCAAGCGAGATTATGGATAGGATGAATGAAATTCGTAGGCTTGATGAAGCTTTAACAACAGAGATTTTTAAAAATGTTAAGGATATCAGGGTTGCTGTTAAACTTACAGCAATAATTCGTGAAATTAGAAGAGCTGCTGGACACTGTGTAGCTTTAGCTGATGATACAATATTTAATGAAACAACCCGTTTAGCATACCAGATAAAACAACAGCAACATAAAACTGTAATATCCCTTTAAAACCTAAGCAGTATTAGTTATTTATCCCTAATAGCTTATTAAAATTAAGGATTAGGGTAGTTTTGTCCCTAGTTGACCTTACCATAGAAAACACTAAGCTTATTTTTCCTTCAACAATTGTTGAAGCAGGTTTAGCTATTGAAAACGGAAAAATTGTTAAGATAGCTAAAGATGTAAACTTACCTAAAGCTGATTTAAAGTTAAATTGTAGAGGTCTTTTAACATTTCCAGGTGTAATAGATTCTCATGTACATTTTAGGGATCCAGGATTAACCTATAAGGAAGATTTTTCCACTGGAAGTATGGCTGCAGCTGCCGGAGGGGTTACAATGGTTGTTGACATGCCTAATACCATGCCTCCTCTGGTTGACCCTGAATCTTTTAAAACTAAGGTTGAAGCTGTTAAGGGTAAGTCCTATGTTGATTATGGCTTTTTAGCTCTTCTTTCAAGTGAAAATGTTAATAAGGTTTCTAAGTTAGCTGGAATTTTAGGTTTTAAGCTTTTTATGGCCGATTTTTCAAGAAAACCTGTAACTGATGATTTTCTTTTTAATGCTTTTAACGTTATAAAAAATTTAGGTTTACCTGTAGCTATTCATGCTGAAAATCCTGAAGATGTTTTAGTGCTAACTAAGAAGGTTAAACATGAGGGTAAAAAGGATATTTATGCTTACACTAGTGCTAGACCTGGTTATGTTGAAGCTAAAGCTATTATTAGAGTTGCTTCAATCTCAGAAAAAGTGGGTATAAAAATTCATATATGTCATGTAAGCTCAAAGGAAGGAATCAAGGTTTTAAGTGAAATTAAAGGTAAGGGATTTAAGAATATTACCTGTGAAACATGTCCACATTATCTTCTTCTAAGCATAGAAGAATTAAATCCAGCTTTAACAGCTTTTAAAGTCACACCTCCACTAAAGTTTAGACACGATGCTGAGGCTCTTTGGAAAGGGGTAAATGATGGAGTTATAGATACTATTGCAAGCGACCATGCTCCCCATACCCATAATGAGAAGTTTAAAAATGATGTTTGGGAGGCTTCTTCAGGTTTTATTGGTGTTGAAACTCTTGTACCATTAATGCTAACCCAAGTTGTTGATGGTAGATTAAACCTAAACCAGTTTACTAAACTTTTATGCGAAAATCCTGCAAAAGTTTACGGTTTATACCCGTTAAAAGGATGTATTAAAGTTAATTCTGATGCAGACTTAACTATTGTTAAGCTTGGGGTTGAAGAGAAAATTAAGGCTAATAAACTTCACAGTAAAACAGGGTTTACACCTTTTGATGGTTGGACTGTTAAAGCTAAACCTGTTTACACCATTGTTAGAGGCATGGTAATCATGGAAAACGGGGAAATCGTAGGTAAACCTGAAGGAAAATTAGTAAATCCTCTAAATAAAAATTTACACTCTTCTAACCATTAAGAATTGAACTTGACTTACTTTCTCGATTCTGCTTAAGATATTTTCAATCTTATCCATTTCTCCACTAACATCTTCAGGAAGAATTATATGAGCTATTATAGCCTTTAAACCAAAGGCTATAGGTTCTTCCTCAAATTTATGAATAGAAGCTTCAGGTGGAAGATTTTCCTTGATCCTCTTTTTAATCTCCTCAAGGCTTACATCAACATCTTCAGGGAAAACTTTAAAGGATGCTACAACCCTACCCATAAATTTCACCTATGGGCCTTGAAAACCACATTTTGGACACTTGTAAGGTCTCCCTAATTCCCTACACTTACTACATCTAACAATAATTACTCCTCCACAATTTGGGCATGGAAATTTAACAAAATTTTCCTTTGGGACAATAATTCGGTTACACCAACTACATTTAGGCATCTTTACACCACTACTGCTCATTCTCCTCCTCCTAAACTCAACTTCAAACTGTTAACAAAACTACTTTTACTAGCGGTATATATAGATTACCGGAAAGCATCCCTTATAAGGTATAAATTTAAGGTTAAACATCAAAGCAGCTTCCCAACTTTTATTAGGTGAGGTTAAATGTCTGAAGAATTTAGCTTAACTCAGAATATTATTGTTAGAGATGACCTAAAAATCTCTAAAGGAAAAATTTGTACACAGGTTGCTCATGCAGCAGTTTCAGCATACGAAGAAGCTAGGAAATCTCATCCAGAATGGGTTAAAAATTGGCTTAAGGAGGGACAAAGAAAGATTATTTTAAAGGTTGAATCATTAGAAAAGCTTTATGAGCTTAAAAATAAGGCTGAAAAGCTAGGTTTACCTGTTGTTTTAGTTGAAGATAAAGGGTTAACTGAGCTTCCCCCTGGCACAGTTACATGCTTAGCCATTGGTCCAGCACCCTTAAACCTCGTTAATAAGGTAACTGGTAATCTACCACTATTTTAACAACCAATTTTACTCTACTTAGATGTACTGATACCTTTCTTCAGGTGGAACATATCTTCCTCTACTCTTAATCTCCTTGATTTTTCCTTCAACTATTCTTCTTCTTCTATTACCTACAACCTTTCCATATCCGTTCAAAACAGCTTTAAAACATTTTACTGCTATACTGTGATGAAAGCTTTCAAAAACTTGTTTAAGTAGATGTAAATCAACACCCTGAGTTTCAACATTCTCAGAGTAAAAGCCTAAGCCAAAATCTATTAAGAACATTTTCATATCTTCTGTTAAAATAACGTTTGAAGTTGTTAAATCCCCATGAATAATTCCGTTTTTGTGGAGTTTACCTATTAAATCTCCAAACTTAAAGCATATCTTCCCTAAAATGTTCATCTCTTTAACATTTTGAAGATAATCTTTTAGTCTTACACCTTCAATATACTCCATAATTATATCGAAGTTTTCTCTATCTACAAAGTAGATTGTGGGGGTTGGAACACCAAACTTCTTAGCCTCATTAAGTAACCTGGCTTCATGTATGGTTCTGTATTCTCTAACCTTAAAATCAACTTCCTTAATTCTGTAGGGTTTAGGTATTCTTCTCTTAACTACAACTTTAAAACCCATAAATGAGGCTAAATATATGTCTGCTTCCGCCCCTCTTCTAAGCAAAACCATTTTATCTTCTACCAGCATCAACTAATACTTTGAGAAAAATTTGTCAAAAATGTTTTGCTTAGGTATAGAAAGTACAGCTCACACTTACGGGGTTAGTGTAGTATCTTTTGATGGTAAAATACTTTCAAACGAGAAAAGCATATATCAGCCTCCACCAGGTAAAGGTATTCATCCACGGGAAAGTGCTCAACATCATTCAACAGCTGCCCCTAAAGTGATAAGTGAAGCTATCAGGAAAGCAAATATTAAGCTTAAAGATCTAGCTGCAGTGGCTTTTTCTCAAGGGCCAGGTTTAGGTCCATGCCTAAGAACAGGAGCAACTACAGCAAGAGCTTTAGCATCTTACCTTAACATTCCCTTAATACCTGTTCACCATGCCATAGGACATATTGAGCTTGCAATTCTTACTACAGGTGCAAAGGACCCTCTTGTTGTTCTTGTTTCGGGAGGGCATACATGTTTAACAGCTTTTATAGCTGGAAAATGGAGAATTTTTGGTGAAACTGAAGATATAACTCTTGGAAATCTGCTTGATACCTACGGTAGATATGTAGGTTTTTCATCTCCAGCTGGACCTTTAGTTGAGGTTGATGCTGAAAAAGGTAAAATCTTCATAGATTTACCCTTAACTGTTAAGGGTAATAATGTGTCTTACTCTGGTCTTTTAACAGCAGCTTTAAATAGGTTTAGAGAGGGCAAATATCGCAGAGAAGATTTAAGTTTTTCTCTTCAGGAAGTTGCTTTTACAGCTTTAACTGAAACTGCTGAAAGAGTTTTAGCTTTTCTTGAAAAAGATGAGCTTTTACTAGCTGGGGGTGTTGCAGCTAATAGAAGACTTCAATCAATGCTTAAGGTTGTAGCTGAAGAGCATAAGGCAAAATTTTATGTTGTACCAAAAGAGTTTAGTGGAGATTGTGGTGCACAAATAGCTTGGGTTGGAGTTTTAGCTTTTAGGTGTGGAGTTAAGATTGATGTTAAAAAAAGCTTTGTTAAGCCTAGATGGAGGCTTGATGATGTACCAATACCTTGGAGGTAGAAATTGCCAGTTTTTGTAAACTTTTAAAGTATTAAAATTTAGTTTTATAAATCTAAAAAACCTAGTAGTTAATTAGGCTTGGTAAAGATGAATGTAAAAGCTTTTTGTAGGATTTGTCATGGAAGATGTAGTTTAAATGTAACCGTAGAAAATGGGAAAATCGTTAAAGTTGAAGCCGATCCAAATCCACCTCTCCCAGGTTTAGGACATGTTTGCCCTAAAGGTTTAGCTATACCTGAAATACTTTACCATCCCAAACGTCTCCTGCATCCCCTAGTAAGAGATGGTGAACGTGGAAGTGGGAAATGGAAAAAGGTTTCAATGGATGAGGCTTTAAACCTTACTGCTGAAAAACTTAAGGAAGTTAAGGAAAAATATGGAGCTAAATCTCTTCTTATAGCTGTCGGAGATCCTAAAGGACTTGAGCTTGTATTTGCTCAAAGGTTTGCAAGTGTTTATGGAACTCCAAACATAGCTACTCCTGGAAATCTTTGTCATATGCCAAGAGATTTGGCTTTAATATTTACATTTGGCTCTATACTTTTACCGGATTACGAGAATAAGCCTTCACTCATAGTTATTTGGGGTATTGACCCAAACCAAACAAACAGCTCTCCGCTTCCAGCATCCATTATTTCTTCCTATGTAGATAATGGAGTTAAATTGATGGTTATCAATCCACGGAGAATTGCTTTTACATCTAAATCTCATCTGTGGCTTAAACCTAAACCAGGTTCTGATGGTTGGCTTGCGCTTGGAATGTTAAAGGTTATAGTTGAAGAGGAGCTTTACGATAAAAATTTTGTTGAAAGTTGGACTATAGGCTTTGATAAACTAAAAGAATTCTTAAATTCTTTAACATTTGATGAGTTGGAGAGGGAAACGTGGATTTCAAGAAAAAGTATTGTTGAAGCTGCAAGATTTTATGCTGAAAATAAGCCTTCAATTATTCTCTGGGGGAATGCTTTAGACCATACTTTGAATGCTTTTCAAACTGCTAGAGCAATTTGTATCCTACGTGCATTAACAGGGAATGTTGATGTTCCTGGAGGTGAACTTTTAGCTGCTCGTATCCCTATAACTAGGGCTGGAAGATTTATGCTTCTTAAAGATTTTCCAAGAGAGAATAGTGTTGGTGATGAGTATGTCTTAGCAAGAATTTCTGCATTTCTACCTAGACAAGTTGCAATTAAAGCTATTTTGGAGGAGAAACCTTACCCAATAAAGGCTGCAATGTTTATTGCTACCAATCCGCTTTTAACATTCCCAAACTCTAGGAAAGTTTATGAAGCTTTAAAAAAGCTTGAATTTATTGTTGTATTAGACCTGTTTATGACACCAACAGCTAAACTTGCAGATGTTGTACTTCCAGTAGCATATCTTTTTGAATATGATGAAGTTTCACCTTATCCTCCTCTTACTGAGGTTTTGCTAGCTTATCCTAAGCTTGTTGATCCTCCAGGTGAATGTTTACCAGATCCTCAAATAATATGTGAGTTAGCTAAAAAACTAGGTTTTGGAGAATATTTCTGGGATGATTATAGAGAAGCATTAAACATAATTCTTCAACCTTCAGGTTTAAGTTTTCAAGATTTGAAGGAGAAAAGAATCTTAATAGCTAAAAATACTTACAAAAAATTTGAGAAGGAAGGTTTTAGAACACCTTCAAAGAAGATTGAAATATATTCTTCCAGGCTTGAAGGTTTAGGTTTAAATCCGCTACCTAAACTTTCATCAACACCTAAAACTTCACCTGATTATCCCTTTATACTAACAAATTATAAACCATTATCCTTTACCCATTCAGCCCACAGAATTATCCAATCCTTAAGAAAAGCTTATCCTGAACCTTTAGTGGAAATAAATCCTGAAACAGCCAGCAAACTCGATGTTAAGGAGGGTGACTACATTTATATTGAAACTAAAAATGGTAAAATTAAGCAAAAAGTAACCTTAAAAGATGATATAGATCCAAGAGTTGTTGTAGCCGCTTATGGTTGGTGGTTCCCTGAGGAAGAAGGTTTATTTAGTTGGGATAAATCAAACATAAATATCCTTACAGACGATGAATCTGAAACTTGGACTGGAATTGGTGCCATAAATTTAAGAGGTATCCCTTGCAGGATTTATAAAGCATAAAAATAAAACTATCCCTTAAATATTGAAAATTTCTGGTGGGAGCTTCTTGTCAAAAGTTCATCCACGTCAACCTGAAATTAACATTGGTACTGCTGGTCATGTTGACCATGGTAAAACAACTCTTGTTCAAGGTTTAACTGGTATTTGGGCTGCAAGACATTCTGAGGAGCTTAAAAGAGGTATAACTATAAGGATTGGTTATGCTGATGCATCATTTTACAAGTGTCCTGTATGTTCTCCACCCGCCTGCTACTCAACATCCCCTATATGTCCAAACTGTGGCTCAAAAACAGAGTATCTTAGAACTGTAAGCTTTGTTGATTGTCCTGGACATGAGATACTGATGACAACAATGCTTTCAGGTGCAGCTGTTATGGATGGAGCTATCCTTGTTATTGCTGCTGATGAACCTGTACCTCAGCCTCAAACAAGAGAGCATTTATTAGCCTTAGAAGTTCTGGGTGTAAAAAATATTGTTGTTGTTCAAAATAAGATAGACCTTGTAACAAAAGAGCAGGCTTTAGATAATTATAAACGTATAAAAGAATTTTTAAGAGGAACAATAGCTGAAAATGCTCCAATAATACCTGTTTCAGCTCAGCATAATGTAAACCTTGACCTACTAATAGAGGCCATAGAAAAGCATATTCCTACACCTAAGCGTGACCCAACAAAGCCTCCATTCATGCATATTCTAAGATCCTTTGATATAAATAAGCCTGGAACAAGAATTGAGAATCTTGTTGGAGGAATTATTGGTGGAAGTATTGTTGAAGGTAAATTAAGAATAGGGGATGAAATTGAGATAAAACCTGGAATAAGAAAATCTTCTAGTGAAGATTATGAAAGTCTTTACACATCAATTGTAAGTCTCCAAGCTGGCGGTAAAAATGTTGAAGAGGTTGGTTGTGGAGGACTTGTAGGTGTAGGCTCAAAACTTGATCCTGCTTTAACTAAGGCTGATGGACTTATAGGTAATGTTTTAGGTAAACCTGGACAACTACCAGAAGTAAGAAGAGATTTAACTATTAAAGCCTCACTTTTTGAGTATGCTGTTGGTACAGCAGAACTTGCAAAAGTTGAAAATATTAAGAAGGGTGAAGCTTTAGTTTTAAATGTTGGAACAACAGTAACAGCCGGAATTGTAAAAAATGCAAAAAAGGATGAATTTGAAGTTTCCCTTAGAAAACCTGTTTGCGTTAAGAAGGGTGGAAGAGTAGCATTTAGTAGAAGAATAGCTGGAAAGTGGCGTTTAATAGGTTATGGAACAATAGCAAACTAAAAAAGATTAATCTTTACTATTTTTACTTTAGTTTGAGTCAAATTAAAACTTACCTTAGCTATCTAGGTTTTCTCTTCATAGTAGTTGGTGTAATGTTTTTTATTTCTGGGTTTGTTGCAGAAGTTTTTAATGAAAATTGTGTAGAAATGGCGGGCCCGGAGGGATTTTCAAGGTTTAAGCCTTACCGGCTTAACCTTCTTGAACCCTCGACCAACGGGTTAAGAGCTACGGTCTGGTTTTAACCAGTCCGCCGCTCCACCTAGCTGAGCTACGGGCCCATCTAAAATATTACATTTAGATTCTTGCTTAAAAGTTTAAAGGTTAGGGTTTTCTGCTATCAGTGTTATTATTGCTGTTGTTTTTGGATTTTGAAGTTTTGATATTAGTTGGCGAGAAAGATTTATTGCTGCCTTATTAGCCTTAATCATTACTGTTCTTGGGCATGTATAAGTACTTTTTCTTGCAACTATATCTGTTGGATGGTTTAAAGTTAGGTTTGGGTTTCCAAAACCTTCAACAACTTCTAAAAGTTCTCCAACCCTAATTTTTAAGATAATTTTTGTATCCGATTTTTTAGCTAAAATTTTAAAGTTTTCACTTAAGTTTAATGTTGACTTTGAAGCTCCAACAGCCACTATACAATCTCCTCTAGATGTTAAATTTTTCTCCTTAGTTACTTCTAATGTTGTTGGGTGAGTGGCTTTTACTGCTTTATGTCCATGTGCAATAAAAACTTCAACAACCTTCAACTTTAAAACCTCAGTATGGCTGGTTAGCTAAAAATCTTTAGTTTTTATAGGGGAGTTATTCCTCCATAAGCTTAAAATCTTCAGGCTTAATATAACAAAAACCATTTTCTAAAGCTACAATCCTATCTCTTGGAAGGTCTGCAATGTAAAAGCCTAAAAAAGGGTTAAACTTTTCTCTTACCTTTCTCATATTTTCAGGCTTATGCGGGTCTCCCTCAAAGTAAAAATCAAGGTTTTTAATGTAAGGTTGAACTTTTTCATAAGCTCCAACAATCCCAACTATAAAGCCTTTATCTTTCATTCTTTTTAGCATCCTAAGCTTTATCGGGCCTTTAGGGTTACCACATTCTAATGTTCCATCAACATCAAAAACAAAAACAATTTTATTGTTATTATGCATAACTTACACCACCTCAATTGGTGCTAAATATTGAAGGTTAACCAAATATCATATTAGCTTTTAAGTCTAACCTAAACTTTTGAAGAGTTATGACGAATATAGATTTTGAGGCTGAAAGAAAAAGACTTGTAAACTATTTGATAAAAACAGGAGTTTTGAAAAGTGAAAATGTTATTAAGGCTATGCTTAAAGTTCCAAGAGAAGAATTTGTTCCTAAACATTTAAAAAACCAGGCTTATGAGGATACTCCTTTACCGACAAGTCATGGTCAAACAATCTCTGCCCCTCATATGGTTGCAATGATGTGTGAATTTTTAGAGTTAAGAGTTGGGGATAAAGTTTTAGAAATCGGTGCTGGAAGCGGCTATCATGCGGCAGTGATAGCTGAAATTGTTGCACCGGAGGGAACTAAAAATCCAGGGCATGTTTATACTATTGAGCTTATTAAAGAGCTTGCTGATTTTGCAAGAAAAAACCTTGAGAAAACATCTTACAAGAATAGGGTTACTGTTATTCATGGTGATGGAACATTAGGTTTACCTGAATATGCACCTTTTGACAGGATTATTGTTACAGCTGCAGCTCCATCAATACCCAAACCTTTAATAGAGCAGCTAGCTGACGGTGGCATACTTATTATACCTGTAGGAGAACCCCATTTTTCCCAGGTCCTTAAAAGGGTTATGAAGGTTAAGGATACTTTAAAGTTTGATGATTTATGTGATGTTGTATTTGTTCCTTTAAGGGGTAAATATGGTTGGCTAGGTTAGGTTTGGGTTACATTAAAAGGGAAATTAGAATTGCTGGTATTGATGATGGATGTTTAAACAATACAGAAAAACTTAGGAGAAGATTTCTGGTTGGTGTTATTTACAGAGGTGGAAGCTGGATTGATGGTGTTTTCAAGCTTAAAGTTAGAGGAGAATGTTTAGACTTAACTAATAGACTTGCAAAAACTATAAAAAATTCAAGTCATTATGGCCAAATACGCTTAATAATGTTAAATAAACTTTTATTTTGGGGGTTAAACCCTTTAAATCCCTCTAAGCTTAATAAAAAGCTCAAGAAACCTGTAATGATTGTTGCAAGTAAACCTTTAAAGATCGAATCCATCAAAAACCTAGACCCTTCAGACTTGGATAAGCTTAAAAAACCTTTAAAAATTGAAGCTTTAAACCGCTTAAATTTTTATGTTTATCTTTATGGTTTAAGCTTAAAAGAAGCTGAAAAAGTTTTAGAAGTTACTGTTTTCGATGGGTTACCTGAACCTTTAAAGGTTGCAAGACTTATAGCTAAATCCTTGAACTCTTCTTTAACCCAAAACATTTAAATTCTTCTTTTCCTATGTGAAGGATGCGAAACTAGCTAAATAAATTCTTGTTTAAGGGGAATATTAATGGAGTTTTGTCCTAAGTGTGGTACAAGGCTTTTATTAGGAAGTAGGAAGCGGGATAGTTCAAAACTTTGCTTAAAATGCCCAAAATGCGGTTATGAGGTTAGGTCAAGAAAAAATGTTATTGCTGCTGTTAAAAGGATGGAAAAATCCCAGATTGAGCCTATAGTTGTTATTGGAGAGCAGGAGGCGAAAATTAAAACTTTGCCAACGGAAAGAGTTGAATGTCCAAATTGTGGAAATATGGAGGCTTATGTTTGGATTGTTCAAACAAGAGGAGCTGATGAATCTTCAACTCAATTTTTCCGATGCACAAAATGTGGAACAACTTGGCGTGA
>CAZMUQ010000003.1:22426-61804 GCA_964569845.1 uncultured Candidatus Bathyarchaeia archaeon
ATGAATCTTCAACTCAATTTTTCCGATGCACAAAATGTGGAACAACTTGGCGTGAATATTCATAATAAGAATAGGGGTTTAACATCCAAAAATTTAATCATATAAGCATTAGCCTACCATTTTATAATGACACTTTTTCTAGCTGTTTAAGTACATATTTTCTAATCTCTTCTGGGCTTGGAAGCTGACTAATAATCTTTCCATCTAATACTGCTGGTTTAAGCAGGCTTTCCATATCTCCACCACAATTTGGACATTTTGGCTTTTCCATGTTAAATGGTGAAACTTTGTCAATCATACATTTCCAGCAACGCCAAACCTGTTTCTTACCTCCAAGCTTTCCACGTTTAGCGGCAGGTTTTCCTTCAACTTCAACAATATCTAAGGCGAAATCTATTATTGGTGCTGCACTTATAGATGATCCTACACCAAATCCGTAAACACCAGCTTCCATCAAAGGTTTAATGTTTTCCTCGCTAATTCCTCCTGAAACTATAATTTTAACATTCTCATATCCCCTAACAAAAAGCTCCCAATATACCTCCTTAACAATTTCAGTGAAGTTTCCTCTTCTTGAAGATGGGGTATCTAGCCTTACTCCAAATAATCTTTTACCTAAAGCTTCAGCAGCTTTAACAGCTTCAATTTTTTCATCAAAATATGTATCAATTAAGGCTATACGTGGAACTTTCTTATCAATAACTTCATCAAATGCTTTCCAAGCTTCAACCTGGTCTTCAAACACTATTATTAATGCATGAGGCATTGTACCCATAGGCTCTTTACCTATAACTTTTGCACCAAGTACACAAGAAACTCCATCAAAACCTGCAATATAGATTGCTCTATCAACCATAGGAGCTATAGCTGGATGAATCCTTCTAATTCCGAAGGATATTAAAAGTCTATCCCAAGCAATCTTTCTTATTCTTGCAGCCTTAGTAGCTATCCCGGAAGCTTGGCAGATAAAACCTAATAAAGGTGTTTCAAGAAAACAGAATTCCCCGTAGGGGCCTTCAATAAACATTACAGGTAGCCTAATTCCCTCAAAATCTTTTGGGCGAAATATTGTACCCTCTGGTAAACTATAAACATTTACATGGTATCCTTCAAAAAGCTTTAAAACTTCTTCAACTCCACATAAAACAGCCCAAGACCAGTTTTCAGGTAATCTTGTTTGTGAGGTAACTTCAGCTACAACATTAACCTTATCTTTACCTTTAGCTTTTAAAATCTCCATAGTTCTAAGGAAATATATGTCTGTTGTTTCCCCCTTCTTAATTTCCTCATCAGAGGCTACATAAAAAATCCGCATAGTTTAACTCATCTCCATGAGGAATTAGCCTTTTAAATCTACATACTCATCTTCTTCTTATATATTGCTTTCACTTAGGCTAAATCTTAAACAGGTTTATGATGAACTTTACACTTTTTAAAGTTTAATGTTTAAAGGAATCTTCAACTTAAAAACCTAATACAGTACAATTTTAAAGTTTTTCTACAACCTTAAAAATAGAAAGTTTTTTACTTCATTTATACCTTACAAAAGGTAGAAAAAGGGGTTTAAAATGTTCAGACTAGTAATCTCAGATTCCAAAAGATGGAAAAATCTTATGAATGCTATTGCAGCCTTAATTGAGGAAGCAACATTTGATATAGCTGAAGATGGTATGAAACTTAGAGCTATGGATCCTTCTCATGTTGCCATGGTTGATTTTGAATATGCAAAAGATGCTTTTCAAATTTATGAGTGCTCTGAACCTACAAAGCTTTGCATAAACCTTAGCGATTTTTTAAAGCTTATGAAAAGAGTTACAGCTGGAGAATCTTTAGAGCTTTCACTTAGTAAGGATAAAGCAAACCTTGAGGTTAAAATCACAGGAAAATATGTTAAACGCTTCTCCTTACCATTACTTCAACCATCAAGCTCAGAAGTTCCAACACCTAAAATAACTTTTGACGCTAAAATTAGAATGGATGGAGATTCACTTTATGATGCTATACGTGATATTTCAAGTGTAAGTGAACAGGTTAAGTTTGAAGCTAACCCTGAAAAACTTACATTAAGTGGTTCAGGGGAAACTGGAAATGTTGTTGTTGAATTTGAAAAAGATAATACTTCCATTTTAGAGTTTCAGGTTAGTGGGGAAGTTAAAGCTCTTTATGGTATAAGCTATCTTGAAGATATGCTTAAGGCTGGCTCAGCCTCATCAAAAATATCCACCATAGAATTTTCCACAGATAAACCTATAAAAATAGATTTTGAGCTTCCAGAGAAAGGTAAACTTACATATTATCTTGCTCCAAGAATAGAGTAAAGTATGAGCAGATTGGTTGAAACTAGCTTAACAGAGCAAGATTTAGCAAAATATCCATTTACTGTTGATGCAGCTGAATATGTAAAAAAGAAATTTGGTTTTCTCAAGTTAGAGGAGGTTTTAAGTCCAGATTTTAAGCCTATCCTTAATAGAGCAATTTTAAGGATAAAGGATTCAGTAACGCTAGTGATTAAAGAACTAAGCTACCAAGCATTTAAACCTGAGAAAATTGAGCCCTATATTGAAATTTTATCTTTCCCCTTAGCTATAGCCTTACTAAAGCTTATTGGTGATTCTTACTTTGAAAAAAGGTTTGCATTGTTTGAAGCAAAAAAAGCTTCAATAAATCTTGAAAATGAGGAGCCTGAAAAAATAGTTGAAATTGCAGCTAAAAATTTTGGTTGGCGGATAAGTTTAGCAGATTTTGATAATAGTCATGGAGAGCTTAAAATACATTTTAAAGATTACCTTAAAAATGCTGCAAAAATACGTGAAGATGAATGGAAACTTATAAATCAATTTCTTGTTGGCGGTGAAGTTTATCTTACAAGAAAAAAGATTGCAAGACTTTTAGAAGAGGAAATTAGAAAACATATTGAAGCTAAGTTTGATGAAGTTGGAAAAGTAACTTTCTTTGATGTTTTAGAGGGTGTTGACGAAGAAGTTAGAAAGGAGTTTTTGGATGAGATTAATAATCTCAAAAACTTTCTTCAAGCAAGAAAAAAGGATATTGCTAAAGAATTCTCTTTTGGTGATGTTAAACCTGAATTTTTCCCTCCATGTATTAAAAATCTTTATATGGATGTTTTAAGTGGTAAAGATGTGCCTCATATAGGAAGATTTACCCTTACTGCCTTCTTAATTCAAGTTGGAATGGGTATTGATGAAATAGTTAAAATTTATACCTCTACAACAGATTTTGATGAACGTATAACAAGGTATCAAGTTGAACATATTGCTGGAATTGTTGGTGGAAAAACAAAATATAAACCTCTAAATTGCGGAAATATGAAAACACACGGTCTTTGCCCTGGTGAAGACAAAACTTGTATGAAAGTTAAAAATCCATTAACATACTATTTAAGAATTTTAAAAACTAGCTTAAAGCGTGAAAAATGGAAGCAAAGACCCTAGAATTTCTCAGAAAAAAATTTAGAGAATACTATCTTAAAAACCTTAAAGAAATTTCTCTTCCCAGCCAATTTGAAAAAAGGGAATTTGGCTTTATACCTTTTAGGCATGGTAAAACTGTAATGGTTAGACATAAAGGTTTTAAAAGTTTTAGGGAGTTCTCAGATTTTATAGTAAACCTAATACCATCAGATGTATACTACTCCTCAGCTTATTATAAAAATCCTTCAGAAGAAAAGATGAGCGAAAAAGGTTGGCTTGGAGCAGACCTAATATTCGATATAGATTGTGACGATATTCAGGATTCCTGCCAGAAGAGTCCGGCTGAGCATAAATTTTGGAGATGCTTAGACTGTGGAGAAACATTTGATGAGAATGTTTCTTTTTGCCCTGTTTGTAATGGAAGTAGGGTTGAAGAAGATTACTGGCTTTGTGAGCTGTGTCTTAGTAGGGCTAAAGATGAAGCATTAAAACTTTTTACTATACTTGAGGAGGATTTTGGCATAAACCAGAAACATATAACTGTGGTTTTTTCAGGTCACAGAGGTTACCATCTTCATGTTGAGGATGAAGCTGTTATAAGTCTTGGAGCTGATGAAAGAAAGGAGATTGTTGACTATATTAGGGGGGTGGGGTTAAACTTTAAAGCTAAAAAAGTCAGAAGAAACATTTTATCTACTTTAGACATATCAAAACCTAGTTTTCAAGGTAGAATTAGTAGGGCAATTTACGATTTGCTGGTTGAATCTTCAAAAAAACTTTTAGAAAATGGTTTAGATAGGAAAACTGTTAAAAAGATCGAGGAAAAGAGGGATGAAATTTTAACATGGCTTTCAAATGGTGTTGAAGAGGAGGTTTTAATAAAAGTTCTTGGTGGTGAAGGAAGATGGATTAAAATTATGGAAAAAGCTTTAGCAAAAACAGTTATTCCAATAGATACCGTAGTAACAACAGATATTCACCGACTAATAAGATTACCTGGAACTCTTCATGGAAAAACTGGGTTAAAAACTTTCACAATCCCTATAAATATGCTTGAAGAATTTGACCCCTTAACTGATGCTTTAGCTTTTAAGGATGAAAAAGTTAAGATTAAGGTTAAAATTTCAAGAATGTTAAGATTTAATGGAGAAATATTTAAGCTTAGTAAGGGTGAAATAATTACTCTACCCTTAGCTGCAGCAATTTTCCTCTTGGCTAGAGGGGTTGCATCTTTAACATAAATTTGGAGGTTTAGTTTTGTATAGGAAAATTTATGAAGCATGGAAAAGGGAGGTTGATGATGAGGAACTTCAACCTCTACCTGAAAACTTTTATCAAGAGTTCTCAACCTATATTAAAAACTTAAGAGAGGAGATTAGAAGTTTAGATGAGAAGTCTTTTAAATATAAAATTAAACAGCTTGAAGTTGAAAAATCCTCTGAACTTTTAAACTTACTTATAAGTTTAAGGCTTAAAAAAATTGTTAAGCTTTTGCTTGAAGAAAAAGGTGAAATAGATTTATCTCTCTTAACCTTAGAAGAAAAAAGTTTTTATGACCAATTGAGTCAGGGTTTTAGGTTTTCTAAAAAACTTGCTAAAGATTCTATTGAAGGCAAAACTTTAAAATCAACCTATGATTCTAAGGCAAAAAAAAGAATAGGTGTTGTTTTAAGAGTTTTAAGCGATATTCCAGCATTAGTAGGCTCAGATATGAAAACTTATGGGCCTTTTAAAGTTGAAGATGTAATTGCAATTCCTCTACAAAACATTGAAAAGCTTGTTAAACATGGTTACGTTAAAGAGGTTGATGTATCCTAAAAATGGCTGGAAAAAGTTTAGTTGATGCGTTAAAAAATGTTCTTTCACCTGAACTTTTAAAGTTTATTCCAAAATCTTTTGATATAGTGGGTTCAAGGGGGAAAGCTGTAGCTATTATTGAAATTCCAGATGAGCTTGAACCTTATAAGATGGTTATAGCTGAAAAGCTTATGGAACTTCACAAAAATGTTAAAACAGTACTACGGAAAGCCTCAGAGCGGAAAAGTGTTTTTAGGGTTAGAGAGCATGAACTTTTACTTGGAGATCCTGATACTGAGGTTGTTCATAAGGAGTATGGTTGCCTTTTTAAGCTTGACCCTCAAAAAGTGTACTTCTCACCTAGAGAATCAACTGAAAGGCTTAGAATAGCGGAAAAAGTTAAACCTAATGAGGATGTTCTTGTTATGTTTGGTGGTGTATGCCCATACTCAATAATTATAGCTAAGAAGCAGCCTATGGTTAAAAAGATTTTAACTGTTGAATTAAATCCTGTAGCTCATAACTACTGTCTAGAAAATGTTAAACTGAATAAAGTTAATGATAAAGTTCACCCTATACTTGGTGATGTTAAAGATGTTTGCCCAAAATTTAAGGAAGAATTTGATAGAGTTGTTATGCCTCTTCCAAAGGGAGGTTATCATTACCTTGATTTAGCTATTTCATGTTTAAAAAATCATGGATTTTTACACTTTTATCACTGGGCTTCTGAAGAAGACCTTTTTTCTGAGGCTGAAAAACTTGTTAAAGAGGCTGCCAAAAAACTTGGAAGAGATTTTAAGATTTTAGATAAGAGGAAAGTTTTACCCTACGGACCCCGTATGTGGAAGATTCGTATTGATGTTGAAATTTTTAAAGTTTAAAGTTTTTAAGGTGTAGAGATATAATGTTTCGGTTAAAAGTTTTTTCTTAATCTTAACTTTAACCTCAAACTTATTTTCCTCAAATAGCTTTTCAAGCTCATCTATACTTAGACTTGCAATACTTGAGTAAGTAATCTGAACTCTACCACCTGGAAAAAGGTACATTCCAACTTTAGAGAAAAATTTTTGCATTATTTCTCCATTTTCATCAATCCACGCATTTTCAACAACATTTTTAGGTTTTCCGGGGAAAAATGGTGGGTTGAATATTATTAGGTTGAATTTTTCGTTTTGTTTTATTGGTTGGAATAGGTTTCCAAGTCTAACTTCAACCTTACCCTCCAAACCATTTAACCTAACATTCTCCCAAGCCAAACAAACAGCAAAAGGATTAACATCAACAGCAACAACCCTAAAAGCCCTTTCAGCTGCAAAAATAGCCTGAATACCGCAACCACAACCCATATCTAAGACAACATCACCTAATTTAACGTCAAGATTTTTTACAAGCATAAGGCTTGTTATACTCCATCTTGGATGGAAAACATTAGGATGAATTTTGAACGTTTTCCCGTAAATCTTAAAAATCGGCTTCTTTTGAAGACTTGTAAGCTTATGTAAAAATTTTAAACCTAAAATTGAAAGATTCCTTCTAACTGTTAAAAGTCTTCTTGCTGAAGACATCTTAAACTAAAAAAGCAACTTATAAGGTTTTTTTATAAACTTTCCTGTAAGATTTATCTTAAATCCGCATTCTGGACATTTATTCTCTGGGTTGATGTTGTATTTAACAACCTTGTACCCGACTCTGCCAATTAAAAGTTTGCCGCAGCTTGGACAATAAGTATTTTCTCCTGGATGGCCTGGAACGTTTCCAAGATACGGGTAATAAACTCCGAAACTTTTTGCTATCTTGTAAGCTTTTTCCAAAATCTCAATTTTTGTTGGTGGGTTACTAAATTTATAAGCTGGGTAGTAGCGTGTAAAGTGTATAGGGACTTCAACACCAAGCTTTTTAACATGAGTTTCTACAGTTTCTCTAATGCATTCTTCATCATCATTAACACCAGTAACTATAAGATTTACAATTTCAACATGAATCCCCATTTTTTTAGCTTCAGCAGCATTTCTCCAAATAATATCAGCATTAACTCCTCCACAGTACTTCCTATATTCCTCTTTACCACCTTTAACATCAATTTTTAATCCATCCATTCCACTTAGCTTTAAAAGCTTTAAAGCTTCAATAGTCATATATCCATTTGAAACATAGCAGCAATATAGCCCTTTACTACTTCCAAGCTTAAAAGCATCTAAACACCACTCAGTTAAAAGAGTTGGCTCCTGAAAACTTGCACATAAACCCTCATCTCCAAGTTTTAAAGCTAAATCTACAATTTTTTCTGGTGGATAGTAGCTTGGATTTAAAGGATTAGGATTAGCTTTTGATAAGTGATGGTTTTGACACCATGGACAAGTAAAATTGCATGACCATGTAGAAAAAGTCAAAGCTGTTGAGCCAACCCAATAATGGAAAAATGGTTTAATCTCTATTGGTCTACTTTCAACGGCGCTTAAATCTCCATAAACAAGCGTGTAAAGTTTTCCGTTGATGTTTATTCTTGTTTTACAAAATCCTTTTTCCTTATCCCCAATTATACATCTATGTTCACAAAGAATACATTTAACTTTCCCGTCGGAATGTTTCTCGTAAAGTTTAGCCTCTTTAATGTTAGGCTGAGAAAGAATATTTTTAACATTTTTTTCTAAGTTAGACATATAACTCCTCTAAACTAAAAATTGGGAGGATTAGGTAAAAAGTGTTTTAACTCTTTTTAAAGCTTTTATACCAGTATCTACAGATCTCCTCGGATTCCAAGCTTCAACAATAACCTGGTTATTGTAACCTGTTTTTCTTAAAGCCTTAATTATAGGTTTAAAATTTATTTTTCCATCTCCTGGAACAAGGTGTTCATCTTTTACTCCAAAGTTATCATGGATATGAAGATGACCTATTTTTTTACCCAGAATATTTTCAATTTTCTCTGCTATTTTCTTTTCAACACTCCTTTTTCTACTGCTACACTCCATGATGTATGCATGGCCTACATCAAGTGTTATAGTTAAATCTTTAACTTTCTTAACAATCTCAGGCGCGCTTTCAAGTTTAGAAAAAAGAAAGTATGGAGATTGAATATTTTCTAATGAAAGTTGAACATTTTCTTCCTTAGAGAATTTTAAGCATAAATTGAGGTCTTCAGTAAACCTTTCCATAGCCTTTTTAAGTAAAACTTCATCATCATGGATTGGAAAGTAGCCTGGATGTACTGTTACAACTTCAGCTTCAATAAGACCTGCAAACTTTAAGCATTTTCTTATTTCTTTCAAAGTAAAATTTCTAACAGCTTGATATATTCCTCCAAGATTAAGTTCATAAAAACATGAGTGAACTGATAAAGGTAAACCATATTGAGTTAAAGCCTTCTTTAACCTCCTTAAATCTTCTATTCCTCTTTTTTCAGGTGGAAAATGGGGTATATCAAAAACAACTTCAATACATTCAACTCCAAGCTTAAAAAGTTTCTCCACAGCTTTTTCTATAGGTACATCTTGAAATAGTGTTGTAGGTAAACCTATCCTCAATTTTTACACCATTACATTCCAGATTTCTCAGGTGCAACTTCGTCAAAAGTTAAAATTCTAAGTTTAACTGGTTTTTTAACAACATCTGAAATTTGGTCCCCAATAATATACTTTATACCCTTTTCCTCAGCAAGATCTATAATTCTTTGAGTAATTATACCGTCAAAAACAACAACGGAAACACCATTTAAACTTGAGATTTTTTCTGCAAGCTCACTTACAGGTATTCTTGCTAAAATATTAAGATCCTCATTAAAAAGTACTGCCTCTAATGTTCCCTTTAAATTTTCAACTGTTTCAACAATTTTTTGTGGTAGTGAAACTCTAGCATACTTTATCTTAACCTCTGAAACTGGAACTCTTTCTCTTAAAGCATTCATTATTTCTTTACATGTAAGCTCCTCAACCTCCTTTCCAGGAGGAGCTCTAGCAACATATTTAACATCAACGGTTTCAAGAATTTCCTTTAAGATTAAATCTCCAGCCCTATCTCCATCAAGAAAAACTATAATCTGCTTATTTTTACTTAACTTAACAATTGTTTCAGGTATTCTTGCTCCATCAATAGCTATAACGTTTCTTACCCCGCAGCGAAGCAGGTTATGAACATCTGCCCTCCCTTCAACAACTATTATAGATTGTGCAGAATCCACATCAGGTCCTGCTGGAAGTTGTTCAGGACCGTAAAGAACTATTTCTGGAGGTTTTAAAACACTTGAAACTTCCCTAATAACTTCATCAGCCTCAGGTGTTTTCTCAACAATCCATCTTCTAAGAATTTCTTTGGCTCTTCTGACTATTTGTCTCCTTTTTGTTTCTCTTAAATCCTCAATTCTCTCTATTGTAACTTTAGCTTCCCATGGGCCGACTCTTTCAACACTTTCAATTGCAGCTGCAAGAATTGCTGTTGAAACCTTATCTAAACTTGAAGCTACTGTTATAGTTCCATAAGTTTTACCATGCTCATTTTTAACTTCAACTTCAATTCTACCGATTCTATTATTTTTTTGAAGTTCTTTAAGGTCCAATTCTGGACCAAATAATCCTTCAGTTTGCCCAAAAATTGCACCTATAACATCAGGTTTTTCAACTACACCACTAACTTCAATTTTTGCATGAATAACATATTTTGCTGTTGGTGTTGATGAAAAATTTGCCAAGGATTGTTTCCCCTCCTAAATGGTTTTAAGATTTGCTTTAAACCAGGCATTACGCTTTGCAACCAGCTGGAAACTTTGCTAAAAGCTTTAGACAAGCTTTAAAGCGAATTTGCAGTTTTTAAGCTTTATTTAGGTTGAACGGTCTTATAAGCTTTAAATCTAAATCTTAATTTCAAATTTTTTCTGAAATACTTCTAAAGTACGAGGCTAAACCCTCCACATCTTTAACATCTTTGGAAACAAAACTACCAATTTTTAACCAAAAGTTAAGGTTTACCGTTTTACCGTAACTTTCAAGATACTTTTTTATCTTTCCTGCAAGCTTAACTCCACCTTTGTCAAAATCTGTTAAAACTATAATTTCCCTATCTGTGCTAGCATATTTAATTAAAAGGTCACAAATAGGAATCCTAGTATTCTTAATACAGCAAAATTCTCCATCTAAACCTAAACTTTTTAAAGCTTCTGCATCCCTCCAACCTTCAACAATAATAATAGCACCTTCTTTACACTTCTCCCTAAGCTTATCAAGAAAAAGCATTAACTCCTCGTACTTTCTACGTTTCCACTCTGTTTCTGGAATCCTTCTTGGTAGATTTTTCATAACTCCAAAATAACCCCAAGCTTTGACGTTTAACTTTTTATAACCTCCTACTACTAAATCTTTTCGTTAAAAGGCTGAAAAATCATGGAAGATTTAGGTTTCCCTGTCACCTCTATCAGGGAGGGAAGTACTGAGGTACTTATACCAATAGAAGCTACGTTAAAGGATAAGCCTCCAACATCTCATCTTCCAGTATTTTATAATCCTATTATGAGTCTAAATCGTGATTTTGCAGTTTTGGTTTTGCAAGCATACCAATCCGAAAAATCTACTATGCTAGTTGTATGCGAACCTTTAGCTGGTTGTGGTGTTAGGGGAATTAGATTTGCAAAGGAAGTTGACGGTGTCAGTAAAGTTATTTTAAATGATTTAAACCCTAAAGCTTACAATTTAATCATAGAAAATGTTAAAAGAAACATGGTTAATGATAAGGTTAAAGTTTATAATGAAGATGCAAATTTTTTGCTCGCTAAGCATGCAAAAAAAGGTTTAAGGTTTGATGTGATAGATATAGATCCATTTGGTTCTCCAACTCCCTACCTTGATTTTGCATTAAGAGCTTTAAAAATTGGTGGGCTTCTATCTGTAACAGCAACAGATACGGCTGTTTTATGTGGAGTTCATAAGCAAGCATGTATAAGGCATTACTGGGCAAAACCCTTAAAAACAGAATATTGCCATGAATTAGCTGCAAGAATTCTTTTAGCGTTTATAGCTTTCTCAGCAGCAAAGATAGACCTTGCAGTTAAGCCAATTTTTACACATTCAACAGACCATTATATTAGAGTTTATGTTGAAGTTTTTAGGGGGGCTAAGCTTGCTGATGAATCTTTAAAAAATAATGTAGGCTACGTTTTGCATTGCTTTAACTGTTTTAACAGAAAAGTTTTTTATGGTTTCCTGCAGAAAGCAGACCTTAGATGTGATATTTGTGGAAGGTTGATGAAGTTTGCTGGGCCTGTTTGGCTTGGTAAACTTTGGAGCCAAAAAATTGTTGAAAAGGTTGCTATGCTTGTCAGGGATAAACCTTTATCTAAACCTAAACGTGTAATGAGGATTGTTGAAAAAATCTTAGCTGAGATTAATTCTCCACCAACCTACTACACTATGAATTCTCTTTGCGACTTAGTAGGTAAACCTACTCCGCCACTTGAGATTTTCTTAGATAAGATTAGGAAGGAAGGATTTAAGGCAACATTAACCCATTTTAATCCTCAAGGCTTTAAAACAGATGCTCCAGTAAACGTTCTTAAAAAAATTTTACTTAGTATCTCCCCCTAAAACTTTATCATTAAATCCTCTTGCTAGAATATATAACTCGGCACTCTCAGGTCTACTTGCTTTAGGCTTTAAAATTTTAACATCTTTAAAGTGTTCTTTAACTTTACGTATAAAATCCTTCAAGTATGGGCCGTCAAAAACTTTAGTAAAAAATATTCCATTAGGTTTTAAAGTTGAACATGCAATTTTATAGGCTTTTTCTGCAAGGTCTATTTGTCTAGCATGGTCAACATCCCAAATCCCAGTAAGATTTGGAGATAAATCTGAAAGTACGACGTCAAAATTTTTTCCTGCAAGTTTTAAAAGTTTTTCTGGAAGTTTAGGGTTTGAAACATCATCCAAAACAAACTCAATATTTTTTACATCTAAAGGTTTTATGGGTTTAATATCAACACCAAAAACTTTTCCTCTTAAACCTACAAGTTTTCCTGCAACTTGAAGCCACCCGCCAGGAGCGCATCCTAAATCTGCTATAATGCTTCCAGGTTTTATAAAATGGTAGCTTTTATTTGCCTGAAGAAGCTTGTAGGCTGCTCTACTCCTATAACCCTCAATCTTAGATTTCTTGTAAAAAAAGTCTTTTCTGCGTTTTTCAAGCCATCTCAAAATAGTTCTCCCAGTTAGACTTACCAATCTTTTACTTAGTAGGGTTAATGTTTGCATCATTTATAAGTAGCTTGGATAATTAAATTTAATTTGATTATGAAAAGGTTTAATATTAAAATTAACCAGTATCAAAAACTTTTATTTAAGGTGGGCTTTCATGCTCATGATTATATTCGTGGGCAACTTTTTCAGCCCATAATGAAAGTTTTTTACAGTTTAATGGGGATATTTCTCCGCCAATTTCACATTTAGCCTGCTCTAGGCAGAATGCGCATGGAAGGTCGATAATGGAATTTATATTTAAACTCTTCTTCTTAGCAATAAGCCTATATGTCCATTTACCTTCATGAAGAACTCTATGCCTTTCAATAAGTCCTGCTTTTTCAAGCTTTAACGATATTCTTGAGCCTTCTCTACTAGTGGCTTTAATATTTTTCCAGAGTTGACTCTGTAAAATCCCTTCAGAACCCCCTTCCTTGATCATCTGCAAAACTTTATATTCAAGGTCGCCGTTTCTCCGCGCCATGGTTTACCACGTCAATATTTTTCTTTTTCCTTTTAAGTCTTAACCATAATGTAGATAGATAAACGGCTAAATATAAATTTTAACTATAGAACTTTATATCTTATATATAGGTTTATTAAAAGTAAAAGTAAAATTTATCAACTATTTCGCTTAAAACTTTAGTACTTAAACTGGTTGGAGTTGATGGTTACGGCTTCAATGTATAAGTATTTAAGGGAAATGTGGAAAAATCCTTCTAAATCCGGTTTAGCTGATATTATTCGTCAACGTGCAATTGCTTGGCGTCGTGGTTCCACAATTACTCGAGTTGAGAAACCTTTAAGGCTTGATAGAGCCAGAGCTTTAGGTTATAAGGCTAAACAAGGCTTTATTGTTGTTAGGGTTAAAGTTAGACGTGGGGGTTTAAGAAAGCCTAGACCTAGAGCTGGAAGAAGACAAAAAGCTATGGGTGTTTTAAAATATACTCCAGCAAAGAGTCTTCAGCAAATAGCTGAGGAAAGAGTTGCACGAAAGTATCCAAACCTTAAAGTTTTAGGTAGCTACTGGATATGGGAGGATGGAAAATATAAGTGGTTTGAAGTTATCTTGGTTGACCCACACCATCCAGTAATAAAAAATGATGAAAAAATGGTTAGGATGCTTGGTGGAAGATATTTAAAAGCATATTTAAAAGGGAAACTTTAATCCTACCTTATTCTAGTTTTCCAATGGCAATATATTCGTTTACTGTTAGGTTATTAACAACTTTACCTTTAAACCCTGCTTTTAACAATATTTTTTGAAGCTTCATAGTTGTATATTTCTCCTTTAGACCTGTAACTATAATGTATGCACAATTTTTTAGGGTTCTTTTAACCTCTTCTAAGGCTAAAACTGGCTTTGGCAAATTTTGCAAAACTGTGAACATTAAACAGTAGTCAAAAATACCATCCCTAAATGGTAAATTATGTAAATCGCCACATACCAGAAAAACATTAAAACTCCTATTTTTAAGCTTATCTTTAAACTTTCTTAAAACCACATCTGAAACATCAACACCAAAAAGTGTTAAATTGCTCCCACTCGGTTTAAAAAATTCCTCAAAAAGCCCTGTACCACAACCTGCATCCAGAATGTTTCCCTCAAGTTTTTTATCACCTAGCATTGCTAAAGCTAAACCATACTTTTTTTCCTGCTCATCCCTATGAAGCGCATCATAGGAGCTTGCAATTTTACTGTAGAAGTTTTTAACACCTTTAATAGTCTTATAGGTTGAGGGGGTGCAAAATTTTTTATATTTACCCAACTTTCCGGCTAAAAATTAGGTTAAAAATTCGCTGAGCTTTTTCACCTTAAATGTTTTTAAAACATCATAGCATACTCTTGGTGATAGTTGCTTAAACTCAAGATTGTTTACTGCTAACAGAAATTGCGCATCTTTCTGAATCTCAGGTGCTACAAGTATCCCTCGTATTGGCCTATTAAATTTCCCTCTTAAAGCATCAACATAACGTTTAAGCTGCAAAACAGCATCCTTTCCAGCTTGAACTCTTTTAATTTCAATTATAACAAGATTTCCGTTTCTATCTTCTCCAAAAACGTCAACAAAGCCAGCTTCTCCAGCTTCTTTTTCGGCGGAAAGTGGATGGAAACCCTCCTCAATAAGGCTTGGTGAAGCTAGTATAGCTTTTTTCATATCAAGCTCAGAAACGTAGAGAGAAAATTCGCCAGTATCAGCTAAACTTGAGGTGAGTATATGGTGTATTTGACTAAAAAATATGTTTAAGATTTCTTTTGGCTGGCTTCTTACAGCTGTAAGTTTAAGATTATCATCTAAAACTTCAACCCTAAAACTTGAACCTGGGGGCTGCCAGTTTACAGGTTCGTATCCTGTTGGACGGTGAATAAGAACAGAACCATCAGCTTTTAGAATTACAAGTCTTACACCCCATTCAAGGGTAGAAGAAGCCCTACCCTCATATTCAACTCTACAATTTCCAAAGAGAACTGTTAACATATGCCTTGATAAAGCATCCCTAATAATATGTAAAGCATCCTCTAAACTTGGAGAGTTGTAAGTTGAAAAGGACATATTAACCATATAGCCTAGTATGCTTCGCAAAAATTAAGCTTTAAAAGAAAAATTTCAAGTTAGCTTAACCCATTTGTTGATAAATTTTTTCAAGATTTTTCTCAACATTTTTTCCAACATCCTCATAAATGCTTCTACCCTTAGAATCTATGGTAACTATTACAGGGCCAAAATTTTCAACCTCAAACCTCCATAATGCTTCAGGTACTCCAAGATCAAGCCAATCGACACCCTCAACATTTTTAACAGCTTTTGCAGCTAAAACTCCTGCACCACCTGTAAAGTGGCAGTAAACTGCTCCTCTACGTTTTAATGCTTCAGCAACTTCTTTACTCATCCCACCCTTACCAATAATAATTCTTACAGCAAAATTTTCTAGAAGTTTTGGTGTTGTAAGGTTCATTCTTGTACTTGTTGTAGGCCCTGCTGAAATAACAATCCATTTATCATCCTGCTTTTTAACTATTGGTCCAACATGAAATATTACTGAGCCATTTAAATCTACCGGGATTTTTAATCCTTTATCAGCATACTCTAAAATTCTCCTGTGGGCTTGGTCTCTAGCAGTATAAATTTTTCCAGTAATGTAAACTATATCTCCAACATTAAGCTTCCTAACATCCTCCTCGCTTATGGGTGTTTTTAACCTATACTCAACCATTTTTTAATAAACCCCCCTCTTAAATATACTCAGCAGTTCCATCACCATATATTTTTGCTGATGCTTTACGATGAGCCCAGCATTGGATATTTATGCATACTGGTAAACTTGCGGTGTGGCAGTGAGCAAACTCAACTCTAACATCCAATGCTGTTGTTTTTCCGCCAAGCCCCATAGGTCCAATACCTGTTTGATTTATGAGTGTTAAAAGTTCATCCTCAAGTTTAGCAACATCCTTATCAGGGTTTCTACTTCTAAAAGGTCTTAGTAAGGCTAGTTTCGCAAGTTTTGCTGTTAAATCTATTGTCCCCCCTATTCCAACACCAACAAAAATTGGGGGACATGGTTGAGCTCCTGCTTTAACAACAAAATCAACGACAAACTTTTTAATACCTTTAATGCCAAGTCCAGGTGTAATCATTTCTAATCTACTCATGTTTTCTGAGCCTGCCCCTTTAAGAAAAACAGTAATTTCAGCATAATCCGTTTCACTATAAATCCAATTAATGTTTGGAATATGTTCCCCAACATTATTTCCAGTATTTTTTCTTGTTAAAGGATGAACAGCATTTGGTCTTAAAGGGACCTGTTCTGTAGCCTTAATTGTAGCTTTTTTAAGAGCTTCAGTAACTTCTAAAAAATTTTCAATCTCCCTACTTTTAATGTAAAAGGAGATTAACCCTGTATCTTGGCACATCGGTTTTTGAAGTTTTTCTGCAGCTTCAATATTATCCAGAATATTTTTAAGCTCAGTTTTTGCTGTTGAAGTTTCCTCAGCTTCGTAGGCAGCTTTTAAAGCCTTTTTAACTTCATCAGGAAGTTTTGTTGCAGCTTTAGTTAAAAGGTTTAAGCCTACTTCTTCAATAGTTTTAACATTAAGCTTCAAATCTAAACCCCCAACAAAATAATACTTTTCCTTATATCTCTTCTTTAACAGCCTAAAACTACTTAAATATTACAAATGATGTTTCCTCTTAGGGGAGGCTTAAAATGGGTGAGGAATCCTATAAACGTGAAAATGAGTATAGGGATATTGAAGATATCCCAGGTATAGGTCCAGCTACAGCTGAAAAGCTTAGGAAAATGGGTTATTCAACAGTAGAATCTCTTGCAACTGCAAGCCTTAAGGAGCTTACCCAATTTTTAGGTGAAAAAACAGCTTACTCAATTATAACTGAGGCTAGAAAGCATCTTATTTCAATCCCATTTATGAGGGCTGATGAATACATGAAGCTTAGAAAAACTGTTGAAAAACTTACAACCGGCTGTAAAAAACTTGATGAGCTTCTTGGTGGAGGAGTTGAAACCCAGGCTATAACAGAGTTTTATGGTGAATTTGGAACTGGGAAATCGCAGATATGTCATCAGCTATGTGTTACTGTTCAGCTTTCAAGGGATGAGGGTGGGTTAGAAGGTGGCGCCTTATATATAGATACTGAAAACAGTTTTAGGCCTGAACGTATAGTTCAAATTGCTAAACGGTGGAAACTTGACCCTGCAAAAGTTCTTAGTAGGATAGTTTATGCTGAAGCTTTAACAGCTGATCATCAAATGTATCTACTTGAAAATGCTGATACCCAGTTTAAGGAGAATAATATTAGGCTTGTGATTATTGACTCTCTTATTGCTCACTTTAGAAGTGAGTATATTGGTAGGGAGATGCTTGCTGAAAGGCAGCAAAAACTTGAAAGACATTTACATAGGCTTATGAGGCTTGCTAGAGCATTTAATGCTGCAGCTGTAGTTACAAACCAAGTTATGGCTAAACCTGACTCCTTCTTCACTGATATTGAACCTACAGGTGGCCATGTTCTTGCCCATACAAGTCATACAAGAGTATTTTTAAGGAAATCCCCGACACCTGGAATAAAGATTGCAAGGCTTGTTGTAAGCCCGATTTTACCTGAGGGTAAGGAGGGTTTATTTAGAATTACTGAAAATGGTATTGAAGATGTTGTTGAAAAGAAACCTTAAAGGGTTGAATATCAGGTTTGGCTTCAAGCTTCCTTATTAAAAGGTTTTTTGATTTTCTGGTTGAAAAAAATCTTTCCGAAGCCGAAAAAATTCTTGAGAAGATAAGAGGTGAAAGTTTGGAAAGTGAGTGGGATAAAGGTTACATTTTGGCTTTAGAAGGGTTACTTTCAGCTTATAAGATGAAAGATGATAACTACGTTTTCATCAATAAAATAAAACCTGATAAAAGTTATCTTAAAAACTTAAGATTAGATTTTGAAAAAAGAACAAAAAACATTGCTTCTTCAGAATTTGATAAAGGGTACTTTTCAGCATGGTTAGAATTTACAAGATACCTAGAAACATTAAGCCAAGCTAAACTTGCAAGTATTTTTGAAGTAAAAGAGAAAAAATCTTAAAGCAAAATTTATTCTCAACCCAAATCTACATTATTTGTATTAATGTGTAAAACAAAACCCAAAAGAAAAACCATGAAATAAAGTATGCAAAAACACCATAAAGTGCTAAATCTCTTCTATTTTTAACCTTATCAGGTGTAATTTTTAGGATATGTACAGCTATAGGATAAGTTAGAATGTAAAAGAATGCTGCTAGGAGAAAGTTTAGGATAGCTGAATTTTGAAAAAATCCGCTAATCGTTAAAATTGTGGATAAAGCAGCAACCGGAATAGCAACTATATATCTAAACCACCAAAGCTTCTCATTAGCATTCATTTAAGCTTATACCCCTTTTTAAGGCCCATCACCTTAAAGCTTATAGCTAATAAAAACAATTAAGCAGTTAAAACTTAAAGCTTTCTTATAGTTTCAGCTTAAGCTTATACTTATTGATGGTTGTTGGAGGCTTGGTTGAGCAGAGGAAACAATTAGCAAGCTTCGATATATCGGTTCTATGTTTAGAGCTTAGAAATGAGCTTAAAGGCTACTATATTGAGAATATATACCATCCTGAACATTCATCTATACTTTTAAGATTTAATAAGCCTGCTTCCCCTGAAAAACATTTAATCGTTGAAGCTGGTCGGAGGATTCATTTAACAAGGTACGCTGTAAAAAAGCCTCCTAAACCTTCACTTTTTTGCTCTTCTCTTAGAAAATACCTCATAAATGGGATAGTTGAAGATGTTGAGCAGCCAAACTTTGAAAGAATAATTGTTTTCCATGTTACTAAAGGTAAGAATAAGTTTAAGCTTATTTTTGAGCTTTTTAGTAGAGGAAATATAATTTTGGTTGATGAAGAAGAAAAAATTCTTCATGCTTTAACTTACAGGAAGATGAGGGATAGGTCGATCATTCGTGGCGAATATTTTAAGTTTCCTCCACCATCAAGTTTAAATCCTGAAGGGCTTCAGGTTGATGAGCTTTCCAAGCATTTAACTAAAAGTAAAGGTGAAGTTGTTAAAGTTCTTACACGGCTTCTTGGAATTGGAGGAGTGTATGTCGAGGAGATCTTAAAACTTGCAGGTATACAGAAAAATCTTGATTGTTCTATGCTTACAACTGAAGATTTTAAGCGTATACATAGGTCTTTAACAATGCTTCTTGAAAAAAGGAGGAATATTCATCCATGCATTGTTTATTCTAATGCTGAGCCTATAGACTTTTTACCTTTTCCTCTTTCAATTTATGATGGATATGAGCTTAAATTTTATTCAACTTTTAATGAAGCTTTAGATGAATACTTTATAGGGGTAGTATTTAAGGAGCAAAAAATTAGAAAAAAAGAAGTTTTTCTTTCAAGGCTTAACGAGCAGAAAAGAATTTTAAGAGAACAAGTTGAAAAACTTAAGGATGTTGAAGTTGAAGCTGAAAATTGTAAAAAAATTGGGGATCATATTTTTGCTTTTTCAGGGGAGCTTCAAACTCTTTTAAACTGGATTATTAAAGCTAAAGATAGCTTAAAAGATTGGGTTAAAGTTGCTGAAGAAGCTCTTCATAAAAAAAGTTTAGGCGAGAAACCCTTCATTTACTTTAAAAGTTTAAATGCTAAAGATAAAATTTTGGAGGTTGAAATTGAAAATCTTACCTTCTCCTTAAACATTGAAAAAAGTATCTACCAAAATGCTTCTACTTACTATGAAAAAGCTAAGGAACTTCGTGGAAAAGCTTTAAAACTTAAAGCAGCAATTGAAGAAACTAAAAAAAGAATTGAGGAATTAGAAAAAAGTGTTTTAACTATTGAATTTGAAACAGAGAAGCCTGTAAAACTTAAAGAGAAAAAATGGTTTGAAAAGTATAGGTTCTTCTTTTCATCTGAAGGTTTTCTTGTTGTATCCGGTAAGGATGCATCATCAAATGAGGCTATAATTAAACGTTATGTTGAACCATCAGACCTAATTTTACATACAGATATTCCAGGTTCCCCTTTTACTGTTATAAAAACTGCTGGTAAATTTCCGCCTGAAAAAACAATCTATGAAGCTGCCCAATTTACAGCTTGCTATAGTAGAGCTTGGAGGGAGGGTTTTTCATCTATAGATGTGTACTATGTTAATCCTAGACAAGTTAAGAAAACAACACCTTCAGGAGAATATCTTGCAAAAGGTTCTTTTATGATTACTGGTACAAGAAATTATATTAAAAATGTACCTTTAAGACTTAAAATTGGAGTTACTTTTGAAGATGATGAAGCTAAAGTTCATGTTGCACCTCCATCAGCCATAGAAAGCATAACTAAATACTCTGTTGAAATTTCTCCTGGTGATGAAGATGCTAAAACTATAGCTTTAAAAGTTAAGAAAATGCTGGCTGAACTTGTTCCTAAAGAATTTAAACAAAAAGTTTTAGGTTTACCTCTAGAAGGTATTAGATCTCAGATACCTTTTGGTAAAGCTTTTATTTTAAGCAGAAAGATTGCTGAATGATGGTTTAGGCTTACCTTTAGAGGTGGCACATTTGACAGAGAAAACTTTTGTGATTCTTAAGCCTGAAACTATTAGAAATAAGCTTGTTGGCGAGGTTGTAGGTAGGATTGAAAAAGCTGGTTTTAAAATTTTAGCTATGAAACTTATTAAGGCAAGTTTAGATCAGGCAGAAAAGCTTTACGAAATTCATAAAGATAAAAGTTTCTATAGTGAACTTATAAACCATATAACTTCAGGGCCAATTATACCTATGATTGTTGAGGGTAAGGATGCTGTAAAACGGATGAGAATGCTTATTGGTGCAACAAATCCAAAAGAAGCTAAACCTGGAACAATTCGTGGAGATTTAGGTATATCTATAACTATGAACATTATTCATGCAGCAGATAGCCCTGAAAATTTTATCAGGGAATCAAAAATATTTTTTAGTGAGAATGAGATTTTGAACTATTAAAAAATTGAGTAAATCAAAGTTTAATAAAAAAGAAATTTTAGAGAATTAAAGATACAAATCCTGTTGCTAGGAAGACCGGTAGGAATATTATTGATATTGTTTGTAAAACCTTAATTAACGGGTTTATTGCAGGTCCAGCTGTGTCTTTTAAAGGATCTCCAACAGTATCTCCCATAACAGCTACTTTATGGGCTTCAGATTTCTTTCCACCAAAATGTCCTAGCTCAATATACTTTTTAGCGTTATCCAATGCTCCTCCACCATTAGCCATCCAAAATGCTAAAAACACTCCTGAAACAATTGCCCCAATAAGTAGTCCACCAACAGCTCTTACTCCAAAAAGTACCCCTAAAATTATTGGTGTTAATATTGCTAAAGCAGCAGGTATCATTAATTCTTTTAAAGCACCTCTAGTAGCAATATCAACACATCTTGCATAGTCAGGTTTTGCTGTTCCCTCCATTATACCTTTAATTTCTTTAAACTGTCTTCTAACCTCATTAACCATATTCATCCCAGTTTTTCCAACAGCTAGGATAAGAAATGAGCTAAAGAAGAATGGAAGTAGACCTCCAACTATCAACCCTACAATTACAAGCGGATCTGTTAAAGAAAATTCTGGTATTGTTCTCCCCAAAAATCCAAGACCTTTTACTGCATCAATTCGAAAAGCTTGGAATAAAGCTAAAGCTGAGAGAGCAGCGCTTCCAATAGCAAAACCTTTTGTTGTTGCTTTGGTTGTATTTCCTATGGCATCCAAGATATCTGTAACTTCACGAACCTCTCCAAGATTAGCCATTTCAACAATACCGTTTGCATTATCTGATACAGGTCCAAAAGAGTCTATTGACATTATTATTCCTGATAATGAAAGCATACCTGTTGTTGTTATAGCTGTAGCATAGATTCCAGCCATAGTTTTATCAATGTTTGCTGGAGCTGAAGCGTACCCTAGAATGAAGGATATGATAATCGCAGCTACCAGTACAATCATACTTGGGAATGTGCTTTTGAGGCCAACCGATAAACCTGTTAAAAAGTTGGTTGGTGCTCCTGTTTGTGAAGCCTCAGAAATTGAGCGTACAGGCGGATACTTGTATGATGTATAATAATCAGCAATTTTTTCAAGAAGGACGACAACAATAAACCCTAAAATGCTACACATTAAAAGTGCATTAGCTAATGGTGTTCCAAAACCAAACATCCATCCAGCAAAAATGTAGCTTAAAATAGCTGCAACAACTACTGTAACATAAAAGGCTAAGTTTAATGCACGCATAGGTTCACCTTTCCAACCACTATGCACACATAAAGCTCCAACAATAGATCCAAAGACCCCTGCAGCACAAAGAAGTAATGGAAATATTACAGCATTACTCCATAGGTAGGAACCGTGGAAAGTAAAGTATCCAAGAAGCATAGCTGCTATAGCTATAACAATGTATGATTCAAAAACATCTGAACCCATTCCTGCACAATCACCAACATTATCTCCTACATTATCTGCTATTACCGCAGGATTACGCGGATCATCTTCAGGGATTCCTGCTTCAACTTTTCCAACAAGGTCTGCTCCAAGATCTGCTGCTTTAGTATAAATTCCACCACCAACCCTGATAAACATCGAGATAAGGCTAGCTCCAAAACCTAAACCAACAATTAATGGTACAACATCCGGGTGAGCTCCAAAAGCTATGTATAAACCTGTAACACCTAGAAGTGCTAAACCTGCAACACACATCCCCATTACAGCTCCAGCTCTAAATGATACAGTTAAACATGAACCTATACCTTTTTTTGCAGCTTCAGCAGCACGGCCTGCGGAGCGTGTAGTTACAGCCATCCCTAGATAACCTGCTAAGGCTGATAAACCTGCACCTATAAGAAAGTCAACAGCAATCTTCCAACTATCACTCCATGAAAAACCTGAAATTTTTCCAGTTAAACCTGTTGCTTCACCAGCAAAAGGTAATGCTAAATATATTATAATTGCTAATACAACTGCAATAGGAAAAATGTAGGTAAATTCACGCTTAAGAAAAGCTGCACCCCCCATACGTACTGCCTCAGAAATTTCACGCATTGTTGGGTTTCCTGGGTCTTGTTTAAGCACCCATAATGCAAAAATTACGGCAGCAATAATAGCTGATATGGATGCTATTAATGGTACTATTAGCTCCACATTTTCACACTCCCTTTTTTCTAAAGGTTTACTATTTCCTTAACCCCTAAAAAATTTAATCTTTAAGAACTTTAAGTAACTTTACCATAATAGCAAGGTTTTTCTTCTTACTTAGCTAATCTTAAAGGGGTAAACCGCGTTAAATAATTAAGGTGTTATGTGGGATTAACTTTGACAACTTTACGTCAGCCAATAGTTGTGGTGCTTGGGCATGTAGACCACGGTAAAACAACTCTCTTAGATAGGATTAGGGGTACAGCTGTTGCTGCAAGAGAACCTGGAGCAATATCTCAGCATATTGGTGCAAGCTTTGTTCCTTCATCTATTATTGAGAAGCTTTGTGGAAACCTTTTAAAAATGTTTAAGTTTAAAATTGAGATTCCTGGGCTTTTATTTATAGATACTCCTGGACATGCAGCATTTTCAAATCTTCGTAGGCGTGGAGGTTCTATAGCGGATATAGCAATTCTTGTTGTAGATATTATGGATGGTGTTAAACCTCAAACAGTTGAATCTATAGAAATTCTTAGAGCACGTAAAACTCCATTTGTTGTTGCAGCAAATAAGCTTGACCTTATTAGGGGTTGGAAATCTCAACCTGGAAAATCTTTTATTGAATCTATTAGAGCAGCCGACCCTTCAGTTGTACGCCTTCTTGATGAGAAGGTTTACTCTATTGTTGGAGCCTTAGCTGAATATAGGTTTAATTCTGAAAGATATGATAGAGTAAGAGATTTCACAAAAACTATTGCTATTGTTCCTGTTAGTGCAAAAACTGGTGAAGGTTTACCTGACCTACTCGCAGTTTTAACAGGTTTAACTCAGCAGTACATGAAGAAAAGGCTTATGATAACCGTTGGACCAGCTAAAGGTGCAATTCTTGAAGTTTGTGAAGATGTTGGCTTAGGTGTAAATGTTAATGCAATAATTTATGATGGAATTTTACGTAAGAATGATACAATAGTTTTAGGTGGGAAAAAAGAACCTATAATTGCGAAAGTTAAGGCAATTCTTATACCTAAACCCTTAGATGAAATAAGGGATCCAAGAGAAAAGTTTACAGAAATTAGGGAGGTTTCAGCTGCTGTTGGTGTTAAAATTGTTGCTTCAGGGCTTGAGGAAGCTATTGCAGGAGCTCCCATTTATGGTGTTTCATCTAAAGATGAACTTAAAGAGGTCTTAGAAAGAGTTAAAGCTGAAGTTGAAAGCATTAGAATTTTAACTGATAGGGAAGGTATCATAGTAAAAGCAGATACTTTAGGCTCATTAGAGGCTTTAGTTGAAGAGCTTAAAAAGAATGATATACCTATCCGTATAGCTGATGTTGGGGATGTTTCTAAAAGAGATGTTGTTGAAGCATCAATAGTTAAAAGTGAAGATTTAAAATTTGGTGTTATTTTAGCTTTTAATGTTAAAATTTTACCTGATGCTGAAGAGGAAGCGTTAAAAACTGGTGTAAAAATTTTTCAGAATAATGTAATCTATAGGCTTATGGAGGAGTATACGGATTGGGTTAAAAAACTTGAAGAGGAGAAAGTAAAAAGAACATTTGAATCTCTAATTAAACCTGGAAAAGTTAAGGTTCTTCAAGGGTTTGTTTTTAGAAGAAGTAACCCCGCCATCTTTGGTGTTGAAGTATTATCTGGAAGAATTCAACCTCAATATCCTATGCTAAGATTTGATGGTAGCAGTGTAGGGAAAATAGTTCAAATTCAGGAAAGAGGAGAAAATCTGCATGAAGCAGTAAAAGGTATGAAGGTTGCAATATCTATGAGGGAACCAACAATTGGTAGGCAAGTAAGGGAAAATGATATCTTATATGTTGATATACCTGAAGAGCATCTTAAAACTTTAATTAGGGAGTTTAAAGATAAGCTTGAGGAAGAAGACTTGGAATGTATAAGAGAATTTATTGAGGTTAAAAGGAAGAAAGTACCATACTTTGGGTTTGGAATTTAGTAGTGGTAAACTTGTTTAAAAAAATTTTTATCAAAAGTTTTGGTTGTGCAGCAAACATAGCTGATGGAGAAATTATAGCTGGATGTTTAGCTAAAGCAGGTTATAAAATTGTTCCTAACATAGGTGAAGCCGATATTATAATTTACAATACTTGTGCAGTTAAATCTCCAACAGAAAACAGGATGATAAGTATTTTAAGAGCAATTCCTAAAGATAAAAAGCTTATTGTTGCAGGATGTCTTCCCTTAATAAATTTTGAAAGACTTAAAAAAGAGGTAAAATTTGATGGTGTTGTCGGCCCCTCACCAGGAGAACTTATTATTGATGTTGTTAGAATGGTTGAAAATGGTGAAAACCCTATAATCTTGAGAAATGATTTTAAACCAAATCTTCTTTTACCAAGAATCCCTGTCACACCCATAATAAGAATTATCCCTATATCTTATGGTTGCTTAGGTTCATGTGCTTATTGTTGTGTACGTTTTGCACGGGGAAAACTTAGAAGCTACTATATTGAGGAAATTTTAGAGGAGGTTAAAAATTCTCTTAAGGAAGGTGTACAAGAATTTTGGCTTACATCCCAAGATCTTGCTGCTTATGGTAAGGATATAGGTGTAAGTTTAATAGACCTGCTTGAAAAATTACTAAAGCTTAATGAGAAATTTTTTGTTAGACTTGGAATGATGAATCCCAATCATGTTATTGGGATACTGGATGAACTTGTAAAAGTTTACAGGGATAAAAGAATTTTTAAGTTTTTGCATCTACCTCTTCAAAGTGGTGATGACAAAGTTTTAAAGGATATGAATAGGTTCTACTCGGTTGAAGATTATAGAAGAATAGTTTATACTGTTAAAGATAAGGTAGAAAATTTAACTTTAGCAACCGATGTTATATGTGGTTTCCCAACAGAAACTTCGGAAGCATTTAAAAACACCTTAAAACTTATCAAGGAAATAAAGCCTGATATTGTTAATATTTCAAAGTTTTATCCCAGACCAAAAACTATAGCTGAAAAAATGAAGCAACTTCCAACGCAGGAAGTTAAGAGAAGATCCAAAATTTTAACCAAACTTGCAACGGAAATTTCATTAAAAAATAATCTTAAATGGGTTGGATGGGTTGGACATATACTTGTTGACGAAAAAGGGTTAAATTGTTCATGGATTGGGAGAAATATTTCATATAAGCCCGTAGTTATTAAATCTTCTTGCATGGAAAACCTTATGGGCAAATATTTAAAGGTTTCAATCAAAAAAGCATTCACCAACTATCTTGAAGCCGATATTCTTGGTAGGGAAGTTGAGCTAAATAAGCAGCAACCAATTAACCTGTATTCTAAACAAGTAAGAAAATTAGTTTAAGTATACTGGTTTTAAACAAATTTTTGTTTAATCTTTCAAGCATGCTTTACTAAGATTTTTATATTGATTCCACATTCATATTTAAAGCGTATTTCGATTTAATTACATCTAACATAATAAATTAATTACCAATTTACTTTAACAGTGGGAGGGAGAGAGGTCGATGAAAGTATTCCCAGTTTTACTCCCGGAAAAACTAGAAGGGAAAAACCCAAATTTAGATAAAATTTTGGGGGGATGGTTAGAGTTGATAGACCTAGAAGATATGGAGGAAGATATTGTTAAAGTTGAAGGTAAAATAAGTCTAGAAATAGATTTAGAGCAGATGGAGATAGATTAAAAGTTTTCATGTAAATCACTTAAATTTTAACATTTTACTCCTCTATGTTGATGTTTGGTGCTGCTTCTTTAAAGCTTACTTTGTTCAAAAATTTAAACCATAATTTTACCAGAAACTGGAAGCTTAGTAAAAGGTTTAAATTTACAACAGGGAACGTTTTCCCCCTTCTTATTGCATAAAGTATACCTTCTACACTCTTCTCCTTAACCTCAATAAGGCTATAAGTGCTTCCTAATGTTTGAGGAATATGCGAATCACTCCCGGCAATTAATGGCACATTAAATTTTTTAATAAGTTTATTAAAATTGGGTTTAATCAAGGATTGCATAATAGTTAAAGCTTCAACAGCATCAGGTTTAACCTCAGATAAAATGTCTTTATTTAGCTTTAAACTATGCTTAAAAGGGTGTCCCGGGTGAGGAATAACAACCAAACCTCCAAGCTCACGTATTTTTTCAGCTGTTTCGGCTGCTGAGAGTTTTGGTTTTATTGGCTGAGTTATTCCTAAACCTACAAGGTGGCCTTCTCTTGTTGTTACCTCAATTCCTGGTATTATGATAACATCGTTTCTTAAGCTTTCTCGGTTAAGCTTTTCCACTGCTTTTACTGTATCATGGTCTGTTATGCATATACAGTCTAAACCTTTTATTTTTGAGAGGCGTATTGCATCCTCAACTGTTATTAAACTATCTCCTGAAAAAATTGTATGTATGTGTGTATCAACCTTTAATTTTAGCATTAAGCTAACCCTAGCCTCCTCTCAATAACCTCTAATGCTAGTTTTTTAAAGACGGGTTTAGGTTCGCTTATTCTATGATTAACTGAAATTTTCCCAAAAATTCTCTTCCAGCTTAAATCTTCAACTTTAAGGTTTAACATGCTCAAAATCTTTATGCATGTTTGAGGTATGATAGGGTAAAGTAGAATGGTTAAAGCTTTAACTACCTGAATTGAAACATAACCTGTTGTAGCTGCTTTTCTAACATCAGTTTTAATTGTTTTCCAAGGCTCCTTCTCATTAATATACCTATTAGCTAAACGTGTAAGTCCCATAATTGATGATACAATAGCTTGTAACCTAAAATTCTCCAGAAACTTTTCTACATCTAAACAGGTTTTCTCAATCATGTTTAAAACTTGAAGGTCGTCTTCATCAAAATCAGCTGGTTCAGGTACAACGCCATTAAAATATTTAAAGATAAATGTTAAAACTCTATGAACCATGTTCCCAAACGTATCATTAAGCTCAGAGTTAACTTTTTCTAAGAAAACATCCCATGTAAAACTTGTATCCCTAATTTCAGGTCTTATAGCTACTAAAGTGTACCGCCAATAATCTGTAGGGCAAACTTTAACAGCTTCATCAATCCAAACGCCGATTCTTCGACTTTTAGAAAACTTTTGACCTTTAAATAACAGAAATTCTGTTGATTCAACGGTCCATGGTAGATTATACCCTTCTTCTGAAGCTAAAAGTAGTGCTGGTAAAATTATTGTGTGGAAGGGGATATTATCCTTACCTATAAAATAAACTGACCTTGCCTGAGGATTAAACCAGAAATCTTTCCAAACCTCAGTTTTTCCCAGATTATCAAAATATTCTATGGTTGCTGAGATATAACCTAGAACAGCTTCCATCCAAACATAGATTGTTTTATCTTCAGCACCTGGAAATGGGGCAGGAATACCCCACTTATTGTCACGAGTTAGTGGTCTAGGTTTTAAGCCCTCCTTAATAAGGTTTAGGGAAAAATTTTTTGCATTAGAAGGTAGCCTATCATTATTCTCAATATAACTTTTAATTTTCTCAGAAAATTCTGGAAGGTTAAAATACCAATGTTTCGTTTTCTTTAGAACAGGTTTTTCACCGCAAATTGCACATACTGGATTAATTAGTTTAGATGGCTCTAAAGGCCATCCGCAATTTTCACATTGGTCTCCTTTAGCATACTCATACTGGCATCTTGGACATAATCCCTGAATAAATCTGTCAGGCAAGAAATGTTGGCATTTTGGGCAATATGGGAATTCTTCCTCCTTATCGAATATATACCCATTTTTATAAACTTTTAAGAGAAATTCTTGAACAAATTTTTTATGAATAGGGCTTTCAGTTCTAGTATAGTTATCAAAAGATAGCTGCCAATCTTCTAGAAAAAGCTTTTTAATAAGTTTATGATTTTCATCTGTAAGCTGTTTCGGGTTAATACCTCTTCTTATAGCTTCAAGTTCTATGGGTGTTCCATGCTCATCAGAACCACTAACAAAAACAACCTCATCCCCTTTAAGCCTTAAAAATCTTGCAACAACATCAGCTGATAAAACAGAACCTATAATTGTTCCAAGATGGGGAATATAGTTAATGTAAGGCCAGGCTGAGCAGATAACCCATCTAACCAGCGTAAACCACCACGAATACGTTTTCTGAGAGGTTATATAAGGGTTATGAAAAGCTTAACTTTAGGTAGCTTAAAATATGTTAAACTTAAACATTAATGTTTTAACCTACTACATTTACATTATCCCCTCCTAACAAGTATTTAGGGGTTTGTTGATGATGGTTGAGTTTAAAGTTAAAGATTTATCTCTTGCTGATGAAGGTTTTCTGCTTATAGAGTGGGCTGAAAATCGGATGCCTGTTTTAGCCAAAATTATGGAGGAATTTAGAAAGAAAAAACCTTTAAAAGATTTAACCGTTGGGGCATGCCTCCATGTAACTAAGGAAACTGCGGTTCTTGTTAAAACTTTAATAGCTGGAGGGGCTAAAGTTGCTCTTTGCGCATCTAACCCTCTTTCAACTCAAGATAGTGTTGCTGCAGCTTTAGCTCAGATTGGTGTTAATGTTTATGCTTGGAGGGGCGAATCAACCGAAGAATATTACTGGTGTATTAATCAGGTTTTAAATTACAAGCCAGATATTACTGTGGATGATGGTGCAGACCTAATAACCACAGTACATTCTAGAAAGCTAGACTTGGCTGAAAAAATTGTTGGAGGAACAGAGGAAACAACGACAGGTGTTATTAGGCTTAGAATTATGGCTCAAAAAGGTTTACTTAAGTATCCTGTTATAGCTGTTAATGATGCGTACACGAAATATCTTTTCGATAATCGTTATGGTACAGGTCAAAGTACAATTGATGGTATTCTTAGAGCTACAAGTTTAATGCTTGCAGGAAAAGTTTTCGTTGTTGCTGGTTATGGTTGGTGTGGTAGAGGAATTGCTATGCGTGCAAAAGGAATGGGTGCAAATGTAATAGTTACAGAGGTTAATCCTTTAAGGGCTTTGGAAGCTGTTATGGATGGTTTCCAGGTTATGCCTTTAATTGAGGCTGCAAAAATTGGGGATTTTTTTGTTACAGCAACAGGAAACATCAATGTGATTACTCTCCAACATTTTTTAAACATGAAGGATGGAGCGATTCTTGCTAATGCTGGGCATTTTAATGTTGAAATAGATATACCCAAACTTGAGAGTATTACTGTTTCTAAGAGAAAAATTAGGCCGCATGTTGAAGAGTATAAGCTAAAGAATGGTAAAAGAATATACCTTATAGCTGAGGGTAGGCTTGTTAATCTTGCAGCTGCTGAGGGGCATCCTCCTGAGGTTATGATGATGTCCTTTGCAAATCAAGCCTTATCTATTGAGTACCTATGGAGGGAGAAGGGTAAACTTAAACCTGATGTATATAGGGTTCCTGAGAAGATAGACAGTAAAGTTGCACGTTTAGCTTTAGAGGTCAAAAATATATCAATAGATAGCTTAACAGAAGAGCAGGAAGAATACCTTAAAAGTTGGGAAGCTGGGACAACTTAAAATTTTAAGGTGGTTGATTAGCATGAGTGGAGAAGAAGAATATGTAGGTATGCTTGATAGGGCTTACTCAAGATTACCTAAAATAGCACCTAAAAGAGTTGGAAGATTTGAGATTCCTGAGGTTAAGCATATGATTATTGGGAATAGAACACTCATTAAAAACTTTAAGCAGATAAGTGAAACTATTAGGAGAGATGAAAATCATCTCCTAAGGTTTTTAGCTAAGGAAATGGCTACAGCTGCAACTATTGAAGGTGATCAAGCTATTTTCCATGGTAAGTTTAGTGTTGAAACTATAAAACGCTTAATTGAATCTTATGTCAAAGAGTATGTGATATGTCCTGTTTGTCGAAGCCCTGATACTAAAATAGTTAAAGAGGAGCGTTTCCGGTTTATAGTCTGTGAGGCATGTGGAGCTAAATCTTCTGTTAGGGGTATTTAAAGTAGGGTTGGGAGTAATATATATTGTTAAATAAGGATGAAATATCTTACGTGTATGTTAAGGTTATGAAGGTTAGAAATGAAGTTGTTGTAGCTATCTGTGATGAGAATATTTTAGGTAAAATGTTTGAAGATAAGGATAGAGGTTTAAAGCTTGAGGTTAAAGAAGGATTTTATCGTGGGGTTAAAGTTAAGCTTGAGGATTCTATTCAGTATATTGAGAAAGCTACCATAGTAAACATTGTTGGTGAAAAAGCTGTAAGGTTAGCTGTAGAAAGAGGGTTTATAAGCTCATCAGGAATTTTATGGGTTAGTGGAATCCCCCATGCTCAACTTATAAAAATGCGTTAAACTTTAAAATTGTAAATGTTAATATTCATGGTTGTACTTATTTAGGTAGTGTTAAAGTCAAGTTTGGTGAAACTATTTTGAAGAGGAAAGTTTTAAGCGAAGAAGAACTTAAAGAACTTGTTCTTCCAGGTGAAGGTCAGGTTTTAGGTGTTGTTGTAAGGATGCTTGGTTATGATAGACTTATTGTTAGATGTGATGATGGGAAAGAAAGGCTTTGCAGAATAAGCGGTAAACTTAAACGTAAAGTTTGGATTAGGGAAGGTGATGTTGTTTTAGTATCTCCTTGGGAGTTTGATTCTTCAAGAGGAGATGTTGTTTGGAGATATACGGTGAATCAAGTTGACTGGTTAAAGACTAACGGTTACTTAAAAATGAATATTTAAGATTTTATTGGGAGAATATAACCCTTTGGCTGAAGAAGATTTTCTAACAAAGAAAAAGGTTGAAGAAAAACTTCTGCTTAAAGAAAGAATTTATGATAAAACTCAGCGAATGAAAATTAAACGTTCAGAAGAGTATGAAGTTTTAGAAGAAGTTTTTGATAAGCCAACATTAATGACTATTTACCATTTAATGAATAGGGGAGTTTTAAGCCGGCTTTATGGTGCTGTTAAAAGTGGTAAGGAATCTAAAGTTTACAGAGGTTTATCTCCAAGTGGGGAAGAGCTTGCAGTAAAAATTTTTTTAACAGTTTCTTCTGAGTTTAAAAGGGGGCTGCTCCCATATATTGAAGGTGATGTAAGATTTAAACATATAAAACGTGGAACAAGGTCATTGATATATGCTTGGGCTTTAAAAGAGTTTAAGAATCTTAAAAAAGCTTATGAAGCTGGTGTTAGAGTTCCAAAACCTTACATTGTTGAAAAGAATGTTCTTGTTATGGAGTTTGTTGGTAAAGAAGGTGTACCTGCTCCCCTGCTAAAGGATGTAGAATTAGCGGATCCTAAAAAATTTTATCTGAGTGTTTTGGAGAATGTTAAACTGCTCTATAGAAATGGTGAGCTTGTGCATGGAGATTTAAGTGAGTACAATATAATGGTTTCGGAGGATGAGCAACCGGTAATCTTTGACATGTCTCAAGCTGTTCTAGTAGATCATCCATTAGCTGAGGAACTTTTACGAAGGGACATATTTAACATTAATAGGTTTTTCAGGAAAATTGGTGTTGAAGTTTACGGGGAGGAGGATGTTTATAAATGGATAATTGGGGAGTAGGACAAGTTTTCAGATTAAAAATTCCTGTTGAACGGGTAGGCGTATTAATAGGTAAGGATGGTATAGTTAAGCATAAGATAGAATCTGCATGTAAAGTTAAACTTAATATTGATAGTGAAACTGGTGAGGTTAACATTATTGCTAGAGATGATATGGATGACCCTACTCTAATGTTTAAAGCTCAAAATATAGTTTTAGCTATTGGTAGAGGTTTTTCACCTGAGAAAGCTTTTAAGCTTCTAGATGATGATTACTATCTGCATATAATAGATTTAAGGGACATTTTAGGCAAATCTAAAAGTAATCTTGTAAGAGTTAAGGGTAGAATCATCGGTAAAGAAGGTAAAACTCGCAGAATAATTGAAGAAACAGCAGGTGTAGATGTTTCGGTTTATGGTCATACTGTAGCTATTATAGGAGTTGTAGAAAATATTGAAATTGCTAAGGAAGCTATTGAAAAGCTTGTTAAAGGCTCCCAGCATAAAACGGTTTACCGTTTTCTTGGAAGGAAACGTAGTGAGTTAAAAAGGTCTAGGCTTGAATTATGGGAAAAACCTCCATATTAAGCTTTTATAAGCCTTTATCCGCTTTATCTTCTATCATTTTTTACATTACCATGCTAATTTATGGAGTATGCAAACCTCAACTCGTACAATATTTCTTCTATGTTTAAGCCTAAAATTCTAAGAATGTTAAAACATAAAGTAAAAAAAGGCTTAACAATGTATTTTTGATGTTAATACTTAAAAAGTTTTAAGCAGGGTAAGCTGAATAGAGATGTCTAGTAGAATTGCTAAGGAAGATTTTTACGAGATAAGTCCAGCGGATTTCTTCTACAGGAATAGGGATATTGCAGGTTTTAGTAATCCTGTGAGAGCTATCTACTCAGCCATAAGAGAGTTTGTTGAAAATTCTCTTGATGCAAGCGAGCTTCATGGTCATCTACCCGATATATATGTTAGGGTTAGTATTGATGAGGAATCTAAGGGTAGTAGAGATGCCAATGTTTACGTTTTGCATGTTGAAGATAATGGTTCAGGGGTTCCTCCTCAGCATGTACCCTCAGCTTTTGGCCAAGTTTTCTATGGTTCAAAATATAGGTTGAGACAATCTAGGGGGACTTTTGGTTTAGGAGGAACTATGGCTATACTTTATGGGCAGATAACTACCAATAGCCCTGTAAAAGTTATTTCTTCAACGGGTAAACATTCAATACATGAATATGTTTTAATGATAGATATCCAGCGTAACCGACCGATAATTCTAAAACATAAAACCTATAAGAATGAGAACCATTGGCATGGAACAGTTATTGAGGTTAAGATTGAAGGAGACTATTCAAGGGCAGCTTCAAAAATCTTAGAGTATTTTAAGCAAACAGCAATAGTTGCTCCCTATGCAAATATAACGTTTGTTGATGTTAAAGGCAGACTTTACAGATTTGAAAGGGTAGTTTTAGAGCTTCCTAAACCTCCGATGGAAACAAAACCGCATCCTTACGGTTCTGATGTTGAAACCATTAAACGTATGATAGCTGCAACAAGATGTAGAGATATGTTAAGCTTTATGATGCTTCACTTCCATAGGATAGGGAAAACTACAGCTAAAAAGTTTTTAGAGTTTGCAGGTATACCAGAAAAAAGAAAACCTAAAAGCTTATCAAATGACGAGATAGTTAGGCTTGTAAAAGCTATGAAGGAGTTTAATGGTTTTAGAGCTCCCTCGGCAGACTGTCTTTCACCTTTAGGTGAGAATCTTCTTAGAGCTGGGATCCAGAAAGAGTTAAATCCTGAATTTGTTTCTGTTAAGCAACGTAAACCTTCAGTTTATTCTGGTTACCCATTTATTGTTGAAGTTGCTGTTGCTTATGGAGGTAATATTCCAGTAACAGGAGATGTAATTCTTTATAGGTTTGCAAATAGAATACCGCTACTGTATGATGAAGCTAGTGATGTTTCATGGAAAGTTGTTCATAACCTGATAAACTGGAGACACTATAAAATTGATATTCAAAACTCGCCTATAGCAGTTTTCACCCATATATGTTCTACAAAGATTCCCTATAGAAGTGTTGGTAAAGAGTTTATTGCAGATATCCCTGAAATTGAAAGGGAAATTCTTGGAGGACTTAGGGAAGCTTTAAGAGACCTTTCTGCTTACCTTACAAGAAGAAGAGCAATTGAAATGGAGAAAAAAAGGTTTGATATTTTTGAAAAATATCTTCCAAAAATTGCAAAATTTTCAGCTGAACTTGCTGGAAGTAAGAATGTTCCAGATGTTAAGCCTTTATTAAAGAAGGTGGTTAAGTATGGCACAGAAAAAATCGATGAAGATTAAGAAGAGTGAAGTTTTAGAAGTTCTTAAAAAGCTTGGGGAACAGATTTATATGCAGTTGGTAAATGAAGATTTTCCATATGTTGAAATGCCAAGCAGGTCTACAAAAAATATTTACTATGATAAAAAGTTGAGGCAGTATGTTTTAGGTGATAAGTATGTTAAAAGAACTACGAGGAATATTAGGCATCTTAGACCTTTTACCCAGCTTATTTGGCTTGCTGATATTGCTCATCAACTTATAAATCAGGGTAAAACATGCACCCTAAGAGATATTTTCTACATGTCTCAGGCTTACGAAGTTGACTTTACAGACCAGCCTGAATCAGATGATATTATAACAGACCTTGAAAGCATAATATCCTATGCACGTGAAGATTTTAACATCTTCCCTGAAGAGCGTAGTGCAATTTACGGGGATTTAACAATAGAATATACTGTGCCAAGATATGAAGGGAAAAGAATAAATCTTACAGTACATCCTGATGGTGTTATGATTGGTCCTGCTTTAGCAACAGCAGATTTTGTTGATACTAGTGCTGAAATTGTTTTATGTATTGAAAAAGGTGCAATGTTTACAAGGTTGCTTGAGGAGGAAGCACATAAAAAGTTTAATGCAATTGTTATCCATACTGCAGGGCAGCCTCCAAGAGCAACAAGGCATCTTATCCGCAGGTTAAATGAGGAGCTTAACCTACCAGTATACATTTTTTGTGATGCTGACCCTTGGGGTATGCATATAGCTCAAGTGATAATTTCAGGTTCAGCGAATGCTGCTCACCTAAAAGAGCTTACAACACCTGATGCTAAATGGGCAGGTGTTTGGGCTTCAGATATTGTAACCTTTAAGCTTCCTAGTGAAAGATTGAATGAGCTTGACATCAAACGGTTGAAGGAGTTGGAAAAGGATCCAAGGTATGGTGGAGAAATTTGGCGTAGGGAGATTCAGGTTTTTCATAAGATTCAGAGGAAAGCTGAACAGGAAGCTTTTAGCAGATATGGGTTAACAAAGATTGTTGATGATTATTTGCCTAGGAGGCTTGAGGAGATGAAGAGTTTTTAGATATCTTTAGCGATATGCTTATATATCTCTAAAGATATCTCTAGAGATAGAAAGGTGAAGCATTTGTTAAAAGTTAAAAGTCTAATTCCAAGAGGATTCTCAAGGTTCTATGTTCTACAAATGTTAAAAGAGAAACCTTTAACTGGTAAAGAAATAATGGATGAGGCTGAAAAAAGAAGTGGAGGTCTTTGGAAGCCATCTCCAGGGTTAATTTACCCTCTACTTGGAAGACTTCTAGCTGAAGGATTAGTTGAAGAAGTTGAAGGTGGAAAATTTAAGATAACTGTAAAAGGCGAAAAAGCCCTTGAAGATTATGCAAAATTTAGGGAGCAAATTGAAAAACAAATTGAAATTTTAAGGCGTTTAGGTTTACGTTTTCTTTTAACAGGAAGAGTGGTTGTTGAGGAAGCTTTAGATAGAATGATGCATCTTGCATTAACACTTCAACAAGAATTAAAGAAACTTTCAAAGGATAAGAAAAAGATGATAATAGATAGATATAAAGATTTTTTAAGAAAGGAGCTTGAAAGAGTAGAAAAAGAGGAAAAAGAGCAACTTTAAACTAGAAAATCTTAAATTTCCTTTAAACATTTTTTATTTAGGGCCCGTAGCTCAGCCAGGTTACCTAATATCTAAGCCTGAAAGAGCGACAGACCAAAATAAGGGTTGAAGCTCATAACCTGTTGGTCCCCGGTTCAAATCCGGGCGGGCCCACCATTCTTCATTTTACTACAACTTTTTACAGAAAAATACCATGTCCTCTTCAATACGCGGATAGGTTACATTTTCTACTTTCTTAAATCCTTTCCTCATGTAAAATTTTCTTGCTTTTTCAAATTTTTGGTGCATGCTTGTATAAACAAATAATTCTTTTGCTCCGCTTTTTCTAACTTTTTCTTCAACCTTTTTAAGCAACATTGTACCTACCCCGTTACCTTGATATTTTGGGTTTACTGCAAACCAACCTAACCAGTAACTGTAATCGTACTTGTAGAAGCCTGAAACCCCAACAACCATACCATTAAGTTCAGCCACATAAAATTCTCCAAGGCTAAATTTAGATAAATAGATTGAACTAGAGATTTTTCCCTCTTTTTCTAGGAAATATAACATGAAAGTATGTTTTGCTGAATCAACATCCTCAGGTAGCATAGTTTCATCTATAATCTTAAGAACTAAAGGTAAGTCATTTTTAACCATTAATCTGATAATTAAGGGTGAGTTTAAATAATCCTTCATAAAACCAGCCTTTAATGCTTTATTTAGCAACGTAGGGTTAAGCCTAACTGTAAAAATATGTCTTTGGTTTAATGGTTGTTAAAAAGCTTTTAACAACTTACACAAATTAATGTTAAGGTTTCTATTACTCCATCTATTACTCTTATTTTTTCCCTTACAAGGTTGCCTATCTCCTTTAGCTCTGAAACTTCTACAATTGCTACAAGATCGTAGGGGCCTGTTACTGGGTGAGTTTCTTTAACTCCCTTAACCTTCGAAACTTCTCCTTCTACAGCCTTATCTTTACCAGGAGCACTTTTGACAAGTATAAAGGCGTGAACCATAAACTCCACCAAAACATAAATTTACATCCCAAATATTTTTACCTTTTTAGTTTAATGCTTAGTTAATGTTTTTAAGGGGAAAGAAAAAAGTAGAATAATACGTATATGCGAGGTTAAATTGACATGCTTCCATTAGAAGGTATTAAAGTTCTAGATTTTACTCATGCAGGCGCAGGCCCATATTGTACAATGCTGCTTGGAGATCTTGGAGCGGATATAGTTAAAGTTGAACAACCTATGGGTGATGTTTTCCGTTTTATGCTTAATGGAGCTGTTTTCTTATCCTACAATAGGAATAAAAGGGATATTGTTATAGACCTTAAAAAACCTGAAGGTAAAAAAATTGTTAAAAAACTTATTAAAAGGTCCGATGTTCTTGTTGAAAGTTTTAGACCTAGTGTCATCGGAAAACTTGGTTTTAGCTATGAGTATGCTAGAAGAATTAACCCTAAGATAGTTTATTGCTCAATTTCAGGTTACGGTCAAACAGGACCTCTTTCCCATCTTCCAGCTTTTGACCCCCTAATTCAGGCTTTTTCAGGCGTTATGGCTGCTACAGGTGAACCTGGAACACCTCCAGCAAGAACTGCTGGAATGTTTATTGATGCTGGTGCAGGTACACTTGCAGCTTACACTATTACATCATGCCTACTTTCAAGAAGAAAAACTGGTAAAGGTTGTAGGATTGATATTTCTATGCTTGATGTTGTAACCTCATGGATGGGTTGGCAGGTAACCAACTATTTTATGAGTGGTGAAATTCCAGAAAAATTTGGTTCAGGTTATAGGTGGTGGGAACCTTATAGAGCTTTTAAAGTTAAGGATGGATATGTTTTTATTGGAACAGTCGACGAAGAAAGCTGGAAAAAGTTTTGTGAAATTATAGGTTTAGGCGACCTCCCTAAGGATCCTCGCTTTGCAACAAATGAGGAAAGATGTAAGCATAGATTTGAGCTTATAAGTATTGTTGAAGATAAGCTTAAAGATTATACGCGCGAGGAACTTGTTGAACTACTGAGAAAGCATGATCTTCTTACAGCTCCAGTTCAAACCTTAGATGAACTTTTAGCCCACCCACATATTCAGGCAAGAAAAATGCTTATTGATATAAGAAATCCTCAAACAGGAGAAAAAACAAAAACCTCAGGTATACCAATGAAAATCTTTAATCTAAACTTAAAGGTTAGAAGGCAACCACCAAAATATGGTGAACACACAGAAGAAATTTTAAGAGAGTTAGGGTATACAAAAAGGGAGATCATAAAACTTAAAGAGAAGAAGGTAGTTTTCTAGGAAATTTATGCCCGAAAACACCAAGAATAAATAAAAGTTAATGAAAAACCATGATGAAAATATTTTAGGGTATATGCGGGGGTTCCCGAGCCAGGACAAAGGGGCAGGCTCCCCCTCCACAATCTGAAGGGGGAAGCTAAACTTAAGATCCAAAGGCTTGGGAAAGAAATCCTGTGGCGTAGGCCTTCGTGGGTTCAAATCCCACCCCCCGCATCAATAGTGTACACTACAAGTTAATCCGGTTTGGTTTCTGGTTGAAACATGGATTAAAGAAAACGAATATGATGTGGTCTATGCAGAAACAAGGGAGGAACTAACAAAGTATCTGGAAGAAGGTATGATTTAGCAGCAAAAACAGAGTGGGGATACTTGTTTAAGAAAATCAAAAACTGTTACTTAAGAAATTTTACCTGATTATAGGGTTACCCCAACCCTTTCAGCAACCCTTCATCTTTTAACCATTCAACTATTATTTTTCTTAGTATTGTATTGCTGACTTATTGG
>CAZMUQ010000004.1:0-61270 GCA_964569845.1 uncultured Candidatus Bathyarchaeia archaeon
CTAAAAGTCTTCTTTTCAATTTAACCACCATTTATCAGTATTCAACTAAAATGTTAACCCAAAAGCATCTATAAAACGTTTAACCTTCTTAAATTCCTCAAGAAAATTGTAAGCTTTATCTGTAAGTTTATAGGATAAAATTTTTCCATCATTCTTTTTAACTTCAACGATAAACTCCTTCTCTTTAAGCTGGGAAATATACTTTTGAAACCTATCATAAGATAAGTTTGCACCATAAAGTATCTTTGTTGGTTTTGCTTCTCCACCCTCCCTTCTTATAACTTCAAGCATATCAACATAAATTTTAATCTTAGACCTGTAAGCTGCAGGTTTCCTAAGCACCATTATCTTTTATTCACCCGTAAAAGCATAACTAAAAGAAAAATGAAGCCTAAAAGCTGAAATGTATGGGCTAAAATATAGCAAAACATGTAAATTGATGTTAAAAGGAAAAATATGTGAGCTAGGAGTATAAAAAGAAAACCAGTAAAAACAAGTAGAGAATTTAGCTCCTTTCTCCATCCATAGCTAATTGAGGTTTGAATTGTAATATAGCTGAGCAAAAATATTAAAACAATCTCAACAAGCGGATTATAATTTTTAAACATAAGAATAGGCAAAAAACTACTACTAGCAGTAATAAAGGAATACCTTACATAAGTGTAGGCAAGAAGAGTAAAAGCAGCAACCTCAGCAATGGAGGTTATAACGTTTCCAGCCATAAAAACTATTTTTGATACCTGAGCACCTTTAAACATGGAAAGGTAAAAGTAAATATTAACTAAACCGTCAACAAGAAGACTAACACCTAATAGTGAAAAACTTAAACTAAGGTAGAGGAGAAGTTTCTCAGATGTTAACTTATAACCTTTACCCGCATAATAACCTATGGTTAATGCTATAATAGAGCTTACAAAAACCATAAAAACATCAAAACCAAGAAATAACCTTAAAGACATCATTCTTCATTAACCTCTAAGAAACTAAAATTTAAGGTTAACATGGTTTATGTATAACTTCTGGATGATTCATCTAGATGACTCATTCCTTAACCTTATATTTCCAGTTAAATTTTTAACAATTTTTTGGTGGTAAACTTGAAAAAGTCTAAGCTTTTAACAACTACCATCCTTATCCTAGTTTTATGTCTAACCATAACTAATCCAACAATGCTAGCTTACGCAGAGGAGGAAAACATTCATAAGGTTGAAAGTGTTGAAGCTTTAGCATATACAAGAATAAACAATGAAACTATAACTTTGCCAGTAAAAATAGATTTAACTTTTAAGGTTACAGACTACTTTAAACGGTTAACAACAACAAACCTTGTTGAAGGAAGTATAAGCATAGGGGACGAATCTTATGTGGTTGATAATGGTTGGGCTATAGCTTTACATCGTACAAATATGCCAGGCATAAAAGCTTTTGCTGAGGGATGGTGCACTGGTGAAAATGCACACTTCATAATTTTAGCTGTAGATATAGGTAAGGCTGAAGATGGAAACGGAATTTTAATGAAGTTTAAATGTGGATTTAAGCATACCGAAGGATGGTACTATATTAACGGTACACTTTTAAGGTATAAACTTTAATCAGAAAAAATTTAAACCCTAAAATTTTTTTATGTTAAGCATCAAATTTTAATGGTTAAAGATTTATGGTTATGGTTAATGAAACTTTAAATTTGAGGATCATCAGCCTGAGGAATGTTAATATTACGGATGTTGAGGTTTTTTTAGAGAAAATTAGGGAAAAATTCCCCAATATTAGTTTTCAAATTTTTGATGCTGACAAGATTGTTAGTAAAAGACATCTTGAGATTGCATTTTTAAATGCTGTTAAAGCTTTTAAATTAGGTAAAAATATATCAAAAAATTTTCCTGTTGAAGTTATGCTGTACGTTTCAGGACAAAGACAAATTAGGAAAGCTTTTGAGCTTGTAGGTTTAACAGTTGAGACAAAAAACATTGTTTTAACAATTTTTAATGAAAAAAATGGGGAAAAGGTTGAAGAAATTTTAGGTTTTGTTATATCTTTAGTTGGAGGAGAAGTTGACGACAATGTTATAAATATCTACTCTGAAGAAAAAGCCAAGAAAATTATGAAAACATTTAGAATTTCAAATGTTGAAATTAAAACTTTAAAAATGGGAAAAATAACTTTGAACGAAGTTCTAGAAAAGCTTGTTTTGGAAAGAGTTGCACTATTGGCAGCTCAGGAGTAAAAGACTGCAGTTACCTTCTCATTAAATCAACAAGTTTAGGCATAAGCTCAGGCCCGTTTAACAAACCTAGACTTCCTTTTTCACATGCTTTTTCACTAAAGCTTAAAACTTCATCAGGTTTAATATCTCCACCAGCAATTAATAGAGGAACAGGGTCATCAGTATGAGCTTTAAATGTGCATGGTGTTGAATGATCTGCTGTTACAACAACAATAGTTTTTTTAAGGTTTAGATTTGGAAGAATTTCTCCAAAGAAGTATTTATCTATGAGAGTTATAATTTCCATCTTCTCCTCACATTTACCTTTATGCCCAGGTTCATCAGGCCCCTTAATATGAATGTACACTCCATCAAGATTTTCTATGGATTCTAAAACTTTCTTAGCTCTTAACTTGTAATCCTCCTTAAGATTTCCAGTTGAAGGTGGAAGAGGAATCTCAACCATTCCACAAAGAAGAGCTATTCCTTTTTCAACAGGCATTTCAGCCATAAACCCGAAGGTTATATTGTAAAGCTTTTTAAAACTTGGAAACTTTGGTACCGTACTTCCAGCATCCCTTGAAAGTATAATGTTTGCTGGAAGCTTACCCTCAGCAATTCTTTTAGCATTAACTTCATGCCTACTTAAAACGTCAAAACTTTTCTCGGTAAACTCATTTACAAGCTTTGCTGCCAAGTCAGCTTCAACACTATCATCTAACGGCTTACATTTTTCAACTTTTAAGATGCCCTCAGCTTTTGCAACAGATATATCTCCAACTCTTACATAAGCAGGATCAATGTTTGAAATTTTCCCAGATAATTTACCATCCAACCTTTTTATGATAAGAACAGCCCTATAACCAATAGTATTTTTAAAGATGAATTCAGCTGGCGTAGATACCAGCTTAACTTCCCTATTTACAGATTCTGCAAGTTTTAAAGCTTCATCAAATGTTAGATCTCCACCACTTCTCCTATCAATAATTCTCCAATTGTTATCCACACTTGCAAAATTGCATCTAAGTGCTAACATACCATCCTCGATTTTTAAGCCTACACCATAAGCCTCTAAAACTCCCCGTGATGAAGAATATTGTAAAGGATCGTAACCTAAGATACTTATAACTGCTGTATCAGATTCAGGTGCGAAACCTTTTCTTATAGGAAACATAAGCCCTGTTTTACCATTTTTAGCCAAAAAATCCATGTTTAAAGTTTCAGCAGCTTCAAGTGGTGTTTTTCCATTAAGACTAGGTGAGGGTCTATCTCCAAGACCATCTAAAACAACATATAGAAGCTTCTTCAAAACTCATCAAACCCTAAAAAAGTTTAGACTCTAATGTAATTTATCTTTAATCTTTAATGAAAAGGCTTTTATCAGTAAAATATCATCTAGTTTTGTAAATATTTTAGCTAAATTCGTGGTGGGATATTTTGAGTAGCATGGTGGAGGATCCCATACAAAAATTAAATCTTTTTGGATGTATGCAATGCGCAATTTGTAGTGGCTCATGCCCTATATCCTTAAAGTTTGATGGATTTAACATTAGAAGAATAATACGTAAAGCAGTATTTAGCAGAGAACTACCAAAACTTAGTGAAAATGAAGTTTGGGGTTGCACAACATGTGGAACATGCATGATTAGATGTCCAAGAGACCTTAAACCTTTTGAAACTGTTTTAGAGATTCGCAGTAAACTTATTGAGGAAGGGGGGATTCCTCCAACAATTAGAGATGCTTTAGAATCAGTTTATAAGCACGGTAATCCTTGGGGTAGAATTAGAGATAAAAGGTCCGAATGGGCTGAAGATTTAAATATTGAAAAACCTAAGGAAGGCGAAACAGTACCATTACTATACTTTGTTTGTTGCTCAGTAGCGTACGATCCTCGAGCTCAAAGCATCGGCAGAGCTTTAGTTAATATCTTCCGGAAAACCGGTTTAAACTTTAAAACTTTCGGGAATGAGGAGAATTGCTGTGGGAATGAAGTTTACCATATGGGTGAAAAAGGTCTTTTTGAAATTCTTGTTGAAGACAACTTAAACCTTTTTAACCAATATAACATTGAACTTATGGTTACATCTTCACCCCACTGTTATAATGCCTTTAAAAACCTTTATACTGGAATAAATTTTGAGGTTAAACACTACACCCAACTTCTCTCAGATCTTATAGACAAAGGTAAACTAAAGTTTTCAAAAAGTATTGAAAAAGTTGTAACCTACCATGACCCATGTTTTCTTGGTAAGAGGAACAATATCTATGATGAACCTAGAAAAATTATTGAAAGTGTTCCGGGAGTTAAGTTTGTTGAACTTATCTTAACAAGGTCTCAAAGTCTTTGTTGTGAGGGTGGTGGAGGAAGAATGTGGTTTGACCTTCCAAATGGACGTTTAGCTGAACGTAGAATTGAGGAGGCTTCTGAGGTTGGTGCTGAAATAATTTTAACTTCATGTCCATTTTGCTTGATAAACTTAGAGGATGCTGTTAAAACTACTGGTAAAGAGGATGTTATACGTGTTATGGATATCGCTGAATTTGTTTCTGAAGCATTATAAATGGAAATTTTAAAATATGGATAGAAACATAAATTTCATACTGAAATCAACTTAAAACTATTTGGTAGTTAGGGAGGTTAAAAATTATGGATATAATTGTATGCGTTAAGCATGTACCAGATACTGCTGAAGCAGAACTTACTATTGATGAAACAGGCAAAGATATCAGAAAAACAGGCCTTGTTTTTGATATAAATGAGTGGGATAATTATGCTGTTGAGGAAGCTCTTCTTTTAAAGGAGAAGTATGGTGGGAAGATAACAGCAATAACTATTGGACCTAAGGAAGCTGAAGAAACTTTAAGGAAATGTATTGCGAAAGGTGTTGATGAAGCTATAAGGTTAACAGATGACTTGTTTAAAGGTTCAGATGGATACACAACTGCAAGAATTCTTTGTAGTGCTATCAAAAGCTTAGATTTAAAATACGATTTAATACTAACTGGTGCTCAAGCTGGAGATGATGGTTATGCTCAAGTTGGAGTAACACTTGCAGAGCTTCTTGGAGTTCAACACGTATCACTTGTAAAGAAGATAGCTGAAGTTAAGGATGATGCTTTAAAAGTTCATAGAGAACTTGAAGGAGGCTTAGAAGAGGTTGTTGAAGTTAAAAAACCTGTAGTTTTAACTATTCAAACAGGTATTAATGAGCCTAGATATGTTTCTATTGCAGGGGTTAGGAAAGCTGCAAAAAAGGAGATTAAAGTTTTAGGAGCTGCAGATATAGGTTTAAAGGCTGAAGATGTTGGAGAAGCTGGTTCTCCAACCGTATTAGAGAAGTTGTTTATTCCACCTGTAACTAAGCAAGCTGAAATTTTAACTGGTGATGTTAGCGAGGTTTCAAAAAAGCTTGTATCAATATTAAAAGAGAAGGGGTTGATATAGGATGAAGGAAATTCTTGTTTTAGTTGAGCATAGAAGAGGAGAAATTAGAGATGTAACATTTGAAATGCTTTCTGAAGCTGTAAGGTTTGCTAAGAAAATTGGTGGAAATGTTTCAGCATTAATTCTTGGTTACGGTGTACAGGAATATGCTAAAATAATTTCGGATTATGCTAACCAAGTTTTAGTTGTTGAAGATGAAAAATTAAAAGAGTTTAATTCTGAAGCATATCAAAAGGTTCTTGTAAAGGTTATTGGGGAGCGTAAACCATTCTTAACTCTTATAGGGCATACAGCTATGGGTATGGATTTAGCTCCAGCTCTTTCAGCAACCTTAAACATACCTTTAACAACAGATTGTATATGCATTGATGTTGAAGATGGAAAGTTTGTTGCTATAAGACAGTATTATGGTGGAAAAGTTAATGGTAAAGTTGTATTTAAAGAATCTGAAAGTTTCATGGTTACTGTACGTGCAGGAGCATTTTCACCTGAAAAACCTGAACCACCTCTTGGTGGAGGAATAATATCTATACCTTCACCTTTAACAGATGAGGATGTCAAATATAAGAAGTTTATTGAGTATGTAGAGGCTGAAAAAGGTGAAGTTGATATTTCTTCAGCAGATATAATAGTTGACATTGGACGTGGAATTAAGGATGCAAAAAACATCCCGATAGTTGAAGAATTTGCTAAAGCTATTGGTGGTGTTCTTGCATGCTCAAGACCAGTAGTTGATAAAGGTTGGCTTCCAAAGGATAGACAAATCGGCATATCTGGTAAAACAGTTAAACCTAAGCTTCACATAGCTTTAGGTGTTAGTGGAGCATTCCAGCATGTAGCCGGAATGAAGGGGGGCTTAATAATAGCTGTAAATAAGGATCCTAAAGCACCAATATTTAATGTAGCAGATTATGGCATAGTTGAAGATATGTTTAAGGTTATACCTATACTTAAAGATTTGATTTCAGAATTAAAGGGTAAAAAATAGCTAACTTACCTACCAACATTATTCGACTAAAAAATTAAATTTTTTAATCAACTCCAAAACATCCTTGTTCTAATGTAATCTCTTTCAGCTTTCAATATTTCCATGTAAAATTTTTCCTCAGTTTTATACCCACCAGACAGTATTTTTGCAGCCTTAGTTGGTCCTACACCCTTTGCAGCTAAAGCTATTGCTGCCTTTTTACCATAGGTTTGAATTAAACTAGAAGCTTTCCATAATTCTAACCATTTTTTCTCTTCTTCTTTTGTGAGCTTTAACTTTTTAAGTTTCTTTTTCACTATTTTTCCAGCATCTTTATCTTCTTCACTAACCATTGCAATAAGTGTTGAACCGCAAAAAGGACATTTAATCTTTTCAGGTAAATTTTCAATTCTTCTTAAAGTTTCCCAATCACCTTTAAATAAGCATATAAGCCTAACAGTTTTATTATTTAATCTTCTTTTTAACAGCTCTAAAACTTCTTCACCCTCTTTAACAGGTCTTAAAAGGTCATGGGGAGCTATTTTATCAAGCATTGGTAAAGCTAAGGTTGATGGTTTTTCAAGGTTAGAGACAACCTCAACATTTAGGCTTCCAATATTAACACTTTCTACAACCTTTTTAGCTTCTTCAACAGCTAAATCTTCAACAAAAATTTCACGAAAAGTTTCTTTGTAAACTGGAGTATCTTTAAAACTCCTTAGTAAAGTTTTTACATAAGAAAGCTTATAGTCAGCATCTTTAGAAACAATTCCAAATCTTTTAGCATTATTCCAAAATCTCCAAAGAAAAAGGTTTGTTTGGCTTAAGCATACCTCCAAAATTTTTTCTAAATCTTCAGGTTTTAGGGAGGTTAATTCCTTCTTAATAAAGTATGGGTCAAGCTTGTAGGGAGTGATTAAGGCTATGTGATATGGACTTGATTGAAAAGCAACCTCTAAACCTATTTTTGAAGTTAAAAGTGAAGCCAAGATTATGCTTAAAGTTCTATTTACCTTATCACCAAAACATGCATGAATTATAATGTAGTTTTCAAAAGGTTCAATAACAATAAGCTTATCAGAAGGTATGGGAAAACCTTCCTTAACATTTCTTCTAATCTCATCAACAACTTTAACTTTAGCATCAAAGGTTAAAGGATAATCATCCAAAATCTTAAAAGAAGAATTACTAACAACCCTAACTTCCTCAGCAAGTTTTCTCCTAAGAAAGCCAACTTCTAATGCTACATCAAACTCTACAGGAATAGTTTCCCCTTCCCAAGAGGGTATAGCTGCAGGGTTAGGTTCAGCTTCCTCAACTTCAACAATATTTTTCTCCTCATCAACTCTAAGAATCCTCCAAACAAGACCGTGAAGAATAAAAAGATTACCAGGTCTACCGTGACGTGCAACAAACTCTTGATCTAAACTTCCAACCCTTTTCCTACTTAAAAAATCTACAACCAGGTAATGCTTAACTTCAGGAATCATAGACAAATTTTCAAAATAATATTTGTAAGCTTGAGCAGAAGCAATTTTTAATTTTCCATTGTAAGTTTTAATTAAACCCTCAAGCTTAAGCTGCTCAATAACATCCAGAAAAACTTTAAAATCTAGGTTAATGTAAGGATAAGCATTTACAATAATCTTATAAGCCTCATTAACTGAGATTCCGCCAGCATTATCTAGGACTAGCCCTATAAGTTGATGAGCTAAAACATCTAAAGCTTCAAAATGAATTAAAGATTTTTCAAAAATGCCTTTTACAGCCCTTTTACATAAAACTGCAGCTTCTAAAATATCATCAAGCCAAGAAGCTATAATGCAGCCTTTAGGTTTACCGCCGACTACATGGCTGCTACGCCCAACCCTTTGAAGAAGCTTTAAAGCTTGTTTTGGTGATTGATACTGAATAACATAATCAATAAAACCTATATCTACACCAAGCTCAAGAGAAGAGGTACATACAACAGCTTTTAACTCCCCACTTTTAAGCTTCTGCTCAACATCAACTCTAACATCCCTTGAAATCGATCCATGATGGGTTGCAAAGTTAAGATTTGGATTCAGCATACGAATTTTTAGGCTTAAAGATTCAGCATGCTCTCTGGTATTTGTAAAAATTAACGTTGACCTATAACTTTCTAAAAGTTTAAGTATTCTTCTAACTCTTGCTAAAGTTTCAGCTGGAACCATTAAGCTTAAAGAATCATCATAATCTTTTTTTGTTGGTTGAGGACTTTCAACAGTAAATTCAACATCTTTAAAACTTTCAACCTTAACAACTCTAAATTTTCTACCTTTTCCAGCAAGAAAACTTCCAGCAACATTTTCATCTCCAATTGTTGCTGAAAGACCTATTCTTTGAAAATCAAAATTACAGATTTTTCTAAGCCTTTCAAGTCCAAGTGAAAGTTGAACACCCCTCTTATCAGAAAGAAGTTCATGGATTTCATCAATAATAACCCATCGTACACCTTTTAAATTATTCCTCATCTTTTTCCCAGCAAGAATAGCTTGTAAGGTCTCGGGTGTTGTTATAAGCATTTGAGGCGGAGTTTCAGCTTGAATTTTTCTAAGCTGATTTGGAGTATCCCCATGCCTAACATTAACACTTATTCCGAGCCTACCACCAACCTCAACTAGCCTTCTAAAGATATCTCTATTTAAAGCTCTAAGCGGAGTAATGTAAAGAATATTTACACCCTGAAGGGTTAAACCCTTCATTTTACACTTTAAAAACATATCGAAAACTGGGAGAATAGCAGCTTCAGTTTTACCCTCCCCTGTGGGAGCAACTATAAGTGTATTTTCACCTGAAAGGATTACAGGTATAGCTAAACTTTGAATTTCAGTTAATGTTTTAATGCCAATCCTATTTGCTTCCTCAACAATTTTTGAAGATAACAGCTCTAAAACATTAACCAACTTTTCTTCGCCACAACTTTAAAAGAAATGTAAGATAAATTCTTAAGTCAACTTTCTTATCTTCTGAAACCTCATCTTTAATTCTTTCCTCAATAAACCCTTCAAACCCTTTTAAACTTTCAGTTTTCATTAAACCTTCAATAAGAATCTCTTTAACCCATTCCATATTTTGAAGGTATGGTGTGGAATCTGCAAAAGCTTCATATGCAACTTTCCTTAAAAATTCTAGCTCCTTCTCCATACCTACCCTACTAATTCAATTTATTTTTCCAAGACATTTAAATTACGAGAAAAATTGAAAACCTAACGCTGACAATAGAAAAAGTCTTCTGATATCGTATAAGGTTTAAGCTTAACTAACCATATATTTATGCGATTATGGAGAAATTTAAAGTAAAATTCTAGCAATATTAAGGTATGAGGGGTTAAAATGTTTGATTACCTCTTTAAGCCAGGCAAAATCGGGAAATTAGAGCTTAGAAATAGAATTGTTATGTCTGCAACTCACCTTGGCTATGCAGATAACGGGTTTGTAACTGATAGGCTTGTAGATTTTTATGTTGAAAGAGCTAAAGGTGGTACAGGATTAATAATTGTAGGTGGATGCGGGGTTCATCCTTTAGGAATAGTGGCTCCTAATATGATTATGATTTATGATGATAAATATGTTAATGGTTTAAGAAGGTTAACAAAAGCTGTTAAAAAATATGATGCAAAAATTGGTCTTCAACTTTTACATGCTGGTAGATATGCATTCTCATCCGTTATAGGCGGTCAACCAGTTGCACCCTCACCAATACCTTCACGTTTAACAGGTGAAACTCCAAGAGAATTAAGTATTGATGAAATTAAAACATTAGAAGCCGAGTTTGCTAAAGCTGCAGAAAGAGCAGTAGAAGCTGAATTTGATTTGGTTGAAATTATGGCTGGAGGAGGCTACCTTATAAGCGAATTCTTATCTCCTGTAACAAATAAAAGGGAAGATGAATATGGCGGAAGTTTAGAAAATAGGATGAAATTTCTACTTGAAATTGTTAAACTTATAAGGGAAAAAGTTGGAAAAAATTTTCCGGTAATTTGCAGGGTTACCCTTGACGAATTTATGCCTGAAGGAAATACCATCGAGGAAGCTAAAATTATCGTTAAAGCTTTAGAGAAGGAGAGAGTTGATGCTATAGATGCACATGAAGGCTGGCATGAATCTCCAAGACCCTTAATAACATATCATGTTCCAAGGGGAGGATTCATCTATCTAGCTGAGGAAATTAAGAAAATTTTAAGTATACCTGTAATTGCAGGTACAAGAATAAATACACCTGAACTTGCAGAAAAAATTCTTCATGAAGGAAAAGCTGATTTTATCCGTATAGGTAGACCATTAATAGCTGACCCAGAATTTCCTAAAAAGGCGTATGAAGGTAGAATTGAGGATATTAGACCCTGTATAGCTTGTAACCAAGGTTGTCTTGATATGGTTTTTATGAATAAGGATGTTACATGCCTCATAAATCCTATAGCTGGTAGAGAAGGTGAAGTTAAGATTACTTTGACAAGTCAACCTAAAAATGTTTTAGTTATTGGTGGTGGACCTGCTGGGATGGAAGCAGCATTAATAGCTAAACTTAAAGGCCATAAAGTTACCTTACTGGAGAAGAATGGGAAATTAGGCGGTCAAATAAATCTTGCATTTAAACCTCCAGGACACGAGGAACTTAAATGCTTAATTGAGTATTTTGAAAACCAGCTTAAGAAGCTTAATGTGGATATTAAGCTTAACATTGAAGCTGATATCAATGTTATTGAGAAATTTAATCCTGATATTATTATTGTTGCAACAGGAGCAGAACCAATAACACCAAGAATAGAGGGGGTAAATAGGGAAAATGTATTTTTTGCTTGGGATGTTTTAGCTGAGAAAGTTGATGTTAAAAGTGATGTAGCTGTTGTTGGTGGTGGAGGTGTTGGTGTTTGGGTTTCAGAGTTTTTAGCTGAAAGGGGTAAAAAAGTTACTCTTATTGAAATGCTTGAAAGAATAGCCCAAGATGTTGGTATTACAACAAGATGGATTGATATAATGTTTCTTAGGAAGCATGGTGTTAAAATTTTAACAAAAGCAAAGGTTACAAAAATTGTGGAAGATGGATTGTATGTTGAAAAAGATGGTAAAGAGGAATTTGTTAAGGCTGATAGTATAGTTCTCGCTACAGGTTCAAAACCAAATAAAACTTTAGCAGAAAAACTTAAACAAAAATTTAAGGAAAAAGTATACATGGTTGGAGATTGCGTAGAACCTCGTAAAGCTTTAGAAGCAATCCGTGAAGCTTTTGATGTTACGGTAAAAATACTTTAAAGGCATAAAAGCCTAAATTTAAGGTTTGGTGAGAAAAGTTGAGTGAAATTGAAAAAATTAGGGAGTTAGGCTCACGTTTAAGTTTTTACCTTAGACCAAAAACTTTTCCCTTAGCCATAAAATTTGTTAAAAGTGGAGAATCTATACCAGAAAAAGCTTACAGACCATCAGCCCGCTTTGTTTTTTGTAGAATAATGCTACTTTCAAGAAGAACCGGCAGGTCATATGTTATTGGCAAGGAGAATATACCATGCTTAGGTGTTGTTATGCTTGGACTTGCAAACTACAGTAAAGATGTTTGGGAAGAAAGCAAAAAAATGCTCATAAAAGATTTTCTTGTTGGTTGGAGGTTTTATAAGTCTGAAGAAATTGCAGAAAAAGTGATAAACATTGTTGAAGAAGATTCTCTTCCACCTGGAAGTTTTACGGATGTTATTGTTTCACCTATTGAAAGAACAATTATCAAACCTGATATAGTTGTTGTTTATGGGGATGGAGCCCAAATAAATAGGCTTGTTAGCGGTGTTGCTTACGCTGACGAGGAAACACCTTTTATTGAAGCTAAACTTACAAGCCTTGCAGGATGTAGAGCATTATCTAAATGCTATAAAACAAGAAAAGCCCAATTTATTTTACCAGGCTATGGTGAAAGATATCAAGGATTTACTGGAGATGATGAGGTTGCTGTAGTTTTTCATATTGAAGCTTTGCCAAAAATTGTTGAAGGCTTAGAATACACGTTTCGCGGGGGGTTAAGATATCCAACACCTTACATGGTAGAATATAGTTCCCCTGCACCTGAACCTGAAGAAAAAGCAATTAAGAAGCTTTTAGGCGAATCTTAAAAAGTATAGCAAAAAATTCGTTATTGAAGCATCCTAATTTTTTCAACCAATTCCTCCTTACCTTTAAAATATTTCCTTACAGGTTCAAGGATTCTTATTAATGCTTCAGCAACACTATTTTTTAAGTCCAGTGGATGAAGTTTACCATCCATATATACCTTTTCAAGTTCACTAATACTTGCAAACTCAACTTTACCACCATATTTTTCTTCTCTTTCAACAATCAGCTTCCCTTCCTTAGGAAAAATAATGTATTTTGCAATCTCCATAACAGGATTACCAAAAACCTCTCTTGCAGGACAATAAGCAGCCAAAATTTTCTTTTTAATTTCCTCAGGTTTATCATGAATAAATATACAGTTTTGAGGCTTACTTTTAGACATCTTTGTTCCAATTTGAATGTTTAATGTTTCATCTTCATCATAAACAACTTCTCCATACTTTTCCACGGGACCAGAAAGCCCAGCTAAAAGGTGAGTATGAATACAAATAGGCTTCTTTCTTTTAAGCTTCTCTGCAACATCTCTTGCAAGCATGTGGGCTTTACGTTGGTCCATCCCTGCACATGCACAATCAACATCTAACCTAAAAATATCCGTAACCTGCATACAAGGATAAAATAACCATGCTGTTTCAACATCTTTTTGGCTTAAATCTCTACCCATAATAGGTAGAGACCTAAGAACCCTTGAAATTTTAACTTTTTTTGCAACAGTTAAAACCATATCCCAGTATTCTGGATTTTCCATAAGCTCTGAAGCCCAAACATATTTAACTTTTCCAGGTGTTAAACCTATGGATGAGAAAGCTTCAATAAAGTATTTTCCACACTCCCTAATAGCATCCATATTTCCATTAAATTTATCGTTTATCCATGCATGCCAATCAGCAAGAAAAATAGTAAAGTCAAATCCGGCTTCAACCATATCTAAAATCTTATAACCACAAACAAGTCCAGTACCTATATGCACCACTCTGGGCGGTAAACCATTTAAGGTTTAACCGCTATCCAGAAGGTTCAAAACCCCAGTAAGCCTTAGGCTTAGCTTCACACTCTAGAAGTCTACGTAACTCCTCCCTAGTTACAACCTCCTCCAAATTTCTTTCTACAAGTCTTAACTTTGCATCAACATCCACCTTAAAGCACCTCCTCAACCTACAACTTAAATATGTAGAGTACAAAGATACCAATTAACCTTTTACCCCTAAACGCTGCCACTCTTAAGCCTTCTAACATCAAGTTTAGATAGGAAATATTGTACATTAAACATTTAGCAAGAAAGGGGTAAATGCCTGGTATGAGAGAGCTTAGCTGAGGTGAGCATAAAGCTCAACAATGAGGCTAAGTGTTAGTTATCCAGGCGACATCCCCCTTGAAACCCTATTTAACCTTCCATCCTCAACAAAAATAGGGAATAGTTTAACAGTTAGATTTAAAATCAAGTTTAGAGTTAACTGAAGTATAACCTCTATTCAAGCGGAAAAATGATCGACATTCATTGTCATCTTACATTTGAAGACTACGATAAGGATAGGGATGATGTTATTAGGGATGCTAAAAAAGTCTTAAAAGCTGTTATTATAAGCGGGGTTGAACCTAAAGATGCTGAAAAAGCTTTAAACTTAAAATCTAAATATCCAGATTTTATATATGTAAGTTTAGGCCTTCACCCTATACATGTTTCAGAATTGTCAGATAGTCAAATAGATGAGTATATCAACTTCGTCAGGAGAAATAGGGAAAAAATTGTAGGTATAGGTGAAATCGGGTTAGACTACCATTGGGTTAAGAATCAGCATGAGATTATAAGAACAAAAAATGTTTTTGAAAAGTTTTTAAATTTAGCTGAAGATTTAAACCTACCAGTTATTCTTCATTTTAGAAATGCATTAGAAGAGGGTTTTAGAATTATCTTAGACAATAAGGTTAAAAAAGCTGTTTTCCACTGTTTTACAGGTAAACGTAAACTTGCACACGAGATAGTTGAAAAGGGATACTATATTTCAGTGGCACCAAACATCTTTGGAAGTAAGGATATAAAAAAAGCTGTTAAAGATATACCCCTAGAAAAAATTTTAACTGAAACTGATTCACCTTTCCTTGCTCCAGGTGGTGGAAGAAACATTCCTCAGAATGTTAAGTTTGTTATCGAAAAAATTGCTGAAATAAAAAGGATAGATTCTTCAGAAGTTGAGAGAAATACTACTAAAAATGCTATAGAAATTTTTGATCTTAACATAAACCTTTAAAGGTACATCTTAAATTATGGTTTCAGGTTGGGAGAATAAATTGTCAAGGTTTAAATCATGGTTCTTGTCAAGTATCAGGGTTCTTAGATCCGCAACTAAACCTGGAAAATCAGAGTTTTTCCTACTACTACGTATATGTTTTTTAGGTATTGTTGTAATAGGGATTTTAGGCTTCATCATTAGACTTATTTCATCAATAATAGGGTTAATTGGATGATAAAAAATGAGCGAAAAAGAAACAAAAACAGAAGAAGAAAAAGTTGGAGAAGCTGAAAAAGCTACAGTAGAAGCTGCTGAAGAGATTCAAGCTAAGAAAAGCCAAATTTACGTAGTTAAAACAACAGGTGGACAGGAAAATAATGTTGCAAACCTTATGTATGTTAGAGCTTCATCACAAAAACTTCCAATCTATGCTATATTAACAATGGAGAGAATGAAGGGATACATCTTTGTTGAAGCTGCTGGACCACATTTTGTAGATGAAGCTACCTCCGGAATAAAGCATGTTAAGCAAAGACTTCCAGGGATAGTTAATATCTCGGATATTAAGAAATTTTTAGTTGTTAAACCAACTATTGAAGAGCTTAACCTTGAAGATATTGTTGAAGTTATAAGTGGACCATTTAAAGGTATGAGAGCAAAAGTTACAAGAATTGATAAACCTAAAAACGAAGTTACCCTTGAACTTTTAGAAGCAACAATAACCTTCCCAATAACAATACGTGCAGACCATGTAAGACTTATAAGTAAAGGTGGAGGTGAAAAAAAGGTTGGGTGAAAAAAAGGTTGTTGAAGCTTTAGTTAGTGGTGGAAAAGCAACAGCAGGACCACCATTAGGGCCAGCATTAGGACCTTTAGGTGTAAATGTTATTGCCATTGTTAATAGGATTAACGAGTTAACAAAAGATTTTGCAGGTGTTAAAGTTCCGGTAAAAGTTATAGTTGATATTGATACAAAAGAATTTGAAGTTGAAGTTGGAACACCTCCAACAGTTGCCTTAATTGTTAAGGAACTTGGAGTAGAAAAAGGTTCAGGAAACCCTAGAGATGAAAAAATTGGAAATCTAACTATCGAACAAATAAAAAGAATAGCTAAAATTAGGATGAGTAAAAGTTATGCTAAAAGCTTAAAGGCTGCTGTTAAAGAAGTTGCCGGAACATGTGTAAGTATGGGAGTAACTGTTGATGGTAAAAACCCAAAGGAATTCCAAAAAGATGTTGATAAAGGCATTTATGATGATGTTCTTAAAGAAGACTAATTTTCCCTGCAAAGTTTAAAGTTATCTCTAATTTTATCTTCTTGTTTATAGGTGAGGACTTAAATATAGCTTAAACCCTATACCCTTAATAGTCTAACACTAACCTAAGCTTAAAGGGTTAATAGATGTTTTTAGGCTTCCTTTTCCGTAAAAAAGAAAAGGAAAAAGAAGAAAAAGAAAATCCTCAAATACCTAAAACAATAGTTTTACCTGAAAGTATAAAAGTTGAAAAAAGTCTTACACGTGATGAGTTTGAAAAAATTAAAAATGAGCTTAGAATTTTAAATGTTGAAAGAGAAGTTTTAAGTGAAAGTTTAACACGTATTTATGAAGCTGCTGCTGAAGGAAGAATAACAGAAGAGGAAAAAGAAAAACTTTTAGCAAAATATAGAAGCCAAATTTCAAAGCTTAATGATACCATTGAACATAACCAGAGAATTGTAAGTCTTTATGAGCTTGAAGAAACACGCATAGAGCTTGTCAAAATGTTTACAGAAAAATTTATGGAGATTAACAACAAGATTGAGGAGATTAGAAAGAAGCTAGGTTTGGTACCTAAAGAATTTATCGAGCAGAAGCTTACACCTAAACCAGTAACCACAGCAACCAAGGAAGCTAAACCAGCAATTCAAGCTGAGAAACCTCAGCCAAAAAGGAGTAAAGCTGATGAAGAATTAGAAAGATTAAAAGAGGAGTTACAAAGGGAGCTTGAAAAACTTGAGCAAATAGAGCTTGAAGGTTAACCTCATGAGAAGCCTTTCTAATTGGCGTGAAGATGCAAAAAAAAGAGTCGCAGAAGCTGCTATAAGAAATGTTAAAGATGGTTGGGTTATTGGTTTAGGTAGTGGTACAACCGTTGAATATGCTGTCTCCGCCTTAGGGAAAAGAGTTAGAGAAGAAGGGTTAAAAGTTTATATAGTTCCATCATCCTACCAAATTTTCTACAAAGCTTTAGAGGAAAAACTTCCTATCGTAACTTTAGACGAATATCCATGCTTAGAGTTAACAATAGATGGTGCTGATGAGGTTGACAAAAATTTAAACCTTGTTAAAGGAGGCGGCGGAGCATTAACAAGAGAAAAAATTATTGGTTATGCATCCAAGAGATACGTTATTATTGTGGATGAAACAAAACTTGTTGATAATCTTGGATTTAAAAACCCAATCCCTGTTGAAGTTTTACCATTTGCTCTTCCAATTGTTCTTAAAGAACTTAAAAAAAGTTTTAATGTTAAGGTTAGAGAGGGGGAAGGTAAAGTTGGCCCTACGGTAACTGATAATGGAAACTTTATCGTTGATATTTACTGCGGAATTGTTAAAAATCCTGAAGCTTTTAATTCTAAGTTGAAAAGTATACCTGGAATTATTGAAACAGGCTTATTTTTAAATATGGCAAATCTTGTTTATGTTGGAAGAAAAGATGGTAAGATTGATATTTTATCTAAAAGCTAGCTTTAGGTAGGTTTAACAAAAAACTTTATCTATACTTTAAGTTTTAGACTTCATGTAAAAGCAAAAAAATGTTTGTGGGTGTGGCAGGAAATGGTTAAGGTTGAAGTTGACCATGAAAAGTGTAATGGTGATGCTATCTGCGTAGAAGTTTGTCCTGTTGGAGTATTCGAGATGCAGGAAAAAGAAGGAAAAAAAGTTTCAGTTGTAGTAAACAATGACGCCTGCATTGTTTGCCGTGCATGCGAAGTTCAATGTCCAACTCAAGCAATAACCGTTACAGAGTAAATTAATGAAATAAAACTTAAGCAACCTTTCCAGCTCAGCTAAAGTTTAAACTACAACTTAAGGGAAAAGTTAAACACCAACTTTTTCCTTACCATACCATCCTCCTCTAAGGTACAGGTAACTGTTTACAGCTGCTGTTATCCCTTCACCTACAGCAGTTCCTATCTGTCTAACATTCCCCGTTACATCACCTGCAGCATATACTCCCTCAATATTTGTTTCCTGCCGCCTATTTACTACAATAAATCCTTCATCATCAACTAAAACTCCAGCTTTTTTAGCTAAACCACTTTGAGGCTCCTCACCAACATAAATAAAAACTCCATCAATCTCAAGAAGGTTCTCCTCCCCTGTTTTCTTGTTAAAAACTACCACTTTTTCAACAAAGTTTCTCCCAACTATAGCTTTAACTTCACTGTTAAAAAGAATACTAACTCCACTATCTATAACTCTCCTTTTAAGTATCTCATCAGCCCTAAGATCTTCCCTCCTATGTATAAGAAAAACATTTGAAGTTAAGTCTTTTAAGTACAAAGCTGCTGTAGCTGCAGCATTACCTCCACCAACAACAGCAACTTTTTTGCCTTTAAAAAATGGTCCATCACATGTTACACAGTAGCTTACACCCTTACCTTTAAACTCCTCCTCTCCAGGAATATTAAGCTTCCTATGAATACAACCAGTTGCAATAATAATAGCTCCACACTTATACGTACTGGCTTCTGTTTTAACACTCTTAATCTTACCCTTTAAATCTAAATCAATAACAGTTTCAGGTAAATGAATAACCGCACCAAACTCTTCAGCCTGTTCACGCATTTTTTCAACAAGCTCAAGCCCGGATATTCTTCTAAACCCGGGATAATTTTCTATGATCGTTGCTTCAGCAGCTAACCCTAAACTTTCCCCTAAAACAAGGGTTTTTAACCCCATTCTTGCCGAATAAATTGCAGCTGATAAGCCTGCTGGACCTACACCAATAATTATTAAATCATAATAGTTTTCATCCACTTTTAACCTCACCTAAACTTTAAAAATTAACAGGTAATGTTAAGCTTTTTTCCTAGTAGCTTTATGTAAACATTTATATAACGTGGGAAGATATGGAAAAACGTAGAAGGAAATTTGGGTGGATTAATAAGTTTAGAAGGGGTGTGGTGGAAGGGCTAGTTTGACGATTCTACGTTTTGATATACTTGGTAGTCCAAATATAGGAGTATTTTCCCTTGCAACTGATAAGTTTGTAATTTTGCCTAACGGTTTACCTGAAAGAAAAATTGAGAGAGTTGAAAAAACCTTAAATGTTCCATCCATTACCATAGACCTAGCTTACTCTAAACTTATTGGTGTTTTAGCTTCAGCAAATTCTAATGGAATAATTTTACCTCACTACGCTGGTGAGGATGAAGTTGCGCTTTTAAAAAGAAGCCTTAAAGTTAATGTTGAAAAAATTTTAAGTACAAAAACTTCATTCGGAAATCTTATTTTAGCTAACGATAAAAAAGCTATAGTTTCACCTATCTTAACCAAGAAAGAACTAAAGATTGTTGAAGATATACTTAATGTTGAAGCCTGCTTTGGAATGATTGCAAACTCACCTTATGTTGGTTCTGTTGCAAGAGCAACTAATAAAGGTGTTATTCTTCATCCAAAAACATCTAGAAAGGAGGAAGAATTTATCTCAAAATTTTTTGATTTACCAACAGTTTTAAGCACAGTAAATAATGGTGTACCGTTTATTGCTAGCGGGATACTTATAAACAGTTATGGAGCTTTAGTAGGCTCATTAACAACAGGCCCCGAATTGATGATTATCTCCTCAATACTTTAAGGGGTTAAATGTTGAGGAGAGGAATAAACGAGGAAAGAGAACTTGTACATAAGCTTAATAATCTAGGTTTTGCTGTCTTACGTGCACCATCTTCAGGTTCAAGAACAAAACTTGATAGACCTGATATCTTAGCTGGTAGAAGGGGGTTATATCTAGCTATTGAGGTTAAATCTACGAGAAAAAATATAATCTACATCGCTGACGAATCTGTTAAACAGCTTATAAGATTTTCCGAAAAATTTGGTGCAAAACCTTTTATTGCTGCAAAATTTAAGAAAAAAGGTATTGGATGGCGTTTAATAGAACCTGAAAAACTTGAAAATACAGGTAAACACTATAGGTTAACATTTAACCAACTTTTATCTGAAGGTAAAAGTTTAGAAGCAATTATAACAAAAACTCTTACAAACTATATTTGAACTACAATTTTTTAAGTAAAATCTTATAAATCTCCCTAATATGTGAATCTCTCCTTAAGTTTAACAGTTTAACAAGTTTCCATTTTCTTAAAACTTCTTCAGCTAGGTCAAAAATTTTTTCAACTCTATCAATTATAACAGTATCACTACTAACAGCAATATCTCCATAATTTAGAACTTGATTATCAGCCTGCTTTACAGCCAAGAAATCCCCTTTTAAACTTTCATCTAAAAATATTTCCTTAGCAAGTGAGGCTAGTTTTCCACTATAGCTTACCTGAGAATCAAAAAATAATCCTACACTTTTAGGTTTAAGGTTTTTAAGAGTTTTAGCAATCAACTTTAAAGCTTTTAAGGTTACCGGGGTTATCTTATGTTTTCCATGTACTGCTGAAACATCTCTAACAAAATAGTCATCACAAAAGATTACCAGTTTACCTTGAAGAGAAGATTCAACAGTGATAAGTACATTATAACCATCAATACCAATTCTTCTTCCACAAACATCATGCTTAAGAACTTTTTTTTCTTTATGTTCTAAAGCTTTTTTAAATCCATAAACACAACGATAAAGTATAAGTCTAAATTGCTTGTTAAGCTGGTAATGATCACCTACAAATTTTAATGCACTTTCTCTATCGTATTCTCTATCCAAAAGATACCTAAAATCTTCAATAGCCATTTTAAACTTTAGAAAACCATTAAACTCTTTAGAGGCAGCCAATTTATGGAACCTATAAAGAATAGTTAGGAGGAAGATTGCCTATTAAAACTATTCTTCAATAAATATTGCTGGACGGTACGGCTCCGCAATCTGAGATTTACCTTTTGGATCTACTTTAGCTTTATCATCCTCTCTAAAAACATAAACTAAAGCGTTAAACTCTTTTTCAAAAAATTTTTTAGCATCCATTAAAACTTCATACTCATCTATAAAGCCAACTTTTAATCTTTTACCTGCAACATCTTCAGGCATCTTTAAGATATCCTCAACAATTTTTTTAATGTACTTAGCAGCTAAAGCACCCTTCTCCTTTATTTCAAGGGAAGATATAAGATTTTTAATTATTCCTTTATTAAGACTTTTTTCTAAACGTTTACTTAAAACTTCAAGGTAAATCTTCCATTTCCAATCTGATGCCACATAGTAGAATATTCTTTTAGGTTTAACTTTTATCACTTTAACAATATCCTTTGTATCCTCAAAAAGATTTTGAATAAGTTCTTCTGAAACCTCATCTTTAAGGCTAGGTTCAACTTCACCTCTAGGCCATCTAGCAGTTGAAATGAAACCTTTTTCACCAAATTTTTCCCAAAGTTCCTCAGCTAGGTGAGGCATGAAAGGGGCTAAAATTCTAACCCATACACTTGTAGCCTTTAAAATAGCATTTCGATTCGGTTTTTCAACTCTCCTAAGGTACCATCTGAAACTTCTCCAAACTTCGTAAAGGGCTGTTTCTAAAGCTGTTCTTGTTTTTAAAACTTCAATATTCTTGGAAACCTTTTCCACGTGATGATAAATAGATGTTAAAAGCCATCTATCCATATGTGTTTCATCTTCACGAGTATCCCTAATTTCCCTAATTTCCAAAAGGAAGTTGTATAAGGCATTTAAGTTGTTTCTAATCTCTATAAGGCTTGTATTTCTCCAATTTGGGTCATCCATGTCTTCAGCCGCAAGCAGAACAGTACACCTTGTTATATCAGCCCCAACATCATCAAGAGCCTGCCTTAAAGGAATAAAGTTCCCCTTTGATTTATGCATCTCTTCTCCTTCAACCCTCATAAAACCATTTACACCCACAGCTTTAGGCCAATGTTCAGGTGGGAAAAGTGCTGCATGATGAAAAATGTAAAATGTTAGATGGTTTGGTACAAGATCTTTCCCAGAATTTCTTAAGTCTATTGGATACCAGTACAAGAATTCTTTGCGAATATCGCTAATAAGGTTAGCTGGTATCCCTATTTCTTTTGAAATTTTCTCAGCATCTCCTAGTCCATAAAAAACATAGTCAAAAAAGTTTTCAGTTAACTGTTCAGCTTTTAACCCGTACATTCTAATATGCTTATTTACAGTGTAGAAAGCTGGATAAATTGTTGAGTCACTAAGTGTTTCAACAATCCAATCTTTTGCCCAAGGTAAGGGAGTTCCAAGCCCTGTTTTTCTTGTACATGCCCAATCATGAAGCCAGTCTATAACATCCTCAAACCATTTTCTAGCTTCTTCAGGATAAATCTTCATTTTTGATAAAAGATTCTTCGCCTTCTCTTTCCATTCAGGGTTAGAATAGTTTAAAAACCATTGATCTTGAAGAACTTTTACTACGCATCGTGTTGTACATCTACACACAACTTTTTCAGGCAGCTCATACATAACATCAAAAAAACCTTTATCCTTAAAATCTTCAATCAATTGTTGCTTAACCCTTGAGATAGGCTGATTAGCATAATTTCCGCAATTTTCCTTTAAAATTCCGGTATGAAACTCTTTTTTATAGATAATTTTTGTTGCTTCCTCAGCTTTGGGGTCACCCTGATCCTTAATATTCATTTTACTAACAATTTCAATAGCTGGAAAATCTCCAAAACCCTCAACCTTAACTATTGATATAGGCTTAATATTCTTAACATCCTCAACATCAATGTTAAATTTTTTAAGTAGTTCAGGATTTTCTTGTAAATCTTTTAGAGCAAGCCAATCATAAGGTGCATGGGCTGGAACACTATAAACAACACCTGTAGCATTATCAGGATCTACAAACCAGCCTGGTAGGATAAGAAGATTCCGCCCATTAACAGGCTCCATGCAAGTTTTACCTATAAGTTCTAAACCTTTAATTTCATCTAAAATTTCAACTTTTTTTAATTGTTCTTTAAGTTTTTCAGCAGCTTCTTTACTTATTATCCATCTTTCTCCATCAACTAGAGTTTTAACATAAGTAGCATCAGGGTTTATCCATAAATTTGTAACACCAAAAATAGTTTCAGGTCTTAAAGTTGCGGCTGGAAGATAAAAGTCATTAAACCTAAACTTTACAAGAGTATATTCTTCAGGATATACTCCTGAACCTTCAAGCCTATCAGCTTCACCTGTTGGACTTTCACATTTAGGGCACCAAACAACTGGGTGAGTCCCCTTAATAACGTAGCCTCTCTCTTTAAGCTTTAGATATTGCCATTCAATAAATTTACTAAAAGTTGGACATAGAGATGATGTATGAAATTCCCTTCTCCAATCTATTGATAAACCAAGTTTTTTAACAGCCTCCCTATTATACCTGGTGTAGTATTCAGCCATGTAAGCTGGATTAACAAATTTTTTAAGCTCATCTTCAGGAACACCATCAACCTCCCTTAAAGCTTGAATAAACTTTTCATCCCCAAGCTTTATTCTTTCAGAGGCTCCTGCAACAGTTTCTCCAGTCCAATGCCAAGCCCATGGAAAAAGAACATTAAAACCGCACATACGCTTATATCTAGCATAAACATCAACCCTTGCAGCTGAGTATGCATGTCCAACATGAAGCGGCCCACTCATGTAGGGGAAAGGAAAAGTTACAAAGCATTTAGGCCTACTCCAATCAGGGTCAGCTTCAAAAATTTTTGCTTCAAACCACTTTTTCTGCCATTTTTCTTCAATAGCTTTAAAATCAACTTTTTTCACTTTTTAAATCCCCCTAATTCCTCACATAAAATATTTTCAACATTTTCTAAAGCTTCTAAGGCTTTTTCTGGATGCTGACTTCCACCCTGACCAAAATCTTGTTTTCCTCCTCCACTTCCACCAGCTAGCTTAGAGATTTTTAAGGCAATTTTACCTGCATGCAAACCAAGTTTTAAGGCTTCCTTTCCAACCATAACAATAACCCTAACATTTTTTTCACCTAAAACTACGAACACCGAAACCAAGTTCGGTTTTGCCTTTGTAAGCTCAACTAGTGTTTTTATCGCTACTTCAACATCAACTAGTTTTGATGCGTACTTAAGAAGCTGTATCCCTTTAAACTCCTTAATATTAGCTGACAATGTTTCAGCAAGCTGTCTAGCGATATTTTCCCTCAATTTTTCAACATTTTTTCTTAAACCTTTAATTTCATCAATAAGTCCTTCAATAGATTTTTCAATATCATCAGCAGAACATCCTAAAATTCTGCTTAAACTTTTAAATCTAGAATCAACTTGCTGAACGTATTCAACTGCTTGAGGTCCAACAGTAAAATGTATCCTTTCAACACCATCCTGAATTCTCTCAGTTTTAACAATCTTTATTAAACCAATTTCACCAGTAAATTTACAATGAGTACCTCCACAAGCTTCAACATCCCAATTTTCAACCTCAACAATCCTTATCTCCCGACCTGGAACAACACCACCCTGATAAAGTCTAAAGCCGTATTTTCCTTCAGCAACTTCTCTTGGAAGCCAAAAAGTTTTTACTGGAACATTCTTAGCTACAATATCATTTGAAAGCTTCTCAATTTCTTTAACCTGCTCATCAGTTAACCTTAAATAATGGGATATATCAAGTCTTGATCTTTCAACACCCTTTAAAGCTCCTGATTGCCAAACATGATCCCCTAAAACTTTACGTGCAGCTCCAATTAAAATGTGAGTTGCAGTATGACTTCTCATCAAGCTTTTTCTCCTTTCCCAATCTATAACTCCTACAACATGGCAACCTACATTTGGCAGTTCTCCCTCAACCTTATGAAGAATAACATTTTTTACTTTTTGTACATCAATAACCTTAGCCTCCCCATTATTCCATTTTAGAATTCCAATATCAGGAGGCTGCCCCCCACCTTCAGCATAAAAACATGTTTGATTTAAAACTACGTAACCTTCCTTGAAAACCTTTAGAACTTCAGCTTTAAATTCCTTTAAGTATGCATCCTCATAGTACAGTAATTTTGTTGGAGGAAGTTCCTCAACTTCTCCTTCAAATCTTAAAGTAACCTCATCTTTAATAACCTTAGGTTTTTGAAATTTCTCGTGCATCTGCACAATTTGGGTGTAAAAGTCTTCAGGAATCTCTACATTGACCCCAAATTCCTCAGCAACTTGTGAAACATAATCTGGAGTTAAACCATGAGAATCATAAAGCATAAGAAGACTCTTTGTAGAAATCTTACCCTTTTCCTCCTCAATTAACCTTTTAATAATAGTCTTACCTTTTTGCATTGTTTCTTTAAACCTTCTTTCTTCAACATCAACCATATCAAGAATAACTTCACTTTTCTCAAGATACTCAGGAAAACTTCTAGAAACTTCCTTAATCTGAAAATCTACAAGCTCTATAATGGGATAGTTTAAGCCTAAATAATGCATATTTCTTAAAATTTTTCTTATAAGAAGTCTTGCAAGATAACCTGCACCCATATTTGATGGAACAACACCATCTCCAAGCATAAATACAAGTGTTCTAGAAAAATCAGCAATAGCATAAGCTGTTTCTACAGGTAAAATTATCTTTTCAAGCTCCTCAACACTTAAACCAAGCTTTCTTGAAACATTTAACCTAAACTCCTTAAGGCTAGATTTACCTTTAAGGCTAAAAGAACCTGCAAGCTTAGATATTTCAGCAAAAATCTTTTTTTCTGGAGGTTTAATCCCAGCTAAATTATAAAACTTTCTTAAGAAGGAAGAAAAAATAGCATCATATACTGTAGGTGTTTGATTTGTAAGCCAAACAATCCTTTCAAGCCCGTAACCAGTATCAACAGTTTGAATTTTTAATGGTATAAGCTTATCTTCAGCTTGCTTATAATGCATAAATACAAGTGTTGCAACTTCAATTCCTCCAATAACTACTTCAAAATCTTCTCCAGCATTTCCTCCTCCACTCCACATATCCTCAATAAAATTTATTTTTTCAGGTTGAACCTTAACTTCCTCAGTAAAAAATCTAAAACAGTATTCTACTGTTTCATCATTCCAGTAAATCTTTTTATCTGGATAGTTAAAAGCATGATGAGCCATCATTTCAAACTCTGTTAAATGTCTACCAGACTTACCTACAAGGTCTATATCAGTAAACCTTATACATGGTTGGGAAATTGTTAAAGGATTTGAGGGGGGAGGAATTACTCCATCCGTAACCCAAGGTTGGAAATCGTAAATTGAGGCCCCAACAAGATATACATCATCCCTCCACCTAGCTACAACAGGATATTTCCCTATTCTTACATGGTTGTTCCTCTCAAAAAATGATAGAAATTTTTCCCTAGCATTATCAATGTTAAGCTTTATACTAGTTGGAGGTTCATCAATAAAGGTATAGGTTACACATGGTTGGTCTCCGCAATAATTAGCATCAGGGTTAAGTGTCCAAAAGTTTCTTCCGCACGAGATACATTTTTTCCTAATATACCCTTTTTCCTTAAAAAGGGAAACCTCATATATTGAGGTTAAAGTCATCAAGCCCCCTTTATTCGCCAAAAAAGAATAATGCTGAATAAAGATAAATGTTAGCCGCATCAACAACAGAATTAAGATATACATACTCATCAGCTGAATGTTCATTTCCACCCTTAGGACCAATAGTTACCGTAGGTATTCCTGCTCTAACAACAAGGTAATTTTCATCTCCGACACATCTCCCAATAGCTTTTTTTGGAAATCTACCTTTAACTATTTTACAAGCTTTTTCAACAGCCCTAATTATTCTACTACCCCTACTACCTAATATGTAAGGTTTCATGTATGGAGTTGGTCTCTTAAAAACCTTAACTATAACTTTAGACTTCAATTTAAGTTTTCCAGCTAAGCCTTTAATCTCCTTTAAAAAAACTTCTCCAGATTCTTTTAAGCCAAGTTGTTTATCAACAACAATTCTACAAGTATCTGGAGTTGATAAAAATTCTGTTCCACCATTTATGGCTAAAACTGTAAGACCTCCCCCACCCTTCAACTTTCTAAGGGATAAAACAATTTTTGAGGCTTCAACAACAGCATCAACCTTTCCTTTTAAGCTTGAAACATGAGAACTTTTACCCTTAACAATAATATCATAAACTACACGACCAAAACGTCCAACTTCCATTCTTAGAACGCCTGTAGGTTCAGCTGAAATTGCAGCATCAATCCCTCTAAGTTTCCCAAGTCTTATAAGCTTATCACAACCTCTAGAATAAAGCTCCTCATCACTTGTTAAAGCAACAAAAATATTTCCATGAATCTTTTTAAGATTTGTAAGCCTCTTTAAAGCCTCAAAAACAGCTGTTAAGCCTCCTTTCATATCACATGAACCAAGTCCATACATTTTACCACCAATTATTTTAGGTTTAAATGGAGGAAAAGTCCAACCTTCAACAGGTTTAACAGTATCAAGATGGCCATAAAAAAGAAGATTTAAACCTTTAGAATTAGCTTTATAATAAGCAAAAATCGTAGGTCCACAACCTTCAACAAGTATTCTTTCAACCCTAAAACCGTAAGCTAAAAGTTTCTCTTCAACATAATCTGCAATTTCATGCTCGTTTCCACTTACACTTGGGATTGCAATAAGCTTCCCTAATGTTTGCTTAACCTCATCAACACTAATAAGCTTAAATTTATCCAATTCATTCAACCTAGGCAGCCTAACTTAACTTGAGAGAATCTGTAAACATGCAACATTAAATAAAATGTTTAGGGAAGAAGAAAAAATTCCTTAAACTATTTGAAGTCTATACTTTCCTCTCTTGAGCCATCAGCTGTTATAATTAAAAAGTCTACACCATCCCCACTTTGGATGTCACGTGCAACTGCAGCTTTAATACTTCTAAGAGCAAGATTTTTACCTTGCTCAATGGTTAAATCATCCTTATATTCAGCCTCTAAAATACCTGTAGCAATTTCAGCACCGGAACCAACACTAGCGTATTTATCAGGTATAACAGAGCCTAACGGATCAAGCACATAAACATGGGAACCCTCAATATCAACTCCACCAATTATTGTTTGAGTTATTAACGGGAAAAGTCTTCTCTCAAAAAGTAAGTTTGCAATAAGTTTAGCCATAGCTCCAACACTAATAGGTCTTCTCCTCTCCAAAGCATAAATGCTTGCATAAGCCGATGCTTCCCTAACAAGTGTTTGCATATCACCAATAAGACCTGCACATGCTGCTCCAATTCTATCAGTTAACTTAAAAATCTTTTTCCCGGTTTTGCTTAAAAGAAGATAACCATAGGTAACTCTCTTCTCAGCAGCTAAAATAACCCCATCCTTACATGCAATACCAACAGTTGTTGCTCCAGGTACTGGGTACTCACGGTACATTACTTTACCCCTTTAAATTAAGCCTAAGAAGATTATAAAACCTTGAACCTATAAATCTCTATCGAAAATTCATTCTTTAAATTTTTAGTCTTAACTCTACCCAGAAAAGCCTAGGCATTATTATTAGGTTAAATTTTCCTACGTGTTATGCAAAACTATTTTTCCTCGATGTTAGCTAAATCTGCCAATAGCCTCCTAAGCTTCCTAAGCCTTCTTATTTTTTCTATTTTTGGGAGGTAGGGTAAGCAAAGAGGGTCATGTTCAATATTGTCAATTATTTTTAAAACCTCATCTAAGGTTAACTGTTTTGATACTATGATCCCTTTTATACTGTTAAAAACCCATTCAAGGTTAATACTTCCTTCCAAACTACTTAAATAATCTATGATATAACCTCTAACAAGCCTAACAGTTGGAGGAAACATAAAGCTTAAAACTCCCTCCGAAAGAAACGAAATGGTTAAATACCACCAAATAAATTTAGCCCCAAATTTTTAAAAACTTTATTCTAAAACTTACAAAACAAAAATAGAAAGAAAATTAAACATGTTTCTAGCTTAAATCAACTATTCTGGAGATTAAAGATGCTAAATGTTAAAAGGATAAGAGAAGATTTTCCTCAGCTAAAATCTGGCATCATATATTTTGATAATGCTGCCAGCAGCCTAACACCAAAACCAGTTATAGATAAAATGCTAGAATACTACATTGAATATCGTGCAAACATTGAAAGAGGTTTATACGAATCCTCCCAAAAAGCTAGTGAGGAGTATGAGGATGCTAGAAGAATAATCGCTAACTTTATAGGTGCAAAATCAAAAGAGGAAATCATTTTTGTTAAAAATGCTACTGAAGGAGTAAACATAATTGCACACAGCATAAATTTTAAGAGAAACAATAAAATTGTTACAACTCTTTTAGAACACCACTCAAATCTTTTACCATGGATACGTTGTAGCGAACTTTATGGGGTTAAAGTTGAATTTATTAAACCAACAATTGAAGGTTTCCTAAACCTCCCAGATTTTGAAAAAGCTATAAACGACCAAACAAAAATTGTAGCTGTAACACATGTTTCAAATGTTTTAGGGGTTGTATCACCAGTTAAAGAAATAACAGAAATAGCCCATAAGCATGGTGCAATGGTACTTATAGACGGAGCACAATCAACACCCCATATAAAAATAGATGTAAGCAAGATAGGTTGCGATTTTTTCACATTTTCAGGCCACAAAATGTGCGGACCCACAGGTTCAGGTGTCCTTTATGTACGCAAAGAGCTAATGGAAAGTTTAACACCAATCTATATTGGTGGGGGAACTATAGAGGCTGTTGATATTGGTAGTTATAAGCTTCTTAAAGGCCCCTCAAAATTTGAAGCTGGAACTCCTGCTATAGGTGAGGTGCTAGGATTAAAGGTTGCTGCTGAGTATTTAAAGAGAATAGGGCTTGAAAAAATAGAACAGCATGAAAAGATGCTATCTAAGAAAATTTATAATGGATTAACAAAAATACCCAATGTAGAAGTTTATGGACCAAAACCCGAATTTAAGTTAGGAGTAACCTCATTTAACATTAAAAACCTAAGTCCCCACGATTTAGCATTAATACTCGATTCTAAAGCTAAGATTGCTGTAAGGTCAGGATTACACTGTGCTCATCCTTTAGTTAAATTTATACTGGGTAAGCCTCAGGGAACTGTACGTGTATCAACCTATCTTTATAACACAATTGAGGAGGTAGAAAAATTTTTATCAATTATTGAGGAGGTTTCACGCTCAATAAGGTGATAATCAAATGTCATTTGAAAGTGTTAAAGATATTCTTAAGGCACACGAAGGACTTAAGAAGGAGGTTTATCTTGACTTAGAGAATTCTAGCCCTGTCTTTCCAGAGGTTGTTGAAGAAATGCTACCATATTTCAGTTTAAAAAGTTATGGTAATCCTACTATTACCCATAAGTATGGTTGGGAAGCTTATGAAGTAATCATGGAAACTTCTAAGCTTATTTCAAGCTTTATAGGCGCATCATCCCCTGAAGAAATTAACTTTATGAATAGCGAGGTTGAAGCAAATAATGTTGCACTAATAGGTGGAGTTTTGGCTAATAAAGGAAAGGGAAAAAAGGTTATCATATCTAATAGTGAGCCAGTAACCATAGACCTTATTGCTCAAATGTTAAGTGAAAAAGGATTTCAGGTAGTTAAGATTCCGGTTGATAGGGAAGGTTTTGTACAACAGGATAAGCTATTAAAAAGTGTAGATAGGGACACTATTCTTATAAGTATTGCAATGGTAAACCCTGAAATTGGGACAATCCAACCCTTAAAAAGTATAGTTGAAGCTGTTAAAGATAAAAATCCAAACTTAATTTTCCATACAGATGCTTCAGATGCTTATGGCAAAGTAGATTTTAATGTTAAAAATTTAGGAATAGACTTAGCAACTATAAGTAGTTATAAAATTCAAGGTCCAAGAGGCGTAGGAGTCTTGTATGTTAGAGAAGGTGTTAAAGTTAAACGCTTAATTGAAGGCCCCCTTGGAACACAGCAGCTTTGGCCTGGTATTGAAAATACTCCAATGATTGTTGGCTTTAGGAAGGCTTCAGAAATATGTTTTAAAAATTTTAGAGAGGATATTTGGCAAATGAAGTATTTAAGAGATAAGCTTATTAAAGGTATACTTGAAGAAGTTGAAGATACCATCTTAAATGGTCCTTACGGAGATAAAAGAGCGCCGGATAATGTTAATATCAGCTTTTTACATTGTGAAGGTGAATCATTAACGATAGAGTTAAGTTTAAGAGGGGTATATGTTTCTAGCGGAAGTGCATGTACAAGAAGAATGCTCCAACCAAGCCACATACTTATTGCTATAGGGAGAAAATTTGAAGAAGCTCACGGAAGCATTCTAATGAAGATTAGCAGGAGACATACCGAGGAAGACATAGATTACGTACTAACTCAGCTACCAGAAGCAGTTAAAAGGTTAAGGTCAATAAGCCCGGTATAAAGAAGGGGGTTTTATAAAAAATTGTCCAGAGTACCATTACCATATAACCCTAAAATACTTGAGCTATTTAGAAACCCCAAAAATGCAGGTAAAATGGATGATGCAACAGTATCCGCTACTGCAGGTAGCCCTACATGTGGAGATATGATAACAATCTACCTGAAGATAGATGAAGAAAAGAACGTTGTAGAGCAAGCATCATTTGAAAGTTACGGTTGTGCAGCTAACATTGCAACAGCAAGTATACTTACAGAAATGATTAAAGGTAAAAGTCTAGCTGATGCATGGAAAATAGGCTGGAAAGATGTTATTAAAGAGGTTGGAGGCTTACCATCAGTAAAATTTCACTGTGGAATATTGGCTGCTGGTGCCTTAAAAAGAGCTATAAGACAGTACTATGATAAAAAGGGTTTTACGCCTGAATGGCTTCCCAAAAATTTAACTACAGAAGAAAAACATGCATTAGAGGAAGAAGAATTAGCCAAAATTCTCTCGAAAAAGATGGAAACCTAAAGGTGTTCCGTATTTGCGTGAAAAATTTAAAGATTATGTTAAAAGTATTGAAGTAGCATGCGGAACTACAGGAGAATATGTTACTTTACTCAAATATGACAAACAAAAAGAGGCGGTTGAAAAAATAATCAGTAAAGGTAAAGTTATCAGCAATATTTCAGGTGTACTGGTAAAAGTTAACTATAAGGACAAAGAGCTCAGTATTAGCGGTGGAAAAATTCTAATTAAAAGTGCCCAAAGTATAGAGGAAGTTAAAAATCTGCTAAATGAGCTTTTAGATTAAGATATTACGTGTGCTGCATATTTTTTAAGATAGATTTTATCTCAATAATTCTTCTGCAACTTCCACAAATTTTGGTTGAAGCAGGAAAACCGCAAATTTCACATGTAGTAAAAACTTTCTCCTTTTCTTTCTCCTCTAAAATTGGAATTAGCTTCTTTAGAAAAACTGAAAGAAGCTGATACTTAAAACTTGGATTTTCTTTTGAAAAAATTTCTAAAAGTTTTTTCCTTTTTAAAAGCCTTGAGCCAACAACATGAGGGCACTCTACCTCCCTAACAGGGAGGTTATTAAATAAAGCATACAAAGCTATTTCACTTTCTGGTATCCTAAAAAGAGGCTTAACCTTTTTTACAAGTTTTGGATGGAAAGGTAAGATAACTGGTTTTAACTTAATAAGTTGTTCAAAGTTTCCAGCTAAAAAATTTGAAAACATAATTTCAACTAAATCATCTAGATTATGGCCTGTTGCTAAAACATCTACACCGATTTTTTCCGCTACTTCATTAAAAACTTGTCTTTTTATTATCCCACAAACTGAGCATAACTTTCTTTTATACCTAGTTTTTTTAAAATCATCTATGCTAAAACTTTTCTCCTTCCTTAAATCATAAACAAAAAGGTCTAAATCAAGCATTTTTGTTATTTCCTCAGCTTTTTTTAAGCAATTTTCAGAATAATTTTCTATTCCAAGGTTTATATGGAAAGGTATAAAATCAACATCTGGAAATGCTTTTTTTAAGGTATAAAGCAAAACTGCACTATCTTTTCCACCTGAAATAGCCACACCAACCCTATCATCTAAATTAAACATTTTATACTTTTCAATAGTCTCTTTTACCCTTTTTAAAAGAAAAGCATTAAAACATTTCTTACAATAATAAAGCTTTGCATAAGGAATCCATACAGATGCTTCCTCAACTAAACATTTATAGCATTTAACCATTAAGCATCCCCGGATATTGATGAGATCGGAAATTTTCTAATTAAAATTGTATATCTTTTGATGAAAGGTAAGCTTTTGCACAATGCTCACAGCAAAAAGCTAATTCTTTATCATCAACTTTAACTTTTACTGGTTTTTCAAATATTGTTTTACCGCATGATTCACATTTCAATATTTTCTCGCCTCCTTTAAATTTTAATCTTTTCCTTATTTGAGTATAAGCTATAAGCCCTAACAAGATTAAAAAGCTTAAATCTTCAATCATATCCAACCAACCAAGCAAAAACCATATGCAATAAAAACTGTGAAAAAGATTATTGAGGAAACATAAAGTATTGCTGTTCTTTTGCCCATAACTTTCCCGATTACTAAGATTGTTGAAAGATTTGTTGCTGGACCTGCCACAAGAAAAACTAGTCCTGCAGCAAGATGCATACCTTTAGCCGCCATTGCTGCAACAAATGGAACAGAAGCCGTGGAGCAAATATACATGGGTGTTCCGATTAAAACCATTATAAAGAGTGGAAGAAGACCTTTACCAAGATAATTCTCAATAATTGTTTCAGGTATAAGAGAAGCAACAATTCCAGCTGTAAGTAAACCAATTAAAATGTAAACTCCAACATCATCAACCATTTCAATGAATCCGTAATGAAACATTTCCCTAAATTTTTCTTTCAAGCTTGAATTTCCCGGATTTTTTGAATTCTCACATAAAGCACACTTATTGCTAACCTCAGCTATTCTAAAGTTTACCTTACCAGTTTTTTTAACTTCCCCTTTTTCTAGAAGAAACAGTGCAAGCATCCCCGTTAAGAAAGCCACACCAAAACATGTTACTATTTCTGCAATAGTAAACTTCCAACCAAGCATACCTACAGAAATCATTATGGTTGTAACCGTTGTTGCAGGTGTAGATATAAAAAAAGCTAAAGTTGATGCTTTAGATACACCTTGACGGTAAAGCCCAATACCTGTGGGAATAACACCGCAAGAACATAAAGGTAGAGGTATACCCAGTAAAGTTGCCATGAAAATAGATCTAAAACTACCTTTCCCGAGATATTTATAAAGAAAATCTGAGGGGATGAAAACTTTAAGAAAACCTGCAAAGAGAAAACCTAAAATAAGCCAAAATGAAGCTTCCCTACCATAATTAAGGGTGTTAACTATTATTTCGGCTAAAATTTTAGTAAAATCATTTAACATTTAAATTAAACCTCCAAAAATAGAGTCAAATACACCTAACTTTTAGTTTCCCACCCTTTAAACTGATAATCAAAACTCCCCGACCTATAACCTTCCAAGTCTAACGTTATAAATTTAAAGCCAAGCCTCCTTAATTTGCTGATAACATCATCCACGGATTTTTCGTTACTTAAAAACACTTTATAATCCTTTTTTTCAATTTCTATTCGTGCTAGCTCACCATGATCCCTAACTCTAACAACATTTAACCCTAATTTAGCTTTAATGTAGGATTCAGCTTTATCAACACGTTTTAACTTATCTAAGCTTAATTTAATCCAATATGGAAACCTTGATGCTAAACATGCACTTGAAGGTTTATTGTAAACTGATAACCTAAGATTTTTTGCAAGTCTTCTAATCAACATTTTTCCTAAACCATGCTCTAAAAATGGGCTATAAATGTTCTCCTCCTTTAAAGCCAGAAGCCCAGGCCTATATTCACCTGCATCATCAAGGTTTGTTCCATCCATAACGACATTAAAATTCTTTTTTATTGCTATCTTTTTGAGCACTTTAAAACGAAACTTTTTACAGATATAGCAACGGTTTGGCGGGTTTTTAACAAAATCTTTTAACCTAAGCTCATTTAATTTAACTACCAAATGCCTTATACCTATTTCTTTTGCAACTCTTTTTGCATTTGTAATCTCCCCATACGGAAGAAGTGGTGAATTAATGGTTACAGCTAAGGCTCTATTTTTTAATGCTTTATAAGCTAATGCAGCAGCAACAGAAGAATCGACACCACCAGAAAAAGCTACAATAACACTCCCCTTTTTCTTAATTTCTTCAGTAAGAGAATTCACCAATTTCTTAATGCTCATTTATGCTTTATTCCCCTAGCTTTTTTAAGTTCATTAAGTAAAAGAAGAAAGAAATCTATCCTTAGTGAATTAATGTTTTCTTCAGCACTTTGCCACAAATCTTTAAAAAATTTTCTTGGATAACCTATGCTTTCATAATCTAAAAAACTATCAGCAGCTTTAACGATTTTTGCTTCAATACTTTCTTTTTTAAGGTCCTTAAACATTTGTTGATAACTTAACCTTAGCTTGTGTAAAGGCAAATCATTAAGCATAAATCTTTACGCCTCACTTATAATTCTTTCCTTCAACTTTTTTCCATTACTAATAAGTCATGCAGTATAGACATTTTTATAGCCTTTTCACCATCAAAAATTAGGAGCCTACCTACTAATGGTTCTCCTATACCAGTTATAGGTTAAAAAACCAATCCTTTTAAGGAATTTTACATTTAAAAACTTTTGTTGGAAGATTTCCATGCATAACAGTTTTTTCTTCAACATCTTGAACATTAAGTTCTTTTAAAACACTTTCAAACTCAACCCATGCATTAGTAATCAAGGTTAACGTTGTATTTTCTGAAATTTCTTTTACAGAGAATAGGAAATCCTTGTAAAGTTTTTCTATAGCTCTCCTTCTTAGGCTTCTTACACCGTAGGGAGGATTAACTATGACATGTTCAGGGTTAAAATTAACATACTTTTTTAGTTTTCTAGCATCACCAAGAATAAAAACTATATCATCATAAACACCAGCAGATTTAGCATTCATTACTGCTCCATTTAAATGTTTAGAAGAAATGTCAATACCATAAACCTTTAAATTTTCAACCTTCTTCTTCCTAAACTTCTCACATATTTTTTCATATTCTTCTTTATCAAAAAATTTTAACTTAAAAAATGCAAAATCATGTTTAAAGCTATTTAGGGGCTTTTGCTTAGCCATTAAAGCAGCTTCTATAGGTATTGTTCCGCCACCACACATAGGATCTAAAAGAGCTTGATTAAATTTCCAACCACTATACCTTATAAGGCAACATGCCAAACTTGTTTTTAATGCTGCTGGATGACTATAAACCCTATAACCACGTCTATGTAAAGATTCCCCTGTTGTATTCAAACCTAAGATAAATTTTGAATTTTTAACAAGAGCATAAAACTCTACATCAGGATTTTTAAGGTTAACTTTTAACCTTACATTGTATGCTTCTAAAAAGCTTTCTATAATTGCTTTACCCACAATAGCTGCAACATCAAGGCTTGTAAAAGTATGAAAACCATGCCTTTCAGCTCTAACAGCAAAAGATTGGTTTGGATTTATAATCCAACCGTAGTCGATTCTTCTAGTTTCACGATAGATGTCATCCAAATTTTTAAACTTTAAAATTCCTAAAACAAGGAAAACTTTATGGAGACACCTACCATTAAGGTTTAATACATAAATAGCATTAAGATTTGAGCTAAAGAAAACTTTTCCAACATCAGGTTCAACTTTAACACCTAAAATCTCCTCAATTTCTCCTGCAGCAATATCTTCAAAACCTGTTATAGTTGTAGCCATAAAGTTAAAATTCATGGAAAAAACCTCTGCAAGGCTAAACTTTAGATTTAAAGGTAAATGTTAAATTTAATGTTCACCCAATTAGAATATAACAATAAAAGATAAGGATTTTATGGTAGGTTTTATGCGTTGTGAAGTTTGCGGAAAACCAATTCAGGGGAAACCTTACAGAATAATAATTGAGGGTGCAAAACTTACAGTATGTGAAGAATGCTCAGGATACGGCTCGCCGATAACATGGGAAAAACCAGTCAAAAAAATTGAAACTAAACTTCAAACTAGAAGAATTAGCGGAACTCAAACAGATTTTGATGAAGATTTTATGCTAGTTGAGGATTATGGTTTAAAGATTAAAAATGCAAGAGAAAAACTTGGTTGGTCTCAGGAAGAATTAGCATCAAAAATGAATGAAAAAGCATCATTTATAAGTAAAATTGAAACTGGCAAGGTTATTCCAAGTTTAGCTACTGTTAGAAGGTTGGAGCATGTGCTTAAAATTAAGCTTACTACCAAGGCTCCTAAACCTTTAAAGTTTGAAGAGTTTAAGCCTAGATTCGATGAAAGGCTAACAATAGGCGATATAATTTCAACCTCTCTTACACGAGGTAAAGGTAAAAAAGGTGGGGAAACTGAAAGTAGTTCTAGTGGAACGTAGACTTCCTGGTGAAAAAAGTCTTTTACATGAACTTAAAATTCTAGCTGAAACTGTTGGATACGAGGTTGTTGGATATTTAAGTCAGGTTAGGTATCCAAGTTCAAAGTATCAGATTGGCAGTGGTAAGGTTGAAGACCTTGCAAAAATTGTTAAGGAAACAGGTGCCGAAAGGGTAATATTTGAGAATGAACTTAAACCTGTTCAAGCCTATAATCTTGCTAAAAAAACTGGTGTTGAGGTTATAGATAAGTTCCAACTTATTCTTGAAGTTTTTAGTAATCATGCATCAACAAGGGAAGCAAAACTTCAAATAGAGCTTGCAAAACTTAAATATGAGCTTACAAGAGCAAAAGAGAAAGTCAGACTTGCAAAACTTGGCGAACAGCCAGGATTTCATGGACTTGGAAAATATGAAGCTGATGTTTATTATGAAGCTATAAGAAGAAGAATTTCAAATATTGAAAAAGAGCTTCAAAAAATTAGAGTTGAAAGAAGAATTAAGCGTGCTTTAAGAGCAGACTTAGGATTTCCAACAGTTTCTCTTTGTGGTTATACTGCTGCTGGAAAAAGTACACTTTTTAATACTCTTACTGGTGAGAATGTTAAAATTTCAAATAGTGTTTTTACAACACTTTCAACAAAAATTTCAGCTGTAGATTTTGATGGTAAGAAAGCTTTACTTATAGATACCGTAGGGTTTATTGATGGTTTACCTTTAACTTTAATTGAGGCATTTAAATCAACTCTTGAAGAAACAATTTATTCAAATCTTATTATAGTTGTTGTTGATTGTAGCGAGGATGTTGAAGAAGTTAAAAGAAAAACTAAGTGCTGTTTAGATGTTTTAAAGGAAATTGGTGTTATTGGAACACCGATTGTAACTGCTTTAAATAAAATAGATCTTGCTAATAGTATAAGGGTTAAAGAAGCTGCAAAAAGTATATCCAGTATAGCTTCAAATATTGTCCCAATAAGTGCACTTAGAAAGATTAATATCGAAAGTCTTAAAGAAGCTGTTGCTAAAAACTTAAGAAATTTTGTTCAATTATCCTTACAACTACCACTAAATTCTGAATCTCTTTCACTCCTCTCAAAAATAAGGAGATTTTCTACAGTAGTTAACCAAGATTTCCATGAAAACATAATACTTGTTGATGTTAAGTCCACAGAACATTTTGCAGATAAAATTTTAGGTAAAGTTGAAGATCTTGGTGGACGTGTAATTGAGGTTATAAAAGTTTAATAACTTGTTTACCACGAGGCGTAGGATTAATTTTAAGTTTTGCATTTTTAAATTCTTTTGTTAACTCTTTACCTTCAAAAAATCTATCAAGAAAAATAGCTAAACTTGCACACTCAGAGTGGGGTTGATTACTAACAGCAACATTAAAATCAGAAACATCGTTAGAAAAAAATTCTCTCGGAACTTTTTGACTTCCAATAATTACTAAAATATCTTTACCTGTAGCTTTAATTCTCTCCATAACATCACTACAACCAATATTTTCCCCATAAGCGGTAAGATGAACAACAATCCCACCTTCACTTCTCCATTTTTTAACAACCTCTCTCCAAGGTATTCCCATTTCGAAAAAGAATGGCCCGCCCCAAATTTTTACAACCTTTTCAACAGTTCTCTTAATAGACTCATCATTAACATCAGACAAAATCATGCCATCAGCACCAAGCGCACGAGCAACTAGGGCTACATGTGAAGTTAACCTTTTATCTCTTTCAGGCCTATGACCCCAACGTAAAACTACAACTTTAACCATAACCCACCTAACTAAACTTAAGGTAAAAATGAAAAATAAAATTAGGGTGTTTAAGTTATCTTTAAACCTGGAGGAGCATCTCCTTCGACAGTTACAAGGTAAGGTTTATCATTTACTGCTGCTAGTATCATCCCTTGAGATTCTATTCCCCGAATCTTTTTTGGTGCAAGATTTGCAACTACAACAACGTTTTTACCAAGAAAATACTCTGGCGGATAGTACTCTGCTAAACCTGCAACAATTTGTCTAATTTCACCACCAATATCAACTTCAAGTAAAACTAGTTTTGTTGAATCTTTAACCTTTGAAGCTTTTAAAACTTTACCAACCCTTAAATCTAGCTTATTAAACTCCTCCATAGTTATGTATTGACTTCCACCTTTACTCATCTTCTAACACAAAAAGAAAGAGTAAGCTCCAACCCTTAAATCTTTCTTAAATAGCTTTAAAATCTAATGGGTAGCTACATTTTAAGCAAAAACCTTTAAATCTTAAATCTTTCCATGAAACAAAATATATTACAAGGAAAAAAAAGACTAAAAAACCCGGAAAACAGCCGATGAACATTGAGTAAAAAAGAAGCAATATTACTTGATAAAATTGTGGAGAAAATTGGTGGCGAGGATGCAGTAAAAATTATTGGTGAGCTTAAAAAAAGAGGAAAAGCTACTGAGGAGGAGCTTGTAAGGTCTACGGGAGTTAAGCTAACTGAGGTAAGAAAGATCCTTTTCAGGCTTCATAATTTTTCCATAGTTTCATCAGAAACAGTTCAGGATAAGAATACTGGTTGGATGACGTTTTATTGGGTTCTTCAAAAAGACCAGCTTAAAAGTTTAGTAAGAACTCAGAAAAGAAGAATACTTGAAAAACTTAAGGCTAGACTTGAATTTGAAAAAACCCATGATTTCTTTTACTGTGAAAGTGGCCATGGAAGATTTACTTTTGAAGAAGCTATGGAAAATATTTTTAGATGCCCAACCTGTTCAACTCCTCTAAAACATTTTGATAATTCAAAGATTGTGGAAGTTTTAGAGAAAAAGGTTAAAGAATTAGAGGAAGAAATAGAGCATGAGTAATTTACCATCCAGAGTTGAAGCTGAAAAAATCCTCAAAAATATAGGTTGCCCAAAAAGTCTTATAAAACATTCAAAATTTGTTGCGGATTTAGCTGTAGAGATAGCTAAGAAGATCTTAGAGAGGGGTTTGATAGATGTTGATGTAAATCTTGTTGAAGTTGGGGCAATTTTACATGATATTGGAAGAATTAAAACACACTCAATTTTACATGGCTATATTGGAGGAGAAATTGCTAGGAAACTTAACCTTCCTAGCTCTGTGGTAAATATTATAGAGAGACATGTAGGTGCAGGCATACCTAAAGAGGAGGCTGTAAAGTACGGTTTACCTAGAAAAAGTTTTCTTCTAGAAACTATTGAAGAGAAAATTGTTGCTTATGCTGATAAGAGGGTTAAACGTAGCATGGTTATAGATTTTAATGATTGTGTTAGAGAGTTTGAAAGAAAATTGGGGAAAAATCATCCCGCAATTAAGAGGTTAAAAAATCTTCATAGGGATATAGTTGATGCTCTAGGTTACGAATTTTAAATTTAAATTTTATTAACATTCAATAATTATTTGGTTTAATATAAAAATTAACCTTTTCTTTAGGTGAATTAAAACCATGATTAAAGAAGAATTGATTAAAAGAGCTGCGGAGGATATTGTTTCGTCTAGGAGAACTGTTGCATTAACAGGTGCAGGAATTTCAACTGAAAGTGGTATTCCAGATTTTAGGGGGCCTCATGGCATCTGGAAAAAATATGATCCAAGCCTTTTTACCTATAGCAGGTTTCTTAGAAATCCTAAGGAATTTTGGGAGGTAATGGTCAGGCTTAGTAGTGAAATATTTAATTTTACACCTAAACCTAATCCGGCTCATTATGCTCTAGCTAAACTTGAGGAATTAGGTTTGTTAAGGTGTATTATAACTCAAAATGTTGATGGGTTACATCAAGAAGCTGGTAGTAAAAATGTTATAGAGTTTCATGGAAACCTTAAATGGGCTAAATGTGTAGGGTGTAATGTAAAATATCCTTTAGCAGAGGTTGAAGAAAAGGTTAGAAATGGGGAAATTCCGCCAAAATGCCCCTCATGTAGCTCCATTCTTAAGCCTGATTGTGTATTTTTTGAAGAACCTATACCTGTTGATGCTCTTGTTAAAGCTGAAGAGGAAGCTAAAACTTGTGATTTAATGATTGTTGCAGGAACATCAGCTGTAGTTTATCCTGCAGCAGGGTTACCTTTGGTTGCGAAAACTCGTTTAAACTTTTCTATGTGGTCTTCTATGTTCTTCAGTCTTAGTGATATAATCAGGAGAGGAGATTTTGGAAAAGGAGCAAAAATTATTGAGGTTAATGCTGAGCCTACACCTTTAACAGGGATAATATCAGATTATATTATTGAAGGTAAATGCGGAGAAATCCTGCCAAAAATAGTAGAGGAAGTAGAAAGGAGGCTGAAGAAAAAATAGTTTTAACTAAGTTTTACTTTTAAAGCTTAAATAACTTCTTGTTTTTACAATGTCGTGTTAACAATGTTAATTTTGGAAGTGTAAACAATGAAAACTCCATGCATGGTTATAGTTAAACTTATTGTACCAGCTATAAGGGGGGCTGTTGCTAGAAAACTTATTGAAGAGTATGGTTTAAGCCAGGTGGATGTTGCAAGGAAACTTCAACTTACACGTGCAGCAGTAACTCAATACCTTAAGGGTTTAAGAGGCGCTAAGTCTCCAAATGTTGTAGAAAATTTGGATGAGGTTAGAGAAACAGTAGAAAAAATTGCAAGAGGATTAGTAAATGGCGAAATTAATATGATTTCAGCAACAAAAATGGTTTGTGAAGTATGTAAGATTATACGAAGTAAACGTTTGATATGTAATTATTGTATTGAGAGCACACCATCTGTAGGGAAAGATGAATGCGACATATGTTGTGGTTAACTTTATATATTTCTTTATCTTACCATACGTTAACAATGTTAACTACAGCAAGAGAAGACCAGCTATTCCTACAATCACGTTTAAGGAAAAAATTTAAGGTTAAAAGGAAGTACAAACATTTAGACTATTACGAGGCTCTTCAGATAATAAAGGAAAGTGGAAGAGAAGGTATAACTCAAGCTGAATTGTGGAAAAAGATAGGGGCTACAAGCAGAGAAGGGTCAAGAATAACTGCAAAACTCTTAAAACTTGGACTTATTAGTAGGGAGCGTAAACTGTTTAAGGGTAAGTGGACTTACATTCTAACCTCAAACAGGGATAAGATAAACCTAGATTCCATAATTGATATACCATGCACATTCTGTATGCTGCAGGATAAATGTGGAGAAGAAAAGTATGTTACACCTGCAAAATGCTCTAATCTTACAGAGTATATTGAAAAGTTAGCTAAATCCATTTAAGTTTTACAGCAGTTCCATAAGCAACAATTTCAGCAGCACCTGTTGTAACCATTGAAGTTGAAAATCTAAATCCAACAACAGCATCAGCACCAAGCTCCCTCGCCTGAGAAGCCATCCTTGAAATTGCTTCTCTTCTTGCCTCCTCAAGCATTTGAGTATATGCCCCAAGCTCGCCTCCAACAATCTTCTTTAAACCCATAGCAATATCCTTACCTAGGTGCTTAGCTTTAATGCTTGAACCCCAAACAACACCTAAAACCTCACTAACTTCTACACCAGGTATTTTCTCCATGGTTGTTATAATAATCTGCTTTTCAGACGCCATAAAATTCCCCTCCCTATACTCTCTCATATCTCTCCCATAAACCTTTATACTTTACCGTAAGAAGAACCCCCCATAAAATTGATGTAGCAATAAAAAGTAGCAAAAACGCTCTAACAGCAACTTCAGAGGAAAAAATGTTTGGTATCTCCCCAGTTATAACCCAAAAGAAGACCAGAAAAATTCCGACAATAGATAATATACTTAAAATTGTAAGTATTAACCAGAGGAATACATACTTTAGAAGTTTACTCATAAGTCTTCTACCTAGGAAAAGCTTAAAACCAATACTTAACCTACAATTAAGCAATAGTATACTTTAAACATTTAACCCTTTAAACTGGTGGTTTGAGAGTGGAAGATAAAGTTTTTAAGAATATTCTCCTTGAAAAGGGGGAGGGTATAGGGAAAATCATCTTAAATAGGCCTCAGGTTTTAAATGCTATTAGCCCTGAACTTCTTGAAGAATTTTCTGAAGCTGTTAAACTGATGGCTGAGGATGAAGATGTTAAGGTTGTCATTGTTAAGGGTGCTGGAAGAGCATTTTCCTCGGGAACAGATTTAAAAGCATTTGGTCAAGCATTTAAAGAAATTGATACCGAAAAAGTTCGAAGAGATATAAGAAGAATCAATGATACACTCCTCCTCTTGGAGAATATGAGCAAACCCACTATAGCAATGATTCATGGTGTTGCTTTAGGTGCAGGATTAGAGTTAGCTTTAGCATGTGATATGAGAATTGCATCAAGAAGTACTAGGTTAGGTCTTCCAGAGGTTAGTTTTGGGCTTATACCGGATATGGGTGGAGCACAAAGACTTCCAAGAATTGTTGGACTTGGAAAAGCTAAGGAACTTGTTTTAACAGGAGAACTTATTGATGCTGAAGAAGCTGAAAGAATAGGCTTAATTAATAAGGTTGTATCTGAAGATAAGCTTGAAGAGGAAACTGTAAATTTAGCTAAAAAACTTATGGAAAATAGTCCAATAGCAATAAGTATGGCTAAAAGTATTTTAAATAGGGCTTTAGATATTGACCTTACAAGTCTTATAGATTACTCAGCAGATATTCAAGTTTTATGCTTTAAATCTGAAAACCAGCTAAAATACATAGAAAAATTTCTTGAAAAAAGAAAAAAAGAAGCCCAGAAGCAAGTTTAAACTCCCTTCCGCTCTACTCTATCCAAGTAAATCTTATACTGTCTTAACTGGTTTAAAACTTTTATTGGAGCATCAATCGACTGATAGAAAAGAACACCCTTCTCATTAAATAGTTTAGTAACTTTATTTAACTCATCAACAGTTAGAGGCTCACCTATAGTACTTAAAATAAGAGGTTTCTCAACAACCCTATCCAAGTGTTTAAGTATTATCCTCGGGCTAAGCCCCCAAAATTCAGGGAAAAACCTTGAAAAACCTTGAAAAACTATTATTGAGTCAACGTTTGGATCATTAAGAAGAGCATCGATAGCTATTGGATAAACATTTTCGGCACCTTTAACCATGACCGCAGGCCAAATATCAACAGGGTTCGAGATATTAACGTAGGGTGGAGAAAGATTTCTAATCTTGCTTAATGTTTCATCTGAAAGTTTAGCTAATTTTAATCCATTTTCAACACATAAATCCGTTAGAAGAGCTGCAAATGCACCTGAGAAAGTTAAAATTGCAACATTATCTCCTTTAGGTAAAGGTGAAAATTTTAAAGCTTGAATTAAGTTTAAAAGTTCCTCTAAATTGTTAACTCTCAGGATTCCAGCTTGTTTAAAAGCTGCATTATAAACATTTTCTAAGCCTGCAAGAGAACCTGTATGGGAAGCTACAACTCTTGCCCCTTCATCTGTTCTTCCACCCTTCAAAACTATTATAGGCTTTTTTCTTGAAACTTTTCTTGCTACATCAAAAAATCTTCTACCATCCTTAACACCTTCCATATGAATAAAAATAAACCTTGTATCAGGGTCCTCAAGAAAATATTCTAAGAGTTCTGCATCATCAACATCACACTTATTTCCAAGGTCTATAGATTTACTTAAACCAAAAAAGTTAAAGGACAGGAGCCATATTAAACCTGCACCACAGAAAACTCCTGTTTGAGCTATTAAAGCTATATCTCCAACTTTAAGATTGGGAATTGGGACAAAGGTTGTTATAAGGCTGTTTGAAGCATTAATAATACCCATTGAATTTGGCCCAATAACTCTTAAACCTGTCTGCATAATAATTTCATCAATCTTTTTTTGTAAAGCTTCACCTTCTTTTCCAGCATCAGAAAATCCTTGAGCAACAACTATAGCAAATTTTACATTTTTTCTTGCACATTCACTTAAAATTTCCGGGACATTCTGAGCGGCAACTGTTACTACTGCTAGGTCAATATCCTCAGGAATGTCGAGAATTGAAGGGTACACTTTTAAACCTAAAACTTCGCTTATCTTGGGGTTTACAGGGTAAATTTTACCATTTTTGTAGTTTAAAAGGTTTGCAGTAATAATGTATCCAGCCTTTTCAGGGGAGTTGGATGCACCAATAACAGCCACAGATTTTGGTTGAAGAAGGTGTCTAAACTTTGAGTCAACATTACTCATAACCAAGCAACCTCTTGAAGCTAGATCTTTTTAAGTTTATTTAGGAAGCTATATATACTAGAATCTGATAAAACCATAACTTAAAAGTATCTTTAGCATTTTGAAGTTAAAGGGGGTCTAAGGATGGTTGAAGGTAAGAGGGGTTTTGAAATTATTCAAAAAGCCTTAAATGAAGGTAGAAACTTCCTAATGGAGGATGAAGCCAAAGCTCTATGTAAAATTTACAACATACCTACAACTGAAGTTAAGGTTGCTAAAAGTGAAGATGAAGCTGTAAAATATGCTAGAGAAATAGGTTATCCTGTAGTTTTAAAGATTGTTTCACCAGATGTTATACATAAGTCTGATGTTGGTGGAGTTATGTTAAATATCGACAGCGATGAGAAGGTTAAAGAAGCATATTCAAAAATAATTTCAAATGTTAAAAAGCATAAACCTGATGCAAAAATTGTTGGAGTTATTATTCAGGAAATGGCTCAACCATCAACAGAAGTTATTGTTGGTCTTATAAAAGACCAACAATTTGGCCCAACGGTTATGTTTGGTCTTGGGGGAGTTTTTGTTGAAATTCTTAAAGATGTTTCATTTAGAGTTTGCCCAATAACAGAACTTGATGCTAGAGAAATGATTTCAGAAATTAAAGGTTACCCGATTTTGAAGGGTTATAGAAACTACCCTCCAGCAGATATAGATACAATAGTTAAAATTTTGCTTAATGTTTCTGACATGGCTATGGATCATCCTGAAATAAGCGAAATGGATCTAAACCCTATACTTGTTTATGAAAAAGGGGCAAAGGTTGTAGATGCAAGAGTAATTTTAGCTAAAAGTTAGATTAACTTTTTTTAGCTTTAAAAACGTAAAATGTTCCAGTAGCTTTAGCGATAAGTCTCCCATCCTCAGAATAAACCTCAGACTCTAGGAAAGCTATTTTTCCCTGTTTATGGACAAGTTTACTTTTGCATGTAATTCTGCCTGAAGAAACAGATGAAAAATAGTTTATTTTAACTTCAATACTTGCACAAAGCTCATCATCCTCCATAGCTGTATAAAGAGCAGCCCCCATATTGGTGTCAGCTAGAGAGTATATTACTCCACCATGTAAAACCCCATGAGGGTTTAAAAGTTTCCTATCGATTGTTAACGTGCAAAGGCTAAAACCGTCTTTGACTTCAATAAACTTTAAGCCTATAAGGTCACCGAAAGGATTAACACCATCAACATTTAAGGGAAGCTCTTTAGGCATAGGTCCCACCAAAAGTAGGTTATCTAACTTACTCTACGTTTATTTTTTATTTAAGCATAATCGCTAAAGTTTTAAAAATATTCAAACTTTAGGAAAAAATTACATAACATACTCTAAAAAAGATATACCAACAAGTATGAGAAATAAATATATCTAGATAAACAGATAAACTAAAGTAGGTTTAGTGGTGAACAATGGATTTTAAGTTTAGTGAGAAAGAGGAAAAATTAAGAAGGGAAATCAGGCAACTTGTAAAAGAAGAATTACCAGAAGGATGGCTGATAGCTGCATTAGAGGAAGAAAGCAGAGATGAGGATTGGCAATTTGCAATGTCAATGTCTAAGAAACTTGCTAAAAAAGGATGGTTAACCATGCATTGGCCTGAGGAGTATGGAGGTAAAGGTGCATCCATGTGGGAGTTTATAGTTTATAGAGAGGAAGCAGCCTACTGGGGTATCCCTGGTGTATCAATGGGAGTTAGCGGTGTAGACTGGGTTGGACCAACCCTTATAAGGGTTGGCACCAAAGAGCAAAAAGAAAAATATCTTCCACTTATAGCTTCAGGAGAACCTGATGGTGTCTGGTGTACCGGATATAGTGAACCTAATGCAGGCTCAGATTTCGCTAATATTCAAACTAGAGCTGTAAGGGAAGGGGATGAATACATCGTTAACGGACAGAAAATATGGACAAGTGCTGCTCATAGAGCTAGATGGTGCTGGCTTGCGGTTCGAACAGATCCTAACCCCCCAAAAAAGCATTTAGGTATAAGTATTTTGATTGTTGATATGAAAAGCCCAGGAGTTACTGTTAATCCTTTACTAAACTATAATGGTTATCACATATTTAACGAAGTTTTCTTTGATAATGTTAGAGTTCCCGTTGAAAACCTTGTTGGAGAAGAAGGAAAAGGATGGTATGTTTTAATGGGTTCTTTAGCTTTTGAAAGAGGAAGTGTTGGTGCAGCAGGTTATGGATATTGTAGACGAATATTAGATGAGCTAATTAAGTATGCTAAGGAAACAGGCTTAATTAAGAACCCCATTATACGCCATAAGTTAGCTGAAAGATTAGTTGAAATTGAGTCTTTAAGAATGATTGCATATGAAACAGCCTGGAAAATAAGTAAGGGAACAATCCCTGTTTATGAGCCATCAAGAGATAAAGTTTACTACGACCAAGTAGCTGAAAGATTAGCTATTACTGGAACAGAAATCCTTGGAGCTTATTCTCAAGTAGACCCTATGCATAGAGATTCAAAATGGACTAAGCTAAGAGGATGCATAGAAAGCCTTTATTGGCTTTTCCCAGGTTTATCCATTGCTGCTGGAACAGATGAAATCGAGAAGAATATTATCGGCAGATTTGGCTTAGGATTACCTAAATCATACTAAAAACGGGGTGTTGTAGAATGGATTTTAGCTATTCTGAAGAGCAGGAAATTTTTAGGAAGTCTGTTAGAGAATTTTTGAAAAAGGAATGCCCAAAAGATAAAGTTCGAAGTTTAGAAGAAGATGAAAAAGGGTATGATCCTGAAACGTGGCGGAAAATGGCTGAGTTAGGATGGGTGGGTGTTATACTTCCCGAGGAATATGGGGGTGTTGGAGGAGAATTTATGGATCTTGCTCTTCTAATGGAAGAAATCGGGAAAAATATACTTCCAAGCCCGCTTCTTCCTACAATCTTATGTTCACTTCCAATCTTAGAGTATGGAACAAAAAAGCAGAAAGAAGAGTTCTTACCAAAGATTGCTAGCGGGGAAGAAATTTGGACTTTAGCCTTAACAGAGGCGCCTTTAGCTACTTATGAAGCTTCAGGTATTAGGCTTAATGCGAGATTAGAAGGAGATAACTATATTCTTAAAGGAACAAAAATTTTTGTTCCTTATGCTCATGTAGCTAATTATCTTCTAGTTGCTGCTAGAACTAGTGAGGAAAAAGATCCTGAAAAAGGAATAACAATGTTTATTGTAGATGCCAAAAATCCTAACATTAAAGTTGAGGTTATACCTACAGCAGCACGTGATAAACAATGTGAGGTAAAATTTGAGGAGGTTAAAATTCCCAAAGATAATGTTTTAGGTGAAGTGGGTAAGGGTTGGGAGATTATAGAATTTATTCTTCAAAGAGGGGCAGTTTTAAAATGCGCTGAAATGCTTGGAGCAGCTGAAGCTGTTCTGGAGATAGCTAATAATTATGCTAAGGAAAGAGTTCAATTTGATAGACCTATAGGTTCATTTCAGGCAATTCAACATAAACTTGCTGATATGCTTTGCGAAGTTGATGGATTAAAATATCTTGTTTATAAGGCTGCTTGGGAGATAAGTGTAAGTTCACCCTCTAAGCTTAGTATATCAATAGCAAAAATTAAGGCAAATGAGGTTTACCAGCAAATATGTATTAGTGGTATAAGGATTCACGGTGCCATAGGATTTACAATGGAGCATGATATAGGCCTCTACTTCCGCCGTGTTAAAGCATCAGAATATGCATTTGGAGATTCTAGCCTTCATAAAGAAGTAGTTGCTGATGAACTAGAGAAATATAAACCTCCAAACCCATGGAAAGAAGAATAAGTTAAGGCTAAAATTTCTCTTCTTTTTTCTCTATAAACTAAGATAATTTTTATACTACTGAAAGTTTTTAGATAATTCTTTTAACCGTTTTAAGCAAATTCTTAAAAGTTTTAATCTTAATTTTTCACCCCTAAACTTACATTTACTAATAAGCTTAAACTTTTCAGCAAGAAAAGAATCATGTAAGCTAAATTCAGCCCATTTTTCAAAATCACCACGTTTAACATGAAACTCTAGACTTTTAACATTAACTTTAAGTAAAGCTTGAACAAAGCCTTTTAAACTTAAAACTTCAATTCCCGTAAAATTTTCATCACCAACATCAACATAAAACCTAAAAGGTTCATCAGCAGCAAAAGTATAGCTTCTTAGCTTAGCTTCAAAATCAAGAACAGCAATTTGGCATGTAATATATGCATCAAACGGGCTACCATAAGGATTAAAATATGAGTGAACTTCACCTGCAGATCCTCCAGCGGTGAACATGTAGTACAAGTGGTCACTTACCTGGAAAAGTCTCCATATTTTTTTGAATAATAAATTTTGTGATTCTTTAACAAGCTTACTTAAGTTTTTTATAGTTGTATAATATGCCCATTGCATAGAATTACTAAGCCAACCGCTTATATCTTTCTCCAAGTCAGCCCATGAAACACCCCCTTTAAAATCTTCAAAATCTATAAAACCTTTAGGCTTATGTTTAGCTAAAACTTCTGATGGCGTAGCCATAGTTAAATGATTCCATTTCAAAATTTCGATTGGAAGAAAACGTAAAAAATCATGAATACCTGTTTCAGGCCAATGGTGTTCTCCAAAAGTTTCGTAATCTGGGAAAATGCTTATACATCGACCTGGTGTTGAAGCTAACCATGAAGCATATTTATCTGCTGTTAAAGGCCATTGATCCCAGCTTCTCATAGAAAACCTGAAGCTTATATCATCTGTAAGCCTACAATTTCTTAAAAGAACCTTTAGATTTTTACATCCAGCTGCTGCGTAAACATAATTTGGCGATAAACCCTTAAGAAGTTTTTCTACACCCTCAGCATAAATACCCTTAAAATTAAGCGTTTCAACAGTTTTTGCAATCCTGTTATTATATAAAAGTTCAGTATTTTCAAAAATTTTAGGTTCAAAATTAAGAAGATCCTTAATAGCTTGCTTATGCATTTTAACTTGCTCAATAAATTCATCCATAGAAGGGTATAGACTGCAAAGAGAATGGTAGTAAGTTTGACCTAAAAACTCAACACATCCGGTTTCTGCTAACTGTTTGAAGGACTCTAAAACATCCTTATTAAAAAGTTCACATTGTTCAAGGAAAGTTCCAGATAGGCTAAAGGATACTTTTACCTTTCTTTTTTCATGCTTAAACTTGTCAATTAAGTCTAAAAGAATATTATTAGCTGGAAGGTAGCATTTTTCACTAATACGTTTAAAAATGTCTCTGTCAAAATTAATATCAAAATAGTGTTCAAAAAGTTTTTTATTATCAGTTTTTCGAAAGAATTTATGTTCCCAAAAGAAATTTCTTCTTATTCTGAAGGGTTGATGAACCTCAAAAATTAAAATTATATCAGTCAAGTTTGCAAAATCTTAAGCTTTAGCTATAACTTCAATAGTTGTTTGACTTGTTGTTGCTAACTCAACTCCACCTCTAAAACCCTGTTTTGAAGAAACATTTTTTAGTTTAACCTTTAAACCCAATGGAAGCTTTGAAAGTATTTCTGCATGGTCACGCCAAGCTGAAACCTTAATTTCTCCGGTTTCATCCTTTAATAAAAACTCATAAATCTTAACTTTACTACCATCCTTTAAAGTTACATCTCTAACTCCAAAACTATCTTCAATTACACCTTCAATGGTTAAACCTCTAAGATTTGGTTGGATTTCCTCAATTTTTAAAACTTTTTCTTCAACTTTTTCTGTTGAAGGCACAACTTTAACTCTTGAACGTTTACTTAAATGTGCCTCTAAACCTCCAAACATATTTTCTTTAATTCTGCTTCCAAAAATTTCAAGCTTATCTCCGATTTTAACATCTTTAATTTCATCAACTTTACTATCCCAAAAAACAACATCAACTTCCCCAGTTTCATCTTTAACTTTAACTCTTTGAACTTTTCCTTCACCAACAATTCTTTTAAAAAGTTTAACAGGAGAAATGCTTATAACCACACCTTTAAAGTTGAAATCTTTTAGGCCGCTTTTCATCTCTGAAATTTTACCAAAAAACTCCTCATACTCTGGAATTTCAACCTCAGCAAGATCCGGAGATTCTAGAGTTATTCTACCCTTTTCTCCTAGATGAAGCTCAACTTTACCATCAACAGAAAGCCTAGAGTATGCATGTTCAATCTTGACTATGCTGTTAACTTTAACCTCCTGCTCCTCTAAATCCTTAACCTTACCATTCCAAACATAAACTTCAACAGTTCCAGTTTCATCTCCAATAAGAATTCTTCTTAAAACACCTTGAGAACCATTACTTCTCTTAAACTTTTGCAGAGGATTAATTGCTAAAACACGTCCATAAACTGTGACATCATTAAGCCCTGAAACAAGATTTCCAATTCTCATTCTCCTAGAAATTTTAGTATCACTAGTTAAAGAAACACCAAGTTCAGTAGCAACAAGAAAAGCCGCACCCTCAAAATTTAAAAGATTTTTAGCTTCGATTCTTTTCTCCTCAATAAGTCTAAAAACATCCTCTCTTGTAAGGTTAGGCTTCTCCTTTAAAATTCTCTTAACAATATCCTCAAGACTATAAGAAAAAACTCCCTGACTCAACAGTCTTCAACCCTTAAACAACAAGAAGAAGAGGAAGGCAAAAAAGTTAACTATTTAGAAAAAGGAGAAGCTAACCCCCTCTGGGTCTTGGTTGGGGGTAATTTACCGGCTTCCGCCTGGCTCCCGTCTACACCGGTAAATTTCCCCACCCATCACAGTTACACCCAGGCGGGTTTGCTTGGGGTTTCCGAGCCCAGCCCCCAAGCCAAACTAGACGGGATGTAACTGTGAGAGGGGCTTGTGCCAGCCAACATAAAAATGCTGGCTGAACACAAGACCAAGCTTACCTGGAGGTTAGCTGAATTTAAGTTGTTTTCTAAGCCTAATATTGTTTATCGATAAAATCGTGAAAAAAGTTGCTTTAAGGGTTACTTTTGATTAACTGAGTATAGGTAAAAGAGGTTTTGTCGAAAATTTTATATTTGTAAGTCGATTTTAGTATATTTGAGCCTAGCCCCCAAGCTAAACTAGATGGGAGGGGGGCGTTAAGCCCCCTTAAAACTTTTCTAACACAAGTTTTTTCTTCTTTTTAGGTTTTGCTGACTTCTTTAGGTGAACTATTTGGCTAGCAGATTTAAGGTTGAAGTTAGAGGAATCTATTCTACAGCTCTTACTAGCCTCCTTTCTAAGGAGTTTGAAGTTGTTAGGATGTCTGGGAAAATTAGGAAAAGATTTAATGTTAACCATGTTTCCCAAGATTTTGGAGATGTTTCCATTTTTGATAGGGATGACAAACAAGGAGTTGTTATTCTTGGAATTTTTGAAGCTGCTGAGGCTGTTGTAGATTTTTTAAGAAGAAAACTTCCAGATGTTGTTGTTAGAGAAAAAGGTGTTAAAGGTTGGTTTGGCTATGGGCATTTTAACGTTGAATTTCCATATTTATCAAAGAGATTTTTAGATGAGGAAAGAAGTAAAATTGTTCCAACAGCAAACTTACACCATAGATTTAGAGTTTTTGCCTCAGATATTCTTGATGAAGCTGAAAAAATGCTTACTGTATACCCTGAAAAAAGATGCGAAATCGAAGAGGAGCTTAAAAAGCTTTTAAAATTTAGTGTTGGATGCGAAATTGAGGTTCAACATGTTAAAGTTTTTGGTGGAAGCATCAAGCTTAAGGGTTCTATTGTTGAAGTTAACTATCTTTTAAAGGTTAAAAGAACATTTAAGGGTTCAGGTTTTTATGATGGCTTGGACATCAAGAAGGAAGAAGGAGATTATGCAATAACTGAGATTGCTGAAGGCTCGTGGATAACAAAACATTCATATTATAGTTTTGATGGAAAACTTAAAGGAGAATTTTACAATATAAATACTCCAACAGAACTTTACCCTTCAAAAGCTAGATATGTAGATCTTGAAGTTGATGTTGTAAAAATTCCAGGTCAAAGACCAAAAATCATTGATAAAGATAAGCTTACAATTCTAGTTGAAAATAAATGTATTAATGAAGATTTAGCAAGAATAGTTTTGGAAAAAGCTGAAAAACTCTCTAAAATGCTTCAAAAAGGTGAAGAATTATCCATTCTTGATGATGAGATTAAACCTTTAGCTTTAAATCTTAGTGCTTAAGTTAAAAATTAAACTTCTTTTCCTTCTCTCCTCTTAGGGTTATAAACTATTGTGCAATTCTCCTTATCCACATAAACTTTTTCGATCACCTGAGAAAAAATCCACCAAAGATATGTTTGACCATTCATTGTCCTTAAAAGCTTTTCTTGATTATCAAAAAGCTTAACATTTCTGAGAATATAAGCCTTTAAAAGGCTACTACCAGAAATTAAAAGAAAAGCTAAACCTTGGTTAACAAAATCTTTAATCTGCTTGACACTTTTAAAACTTGATTTATGCTCTTCTTTAAGCCAATCTTCAAACTCTTTACAGGTAAACTTAAACTCTACCATAAGTTAGTAAGCCTCCAATTACAAGATTAAGCTTAAGATGATATTTATGTTAAGTTAATTTTAGAAAAGCCTAAAAGGAATAATAGCAAAAGAAGAGAAGATTTATAGGGATAAAAATCTCAAATTATCCTTTGTGCTACCCTAATTGTTATTATTCCATTTATCTTCAACTTCTGGATGCTTCTAATCCCAACCACAATTTTAGGGATTAACGGAGTTTTTATGTTGCTGTTTGCTTTTCTATTGCTACATCCATTTTAACATCAATTATAGTAGGAAAAGTTAGAGTTTAAGCTTTGGGAACAATTCTTTAAAATCTTTTCTACTAGAAAAATTATGAAAAAACTGTTCAGTAAATGTGGGCTTGGTGAAGTTTGAGGAGGATAGGAGTTTTTTATGATGAAACTCTAGGCTTAGAAGGTTACCCTATCCTTAAGGATAGAGTTAAAGCTGGAATTGAAGGTTTAAGGGAAGAAGGCTTACTGGAGAAAATTCTAATTTTTAAACCTATACAACCATCAGAAGAACTTCTTAAAACAATCCACTCTGAAGGGCTGATTAATGCAGTTAGAAAAACAAAATACTATAAAGCTGCACTTCTTTCAGCTGGAGGAACAATTTTAGCTGGTGAAAAAGTTTTTTTAGGTGAAATTGATAATGCATTTGTTTTTACAGGTACAGCTGGACATCATGCAGGTATTGATGATTTTTGGGGTTTCTGTTATTTTAATGATGTTGCACTTTCAATCTCAAATTTAAGGTTGAAATTTAACCCTAATCTTAAATTTTCAATCTTAGATACAGATAGCCACCATGGGGATGGAACTAGAGATATTTTTAAAACTGATAGTTATGTTCAGCATGTTTGCTTCTGTAACCTAGATGAAACTTCAACTGATGAATTAAAAGTTGATATTTCAGTTCCATCAAGCATTTCTGATGAAGATTATGTTAAACTTGTAGAAGAAAACTATTTTCCAAGATTAAGAAACTTTAAACCTGACATGGTTTTCTGGCATTTTGGTTATGATACTTATAAGGAGGATTATGGTTCAAGAGGATTAACTGAGAAATGTTTTCTAGATTTAACTAGGAAAGTTAAAAATGTTGTTGATGAAGTTTGTAATGGAAAGCTTATTGTTGTTCTTTGCGGAGGTTCAAACAGAAGATTTGCAAAGAGTATTATTCCTAAGCTTATTAGGATTTTAGCTGAGATTGAGGGATGATTGTTGGGCAATCCTGTAGGATTTGTTTATCATGAAGCATACGAAAAATACTTTTTCGGTGAAGAGCATCCTTTTAAGCCAATAAGAGGTAAACTCACCTTAGAAATTCTTAAGCAGCTAAATGTTTTTAATAGTAAAGCTAAGATTTTTGAAGCTAGACCAGCTTCTATTGAGGAGTTACAATTAGTTCACACAAAAACATACATTGAATATGTAAAAAGAAGGTGTGGTGCAGATTTAGGCTACCTTGATTATGGAGATACACCTGCAAGAAAAGGTGTTTTTGAAGGCGCATGTTGGAGGGTAGGAGGAACAATTAGGGCTGCTGAGCTAGTTATGGAGAAAGTGGTTTCTCATGCATTTAACCCTGGTGGAGGGTTACATCATGCAAAAGAAAGCTCCGCTGCAGGTTTTTGTGTTTTTAATGATATTGCTGTAGCTACCAGGTTTTTGCAAAAAAAGTTTAATGTTAAAAGAGTTGCAATAGTTGATGTTGATGGTCATCATGCTGATGGAACACAACAAATATTTTACAATGAACCTATTCTCACAATTTCAACTCATAGGTATGATGGAATATTCTACCCTGGAACAGGTAAAATTGATGAGGTGGGGATTGGAGAAGGTTATGGTTACAGTGTAAATATACCATTACCTATTGAAGTTGATGATGAAACATACCTTTACTGTTTTAGGGAAGTAGTTGAACCTTTAATTAGGGCTTATAAACCTGAGGTAATTATAAGCCAGTTTGGGGTTGATGGACATTATCAGGATCCACTTGTAGGTTTAGCCTTAACAACAAAAACATACATTGAGGTTGCTAAAAGTCTTCATAATTTAGCCCATCAATTTTCAAATGGTAAATTAATTATTGTTGGTGGCGGCGGATATGATGTTAAAAATACTGCTAGATGTTGGGCTTTAATGTTTATAACTATAGCTGAAGTTGAAGTTAAAAATGAGGAATATGATAAACTTAAAGATAAGGTTGAATTTAAAAAAGATGAGAAAAAATTTCTCCTCATTAAGAGGGTAGTTGAAGAATTAAAGAGGAAAATTTTCCCTATACATAGATTAGAGGTGTAAGTTAAATTTTGAAGAATAAACCTATTGTTGCATCTTCAGCTTTAGTTGAAAAAAACGGAAAAATTTTGCTTGTTAAAAGGAGATTTCAACCCCACCCAGGTTGGTGGGCTCTACCTGGAGGAATAGTGGAATACGGGGAAACTGTGGAAGAAACAGCTATAAGGGAGATTAAAGAGGAAACAGGAGTAGATATTGAAATCAAGAAGCTTCTTGGAGTTTATGACCTGATAATTAGAGATAAAATTTCAGGAAAAATTGAAAAACAATATGCTATTGTATGCTTTATTTGTGAATGTAAAGATGAGGGAAGAATAAAACCAAATTATGAAGTTTTAGATGCAAAATGGTTTAGCCCTGAGGAAGCCAAAAAACTTCAGCTTGTACCAACAACTAGGAAAGCCCTAGAAGATGCGGGATACATTTAAAGAAGACAACTAGTTAGCAGATTAGCTCCCTGCAGAACAATTAACGCATCCTTAGTTTCTACGATAACTTCGATGCCGCATATCTTTATGGACAAAATTTGTAAGGGTATGTTTATAGCTGAACCTTCTACTACTAAATAAAGCTTTGAGGTTAAGCATTTTAGCGTGTTTTATGGTGGCTGAACATGTTTAAGTTTTTTGCTGGCTTGTTCTCCTCCAATACCCCAATTTTCTTTTGGGACCTCATGAATTATAACTTCAACTGCTTCTTTAGGTATACCCATTTCCGTGAAAAGATTAGTTATACCTGATATTACCTTTCTTTTAGCTTCATCTGAAAAGCCACTCCAAACATATACATGAACAACAGGCATAAACTAAAATTCTACCCAACACAATTTAAAGCTTTACCTATCCCTTATCATTACCCCTTCTTTTCAAACCCTAACTTAAACCTTACCAAGAAAAACCAATTCTAGCATCAAATCATATTTCTTCTGTCCTTAATTTGGCCTTATGAACCTTTACTTATAATTTTTCATGTGTTGCACTATGCATAAGCTCAGCCTTAGAAGTATCAATTCCTGCTCCCCAACACTATTAAACAGCTTAATTAGTCTAGTATCACCAGTTTAATCCTGCTTTCTTTCTTTCATCTTTGTAGTGTTGCATTGTTTCTTCAAATGCTTCCGCCTTTCTTAAAGCATCCTCAGGATTGAAAACTCTTAAATCTACTATATCTCCCTCAACAATTAGGGATGGAACTTTAAGTATTCTCTCCAAAATTTCTCTTATTTCATAAAGTTGGGTTGTTGCAGAGCGACAACTTATAAGCGGGTGAAGCATAGCACCATCTACTTTATAATCTCTAGCCCAAATGGGATAACAAGCTGAAAACCCTTGACATTTTAAACCCATTTCTGCAGCCTTTTTAACATAACCTATAGAGAATTGGTAGAAGTGGCGGGCAATACGTTCTAATGGGTCCTCTATTTTTTCTAGGAGGTCTTTGCTTAACGGTATTGGTGGATGATAACCATAGCTTTCAATTACAAAGTTCCACCCTTTCTCGGCAAGATCTTCAAAAAATCCTAGACTATGCCATGGTGGAAGTTCAGCAAACATTAGCCTATACTTTTCCTCCGGAACAGCGCCAATTCCATTATCAACCCTATACTTAACCTCCTTGTATAAATTCTCATAAAGTCTTATGTTATCCTCAAGATCCCCTAATAGAAAATATGCTGGTGGCATTGTTGACCAAAAATCTCTTGAATGCATTGGGCAGGGTATAGCTTTTCTTAACTCATTAATTTCAAACCAAATCCTATGTAGCTCTATTGTTTCATCAACGATTTTACTTAGCTTAGCCCAATCCATCTTCCTACCTAAAAGTTTCTCTAAAAACTTTACAAATTCCATCAAATCCTTAACCAAAAACCTTATGCATTGGTTAACGTACTTTTCATCTAGGTAATGTTCTATTATAGCTGGAGCTGGCGTATCAAGTGTCCATATTGGCGTATCCATATATCTACCCAATAATTGGAACCATTTGTATCTTGGGTCACATCCGGTTGAGGATGCTAAAAGTAAAACTGGTTTAGCCATTCCACCTAAAGGTGCTTCAGGGGGGATTTGCCCCTTAAGCTCTTTCATCATCCTTATAGTGTAGCCTAAGCAATTTCTACTATAGCCACATACGTGGCTTGGTATTCCATCTGAATCTGCTAGGTTTAGATATTTTTCTGCTACACCAAATGCTGCACAAACAGCACCATAATTTTCAGGATAAACAGCAACAACATCCATAGCCTTAAGAACAACATCACCAATCCACACATTAAACATGCACCAAGCTACAGGTTTACCCTCCTGCATAGCCTTAACACTATCCATATAAGACTGGTCAACCTTAGCCCTAAGAGGCCTCATAGCCTCTAAACGCCTAATAACTCTTTTTCTTCCACTAGACAAGAAGAATACCTCCAACTCATTAGATTATTATTAAATAAATATTTTTATTATATTTAACTAAATAAATAGTATGCATAATAAATAATATACATAATGGTATTTAGTTATGGTGAGGTGAGTTTTCTTGAAACAATTTGAAGAAGGAAGAAAAATTAAAATTGGAGATAAGGAAGTTGTTGTTCCACTGGGTGAGCTTGAATTAAAACCGAATCCATCAGAATATGTAGCTGAAGTTCTTGTTGAACAAGGAGTTGATGTTGCATTTGGTGTTCATGGTGGAGATGTATGGCAACTTGCTGATGAAATGTCAAATGCTGGAATAAAACTTATAACTTTCAGGCATGAACAAAATGCTGTTTACGCTGCTGAAGCATATTCTAAGGTTAGAAGAAGACCGGGCATTGTTTATGTTGATATGGGTCCTGGTTTAGCTAACGCTGTACCCGCACTTCACCAAGCATGGATAAGTAGAAGCCCAATAATACTCTTAGCTGGTGGAAGTATAGAGGAGCAAGATTACCTTTGGGCTACAATCCAAGAATCGCATTCAACAGAGTTACTTCATAGTATATGTAAGTGGACCTGTAGAGTTACTCATACAAACCAAGTTAAACAGTTTTTAACTAGAGCCTTCAAAATAGCTATGACCTACCCTTACGGACCTGTATCCGTAGAACTAACTTTCTCATTAAAAATCAAAAAAAGGGAAAGAGGTAAGGTATACCATACCGATGGTTTCTTTGGTGTATTTGGTGAACATCACCTATATATCCCAAGCTGGCTTGGCAATAGAACAAAAGAAAATCCCCGAACTGGAGGTGGAGATCCAGAACTTATTGAAGAAGCTGTTAAGAAGATATATGAAAGTAAAGGACCCATTATTTTTGCTGGTGATGGTGCACATTGGGCTAATGCTGGACCTGAAATTCAAAGGTTTTGCGAGCTTGCACAAGTTCCTGTAAGTGGTAGAAGACTTGGTAGGGGCTGCATACCAGAAGACCACCCATTACATTTCAGAGCTAGAGCTATTAGACCTATTGGAGATGCAATAGACCTTGTTGTAATAGTTGGACATAAGGTTGGATTTTTTGATGGTTGGGGTTCAAACTGGAAGAGAGTTATCCAAATAAATGAGTCAACTGAGCATATTGCGACATGGCTTCCAACCGAAACTCTAATCATCGGTAATCCTAAGCTTGTATTTAAACAAATGATTGAATACGTTGAAAAGCATAACCTTAAACCTCCACCTGAAAGAAAAGAATTTATTAAACTTGTACAAAAAGCTGAAAAAGAGCAAGAGCAAAGACTTCATGAAAGAGCTGAAAAGTATAAGGATAACAAGCCAATACATTATGGTTGGCTTGCCAAAGTTGTTTGGGATGTATGCGAAGAAAGATATGGCGGCAGAAACTACATAATCCAAGATGGTTACACTATTTCATACTACAGCCCACAATTTGTTAAAGCAAGATTCTCAGGCCAATGTATGGATGCAGCTGAGCATGCAGGTGTTGGCCATGGTATTGGTATGGCTATCGGTATATGTTTTGCTGACCCAGATTATGTGAAAAAATATCCTGTTGTTGTTATGATGGGTGATGCAGGCATGGGTAATGCAGGAATGGAAATAGAAACGGCGCAAAGATACAACTTACCAATAGTATACATTGTCACTAATAATGATGGATGGTTAACAGGATGCAAATACATTGCTTGGTCAATATCTAAAGGTGAAAAATATGATGCATTAGGACCTCAAGACCAAACTCATCCTTATGGACATACAGAGTTTATAAACAATTTAAGGTACGATAAGCTTTCAGAGGTTATCCCGGGAGTTTATGGTGAATGGGTTACTGATCCAAGTGAGCTTAAATCAGCAATAAATAGAGGATTTAATGCAGCAGAAACAGGACATACTACAATAATTAATGTTGACATTGACAAACGCTTAGTAAATCCTGTACAATGGACAACACCTTACGCATTCTGCTATGCTCACATATCATGGGAAAAACTTCCGAAAACAGGTAAGGCTCTAAGGAAATTATGGTGTGGAACAATAGCTAAAATGTTAACAGGTAAACCAGTATTTGACTTTGAAAAATGGGGTATCCCAGACCTACCATTACCTGACCCGTGGGATCCTCAAGAAGCAGAACCCTAAAATAGGGTTAACAATCCTTTTTTTATATCTACACTTATACCTATACCTACCTTTAAGGCTATTTTATGAATAAGTTAAAAACTGCTGAAAATTTTTCCAGTATAATCGCTATTACTATAGGGTTTGATTACAATATTTTTGGCTGTTTTCCCTTTACCCATGGTTCTTGCTCAATAAAAATGCTTTAATGCTTTTAAGCGATTTAGCGCGC
>CAZMUQ010000005.1:0-55528 GCA_964569845.1 uncultured Candidatus Bathyarchaeia archaeon
AGGATTAGCAAAACGTTCAACAATAAGACACAAATTAACAGCATAAGGTCTAAGCTCAAAAGGAAAATCCAAACTTTGAGGAGTCAAAACAACAACCATCAAAAATAAACTAAAAACAAAAGCTTAAAAACCTTAATCCTGAAAACAAAAGAAACAAAAAACAGGCAACAGCTAACAAGCCTTATCTCCAAAAACTTTCATAATAGTTTTTTGGTGGTCTCCTTTGGCAAGAAAGAAGCCGAAGAAGCCTCCAAGGAAGGTTTCAGCAACCCACATCATAAACTGCACGGTTCATGAGGGTGAGCCCTCGAAAACAGCCCTGCTCATAGTTTACGACAACGGAGACGTGGATGTACGCTGTCCCTGCGAAAAATGTGAAACATGCAAATACGGAAACCTAGTAAGGCCCGGCGAAGCGGAAGGAGCTGAAGGGCAAACCTAAAAAATTCTCCAAACAATTTTTTTGGGTCCCGCTTTAAAGTCTGACTTGCTTAATGCTTTCTGGTAACCCGTGATTGGAAGCCATGTATCGGGTTTTAGCTTGCCCTTTTAAACGGTTCATTACCCTTGTTTCTCTGGGGGTTGGAAGTTGAGTGAGTATGTGCTTGTAAAGCGTGAGTTGGTCGAGGAAGCTTTGAAGGAGCTTCAGAAGCTGAAGGAAGATCTTCGGAGGCTGAAGAGTGCTGTTCGGTTGGAAGAAGCTGACGGAGAAGTTGCTCTAAACGGTCCACCCTCTGAGTAAGCTTCTCTAGGAGGCTGTGCTCCTCTTGAGCAAGCTTTTCAGCCAACCTGCGGTCAAGAATCATGCCACACCAACTACAGCGCATATTTTCAGGCTGATTTTTCATTCCGCAACGTGGGCACTCCTGAATCTTTAGTATGCTGTCAGTTGCGGTTGGCGGTTTTAGTCCGTGAATTTCTAGGATTGCATCTTCCAAGTCTCTTCCACTAAAGTGTACGTAGCGCTTCGGCATTCTAGAACCCTGAACCCAACCAGCTAGGAGGCTCAACCTTTGCTCGGTCAGCACTTTTGCTAAACTTGTTAGTGTTGTGTGGCGGAGCAGGTAGGGCCAAACCCTTTTAGAAATTCCAGCCCTCTTAGCGGCCTTCCTTAAGATTTTGCGCATGTACCAGTAGCTTACGGCTTCCCCGCCTGCATTTTCGGTTAGCGTAAGCCAGAGTGGTGCTTGAATGTCGCTTCTGCGTGGATGCTTCTCCAGCCATTCAAGTAGTGGTCTATGGGAGACTATTAGGGGTATTCGTTTTATGCCTGTTTTTCCGCGAACCGTGATTATGCAGTAGTTTTCTCTGAACTCTACGTTTCCAACACGCATGGTTAGGAGTTCACCCGGTCTTAGTGCCGCTTCAATCATTACACATATCATTGCCTTGTCACGCGGATTCTTGGCTGAAGCCAGGAGCGCCTTAATCTGGTCTTGGGTTAGCAGGTCGCTTGGCTGAACCGTTGAATCGTTTTTGGCGTGGATCTTTATCCATGAAACTTCAGGCGGTAGCGGAGCATCCCTTCCGCAGCTTCCACACTTAACATACTGAATAAATTTTTTAAGGACAAGTTTCAGGTCACGCCTGGTATTATCCGTGTAGGATTGACGGTTTATCCAGGCCACAGCACGCTCAACATCTTCCCTTGAAACCCTGTCCAGCTCCTTCCCGCCGAAAAGCCTCAGAATGACGGATAGGTGGGCCGCATACTTAGCAAGCCTGGGTACGGAAAGGCCGAGGGAAGCAAGATGCTCAATAAACCTAACTGCATAACTACCGCCAGCCATACCTGAGAGCTTTCTCAGACTCCTCTCCAAACGCTCATGATAATCATAAAGCCTAACAGGATTCAAGCCATTAGTTTTGGTTTCTGGAGAGCTTAAAAGGGAGTTGGAAGAGATTTGAACCTTTGGGTTTGATGCTCCGGGCGGGATTTGAACCCGCGACCACCGGCTCGAAAGGCCGGTATACTTAACCGGGCTATACTACCGGAGCACTACTATTTTTTCGTTTTTAAAGATGGGTGTAGGGGGAAATAAGCTTTTTGTCTTTTTTGCTGGAAAAGGTTTATATTTATCCATTCTACCCTTCAAGAGAGTATGTTTGTTTATGTTTTTTGTTGCAGGTTTAAGGGTTAAGGGTTTTGGAAAACTGGGAAGTCTTAAATCAGCTTAATTTAAGGTTTAAACGTGAAAAGTATCAGATTGCTGGTAGACACTCTGCTGTTAAAAAGTGTAGTTGGCTTCATCAAAGTCTTGTTTATGGTAGGGTTTGCTATAAACAAAAATTTTATGGTATCCATTCTCACCGCTGCCTTCAAATGACACCTTCCCTATACTTCTGTACTTTACGTTGCCTTTTTTGCTGGAGAGTTCAACCTGAAGATTTAGGTTTAAGTTTTGATGAAACAAGGTTTAATATTCAACCTGACCCACCTGAATTTATTGTTGATGAGTGTATTAAGGCTCAAAGAAGAATTTTAACAGGATATAAATCCCATCCTAAAGTTGAAAGATGGAAGTGGGAGGAAGCTTTAAACCCTGACCATGCAGCTATAAGCCTTACAGGTGAACCAACACTTTACCCCTTAATTGGAGAACTTATAGGAGAATTTCGTAGAAGAGATATGACGACATTTCTTGTAACTAATGGAACAAATCCAGAAGCACTTAAAAATTTAAGTTATGAGCCAAGCCAGCTTTATATTTCACTTCATGCACCCAATAAAGAAGTTTATGTTAAAACATGTAGACCTAGAATTCCAGGTGCATGGGAAAAACTAAATGAATCTTTAGGTTTACTTAAAAGCTTTAATTGTCCAACTGTTCTAAGAATTACTCTTGTAAAAAGTTTGAATATGGGCTATGTTGAAGATTATGCTAAACTTGTATCTAAAGCTGAAAGTAGCTATGTTGAAGTTAAATCTTACATGTATGTTGGATTTTCAAGGAAAAGGTTAACGTACGATGATATGCCTTCCCATGAAGAAGTTAAAATTTTTGCTGAAAAGTTAAGCAAGCTAACAGGATACGAGGTTGTTGATGAAGCTAAGGATAGTAGAGTTGTACTTTTAAGTAGGATAGGCAAACCTTTAAAGTTAAGGTAGAAAAGCTTGTCTCTTAAGAGGATTCTTAAAAAAATTAGAAAAGAGTTAAAAGTTAAGAGTAGTTTAAGAGAAAAAATGCTTCTAAACTCTAGAAAGATAACTCAAAAATCTAAAAAAACAATTCTACTTTTACATCAAAATAAGCTTGAAAAAGCTGAAAAAACTTTAGATGAAGCTAGAACACTACTAAACTCCACATTAGAATCTTTAAAAAATGCACCTGAACTTCAAACTAGTGGTGCATTATTTGCTGCAAGTCAAGAATATGCTGAAGCTTCAATTCTTTTATGCATTGAGAAAATCGGGTTATATCCAACACCTGAAGAAGTTGGAGTATCCTCCTCAGCTTATGTTTTAGGTCTTGCAGATGTTATTGGTGAACTTAAACGTAAAGTTTCAGAGTGCCTTAGAATTGGGGATGTTAAAAAAGCTGAACATTATTTTAAGTATATGGAGGATATTTACAAGATGCTTTCAGCCTTAAACGAATATGTTTTCTCAGTTGTACCTGCATTAAGAAGAAAATGTGATGTTGCAAGACATCTTATAGAATCAGCTGGAAGTGAACTTTTACTTGAAAGAAGAAGGAAAAGTTTGGAGGAGTATTTAAAGCTTATAGAGAAAAGAAAGATTTAGATTGGTGATTTTAAGGTTGACTAAGTTTAACGTTAAAGAAATTAGAAAAATGGCTGAAGAAGATTTTGAGAAAGCTTGGATTGAAACTAGTAAGCTTGTTAAGGTTAAAGGTAAAAATATAAGCTGGGTTGAAGGTAAAGGTAAAACTCATCCAGTTATAGATTTAGCTTTAAAATTTAGAGAAATATTTCTTTCACTTGGTTTTGATGAGGTTTTAAATCCAAGTATTGTTGAGGAAGGTGAAGTTTATAGGCAGTATGGTCCTGAAGCCCCAATAATACTTGATAGATGTTTTTATCTTGCAGGTCTTCCAAGGCCGGATATAGGTATAAGTAAGGAAAAGATTAGTAGAATCAAAAGTTTAATACCTGAATTTGATGAGGATAAGGTTGATGTGCTTAAAAAAATATTTAGAGCTTATAAGGAAGGAAAAATTGAAAGTGATAATCTTATTGAAGAAATTGTTGAAAAACTTTCAGTTAAACCTGAGGATGCAACCTCAATTTTAAAAATTTTTCCTGAATTTCTACAGCTTAAACCTTTACCATTAAAACTTGTTTTAAGGTCTCATATGACTGCTTTATGGTTTCCTGTTTTAGCAAGCATCAAAGATAGGTTTGAACTTCCAGTAAAACTTTTTTCTGTGGGTTTAAAGTTTAGGAGAGAGCAACGTTTAGATCCCTTACATCTTTACGAGTCGTATGTTGCTTCTCTTATTGTTATGGCTGAAGATATAAGCTTGGAAGATGGTATGGAGCTTACAAAAATTATCTTATCTAGGCTTGGTTTTAATGATGTTAAATTTGTTGTTAAAAAAGCTACAAGCAAGTATTATGCGCCTCAAACTGAGGCTGAAGTATTTATTAGGTTTAGTGGTGAATGGGTTGAAGTTGGAGATGAAGGGTTATATTCGCCTGTTGCACTTGCAAACTACAATATAGAGTATCCTGTTTTTAATGTTGGTTTTGGTATTGAAAGATTAGCAATGATATTTACAGGTGAAACTGATATTAGACGGTTAACCTATCCTCAATTCTACCTTGAACCAGAGTATAGTGACCTAGAACTTGCACAAATGATTGAAGTTGAAGAAAAACCTAAAACCTTAGAAGGTGAAAAAGTTAAAAATGCTATTATTCAAGCATTTTTAAAATATGGTGAAGAAAAGGGGCCATGCCAATTTTTAGCATATGAGAATAAGCTTCTAGGTAGAAATGTTAAGGTTTATGTTTATGAGTCTGATACTAATGTTAAACTTTTAGGTCCTGCGGCTTTAAATGTTATCTATGTTTATCAGGGGAATATTTTAGGTATACCTGAAAAAGGGTTTGAAAAAGAAAAACTTGTTTTAGAGGCTAGGGAAAAAGGTGTTTCAACAGGTATAAGCTACCTTGAAGCTGTAGCATCAATGGCTGCTGCAAGATTGGAGAAAATAGTTGAAAAAGGAGAGGTAGGTGAACTTGATATACGTGTAAAAATTGCTAAGCATCCAAGTGATGTAAATATCAAAATTAAACCTCAAGCTGAACGCTACATAACAAGTAAAAATAAGAGAATAATTGTTAAAGGGCCAGTTTTCCTAGGAATAAAATGTCAAGTTAGCAGTGTAGGTAGTTAAATTTTTAAGTTAAGTTTTTGGTCAGTTGATGCGGACTTACATCATCCTTACATTCAAGCCCGCCTTACATCATCCCCAAATATTCCTAAAATTAGGGCAGAAAAATAAACCTTTACCTCTATAGCTTAAAAAATTCTGAATTTTGCAGTATCTAAGCTACAATTTTAACTTTTAATCTTTAATTAATTTCTGGGGAAGGGAGAGTTTATTGCTGTATTATTTTTAGGCTGTTTCCTGAGCTTGTATAAATCATTATAACTGCTACGATTGATAATATTAAGCCAACAATATTGATGGTAGGTATTAAGGAAACTATTAAACCTAAAAGGTAGAGTATACCTGCAATTTTAAATCCTGAATCAATCTTTGGTTCTTCGGGTAACCTTATCAGCATAATAGCAAAAAGTATTGCACCTACTATCCATAAAATTCCACCTACAAACATTATACCCACAAAACCTGCAAATACTCCTAGAAACACTTTAAAACCTCCAATAATGGCTGTTGGAAGAATAATAATTAATGCTAAAGCAATAATTGCCAAAGCAATAATTTGAAGAGTCATACCTACTCTTCCTATCCCCCACTTTATATTGTAACGTTTAAGATGACCTGCAGCCATAAACCATAAAATATAGGCTATTAAGCCAAGCACCGCTGCGGTTCCTATCACTACTAAACTAAACATAACAGTTCCAGTTATCATAGCCATAGGTGGATATGGTAAAGCTCCAGGACCCAGCATAAAAAAACCAGCACTAAAAATTATTATGCTTAAACTAACAATAATCAGTATTACTGCAATAAGCGATATTAATGCGCCAGTACGCAGCTTTCTAAGACCAGCAATAAGCTCCCCTAAATTTTGTTGGCTAGCCAACTAAATTCACTAGATACTTCTCATAAGCTTCTCCATATTTAAGATTAGTTGACATAAAACTATCAATCAACATAAAGTTATAGTGCAATTAAAACAGTATCCAAGTTGCGACTCTAATTTTATTTCCTATTCTCTAACAGGCTTCTGGTGGAAGAGTTGCTACCATTTTTTTAGGGTACTTTATGTGCAGGTTTAAATACTGATTTTCCTTCCCTTATTACATCATACACCTTAAGGTTACGGTCTTCTAAATGGTCAAATGTTTGTTCTGATGTTGTGCCACCATAAATATGTTTTAAGGGGTCTGGGGATAACTTTGCATACACTATTTCCTCTGCACATCTTCCTTGTGCTAGTTTCCATCCATTAGGGGCTATTATCATACTATGACCAAAATAGTGGTTTCCCCCTGCATCAGGCCCAACAGAATTTACTGCAACAATGTAAACATGGTTATCATACGCTCTAGCAAAGTTTGTAGCCCACCAATGGTCGTAACTTCTTAAGAATGCAGCAGGTCTAACTATTACTTCAGCTCCTTTTAATGCTAAGGTTGTTGATAAATCTGGGAAATCTCCATCATAGCATATGATTATCCCTATATTAGCAATATCTGTTTTAAAAACTTCAGCTTTATCACCAGGTATAGTCCAACCCCCCCTTTCCACTCTTTCACTTGGAAATGGATGAGTTTTCCGATACTTTCCTACTATCTCCCCATTTCTTCCAATTAATATGGCAGTATTGTAAATTTCCCCTTTTTCTAACCCTCTTTCATAAGTAGTCCATATAATGTAAACACCATTATCCTCTGCAGCTTTTTGTATTTTTTCAGTAGTTTTTCCAGGAATAAAATCCACAGTATCCCATAGTTTTTCCTTAGAAACTCCTGGTGCAAATCCTGTTGTAATAGTTTCAGGAAATACTACCAGTTCTGCATCAAGTTTTACAGCTTTCTTTATCCATTCTAATGCTTTCTCTATATTTGCTTCCACATCATTAGGCTTTACAACCATTTGAATACCGGAAACAATAAACTCTTTCATACCCTACACCATATTAAAAATTGATTTACACAGTAAATTACAATTTTAAATGTGGCAAGATTTCATATCTTTATCTCACCTACTACTCATAATCTTATTTTTTATGGTTTTAAGTTTATCTGCAACTCTTCTAAAACTTGATTCCGCTGCTGTTATAGTTGTAAGCTACCCCTAAAACTAGAATTAGGCCTAGAAAACTTAGAAAAATAGAAGATTCAGGTAGGAAGTTTAAAACTTAAACAGGTGGAGCCCCGGGTGGGATTTGAACCCACGACCGGTGGCTTACAAGGCCACCGCTATAACCTGGCTTAGCTACCGGGGCTGTATCCCCGCAATTATTTAAGATTTTAGCTGTGTTTTTTATGTTTAACGGTTTCTTTAAACTTTTTTGCTGATTCTTTTAAGGCTTCTATTCCTGGTAAAGATTTTCCTTGAAGGTATGCTAGCATTGCTCCTCCAGCTGTACTTATATGGCTTATTTTATCTTTAACTCCAAATATTTCTGCTAATCCTCCAAGATGCCCGCCGCCAATTATAGTGTAAGCTTTACTTTCCCCCATAGCTTTAAGTATTCTTACTGTTCCTTCCTCAAAACCTTTCTCCTCAAAAACTCCAAGTGGCCCTGAAGCTACCACAACTGCTGCATCCTTAAGAATATTGCTGTAAGTTTTAATTGTTTCAGAGCCTAAATCCATTATTATACCTGAATCTGGAAGATTTTTAACATCTTTTTCTACTCTCTTATCATCTACCTTTAAAGCTAAATCTGAAGGTAAAATAATTTTTTCACTGTAACTTTTAAGATATTCTTTGGCCTTCTCCACATAAACATTAAACTTTTCAAGTTTTTTCTCGTTTTCCACACCTAGCTTATAGCCTTTAGCTTTAAGAAAAATTTCAGCTAAAATTCCTCCCAGCAAGAAAAGGTCTCCTCTCCCAGATTTTAGCCCATATTCTACAACCTTAAACTTATCTTCAACCTTAACTCCGCCTAAAACATAGATACAAGGCTTTTTCCCGCTACTTGAAATAGCTTCTAAAGCTGCAATCTCCTTCTCCAACATTTTTCCTGCAATACCAGGTAAAACTAAGGGTAAACCTGCAACAGATGCTTGAGAGCGATGGGAAACTGAAAATGCATCATTAACGTAGAGGTTAAATAATGGTTTAAGCCTTTTAACAAAAATTGTTTCAGCAAGTTTTTGGATAGGTGCTTCAATATTTTCTTCAGCACATAACCTTAAATTATCAAGAACTAAAATCTCCCCAACCTTAAGTTTTCTAACTTCCTCTAATGCTTTAGGTCCAATAACATCATCAACAAACTTTACATATCTATCTTTAAGATACTTACCCAAAATCTCAGCATGCTTTTCTAGTGTTGTAAAATCTTCCTGTAAAGGTCTACCTTGATGAGATCCAACAACAACTTTTGCTTCCCTTAAAGCTTCAAGTGTGGGTATTGCAGCTTTAATTCTTAAATCATCAAGAATTTCACCTGTTGAAGGATCTATTGGAGAGTTAAAATCAACCCTAACAAAAACACTTAAACCTTTAACATCGACATCATCTAAACGTATAAACTCATCGCCCACCATAACCCAATCCCGCAGCAAAATTAAAACTAAACTTTAAATCAGCATAAACCTATTTAAATAATTGTCTAAAAAGCCGGGGTAGCTCAGCTGGTTAGGTGGGCTAGAACAGACTAAAGCGCTGGACTCATAATCCAGAGGTCGAGGGTTCAAAACCCTCCCCCGGCATCATTTTTTGGAAGGGGGGTGTTTTTCTGGATTTTTGGTTTTGTCTTTCAATTCTCTCTTTGAGATTCCTTTTCCCTGTTTCTCTAACTCCAAGAACAAACTATGTATACTTTCATCTCTTTTGAGATTTTTAGCTGGTAATCTGACAATTTGGCAATTTGGTAATTTTTACCCTTTTTCAATTCTCTTTTTGAGGTTCCTGCATAAAAACAATGTATTTCTGCATTTCCGCCGAAAAATTTAGCTATTACATAAAAACCTTTAAAAGCCTGATACTCCCTTTAAAAGAGGTCTTTTTGTTAACTATAAGTGAGGTATACAGTTTGGCTTCATAGTTTGGGGTTAAAGGTAAAAGTTTGTGTTTACTTGTTAAAAATTTTGTTTTACCATACTATTGTTACTTTTGTAATGGTATCATCATGCTTAACTATAACATTTTCATAGTTATCTCTCCAGTAGCGGATTCCTACCGCTACTTTAACTTCCTTATCATCTTGAGGTTCAATAAAGATTAAGCCTTTATCTACAGTTTCAAAAACAACTAAAGCATGCCCCTCTCCAGATTTAAACCTTATTAAAACCATTCCACATCTAATACCTTCTTTCTCAGCATTATTATTTACATCAGCTGAAAAATCAAAGCATGTATACTCATTTTCAATATACTCATTTTTATCTGTTTCATCTTTAGCAATAAAATCTTTAACCTGTTTATAGGTTGGATTAAAATATAGAGTTTGAATATTTTCAAGCTGTTTTTTAATATTAGCATATTCTTCATTTAGCTTAGAATAGTTACTTAAAAGATCCTTATAATTGTCTTGAAGTATAATGTATCTTTCACTTAATTCACTGTAAGATTTATTCAGGATGCTATGCTTCTCACTAAGCTTAAGATAAAGTTTTTGAAGCTTACTATAGTTATTTAAAAGGCTATTATACTTCTCACTTAACATTTGATGGCTAGATAAAAGTTCACTATATCTTTCCTTAAGAAAACCGTACTCAAATGTAGTCATATAGTAAATGTAGGTTGAAAGAAGAATGCATAGAATAATAAGAAAAACTGTGAATTTAGTTGTCCCCCTAACTTTAGGTTTTTCCTTCTCAAATTCAAGATAAACTTCATCATTACTACTGCTATTGAAAAGTTTACTTTGAATCATCAGGATAAAGTTACAATAAAAATAGCTATAAATAATTACCTAAAAACCTTCTCTCTAAGGTGAAAAAGTGTAATATTTTGCTTTTTAGGGTAGCAAGAAATAAAAATATAAATATGGAAACAATATGAAGGTTTGGTTAACTACGGTAAGAGTGATTTGGCTTGTTTAGTGGATGTTACACTGCTTTAATAACTCCTATGAAGAAAAATATGGAAGTAGATTTTGAAGGATTAAAAAGTCTTGTTGAATTTCAAGTTAAAGAAGGAGTTTCAGGCATCCTAGTTACAGGAACAACTGGTGAAAGTCCAACATTAACATGGAATGAACATGAAAAAGTTATTGAGAAAGCTTTTGAATATGTTAATGGAAGATGTATAACTATAGCTGGAACAGGAAGCAACAATACTCAAGAAGCACTAGAAGCTACAAAACACTCATGGGATTTTGGTGTAAAAAACTTTTTACTTGTAGACCCATACTACAATGGACCAAGCTCTCTTGAGATAAGAAGAGAATATATTGAGCCTATAGCAAAAAGCTTTCCAGAAGCTCAAATAATCCCATACATAATTCCCGGAAGAACAGGAGCTCAACTTCTACCCCAAGATCTTGCAATCTTACATAGCACACTTCCAAATGTTAATGCTGTAAAAGAGGCTACTGGAAACTTTGAAAATATGAAACTTATAAGAAAGCTTTGCGGACCTAATTTTGATATTCTTTCTGGTGACGATGATAAAACTTACCAAATGATTCTTAACCCTGAAATTAACGCTAGTGGAGTTATCTCTGTAGCCTCAAATATAGCTCCTAAAGCTGTTCAAGAATTTGTTAAAGCATTAAGAAATAAAAACCTTGAAAAAGCTAACAAACTTTTAGAAGCGCTTAAGCCTCTATTCCAAATTGTTACTGTTAAAACTGAGGAAGAATCCAGCTTTGGGATTGTTTCATGTAGAGCTAGAAATCCTTTACCCTACAAAACTTTAATGAATATTCTTGGAATGCCAGCAGGCCCATGTAGACCTCCACTAGGTAAGCTTACTAAAAAAGCATTAAATGTTGTCCTAAATCAAATAAGGAAGGTATACAATGAAAATCCGGAGATTCTGCAACCCATAGAATCCTTCTTCGATGTTAAACTTGAGGAAAGATTAAGCAATAAAAAGTATTTTGAGGGGTTATACTATGAGGAATATTAAAATTTGTGTTGCTGGTGCTACTGGAAGAATGGGTAGCACCTTAATAAAGGAAGCTTTAAATAGGGGGGGTTTTGAAGTTGTTGGCGCGGTTGCTGCACCAGGTGAAGAAACAGTAGGTAAAACTCTTTTTGAACTTGGAATTGCAAATTTAAATTTAAAAGTTGTTGGTGCAGATAGGTTAGAGGAAGCTTTAAGAAATGCCGAAATATACATCAGTTTTACTACACCTCAAGCTGAAGTTTCAAACATCCCTATAGTTGCTAAACATGGGATAAAAATTGTTATGGGAACAACAGGTTTAAATGATGAGCAAAAAAGAATTGTTGAGGAAGCTGTCAGAGGAAAAGTTCCAGCAATATTTTCACCAAACTTTTCCTTGGGTATAAACATTCTTTTTAAGATTATAAGCCAACTATGTAAAATTCTTCCATCCGGGTATGATGTAAGTATTGTTGAAGCTCACCATAAGGGTAAAATTGATGCTCCAAGCGGAACAGCTGAGAAAATTTTGGATATTATTTCTTCTATTAGGGGATATAAGGAAAAGATTCATGGTAGAATGGGAGTTAGCAGGAGAAAACCGGAAGAAATTGAGGTTTTTTCAGTTAGGGGTGGAGGTATCCCAGGAATTCATGAATTGATTGTTGCAGGTTCTCATGAAATGATAAAAATTGAACATTTAGCTTTTTCAAGAAGTGTTTTTGCTCAAGGAGCACTTTATGCTGCTGAATGGTTGTATAAGCAGAAGGAGCCTAAAATATATAGTATGGAGGATGTGCTTGAAAAACCTCTTTAACATTTTGGTGGTTGGATGAAGCTCTCCGGGGTATTTGAGAATAGGAATGGAGTTTTCTATATTGACGGGGTTTCAAGTTTAGAGTTAGCTGAAAAATATGGAACCCCATTATACGTTCTAAGTGAGAAGAGGATTAGAGAAAATTATAGGCGACTTTATAAAGCTTTAAGCCTCAACAGTAAAAAATTTAGAATATACTATTCTGCAAAAGCAAATACAAACTTATCAGTCCTAAAAATTCTTAAGGATGAAGGGGCCTATATTGATACGGTAAGTCCTGGTGAAGTTTTTTTAGCATTAAAAGCTGGTTTTTCTCCTGAAAAAATTCTTTTTACTGGAACAAGCGTTAAAGATGAGGAACTTAACTTCCTTGTAAAGTTAAATATACCTGTAAATGTTGATTCTTTATCTCAACTTAAAAGGCTTTTAAAAATCACTACCCCAGAATTTCTTTCTTTTAGAGTTAACCCCCAGGTTAGGGCAGGTCATCATCAACATTGTATAACAGCTGGAAAAGATTCAAAGTTTGGTTTTTGGGAAAATGAGGTTGTTGATGGTTATAAGATGGCTTTAAAAGCTGGTGTAAAAAAATTTGGGATACATATGCATATCGGTTCTGGAATTTTAAAGGTTAAACCTTTTATCCTAGCTGTAAAAAAACTTTTAACCATAATTAAAAGAGTTTATAAAGAAACCGGGATAACTTTTAACCTTATAAATATTGGTGGTGGCCTTGGAATACCATATAAGCCAGGGGAGAAAGAATTAAATTTGAATCTTTTCTCGAGTAAGGTTTTTGGTTTTTTAAGTAGAATGGTTGAAAAGTATGGTTTAGGTGAACCTACCCTTTGTATTGAACCTGGAAGATACATTGTAGGGGATGCAGGAATTCTTCTTACAAGAGTAAATACTGTGAAATCTAATCCTTATAGGAAGTTTGTTGGAGTTGATGCTGGTTTTAATATGCTTATAAGACCTGTAATGTATAACTCCTACCATCACATAGTTGTAGCTAATAAACTAGGTTATCCAGCTAAAGAAATTTATGATATTGTTGGCCCCCTATGTGAATCTGGAGATTTTCTTGCTAAAGGTAGAAAGCTACCAAAAATTGAGGAAGGAGACCTTTTAGCAGTTATGGATGCTGGAGCTTACGGATATGTTATGAGTTCTCAGTATAATTCAAGGCCAAGAGGAGCTGAAGTTTTAGTTATGGATGGAAAGCATGAACTTATTAGAGAAGCTGAAACCTTGGAAAGTTTACTTTTAGGGCAAAAAATTGCTAGCTGGTTAACCTAAAAAAGAAATAACTTTTTCTTCTTGGAGGTTAATATTTTTGGCTGGTTTAAAGTTTTGGAAGATGCATGGGCTTGGAAATGACTACATAATAATAGATAATAGGGGGGACATTATTGGTGAAGAGGAAAAATCTAGTTTAGCTCTTAAACTTTGCAGAAGAAAATTCTCTATTGGAGCTGATGGATTAATTTTTGTTGAAAATTCTTCTATAGCTGATGTTAAAATGAGAATTTTTAATTCTGATGGTAGTGAAGCTGAAATGTGTGGTAATGGAATTCGATGTTTAGCAAAATATTGCTATGAAAATAAGATTGTATTAAAAGAGGAGCTTAAAGTTGAAACCTTAGCTGGGGTTAAAAAAGTTTGGTTAAACCTAGATGATGGAGAAGTTAAATCTGTAAAGGTTGATATGGGTTACCCAATTTTTGAAAGAGAATATATTCCTATGGTTGGAGACGGTTTATGTATAAATGAGGAGTTAAAAATTGAGGATAAAAAATTTAACATAACATGCCTCTCCCTTGGTAATCCGCATTGTGTTATTTTTTTGGATGATGTAGAAAATTTTCCAGTTGAGAAGTTTGGGCCGCTAATAGAAAATCATAAACTTTTTCCTAAAAGAGTTAATGTTGAATTTGTTAAGGTTCTAAATATGGGAGAATTAAAAATTAGAGTTTGGGAAAGAGGTTGTGGTGAAACTTTTGCATGTGGTACAGGTGCTTGTGCTAGTGTTGTTGCTGGAAACCTACTTGGAAAGGTTGGCAGAAAAGTTGTTGTTCACCTGGTTGGTGGAGATTTAAATATCGAATATCTTGGAAGTATTTTCCTTGAAGGTTCTGTTGAAAAAGTGTTTGAAGGTAAACTATTTTAGGAGGAGTTTTCTTGGAAGAAAAAGTAGTTTTTGCTGAAAGAGTAAGAAAACTTCCACCCTACCTTTTTGCTGAAATTGAGAAAATAATTCTTGAGAAAAAAAGGCAAGGTATAAACCTTATCTCACTTAGTATAGGAGATCCTGACCTTTCTCCACCAGAATTTGTGATTAAAGCGTTAAAAGAGGAGATTGAAAATCCAGAAAATCATAGGTACTCTTTCAGTCAAGGAGAGCTGGAATTTAAGGAGGCTGTTGCAGAATGGTATAAGCGAAGATTTGGAGTAGATTTAAACCCGGAAAAAGAGGTTGTAGCTTTAATTGGTTCTAAGGAGGGTATTGCAAATATCACGAGAGCTTTTGTTAATTGTGGTGATAAAGTACTAGTTCCTGATCCAGCATATCCTGTTTATGCTTATGGTGGAACAACTTTAAGTGATGGAATACCTGTGTTAATGCCTTTAACTGAGGAAAATGAGTTTAAGCCTAATATTGAGTTTTTAGCTTCTCAAAAAAATGTAAAAATGATGTTTCTAAATTATCCAAACAATCCAACAACTGCTGTTGCTGACAGGAAGTTTCTTAGGGAAGTAGTTGAGGTTGCAAAGGAAAACAACATAATTGTATGTTATGACAATGCTTACTCAGAAATATGTTTTGATGGTTATAAAGCTCCAAGTATTCTTGAGGTTGATGAAGCTATGGATGTTGCAATTGAATTTCATTCATGCTCTAAAACATTTTGTATGACTGGTGATAGGATAGGGTTTGCTGTTGGAAATAGAAGGCTTATAGAAGGCTTAGTTAAAGTTAAAACTCAGATAGATTCAGGACCACCAAAATATATTCAAAAAGCTGCAATAGCAGCTCTGGAAAGTTACCCTAAAAATGGTAAACAACCAAAGTATGTAGAAGAGTTAAATAAAATTTACAGGGAAAGAAGGGATATTTTAGTTAAGGGATTAGAAAGTTTAGGTATAAAATGTAAAAAACCAAAAGCAACCTTTTACGTCTGGGTAAATGTTAAGCAAAATTCAATGGAGTTTACAAAAAAACTTTTGGAGGTTGGTGTTGTAGTAACACCAGGAATTGGTTTTGGTAGGTATGGAGAAAACTATGTAAGATTTTCCCTAACAAGACCAAAAAAGGAAATAGAAGAAGCTTGTGAAAGAATGGAAAAGCTTTTTTAAACATTTTTAACTAAAAGTTTCTATGCTACTCTTTAAAAACTAAATATTCACAAATTTTTGCATACTGGACAATTTTTTAATCTTCTAATTTTTAGAGTTGTAAACTCCATTGTACCTCCATTAAACAGTAGAAGTTTGCCGGTTAGCGGCTTCCCTACTTCTGCTATTAGCTTTATTGCTTCAATAGCTTCTAAGCAACCTACAACTCCTGAGGTTGCACCTAAAACTGGTGTAGGCTTTACTTCTTCTAACTCTTCAACTATATAGCATTGGTAGCATGGACCTTTACCCGGAATTATTGTCATAAGTTCTCCTATCAGCCCGTGGATCGCTGCATGAATGAACGGTATCTTTAATTCTACGCATGCTTTATTCAATAAAAATCTTGTTTTAAAGTTATCTAATCCATCAACAACAACATCTGCGTTCTTAATAAGCTTATAAACATTTTTATCATTTATTTCAGTAGCAACTTCCTTAATTTTAACATTTGGATTTATTTTTCTAAGTTTTTCAGCAGCTGAGTAAACTTTAAACTTTCCTATATCCTTCTCCCAATGTAAAATCTGCCTATTAAGATTGCTAAACTCAACTTTTTCTCTATCAATCAACACTATTTCCCCAACTCCAGCAGCAGCAAGATAGGTTGAAGCTACACATCCTAAACCTCCAACACCAGCGACAACAACTTTAGCTTCCCTTATTTTTTCCTGAGCTTTAATGCCAAAATTTTCTATTCTTATTTGCCTATCATAACGTTTAAGCTCTTCTTCTGTTAATTTTACCAACCTAATCATACACCCGAAACATTAAAACTGAAGGTTGGATTATTTAACCGCCACCTATAACAGGTAACCCCTTAACTATCAAAATATCTCCATCTCTAACCTCAATTGATAAATCTCTTATTAATTCATCATTTAAATGGCTTCTTCCACGATGCAAGATAAGCATAGATTTTTTCAAGACTTTTTCCGGTTTACCAAACTTTTTACTACAAACTTTATCCAATTTCTTTAAAACATCTTTAACTGTTACATGCTTCTGCTCTATCTCTAAGCAAATATTATCTTTTCCAGCAATATCCCTAAAATTCTCATACAACCAAACATAGATTTTCAAGAATTATCCTTACTACTAAATTTTTGCTAAAGAAAATTTTTAACTTTAATGTTTCTCTCTACCAACCCAGTAAGAATGCTTTTCTGTTATCTCCTTTTTCCATATAGGGATTTCTTCTTTAACCCCCTTTAATGCTCTTCTAACCCCACTAAAAACATCTTCACTATGCTTTCCAGCAGCAACTATAAGTACTGTTTCCTTCTTAGGAGGAACCTCGCCTGCAGCATGGTAAATTATGAGTTCAGCTAACCCCCTATTTTCTTCTAAAACTTTCTGTCTTAAATTCTCCAAAAATTTTAAAGTATACTTTTCATCAACCTCATAATATAGATGCTTAACTTTTTCACCATCATGCCCTATACTTCTAACAATACCTATAAAACATAAAATTGCACCATATTCAGAAGTTTCCAGGTTTTCTTTAAGAGCCTTTATAACCTCTCCTAAATCAATTTTACCCTTATCTACAAGTTTAACCTTTTCCATGCTTACCTTATAATCAGGAAAAATTTATATTTCTTCCTTATTTTTTAAAGGTGAAGGGTTAGTTTAACTTGAAGGTTAAATTTAGACTTTTTGCTTCTCTTAGAGAAATTGTGGGTGAAAAGGAAAGAATATTGGAATTCGATAAACCTATAACTATTTACGAAGCATTAAACATTCTTTCAAATTTTTATGGTGAAAAATTTAGAGAAGAAGTTTTTGAAGCTGAAACTCCAGCGGAGAGGCTTACAATCTTGGTTAATGGTTTAAATATAAAAACCTTGAACGGTGTAAAAACTGTATTAAAAGATGGAGATGAAGTTTCAATATTTCCACCTGTAGTTGGAGGTTAAACTTTATTTTACTTCAACCTAGAATAGGGTGTTCAAAATTCCTGAGGTTGTAGTTAAACCAACCTTAATATTTGAGGAAAAGATTGGTAAAAATGAAGTAAAAATACAGGGTGAAAAAGTAGGAGATATCTCGCAAAAATTTGTTTTAATGTTTAAAGATTCCTTAGAAGAGTTAAAAGCAGTTTCCACAGAAGACCCACTCAAACTTCACCCATCCATACTAGTGCTATTAAATGGTAGAAATATACTTTTTCTTCAAGGAGAAGAAACAAAAGTTAAGGATGGAGATATGCTAATGATAATTCCTCCAATTATTGGAGGCTAAAGTTAATTCTCCGATTTTACTACCTTGCAAATATTGCAGAACATGTTTTCTAAGAAACTCTTAGAATCATCAAAAATTTCTTTTTCTGCAGTCAAACATTAAACCAAAATTTATAAATCTACCAATTTTTCTTATTCCCAAATATTGTAAAACAAATTTTGGATTCATCTTTAAACTAGCTAGTTGGTTGTAGGGTTTGCTGGTATGAAGCTTTACGTTATTTATGGAGATGAGTTTGGAGAGCGGTTCGTAGGTAACCTGTTAAATTATTCAACTTTTTGTGAATCTTGCGGGTTGTTATGTGAACATTGTAGAATTGTTTATCCATCGTATGCCTCAGATTTTGAAGGTGTTTTTAAGGTTGATGCTGATTTACCAACCTTTATTGATGAGCCAGAAAAATATCTTCCTTCAAATGTAGGTTTAGCTGAAGTGTTGATTGTTATAGGAGTACATGTTGACCTGCTTTTAGCCGCTTCAAAACTTATAGCTGATAGTAAGGTTAAGGGGGTAATAGTTCCAATTGAGAATAGGCATTGGTGTCCTCCTGCTGTTAGAAATCAGCTTAAAAATGAGCTTGATAAAATGGGGGTTGAATCAGCTTTTCCAAAACCTTTCTGTTCTCTTGAAAAATCTGGTGATGGTGGAGTAATTGACAAATTTATTGATAGGTATAAAATTGGAAAACCTAAACTTCAAGTTGAAATTGTTAAGGGCATAATTCGTAAAGCAACTGTTTTAAGAAGCGCTCCTTGTGGCTCAACATGGTATATAGCTCAGCAAATTAGGTGGCATAAGGTTGAAGGTATAGAGGAAGTTATATCCAAAGCGCACCATACCTATCCATGTACAGCAAGTATGGAGATGGATAAAGAGATAGGTGATACTATTCTTCATAAAGCTGGATATATTATAAGAGAGGAAGTATTAGAAGCGATAAGAAAAGCGCAGCAAGCTATATAGTTAAATTAAGGATGCATGAATTTTTAGATGTTCTAGTAAATTCTTCTTTTAGGTGTTAAAATTGGTTTCTTGTATTGCATGGGGAATTACAGGTGCAGGACATTTTCTTTTTGAAGTTTTTTCAGTGATGAAGAAGGTGAAAGAATCTTTTAATGTTAAAATAACAACTTTTGCTTCAAAAGCTGGAGAAGAAGTTTTAAGAATCTATGGACTTCTACCAGAAGTAAGAAAAATTTCTCCTGGAAAATATTATGAAGAATTTTTTTCCTCAAACTTAAATTATAGTTTCCCTATTTCAGGTAGACTTCAACTTGGTAAATATCAGCTTTTAGTAATTGCACCCTGCAGTGCCAATACAACAGCAAAAATTGTTTACGGAATAGCTGATACACTGATAACAAACATTTTTGCTCAAGCTCAAAAGGGGAATTTACCGGTTTATATTCTCCCAACAGACTGGCTTCCTGGTGAAACAGAACTTCCCTACATGGTAGATAGGGATAATTGTAAAGGATGCAACCCATGCTTACCAATGAAAAACTGCCCATATAATGCTTTAGAATTTGTTGAAGAAAAAGCCAGAATAAACCTTGAAAAATGTTGGGGTTGTGGTTTATGTTTACCTTTATGCCCCTATAACGCTATTAGCTTCAGAAAGAAGGTTAAAGTTAAACCTAGAACTGTGGATGTGGAAAATGTTAAAAAGTTGAGTAGGTTTGAGAATGTTAAAGTTTTAAGTTCACCTAAAGAACTTGAAGAAAACGTTTTTAGGTTTTTAAGGGAGAAGCATTAGTTAACCTGGTTTTCCAAAAATGTCCCTCGAAAACTTGGTAGATATCTTCAGGTTTTTTAGTATAAGTACATCATCCATGCTAATGGATGATCCAGAACTATAGGAGTTTATTTTAATATTTTTCCGGTTTCCATGTACCATAAATATAGGTCTAATTCTGCTAAGTTAATGTTTAGTTTTTCTGCAATCTTCCTCATAATATTTTCAATTCTTAAATATTTTTTCTTTGTTAATGTTTTAGGTTTTTTGATTAATCTGTATCTTACAAGTATATCAATTATGTGGAAATCTAAAATAGCAAAGTTTGTATAACCTATATTTCTGAGAAAGTGGCTTGCCTCCTTATATCCTATTCCCTTTATACTTTTAACTAACCAATTTCTTAGCTCCTCCTCATTATTTTTAAGGGATTCAACAATATTCTTCAACTTATTTTTGTATCTTCTTGCTTCCACAATATATCTTGCTCTTGTGTATGGGTATCTATGACCAAGCTTTTTTAACATTTCAGCTAACCTTTCTTCAGGTAAAGTAAGGAAACCATCGTCTACTTCATTCTGAATTTTTATACTTTTTTCAGCATTAAAATTTGCAGTAAGGATACAGAAGCAAAGTTCCTTAAAAATTTCTTTATTTGATGCTTCTCCCAGTTTCTTAAATTCTCTTAAACGGGCATCAACCAAGCTTTTTACTCTGCTTTTACGTATCCTCCTTATAGCTTCTACTAGTTTTTCCATTTTTTCACTTCCAAAATTATCTAATAAGAATTAAAGTTAGCAGCATTAAGGCCATTCCAAGAAATAGGCTTACAATCACATTATGCTCTTCACCATACTTTAACGAGAAAGGTAATAATTCATCAAAGCTTATAAAAATCATCATGCCAGCAGTGGAGGCTAACACCATATTAACTAGGAAGCTGCTAAGAAACGGGTAAAGAATTAAAAAGCCTATAATTGCTCCTACTGGTTCAGCAATACCTGAAAGAAATGACCATTTAAACGCTTTTTTTCTGTCTTTTGTTGCATAATATATTGGGACTGATACCGAGATACCTTCAGGAATGTTGTGTAGAGCAACAGCAAGTAAAAGTAAAAAGCCTAGATGAACATCTTTGATTGTTCCGAAAAAAGCGACAAAACCTTCAGGGAAGTTATGGATAGCTATACCAATGGAAATAAGTAATCCTGTTCTAGCAATTTTTCGACGTTCTTTCTCACCTTTTGGGATATGTTCATCTTTATATTCATGTGGAATTAGAAAATCTAAGGTGGCTATGATAATAATGCCAAGAAAAAATGCTACATTCGCATATATTAAGCCTATATCCCTAACTGCTGTAAACAAAAGCTCTACAAATGAAATGTACACCATAACACCTACAGAAAAACCCATAAAAATTGATAGCTGAGTATACTTAAACTCCTTTACAAGAAAAGCAATAAGACCACCAAGTCCTGTTGAAATACCAGCAATGAATGAAAAAAGAAAAGCAATAAATATTGTTTCCATATACCATAATCAACCTTTTAATAATTACAAGAACAGGAAGTTTAAGTAAAATTGTTTTAAAAATTAAAAATAGTAATGTTTAAGTTTAGGTAGATTTCCAAAATCCGTGAATACTACAATATTCTCTTGCTTCAATTTTTTCTGCTTTTACTTTAAATTCTACTTCTGCTACTTCTCCAAGCTTCAAAAATTTCCTATAAACTTTACCATCAGCAATTATTTCAATCCACTCTATGTAATGTTTTTCCTCCATAGGGTGAGGAGTTGAACCAACCTTTACTTTTACTCCTTCATCTATTTTCTCAATTATTGGAACATGTTTTTCTTTTCCAGTATCTACAGTTTTTTCTGCTAATAACTCCATTGGTTGACCGCAACATACAAGTTGACCTGCACCTGCATGCAAAACTTCAACTATATTTCCACAAACATTGCACCTATAAACCTGTAATTTTTTAGTCAACTTTCATTCCACACCTTTAAATTATTTTTCTTTTTTACGTTTTTAATTTTTACTTAAAATTTGAATTTCACCAACACTATTATTTGTATGTTAATATTCTTCATATTTTACCTGGAAGTAGCTTCTTGGATGGTTACATGATGGACATTTTTCTGGTGGTTCCTTTCCAAAATGAATATATCCGCACTCCCTGCAAACCCACCAAACTTCTTTCTCTTTCTTAAAAACTGTGCTAGCTTCAACTTCCTTTAACAGTTTTTTATATCTTTCTTCATGATGTTCTTCAGCTTTTGCTATTGCTCTTAATCTTTTAGCAATCTCAGGATAGCCTTCCTCCTCTGCAATCTTAGCAAATTCAGGGTACATTTTTGTATGTTCATAATTTTCTCCAGCAATTGCAGCTTTCAAATTTTCAGCAGTATTACCTAACGTTGTTGGAGCGGCAGCTTCTACAACTATTTCCTCCATTTTCTCGTTACTCTCCTTTTTTAGCTCATTAATTAGCTTAAATAGGTTGTTTGCATGTTCTTCTTCATTATCTGCTGTTATTAAAAAGATTTCTGCTATTTGCTCGTAACCTTCCTGTTTAGCAATTTTGGCATAAAATGTATAACGGTTCCTTGCTTGGCTTTCACCAATAAATGCTTTTACCAAATTTTTAATAGTTTTTTTCATAATTTAAACTCCTCCTAGCTAAATTTTCTTGTAGCAAAGCCACCAATCAAAACATTCTATCTCTTTAGTCTTAGCTTTCTTAAGTCTTTCTTTTGCTGCTTTTTCATCTGTAGGTGGTGGAATGATAACTTTTTCACCTATAAGCTCATTATTTGGCCAATTTGCAGGTATAGCAACACCATTTTTATCTGAGGTCTGTAGTGCCTTAACAATTCTTAATATTTCATCCATATTTCTTCCAAGTTCTTGTGGATAGTAAAGTATACCCCTAATAACACTATTTGAATCTATAACAAAGACAGCTCTAACAGTGTTTGTTGCTTTACCGGGGTGAATCATCCCATATAGGGATGCAATCCTGCCAGTATCATCAGCAATTATTGGAAACTTAATTTCCACATTTAATTTCTCCTTAATCCACTCAATCCACTTCATATGGCTAAATACCTGGTCTATGCTAAGCCCAATAAGCTCACAATTAAGCTTCTTAAATTCATCATACCTTTTCTGGAAAGCCACAAACTCTGTTGTACAAACAGGTGTAAAATCTGCTGGGTGAGAAAAAAATACAACCCATTTACCCTTATAATCCTCTGGAAACTTTATCTTCCCCATAGTAGTTTGAGCTTCAAAATCCGGAGCTTTCTCACCTATTAAAGGAAGCTTACCAATATTTTCTCCCATTTTTTCACCATCTAAAATACCTTAATTTTTTGTAACATATTTTAACTAATTTCGGTGATTATTAGATGAAAACGTTTAAAAATATAAGTTTATGGTTTGAATCAAAAATGTGAAAACCTGCTTCTTAAATTAGATTTTAGAGGCTTCTTTCACAATTTCAGATAGATCTTTAACTATAAGTTTATCCTCCAAATCTTCACTTTTTACTGCATCTTTAAGCATTGTTAAACAGGCTGGACATGCTGCTGCTAAAACTTTCAGCCATCTTTTATCCATTTTCATCATAGAGCTAAGTTTTTACTAAGAAGGCTTAGCATTAAAATTACTGCTTTACTTTTACTAATTGCTATTGTTGCTATGGTTAAAAATGTTTATTAATGGAGAGGTAACTATTCGGTTAAGAAGGTGTTTTTTACTGGTTTTTAAAAACATTAAGTTTGCTTCAAGCACCTGATGAAGATCCTGAAAAACATAAAGTTACCTTAAAAACATCAACTGCTGAAACAACAGTTATTATTGTTAGGCTGGGTGATATTGATAAAGCTGTAGCTATAGCTAAGGATATGGTTGAGAAGGAAGGTATTCAATCAATTAGTCTTTGTTTGTTCTAATTGTAAAAGTTCTAAATACTTGTTAAGGTTTCTTTTGCATATTACACAGTCTGTTATATGATTTAGGTGAAATTTTTAAAGGTTGATGGACCGGGCGGGATTTGAACCCGCGACCTCCACCTTGCGAAGGTGTTGCTCTACCTCTGAGCTACCGGCCCTCTTTCACAATATTAACTTTCCTAATTGGATTATAACTTGTTTTAACTTATTCTTTTTTTAACATAGGCTGAAATTATGAATGCTGGGAGGAGACTTAAAGCTAAAATTAAGATGATTGGCATGATTGACTGAGTTATGTTAAACTGTTTTGTCTCAACTTTTACTACTACTGCTTGGGTTGTTTTTGCTTCCTCAGCCCCCTGCCTATACTCTTTAGCTGGTAGGGGTGCTATTTTTTGTGAACTTGGGATTAATTGCTGACTGGGTATGGTTGTTAGCGGGATTAGCATTATTACTACCCCAATTATGGCTGCTAAAATCACGTATACGGAGGTTTTTCTCAACATGTTAACCTCTTTTCCCACCATATTTTTAGGTTGTAGATGTTATTTAGTCTACAGTTTAGAACAGTTTTTTAGTTTATTTTTCTGTTAGAATGGTTTTCCCCTCCAAAGCCTAAAGGTTTCAAACCACAGGATTATATTCCCAATTAACCCGAAAATTATGGCTGCAATGTTATGTATATTGCCTGTATGCCCGTAGAATATTAGATATGTTATAAACATAGCTGAAAACCATACAGAGTAGAATAGGTATCTTGGTACAAGAAATCTTCCAAGCCTAGTAAAAAACCTTAAAACTCCAACTTTAACTTCTTGGGTTAGATAATATTCACCTGTAGCTGTTTTACCTACAAGACCAAGAGAATAAAGCTTATCTAAGTGGTAGGCTGCAACACTTGGACTTGAAAAACCAAGTTTACGTTGAACCTCTCTAACACCAACTGTTGATTTTGCATGTTTAAGCAGGTACCAGTAAACAATCAAAGTTTTACCTTTAAGCTCAGATTCAATTATTGCAGTATCCGGCAACCCGCTTTCTTCTTTCAAGGAATCATCAAAAAATACTCTTCTTTTTCCCAATTTAAAGCTGTTCTGCTTTTTTGAACAGAATGTTTTAAACTGTGGGATAATAGGCTTCTTTAACTTAATTATCATCTTGGTGATCATATGGAGAAGAAGATAACGGAGAATAGAAAATGGATATGGGCAGGCTTAACCATAATATTGGTGGTTGGACTTGTATTTTCAAGCTTTACAGCTATTTACTGGTTTTCAGGGGAAGCTTATGCAGGTTCTCTTAAAACATTTAAATCCTATGATGAGCTTAAGGAATTTGTTAAAGTAAGATTAGAAGAAACTAAGGAAAGGCAAAAGTTTTATGCTTTTACTGAGGGTCTTGTATACTATGTTACTGGTACACAATTTTTCAGTATTCGTAAATCCTCAACACCTTCGCCAGCAGCGGAAATAGGTAAAACTCTGGAGTATTCTACAACTAATATTCAGGTTGCTGGTGTTGATGAAGCAGATATAGCTAAAACAGATGGAAAATATATCTATACGATTTCTAAAGATAAAGTTTACATTGTTAAGGCATATCCACCAGAAGAATTACAAGTAGTTTCAGAAATAATGGTTAATAGTACTCCTATAGGCTTATTTATCAATAAGGATAGGCTTGTAATCCTTAAATACGAAAAATTTCCACCAATAAAACCATTCTACCCGGAAAATCTAAAGGGTAGTATTATACCTCCACCCTACCGGCCTTACGGTATTTCTGTCGAAGTTTATGATCTTTCACATATTGAGAATCCTACATTAGTTAGGAAAGTTTCCTTGGATGGAAGATATGTTAGCTCAAGAATGATTGGAAACTATGTTTATGTTGTTGCATCTCAACCATTGATTAGACCTCTAAACGAGGATTTCAATATTCTTCTTCCAAGAATAGCTGTTAATGGTATAATTGAAAATGTTCCCTCAACAAAAATTTATTATTCAAATGAAACCAAGATTCCATCAAGCTACACGGTTATAGTTGCAATAAACATTTTTAGGGATGGTGAAACACCTGAATGTAAAGCTATTTTAACTGGTTATGCGAGTTGCATGTACGTTTCATTAAACAATATTTATGTTGCTATGCTAAGATGGGATAGCTGGTTAAGCTCGGAGTCAACAGAAATTCACAGAATAAGTATTGATGGCTCAAAGATTACCTGTGAAGCAAGCGGGGTAGTTCCGGGTAGAGTTTTAAATCAGTTTTCAATGGATGAGTATAAAGGCTACTTTAGAATTGCTACTACAACGGGTCATCTTGCAAGATTTCTTAGTCAAGCTACAAGCTTAAATAATGTTTACGTTTTAGATGCTAAAACCTTAAAAATTGTTGGTAAACTTGAAGGTTTAGCCCCTGGAGAGAGGATACATTCCGCAAGATTTATGGGTGATAGATGCTACCTTGTAACCTTTAGAAAAGTTGATCCTTTATTTACTATAGATTTAACTGACCCTGAAAATCCTAAAATTTTGGGTAAACTTAAAATTCCAGGATACTCCGACTATCTACATCCGTATGATGAGAACCATCTTATAGGTATAGGGAAGGAGACAATTCCAGCTGAAGAAGGCGATTTTTCATGGTATCAGGGAGTAAAAATATCACTTTTTGATGTTTCAAACGTTACAAATCCAAAAGAAATTGATAAAGTTGTGATAGGTGATAGGGGAACCGAAACACCTGTTTTACGGGATCATCATGCCCTCCTGTTTGATAGGAAAAGAAATCTACTAGTTGTACCAATTCTTGAAGCAAAAATATTTCCTGAGAAATATGCCGGGGAAATTCCACCATGGATGCATGGTGAATACGTTTTTCAGGGGGCTTATGTTTTTCATATATCCTCTGAGGATGGTATCAAAATTAGGGGAAAAATAACCCACCTTGAAAGTCAAGAGCTACTAAAAAGTGGATACTACTTTAAATCTGACTATGAAATTAAAAGAAGCTTATTCATCGACAACGTACTTTACACAGTTTCAAATAGCAAAATTAAGGCAAATAGTTTAACTGATTTATCAGAAATTTCCGAAATTAAACTTTAAAATCTCTTTTATTTTTTGCTTAAAGCTTTCTGTTAATATAGTTGTTTTTAGTAAAGATTAAACTATAAATTCTTCTAATCCAAGCTTAGCTAGTTTTGCTTTTTCAGGTTTACCTGGTTTAGGATTCCACCCCCTTTTCAGTATAATAATCTTCTAAAAGTTTTTCTACATCTTTTTCTGTGAGCCTTGTAGTTTTAAAGTAATCCATTAGGTAGATTTTTTCTCCACCGTATGTTTCTAAAGGTTTAAACCATATTTTTGGCGGTTTTTCGTATTCTTTTGAATATCCTTCTCTTATGTTTAATAGTCTATAAAGATTCCAGATTCTTTCTCCGGCAATTTCAAATCTTCTGGGCTTAAATCAATTCCTGTTGTTAACGTGTAAAGTTGAGCTAGATTTTCAAGGTTATAGTGCATAAGAACCGGAACCCTGTTACATAATCCAAGGGAAGCTACAACCGCTTGCCAATCTTCAACATATCTTTGAAGTACTCCAACATTAAATGGTGAAGTAAAAATTCTATTCATAGCTTCCTCAGGTACACCAATCCTTCTACAATATCTTTTAAGGTTTCTTGGGATGTTGGAATATAGGTTGCTGAAGTTAAAAATCCACTCCAACCTCTAGGGTTAACAATCTGACCAAAACTTTCTGTGCCAAAATTTAATCTTGCATCAAAAAGTAAAACTGTTTGAGTATTGTAAGGATGATACCATTCAACATACTTTTCAGTTTTAACATCTTTTAAAAGATTATTTTTTTAATAGCTTCAGCCAAACCATCAGCTAAAATATTTCCAAAACCTTCTCTTTTAACAATTTTTTCAGCTAATGTTAAAACAGTTTTACAGTTTCTTTCTAAACTTAAGCCTCCAGTATTTTCTCCGCTTAAAAACCCCTCCTCCTAAAGGTAGATAAAGTATTCTAAAATTCTGCGAAGCTCAAATTCATCTAAACCACTCTTATCGATAAAATTGCTACATTTAAGAATTTCACTAGAATCTTTTGCATTAAAAATTGAGCCATAAACATGGAAAGGGCCTCAGCCTGTTTCAAATCTTTTTCCTTAAATTTTAAGTTAATCCTTAAAACTTAAAACTTTAAGGTTTGCTAAGATAAATGTAAAAGAGGTTTGGGTTGGATGGGTTTAACTGAGAATCTTAAAAATGAGAATGCAGATTTATGGAATAAAATTTTAAATCATAAATTTATCTTAGAGATGGGTGAAGCTACTCTTCCACTAGAAAAATTTACATATTATCTTTCTCAGGATTCCTACTATCTTGATGGTTTACTTAAAACTTTTGCTTATGCTTCAGCTAAAGCTCCAACCAGAGATTTAACTAAGTTTTTTGCTGAGCTTATTGTTGAAACTGTTAAAGGTGAGATTGCAATGCAGGATAAAATTAGGTCTATTGTTGAGGTTAAACCTAAGCCAGTAAACAATGTTTGTAAAGATTATGTTGAATACTTGTTAAAGGTTGGTGTTGAAGATGGTTTTTACGAGATTGTTTCATCAACCCTACCATGTATGTGGACTTATCAGCTTATAGGTGAAAAGCTTAAAAAAAGTAAGGGAGTTAAGCATAAGGTTTATGGGATATGGATTAAAGAGTATTCATCAAAAGGATACAGGAAACTTGTTGATAAAATGAGAAGAATAGTTGATGAAGCTGAAGAAAAATTAAGCCAGGAAACATTAAACATAATCAGAAAGCATTTTAAGGTTTGCTCAGAATATGAGTTAAAATTTTGGGATATGGCTTACAATCCTCTATGATTATAATAAAAGGTTAAACAAAAATCTGGGCCGGTGGTCTAGCTGGGCTATGACGCTGCCCTCACACGGCAGTGGTCGCAGGTTCAAATCCTGCCCGGCCCATCAACCTTTATAATTTCTTAAATTTTTTCTTACCCTTCATTAAAGTTCATAAAGATTCCTTTGGAAAAGTATGTGAAGTTAATTTTTTGTGTTTTAAGTGAAGAGTTAAGCCTTTTATAGGATGTTTTTGATAGAATTTTTTGCTGTTTGGAGGTGTTTTGGTTTGCGTGATGTTGCTATTGTGGGGGTTGGTCATAGTCGTTTTGGTAACAGGTTTGATGTTAGGATTGACGAGCTTGCATGGGAGGCTGTTGGTGAGGCTTTAAAAGATGCAGGTCTTTCAACTAGGGATATTGGTTTTTTGGTTACTGGTTGTGCTGGAGGGTGGAGTGCTGAAAATCTACCTGCTGTTGTTTGCTCTGAGTATTGTGGAACTTTACCTAGTGGTAGTATGAGGGTTGAAGCTGCATGTGCAACAAGTAGTGCTGCTGTTGCTGTTGCATATAATTTTGTTGCAAGCGGTTTTGTTGATGTTGCTTTAGCTTTAGGTGTTGAAAAAATGCATGAATCTCCAACACCTGTTCAAATAGAGTTTATTGGTAGAGCTGGAAACTATTTTTGGGAGTTTGAAAGTTTTGGTATGACTTTTCCTGGATATTATGCTATGCATGCAACAGGTTATATGTGGAAGTATGGGGCTAAGGAGGAAGATTTAGCTGAAATAGCTGTTAAAAACCATTATTATGCTTCAATGAATCCTAAAGCTCAATTTAGACAGAAAATAACAGTTGAAACTGTTATGAAATCTAGGTATATTGCATGGCCACTAAAACTTTTTGATTGCTGCCCTCTTACTGATGGTTCTGCAGCTATAATTTTAGCTAGTGAGGATGTTGCAAGAAAAATTACGGATACGCCTGTATGGATAAGCGGTATAGGTACTGCAACAGGAACAGCAAATCTAAGTAAAAGAGATATGTTCCTAAAACTTGAATATTCAGGTTTAGAATCTGCTGTTGAAGCTGCTAAAAAGGCTTATAGGATGGCTGGCTTAGATTATGGTGATTCAGCTAAATATTTTGATGTTGCATGTGTTCATGATTGTTTTACAATTGCTGAGCTTATGGCTTATGAAGATTTAGGTTTTTGTAAGAGAGGTGAAGGTTTAAAACTTGTAAGGGAAAAGCAAACCTACAATGGTGGTCTTATTCCTGTAAATATTGATGGAGGTTTAAAGGCTAAGGGGCATCCAATAGGTGCTACTGGCTGCTCAATGATGTATAGTTTAACTAAGCAGCTACGTCAAGAATATGGTAAGTATGCTAGCTCTGAAGCTCAAGCAACAATTAAAAATGGTAGAGCTTTGGCTCACAATGTTGGCGGAACAGGGCATTATGCGTATGTAACCATACTCTCACTAGAAAAACCACATAAGTAGGGGGTGTTTTTGAATGTCTAATCTTGGTGAAATTGCTAAAAAGGTTATTGAGGAGAAAGGTTTACCTTTAATGGAGGAAGCTAAAACAAAGCTTCCACTTTATATTAGTGTACGTGAACTACCATTAAGATTCCAGTTTGGTATAAGTAAGATTCAAAAGTTTTTTGATGGATTACGGGAAGGTAAAATCTACATAACCCAGTGTAAAAAGTGTGGTGAAAAATTTTTCCCGCCGCAGGCTGATTGCCCTAAATGTTTAACATCAGACATGGATTGGGTACCTTTAAGTGGTGAAGGGGAGCTTGTAACATGTACTATGATAGCTGTTAAACCCTCAACTTATGCACACTATAAGGATTATATTGTAGGTATTGCTCAGATGAAGGAGGGTGTTAGAGTTTTAGCATGGTTGAATGTTGATGATCCAGGGAAGATTAAACCTAGAATGAAGGTTAAACTTTCAGTTGTGAAAAGGGAGCCTGAAGGATTTTTAACTTACGAATTTACTCCAGCAGAATAAACAATCCCTTATTTTTTAAAGTTTTTATACTTTTTAGGTCGACATAATTTTTGGGTGCTATTTTTTGAAGGCTATGCGTTTATATGAATATGGGAAACCTTTAAGGCTTGAAGATGTTCCTGTACCCAAGGTTTCAGGTGAGGAAGTACTTATAAAAATTGGTGGGGCAGGGGTTTGCCATAGCGATTTGCATCTTATTGAGGGGCATTGGAAAGATATTATCCCTACAACCCTTCCAATAACTCCTGGACATGAGAATGCTGGCTGGGTTGCTGAGGTTGGGGATAAGGTTGAGGGATTTAAGCTTGGAGATCCTGTTCTTGTACCTGGTGGTTGGACTTGTGAGGCATGTAGATATTGTAGAAGTGGAAGGTTTGAGCTTTGTAATACCCCTGTTATGATGGGTTTAGTTGGTGCTGATGGTGGCTATGCAGAATATGTTTACTATAAAACTTATAGGGGTTTAGTTAAGATTGATGGTTTAGATCCTGTTGAAGTTGCACCTTTTGCAGATGCAGCTTTAACTCCCTATTCTGCAATTAAAAAGGTTTTAGGTAGGCTTTACCCTGATAGTTTTGCTGTTGTTGTTGGTGTTGGAGGTTTAGGTCAGTACGCTATTCAGTTTTTAAAGGTTTTAGCACCAGAAACAAATATTATAGCTGTGGATGTTTCTGATAGGAAGCTTGAAATTGCAGCTTCCCTTGGTGCAAGCTATTTGGTAAACTCTAGAAAGGTTAACGCTTTAGAGGAGGTTGTTGGAAAGGTTACTGGCGGTAAAGGTGTAGATGTTGTTTTAGATTTTGTTGGTGCAGAAACTCTTTCAACAGATGTGTATATGCTTTGTAAGGGGGGTGTACTTGTTCCTGTTGGTCTTTCAGGTCAAACATTTACTCTACCAGTTTTTAATACAATAATTTTTGAGTATGAAATTGTTGGAAGTTTTTATGGAGGGTTTAATGAGCTTCAGGAGATTGTAGCTTTAGCAAAGAAGGATAAGATTAAATCATTTATTAAGAGGTTTAGGTTAGAGGAAGCTAATGAAGCTCTTGAAGCTTTAAAGAAGGGAGAAATCGAGGGAAGAGCTGTTTTGGTGCCTTAAGATAGCGTTAATAAGCTTTAACAACCTAAATTTTTTCTGGTGTAGTTTTCTTTGACAGGACCAGCTTACGGTAAGATTAGCATACCAAGTGAAGTTTTTCTTGTTTATTCTAATGGTAAAATGGTAAATCTTAATGATGTTTCAGTTTATATTCATGTTAAGGGTTATGCCTTAGCTAGAGTAACTCATCTAGATCTTGAGCATGAAGCATTAGGTAAGCTTCTACCTCAAGGTGGAGGAAAATTTTTAAACATTATTGGAGTTGATGATGGATTAGAAATACATTTAAACAAGGGATTAAAGGTTAAAGTTAAATCGCAAATCTTAACAGAAGTATTAAAACCAGGAGAAAAAACAAGAACATGGGTTGGAGGAAAAATTGGAGGAATCTATATAGGATTTAGGAAATCTGAAGTAAGAAAACTGGAAAAAATAGCAGAAGAAAAATTTGAAATAAAACCAAAATAAAATCTAGAAGAAGAACGTAACCTTAACTTTTACTTCCTACTTTGGAGGATGTGCCAAATATATAAATTTTACTCCAATTATTACAGTAAAACTTTTATGGTATCTCCAGTATGAGGATAAGAACCGATGAAGATTGGATGATTCAGCTTTCCTTTTTCCTACAAGATGAAATTTGAGGGAAGTTTAAGAGAAGTTAAAAAGAGGGTTTTCTTAATGTTGTTATTATATGTCTTCTAGCAGAAAAACCATCCCAGAATACGAAATAATCTCAGAAATATACAACAAATTCTACATACTCTTGAGTCCAGGTAATATTTTACCCTGTTTTCCATTCTCTAGAACCATTAGCTTAAAATCTTTTTTAGTTTTGCAGATTCTTACAAATTTACCCATTTTACCTATTTTACCAAGTTGCCAAATTGTCAGATTGTCAGATTGACACCAAAAAAATGATTTTTATGTTTTGCTTTGGATGTTTCTTCATATTTAGCCTTGAAATTTCCCTCCTAGCAACTTTGCCGTTAATCCAGAACTAGAGAAAGTTTTAGGGAAAAGGGTGCAGAAGTATATCTATCAGGAGTTATTAGATGCCTTCTAAATAGTAGAAGGGAAGGAGGCAATGAAAGTATAAAAATAGATGAAATTATCGAAGGGCTTAAAAGAAATAGAAGAGATGAAATACTAAAATTTTTGGTTGAAGCTTCTTCCCGCGTCTAATAAATTTTTTCCTACTAGAAGTACTACTTGAACATCCTCTACTGGGGTATATATCTTATTTTTAAATTAAAGTGATTTTGTAGGCTCCTTTTTGGTTGTATGGATAGTTTATGTTAAAGATTTTTAGGTTATATATTTTGACTGGTATTGTTATTGTTCCGTTTATTTGGTAGTTTATTGTTTTTTCTTTTGTTTTAAGTATTTTTTCTACTATTTTTAGGAGGTTTTGTGTTTTTGATTGTAGGGTAAGGTTTATTTGCGTTTTTGTTTTTGATGGTATATGTATGTTTTCTTTTTCTCCCTCACCAAGGTATTGTTCTTCGATGTAAACTTTGTAGGTTAATTTTTCTATTGTTAAACTATATTCTGATGGGTTATCTATTGTTACTGTAAACATGAAAATAACTTTATCAGGATAATAGTCAAACAGTAAAGGATTGATCCCCTTTAACATAATGTTGGATATCTTCACCTTTTCAATTTTAATATTTTGAGCTACCATGTAAAGTTGGTAAAAATTTAAACCTAAGCCAGCTAAAACTAGCACAACAATCAAAGCTATGGCTAAACTAACCCTACCCATCCTAAGAAAACACCTATAATATCTAATTTAACATCCAAATTTTAATTTAAAATATTTGGGCTGAAAAACATTCTAAAAATAATTGTTCTCTTTTTGATTAATTATTTAGAAAACGGGAGAACTACAGCAGCAACTAATGTTGATTCATCAGATATTAAATCTAAGCGTACATAGTTAACATCACTCCATTGAGGTGGAATACTGGTTAATTCTGTGGAAAATGTTTCTTCTTCACCTGCTTCTATTGTCCAGTTTACCTCCTTTATCAAGGTTTTTCCAGGGTAACCTTCACTATTTTCCTCAAGATATAGGGGGCCAATTGTCAAATATTGTACTGTTATTGGCGTATTACTATTGTTTTGGATTGTTAAGTTAAAAACTGCTGTTTTCTTGCTACCTTTTACAAGAAGGGAGGCTTGAGATTCTGTAGAATCTACTGTTAACGGGAAAATTGTTGTTACATTTTCTTCTGCATATTGAGTTATTGCTGAGGAGAAAATATTCCCCCTTCCGGTTATAACTTTAACTAAATATGGAACATCTTTAGGGTTGTACTCTAATGTACCATTGTAAACGTTTTCTTTCTCACCTATAACTATGTCTAATGGTGGATCAAATTCATCCATGATATGTTTCTGTGGATGTCCAGTATAGTTTTCTATTAACCAAATGGAGACAAGTTTAACATCAATTGAGCCAGTATTCTCAACATCAACATTATATATGTAACTACCATTTTCCTCCTGCCAATAAGTATACACAGCTAAGTCTTCGCTTATTCTTTCCCTATCAAGATTTGTCATATACTGAGTAACTGTTGCACTCCAGAGAAAAACTCCACTAATAATTAGCATAATTATGGTTGTAGCTATAATAGCTCCAACAACCGTGCCAACACCGCTTTTGCTTTCTAAAAAACTTAATTTTCCCATAACCTTTTATTCACCAAAGTAGTTAAGGAAGAGTAAGTTAACTAAACGTTTTAACTTTTCTATTTAATTATTTAGTTTTACCCTAGTTTTATCTGTGAACTAAGAGGTAAAGGAAATCTTTAAATATAGAATATTACAAGCTAGCTTTAGTCATGGGTGAATAATTTGAATATGAAATTTGTCTTATTATCAGGTTTTATTATGGTTTTAATGATTACTAGTGTTTTGGCGGCTGGGACTAGTATAGCTGTAAAACCTCAGCTTAATGAAAAAGTTCAGGTTATTGTTGTGTTTAAAGGGAAGCCTGATTTAGCCTTAATTAAGCAGCATCAGGGAGTTGTAAAGCATATTTATAAAATTATTCCTGGAATAGCTAGCGTGCTACCTTTAAAAGCTGTTGAAGCTTTAAAGAAGAATCCAAAAATTGCTTACATAGAAAAGGATATTATTGTTGGTAAACCTCCATGGGCTGGGAAAGATAAGGAAAAAGAGCAACCGCCGGAAACTCTTGAGTGGGGTGTTGATAGGATAGATGCAGATTTAGTTTGGGATGTAAACCATGACTTAACTGTTGATGAGGGTGCTAATACTGGAGAAGCAATTAAAGTTGCGATTCTTGATACTGGGATAGATAAGGATCATCCAGATTTGCAAGCAAATATTAAGGGTGGAGTTAACTTTGTTTCTAAGCCTTGGTGGAAAGAGCCTAATCCAGATAAATGGGATGATGATAATGGTCATGGAACTTATTGTGCTGGTATAATTGCAGCGGTTGATAACAATATTGGGGTTATAGGTGTAGCTCCTAAAGTATTGCTTTATGCTGTAAAAGTTTTAGATAGAACTGGAAGTGGATATTTAAGTGATGTTGTTGCAGGAATAGATTGGTGTGTTGAAAACGATATGCAAGTAATCTCTATGAGCCTAGGAACAAGCGAATATTCACAATCACTTAAAGATGCATGCGATAATGCTTATGCTAAAGGGCTAATTTTAGTTGCAGCTGCGGGAAACGATGGAGATGGGGATCCAGCTACAAATGAGGTATTATATCCAGCAAAATATTCAAGTGTAATTGCTGTTGCAGCTACAGACATAAACGACAATACACCAACATGGAGTGCGGAAGGAGAAGAGGTTGAACTTGCAGCTCCAGGTGTCGATGTACGCTCGACATGGAAAGATGGAACATATGAAACGCATAGTGGTACTTCAGCAGCATGTCCTCATGTATCAGGAACAGTAGCCCTTATCCTAGCTAGTAATGAAACAATCTGGCAAGAATTGGGGTATACAGATGGTGATGGAGTATGGGCTAATGATGAAGTAAGAGCAGTTCTACAAAATACAGCAGATGATCTAGGTGATCCTGGATTTGACAACTTCTACGGCTATGGGTTAGTGGATGCGGAAGAAAGTGTAACTGGAGCAGAAACACAGCAATAAAAACCTTATAGACCTTTTATTTTTTTATATTTCGTAGATTCTACGATTCTCAGGAAAGCTCTCAACTTTTTGGCCTAGCAAAGACTGCTAGATTTAAGGGGAGAAAGAAGACTATACGATTATTTATTTTAACAGACCAGAATTTTTAAACTTTTTTTACAAGTGAAATTGCAGAAGAACTTATATCAACGATGGTTTTTCTTGAGAAAAATGAAAGGGTAAAGTTGTTGTTTTAACCGGGAAAGGAGAGGCTTTTTGTTCTGGTGGAGATTTAAAAGAAATGTCTACTGATGTCAGTTTGACTGATAAAAATCTTAGAAGAATTGATTAAAAATCTCTTTTGTGCATAATTTTAACAAGATAAATCAGAAGGGAATGAGTTATTTAGTTTGATTGTTAAAAGAGAAACTAACTAAGAAAAAATATATCTTATTATGATGATAAGTAGTTAAATACAGCTAGGAGATCGTTAGAAAGGTGAATTTTTAATGCATCATTTGGAAATTTATGAGAAGTTACGAGCTAAGCTTGATAAGGCACCTGTTGGTGTTCCTAGGAGTCTTAATGGTGAGGAGAAGGAAATTCTTCGGATATTGTTTAATGAAGAGGAAGCAGAGTTTGCTTTAAAGCTTCCGTTAGTGTCTTTTACACTTGAAGACCTTTCTAAAAAAATTGGTAAGGATATGGCTTCTTTAAGGGTTACACTTGATAGGATGGCTGAGAAAGGAACAATTTTAAAGGATGAGAGGGATGGTAAAACAGTCTATAGGCTTTTACCTATCGTGGTAGGGTGGCTTGAAACACCATTCTGGCCTGGACCTGGTAAAGATAAAAGACAGGAGAAACTTGCTCCATTATGGGATAAATACTGGACTGATGTATGGCTTGATGAAATAGGTGATAGGAACACTCCTATTATGAGAGTACTACCGGAAAAAGATGCAATCTCACATACAGCACAAATTATGCCCTATGAGGATGCAGAAAAACTTGTAAAAGATAGAGGAGATTACATTGCAGTTGCATATTGTCCCTGTAGGCTTATCGCCAGATTATCAGGTAAAGGATGTAAACATACCCTAGAAAACTGTCTCCATTTTGGTTCAATGGCAAGATACATGGTAAAATATGGGCTTGGAAGAAGAATCACAGTTGAGGAAACCCTACAAATCCTTAAGAAAGCAAACAGAGAAGGATTGGTTCATACAGTAGAAAACCACGCTGGAAGAGTTAACGTAATCTGCAACTGCTGTGATGATTGCTGTATGTGGTTCCGGTCAATCTATGAAGCTAAACATCCAAACGCCCTAGCAAGGTCAAATTACTATGCAGAAGTTGACAAAGAAAAATGTGTGGCTTGTGGTATTTGTATGCTCCGCTGCCCAATGCATGCAATTACTGTTAAAAGAAAAAAAGAACCTGCTAAGGTAGATAAGAATAGATGTATTGGTTGCGGAGTTTGTGTTCCCACATGCCCCGTGGAAGCAATACACCTAGAAAGAAGAGATGAAACAGTTGAACCTTTAAAATATCAAGACTACACAGTAAACCTCCTTAAAGACAGAGGAAAAGATATAAATTCTCTATACGGGTAAATCCAAGAAGGGCCAAAACTTTAATTTTCTCTTGTTATTATCCCTTCTACTTTATTTCTTGTTCTCATAAACTTTTTTAGAAGTTTTTAGTTATATCTCCACCTAACACTATACGTGCTATTATGTTTTTATGTTTTTTGGATTTCTTTTATGCCTTCAACCAGTTCATTGAGATTTACGACTTTTTGAGTTCATAATCTTCATTTCTGTTTTTTCAGCTTCAACTAGGATTATCGTTTGAGATTCTTTTCCTCCATCAATTTCACAGTTTTTGTCTAAAATCCTCATGTGAATTAAAAAGCTTCTTAAAGTTTTTTCACGATATTTCCCCTTAATCTTTTCAAAAACTGTAAAAACTTTAGGCATTTTTGTTTTCGGAATAGAACCCGTGTTTAATGCGGGCCCGGCGGGATTCGAACCCGCGACCCCCGGCTTAGAAGGCCGATGCGCTATCCAAGCTGCGCCACGGGCCCCTTAAAGATTCTTAGCTAAACCCTCCTATTATATTAACTCCTTCTATCTTTTACAGTTTACCTGCTAAAGATTAAAAGTTTTAGCTTATAAGGTAAAACTCACCAAAACTTAAAAATGTGATTAAGCAAATCTTAGGTATTAATTATTAAAGTTTTTAATGTTTATCTTCATTTTCTTTGTCTAAAAACTTTATTTTTATGCCTTAGAAAAGTTTTAGAATGATGCTTGGTAGGGTTGAAGCTGAAGTTGAAACTCTACCTTTTCATGATAGGTTTGAAGCTAAAAAACTTCTTATAAAATTTAGGGAGGATTCTGATTATAAAGCCCTAATTGGAGTTCTAAAAATTCTAATGAAGTACGGATTTAAACTTAACAAGGAAGAGTTAAACATGTTAATTGAAGATGTTATAAAATTTTTAGTCTTAAACAACAAGAAAGAATAATCTTAGCGCTAGCATCCTTAAAAATTTCCTCAATTTTCCTTGGGGATAGAATAACGGTATGGGTAATAGAGCTTCCCTCTTTCCTTAGCTGTTTGTTGGCTTAAGATCATGTTTAGTCTTTCTAACGCTAAACAACTTACTTAGTCTAGTATCACCAGTTTAATCCTGCTTTCTTTCTTTCATCTTTGTAGTGTTGCATTGTTTCTTCAAATGCTTCCGCCTTTCTTAAAGCATCCTCAGCATTAAAAACCCTAAGATCCACAATATCACCCTCAACAACAAGCGATGGAACCTTAAATTTATTTAGTAATAATTCTCTTGCCTCATAAAGGTGAGTTGTTGCAGCACGACAACTTATAAGAGGATGAAACAATGCTCCATCAACTTTGTAATCTCTGGCCCATATAAGATATGGTGCTGAAAATGATTGGCATTTTATTCCCTTTTTTATAGCCTCCCTAACATAGCCTAAAACAAAAGATTGGTAAAAGTGGCGGACGATACGTTCTAATGGGTCTTCAACTTTTTCTAAGCCTTCTAGTGGTATTGGTGGATGGTAACTTACACTCTCAACTACAAAGTTCCACCCTCTCTCTGCAAGGTCTTCAAAAAATCCTAGGCTATGCCATGGTGGAATCTCACTAAACATTAATCTATACTTTTCTTCTGGAATTGCACCTATACCATTATCAACCCTATACTTAACCTCCTTATACAAGTCTTGATAAAGCTTTACCGATTCTTTAGGGTTTCCAAGTAGAAAAATTGCTGGAGGCATACTAGACCAGAAGTCTCTTGAATGCATTGGGCAGGGTACAGCTTTTCTTAACTCATTAATTTCAAACCAAACCTTATGCATTTCTATCGTTGCATTAACAATTTCATCAAGCTTAGCCCAATCCATCTTCTTACCAAGCAACTTTTCCAAAAATTCAATGAACTTTCTTAAATCTTTAACAACAAAATTTACACATTTTTCACGGTACTCATCAACCAATATATGTTTAACTCCAGGTGTTGGCGTATCAAGTGTCCATATTGGCGTATCCATATATCTACCCAATAATTGGAACCATTTGTATCTTGGGTCACATCCGGTTGAGGATGCTAAAAGTAAAACTGGTTTAGCCATTCCACCTAAAGGTGCTTCAGGGGGGATTTGCCCCTTAAGCTCTTTCATCATCCTTATAGTGTAGCCTAAGCAATTTCTACTATAGCCACATACGTGGCTTGGTATTCCATCTGAATCTGCTAGGTTTAGATATTTTTCTGCTACACCAAATGCTGCACAAACAGCACCATAATTTTCAGGATAAACAGCAACAACATCCATAGCCTTAAGAACAACATCACCAAGTAACCAGCTAGCCATACACCAAGCTACAGGTTTACCCTCCTGCATAGCCTTAACATTTTCAGCATAAGCTTGGTCAACCTTAGCCCTAAGAGGCCTCATAGCCTCTAAACGCCTAATAACTCTCTTCCTTTCACCAGACAAAATTTAAAACACTCCCAAAAGAGAGAATCTCTTTAAGCTTAATGTTTTCATAAGCTAAGTTATTTAAATTAATAAGGTTTATCCTGCTTTCTCCCACTTATCACAACTCCACCCAAAAGCTTTATCCGTTACATCTTGTGAAGTTAGAAGGCAAAATCCTCTACGATTATGAAATTCAAAATATTTACAATTTGCACACATTTTTACCTCAGACATTTTTAAACACCCTTAACTAAAATTTAAGTTTACTACATAAAAGTTACCGCTAAAGGATAATATAAACATTTAATTAATTATAATCAAATTCCTACTCCTACCTGACATACAACATTTTTTAAACCTTCATCTTTTAGGATACTATAAGCTTTTTTCAACTTTTCTATGCTAGGTTTAGCCATGTTTCTTCTTCTGAATGCAGGCATATAAGGAATAATTGTTACCTTTATATCCTCGCTTAACATCCTTAACTTACAACCTACTTCTTGAAACTCTTCAAAAGAAATAAGCTCCTCATTGTATGGTAAACCAACAACGACATCAACTCTTCCAACATCTAGAGTATGTTTTACTGCCTTCCATGCCCTATTAAAAAATCTTTCAGCAAGACCCTTATTTACTAAACCAGTAATTTTCATGAAGGTTTCCAATCTTGCAGCCTTAATATCGATAGTAATAGCATCCATACCACTATAGGTAAGCTCATCTAAATATTCTGATGTTAAAAGTGACCCGTTTGTATCAACATGAACCTTAATAGTTTCACTATAAACTTTTTCACTTAAACTTTTTATCTCCCTTACAAGATTTAAAAGCCACTTCTTGTTTAACGTAGGTTCCCCGCCTGTAATTGCGATTTGTTTAGCTCCCCAGAAAACAGCTTGGCTAGTTAATGCTTTTGCTGTTTCCTTTGCGGTTAATGGTACCCCTCTTGAATTGTAAACTGCTAACCAATTAAAGCATTGGGGGCATCTAAAATTACAGCCACAAACAATACATACAACTTCAGGTTGGCTGTAAGCAATACCTTTTGGTGTTATGGTTAATGGGGTTTCTTCAACCTTACTAATTTTTTGAATAGATCTTAAAGGTTCATAGTTAAATGTTAACCTAATTTCCATATTTTCCTCTACTCTTGTTATGCAGCCTCTTTTTAATTCCTCATTAATCATCACAATACAATTCCAACATCCGCCAGTACAGCATAAAAATTCCTCATCAATTCCTCTTAAACTCTGAAACTTAAACCCTAGAAACTCTAAAGCCTTTTTAACTGTTATATTCTCCGGAACATAAAATTTTTCACCATCAACTTTTATCCCAATTTCCCTAAAATTTTCTTTTTGCTTAAGCTTTACAGCATCATAGGGGCATAAAAGATAACAAACACCACAACCACTACATGGGCCAAAACCCATGCATGGTGTAAACTTTTCACAATAATCACATTCTAAACATAAATCTGCATTTTTTTCAGCAATATAAAACATTATTCTACAACCTGTACGCTTAACCTAATTATCTATTTTTTATTTTTATTGTATTTAACAGTGTGGGGGTAAACATTAAATAGCAATCTCTTGACAATAACTAATCAGGAAAGTATAATAATGGGGGTTTCTTTTTTGAGCTGGGAAAGAAAACCAGTTAAGGGTAAGATTAAGTGGAAGTATGGTGAAGAGAGAACATTTGTATTTGATGGTAAAGAGTATAAGGTTCCCTTAGGTGAACTTGAGCTTCACCCATCTCTCGGATACTGGTTAGCTGAAGCATTAGTAGAGCATGGTGTTGATACTGTTTTTGGTGTTGTTGGTGGGCATATATTTCAGATTCATGATTGGGTTTCCAGGCTTGGGATACATTGGGTTACTGTCCGTCATGAGCAGGATGCAGTTTATGCTGCTGAGGCTTATGCTAAAGCTAAAAGAAAACCAGGAATTGTTATTGTAACTGCAGGCCCAGGTTTAGCTAATACTTTTCCAGCAGTACATCAAAATAAGATGGCTGAAGCTCCAATAATAATTATTTCTGGTGGGCATGAGTTTGAGCATGATAAGCTTTATACTACTATTCAAGAAAATGTTTCTGAAAGCTTTTATCCGGTTGTAAAGCTTTACCTAAGAATTGTTCATCCAAGCCAAGCTAAACAATTTATAGCCAGAGCATTTAAAGAAGCCTTAACACCACCATACGGAACTGTTCTATTAGAAGTGTCAGTTTCAGCATTAATTACTCCATGTCCACCAAAATACCCGTACTTAACAAGCTTTGGAGTTTATGGTATACATGCAAACTACATTGAAAATTGGAGAAAGGATAGAGTATCTGAACCATATACTTGGGGTCCAAATCCAAAACTTTTAGAAAAGGCTGTTAAACTCCTTTTTGAGGCTAAAGCTCCAGTTATGCTTCTTGGTAATGAAGTTTACTGGGATGATGCTGGCCCAGAAATTGCTGAATTTTGTGAAATGGCTAAGATTCCAGTAAGTTGCAGAAGACTTGCAAGGGGATGTATAAATGAGAAAAGCCCCATACATTTTGGTTCAAGAGCTTATCCACCTGTTTTTGAAAGAGCTGACCTTGTAACACTTGTAGGTACAAAGATAGGCTTCTTTGATGGTTGGGGGGCTGGTTGGCGTAGATGTATACAGGTTACAAATCATCCCGTACATTTATGGACCTGGCTTCCAACGGAAGTTGAAGTTTTAGGGAATATTAAGGTAACATTTGAGCAGATGCTTAAATATGCAAAAGAAAATAAACTTGAACCTCCACCTGAGAGAGAAGAATGGTTTAAAGCTGTACGTGGATTTGAAGCTACCCAACGTGAAAGAGCTATTGGTAGGGCTAAGAAATATAGCAATCTAGCACCCCTACATCCAGCATGGTTCTGCTATGTTTTATCAGAATATCTTGATAAAAGATACAACCAAGAAAATCCAATAATAGTTGATGGATACTGTCTATCAGATTTTTACCCAATCTACAGTAGACCAACAACACCTGGACCCTACTTAGATGCATCTGAGCAAGCTGGTGTTGGTCACGGCTTAGGTATGGTATTAGGGCTTCATCTAGCAAATCCTGAAAAATTAAAGAAGTCTCCTGCTGTTGTTCTACTTGGAGATGCTGGTGTTGGTATTGCAGGATTCGAGATAGAAACAGCTGTTAGAGAAAGGGTTTCAGCGGTATACGTTATATGGAATAATGATGGATGGGCTGCTGGTGCTAAAGGCCAAGTTTACTCAACTTCAAGAGGTAAGCAGTGGGATGTTGCTGGCCCAGCTAACATTGAATATGGGCTTACAGAATTTGTGAAAAATATTAGATATGATAAAATGTTTGAACAAGTTGGGGCTCATGGTGAGTGGCTTACAGAGCCATCTGAAGAGAAGATTGTTGAAGTTTTAAGTCGAGCTTTTGATGCTGCCGAGAAAGGTAAACCTGCAGTTGTAAATGTTGATGCTGAACCAACGGTAGACCATAGGGAGCTAGGTTATAGCTTTATGTATTGCCTTCTATGGACTCATATACCATGGGATGAACTTCCAAGAAGACATAAAGCTATAAGAAGAAGCACGCTATCAGCAATGTTTGCATTTGATAAGTATGGTATTCCTGCTATGAAAATGCCTGACCCATGGGAACCAATAAGCGAGGATGAGATAAGGTCAGATTAAAATAAAACAAAAAAAATTATTTTTTGTATTCATAAAATCCTTTACCTGTTTTCTTGCCAAGCTCACCTTTTTTAACCATTTCTCTCAGTAAGGGGTCTGGTTCATATTCATCCCAGCCTGTTTCAGCTTTACGTTTTTCTAGAACTTCAACAATTTTATCTATTCCATATTCGTCAGCCATCTCTAAAGGTCCTTTAGGGTAACCCATTCCAAGCTTCATACCTTTATCTATATCCTCCTTTGAAGCTATCCCGTTTCTTATAAGCCATGCAGCTTCATTTATTGCTGGAGCTATAATTCTTACAGGATCAACTTTACCTGCAAGTTCTTTTGGTATTTCAGGTTTAACGTATTTTCCAGGTCCAGGGTAAGTGTAGTATCCTTTACCACTTTTAACACCAAGCTCCCCCTTTTCAAACTTTTCTCTACTAAGTGGGCATGGATGCATATTAAATCCTCTTTCAAGTAGGGCTTTAGAAGCTAATGCACCAACATCTAAACCTATAAAATCGCTTAACTCAAAAAGACCCATAGGAAAACCTAAAAGATATCTTGCTGTAGCATCAACTTCAGCTATTGAAGCTTCACCATTATAAACTATCCATGCAGCTTCATTAAAAACCCTAGCATTAAGTCTATTACCAATAAATCCAGGTACATCCTTGTACACAATTACAGGCTCCTTACCAAACTTTCTTGAAAGTTTGACAGTAATATCTAAGGTTTCATCACTTGTTTTTTCACCTTTAATAACCTCTACAAGAGGCATAAGCTGAGGAGGATTTGAAAAATGCATACCAATAACTTTTTCTTCTCTTTTTGTAGCTTTAGCAATTTCAGTTATAGGTAAAGTACTTGTATTTGTTGCAAGAATTGCTTTTTGAGGAGCAAGCTTATCCATCTCATTAAAAACCTTCTTTTTTAACTCAATATCCTCAGGTACTGCTTCAATAACAAAATCTACATTTTCAGCAGCCTCCGCAAAATTTGTTGTTGGATGAATACGTTTAAGAACATCCTCAGGTTTTTCTTGAATAACCTTTTTCTCATAAAACTTTCCAAGGCTCCAACTAATTTTTCCCATAGCATTTTTTAAAATATCCTCTGAAACATCTAGCATGCTTACAGTATATCCTGCCATAGCTGCAAGCTGAGCTATACCATGCCCCATAGTTCCAGAACCAATAACAGTAATTTTTTTAATTTCTTCAAATTTTAAACTCAACTTTTTCACCCAAATATTACAGAAATTTCATTAAAAATTAAGGTAGTAAAAGAATATAAAGATAAGGAATAAAAATAAGATACAAAGGTGAAGTATGAATTGGCTGAAGCAATTAAACCCTTCAAAGATGGAGTTTTCCTGGAAGGTTCAATAGAAAAAGGTGCTCCAACACTTGTTGGAAGTAAATGTAAAAAATGTGGAAAAATATTTTTCCCTAAAAAGAAGGTTTGCCCAAATTGTTTAAGTTTTGGTGAGATGGAGGATATACCTTTAAGTCGTAAAGGAAAACTTTACACTTATACAATAGCTTATGTAGGGCCTTTAATAGATAAGCTTCCATATGCTTTTGGCTTTATAGACCTTCCTGAGGGGGTTAGGATTTTCTCACTTTTAACAGAGAATAACCCTGAAAAACTTAGGGTTGGAATGGAAATGGAAGTTGTTGCTGAAAAAATAAAAAAGGTTACTGATGGAAGTGAAGCTATAGTTTACATGTTTAAACCTGTTGAAAGTTAAAGCTATCTTCCCTTCCATTGTGCTGGCCTTTTTTCTAGGAAAGCTTTTGCCCCCTCTTTAAAATCTTCAGTCTGAGCTAATACTATACTTTCCCTAGCTGCAGTTTCAATATCATCAATTCTAAATTGCCTGTATAGGGTTTTTCTCATTGTTGTTATTCCTAAAGGTGCTACTCGCCTAATCTTACTTACCATCTCCATTACTGCTTCTTCAAGTTTTTCTGGTGGAACAACCTTGTTAATTAAACCTACTTTTTCAGCTTCTTTAGCATCTATAGGTTCAGCTGTGTACATCATTTCAGCAGCTTTCTTTCTTCCCATAATTAAAGGAGCTATAACTGCATGCAATGGAGGCCATGCACCTATTAATCCTTCAGGTTGACAAAATCTTGCATTTTCAGAGGCGATTGCAAGGTCACATAATTCAACAATCTCACAACCGCCACCATATGCAAGACCATTAACAGCTGCAATAATAGGCTTACTAAATCTCAAAATTTTTAATATTGTTTCACCCATTTTAGAGAAATACTTTATTGCGTCTGAAGGGCTTAATAGTTGGCTAAGCTCACTTATATCATCCCCAGCACAAAAAGCTCTTCCTTTTCCAGTTAAAACTACAACACGTACTTCATCATCATTTTCAGCTAAATCTAAAGCTTCACTTATTTCTCTCCACGTTATTGAATGTAGTGCGTTAAGTTTTTCTGGCCTATTTAAAATTATCCATGCTGAACTATTCCTTTTTTCATATACAATATGCTCAAACTTTTTCTCGCTCACCTAAACTTTACCTCCTTAAAATATGAATAGTGCAGCATCCAGCATCTCCGTGGGAAAAGTTCCCCATACAGTGAGCTAAACCTATTTCAGCATTTTTAACCTGTCTTTTTCCAGCTTCTCCTCTAAGCTGCCAAACAATTTCACATATTTGAGCTACTCCTGTAGCTCCAACTGGATGCCCTTTAGCAAGTAAGCCTCCGCATGGATTAACAGGTATTCTTCCACCAATTTCTGTTTCACCTTCCTCGATAAGTTTTCCTCCTTCACCTTTTTTGCAGAAGCCTAAATCCTCATAATGAACAATTTCTGCTATAGTAAAACAATCATGAACACATGCAACATCAACATCTTTAGGCTCAATCTTAGCCATCCTATAAGCCTTTTCAACAGCTCTAATTGTAGCATTAAATCTTGTTATATCAGTATCTTCTGCGAAAATTCCTGAGGTTTGAGCTGCTCCAACCACCCAGATAGGTGTATCTGTATATTTTCTTGCAACATCCTCAGAAGCTAAAATTGCTGCAGCTGCTCCATCACTAAATGGGCAGCAATCAAGAAGAGTTAAAGGATATGCTATCATACGTGAATTTAAAACTTGTTCAACAGTAACTTCTCTTGGATAATGTGCATGAGGATTCATTGTTGCATTTTTATGGTTCTTAACTGAAACCATTGCTAGATGCTCCCTCTTTGTCCCATATTGTGACATATGCCTTAATGCTATCATTGCAAAAACACCTGGAAATGTTACACCCATATTCCCCTCAAGCTCAAGGTCAGTTCCCGCAACCATCATTTTAAGAGCATCAGCTGTTGAAGTTACTGGAAATCTCATTTTCTCTATACCTAGAGCTATAGCAACATCATAATATCCTGCAGCAACCATTAAGTATGCGTTTCTAAAAGCATCAGCAGAAGATGCACAACCATTCTCAACTCTTGTTATAGGTATGCCTACAATTCCAACCTGCTTTAATGCTAAATTTCCTGCAAGCGGGCCTTGAGCCATTCCTCCGCCGGCAGCAGTTCCACAGTATGCAGCTTCAATCTCCTTAGGGTCAATTCCTGCATCTGTAAGAGCTTTCCAGCATGCTTCTTCCCCTAACTCTTTAACTCCAGGAATAACAGGGAAATCTCCAAACTTAGTCATACCAACACCAATAACAGCAACTTTTCTCAAACAAAACACCTCAACATAATAAAACATTTAATATTGGGTTAAGCTAAGTACCTAAATTATTAGTATATCTGAGTCATTAATAAAAGGTTTCAAGTTTAGCTAGATTCTAAGTTGTAAACAAACGGTGCTTGAGCTTTTAAGCTGATAAGTTGCTAATTAGTGTTGAGTGTGATTTTATGAGTCAAAGCTGGAGTTTGTTAAGATTTTCTGGTATAATTGCTATCATTATAGGCTGGATTACAATATTTTTGACTGCTTTTCTTCATCCATGGTTCTCACTTGAGAAAAATGCCTTAAGTGATTTAGGAGCTTTAAATGTGCCTGATAATTATATATTTAATTTTGGGCTTATGTTATCTTCAATTCCAATATTTCTTTATGGCTTATATCTTGCTAAAAATCTTAATAAGCTTGGTTGTACTGGGGGAGTTTTCCTAGTTATAGCTTCAGTTAGCCTTTTCCTTATAGGATTATATCCTGAGGGCACTTATCCACACCTATTTGTTTCAGTTGAATTTTTTGTGTCAGTATTGGTAGCAAGTTTAATCATAAGCTTATCACTGCTAACATTAGGGTTTAAAAAGCATGGTTTATCAGGATTAACATTAACCTGGATATGTATAATCTTAGCTTTAACTGTCCCATGGCCCTCCATAGGTACATTAGAGGTTGAAGTTCTACTTTTTATCACAATTTGGCTTATAGTAATGCTTCACTACCACCTTACAACAGGAAAATAAAAGACTCCTCTTTAATACTAGCAAAATACTTTAAAATTAAAATTTTATCTTAAGGGTTAAAATCTGAAATGGTTTCACTTGAATATCCTCTACAATTTCCACCTCTTTTTCTTCCATAATGTTTGATGCAAAAATTTTTTTAGGTGTCTTAAAAAAGGTAGGCTTAAACTTCACACTTTCACCAGCAGTTTCATAGCATCTTAAAATGATGCAATCCCCATCTTCAGATTGCTTTAAACATGAAAGTACAACATTCTCTGGAAGACTTAAAAATGAAAAGCTATCTCCAGGTAGCTGTTTTCTTTTTTGCTTTGTTTTTCTGCCAATAGTATAGTGTACCAAAATTGGAGGGTTTATAAAGCTTAAAGCCTTAATCCAAACTTTGCTTTCCCTCCAATCTCCTTGATGGTAAAGTAAGGCAAACTTAAACCTATAAGTTTTTTTAATTTCTAATGCATCTTGAACAGGAACTATTGGACCTTTATCTCCATGTGAAACCATATTTACTGACCTTAAAAGTGTAAGGTAAATGTTGTTTTTATTCACCTGGTGTCCAGGTATCCCCCAAGTGGAGATGGTAACTCCTTGTTTCCTGTTTCCATATTCAAGCCAATCCTCCATCGGAAAATCTTTTACTTCCTTTTCTCGTTTAATAACTCCAAAAGCTGTATTTGCAAAATAATCTCCATCAAAGTTTACATCAAATCTTGCTCTGACCCTAACATGGGGAAAACTGTTTTTAAGTTTTAATGCATATTCAACCCAAGGAATGTTGTTAAAAACAGTAATTTCCTTCTCTATATCTATTAAGCTTTGACGATAAAATTCTACACCATAATGTTCTCTAAGCCTGTAAGGCCAAAAACAGCCATAAACTTTTTCTTTAAGCCTAATTTTTTTGCAGAGTTTTCCTTCCTCAACTCTAAAATCTTCAACTTTAAAAACAGGTTTATTAGGTGAAGTATCTCCTTCTGCTCCAATAACTCCAACTAAATCTTTTGAAATATCTCTATGAGTATAAACACTCCCAACCTCGTTCTCCAATTCTAGTGTAAGATCCTTTACAATTTCATTTCCTTCTTTATCGAAGATTCGGCATTTACCATTAAACATGTTAACTTCAACTTTAATATAGGGATTTTCGATTGAAGTTTTTCCATAAATTATCCTTCTCTTACCAGCTTTAGTATTTGTTTGGCTTTTTAAAATCTTGTAAACTTTGTATCCTAGTGGTGGGATGTCCGCAGTAAACCCGATTTTAATTCTCCTAAGCCAGCCGTCTTTATCTCTATCCTCCCTAACTATCTCATAATCCGAACCTTTAATAGCCACTCCCTTAACCTTTTCACTCCCCTTAAACTCTAATTCTCCTTCCACGTAGCTTTTTACGTTAAAACTGTTAGGATTAAAAATAATAAACGCTTCTCCATCAAGATCTATTTTAGATGCTATATAATCTAATGAATCCTCCAGTATACTTGTAAGAGTTCCTTTTAACCATCTAAAATGCTCCTTTACTTCCTCAAAAACTTCATCAATTGATGTTCCAGTTATCACATCATGGAAAGCTATGAAAAGAATTCTTCTCCATGCTTCCTCAAATTTTTGTTTAGGATAAGGTTTACCTAAAAGCCAAGCAATTGTTGAAAATTTTTCTGCATTTAAAATTAGATTTTTGACCTTAAAGTATTCAAGCTTAATCCACATCCTAGTACTCCAAACACCCTCAAAAATTCTTTCACCACCATACATTTCACCTTCTATTATCTCTAGCTTATCTCCTTCCTTTTCCACAGCTTGGAAAAATTCCTCAGGGGGGGCTATTTTAACCTCATAATGTTCTGAATATCTTTTATTAAAATCCTCTATAGTTTTTAATACCCACTCTGGAAATGGGCAACTACCTACTCCACAAGGCATAAGAACATTCTTTGTTGCAGCACAACTTTTTAATTCTTCAACATTCTCCTTAAAGTATTCTGCAAAAAGTCCAACATGGTAACTATGTTTTGATGGAAAATAATGAGTTAAAATTTTAGTCCCATCTAAACCTTTCCACCAAAACTCGCTTTTATGGTCTTTTCTTTCAAAACCTCTACCAAAAGCCAGCCACCTATATCCTGCATCTTTATATATCTGTGGAATTTGAGCATTTAATCCAAAGGAATCTGTAATCCAACCAACTTTAACATCTAAACCAAACTTTTTCTTAACATACCTTTTACCATACAAAATTTCTCTAACAAAAACCTCTCCACCAGGTAAAAATGAGTCAGCCATAAGGTATTGACCATCAATAACCTTAATGCAGCCTTCCTTAACACATTCACTAATTTTTTTAAACAATTCAGGTTCTCTATTTTCAATTTCCATAAACTGGTATGTATCTTCAATTCCAAACTTAAATTCTGGAAAGAGGGAGCAAAGCGCAATAACCTGCCTAAAAATTCTTAGGTTAATGTAGGAATAGTCTTCCCTTTCAAATTTCCATACAACATCATAGTGGAAGTGTGGGAAAAAGTATATTCTCCACTTATTGTTAACACTACTATTTGCTTCGCTATCCCTATCATACAATTAGGTTTTAACCCCCAATTTTACAACAGACTTTTATATTCAAGTTTTAAGCTAGTGTTACTTGAACCTAATAAGTTTAAAAATAACATTCTTAAAATATTTATTTAGTTTTAATAACAAGAACTGAAACTATTTTTGTTTAAAATATGTAAAAAATGTTAGGAAGCCATCTTTATGTTGGAAAGAATATTGAGATTATAGCTGGTGTAATAAATGCTTCAATAATTGCAGCTATAATAAGTAGCGGTAAAATTTTATGAAGATAAGTTTTCAAGTCCCTTCTAATTTCACTACTAACTGAAATATTTTTTCCTTTAAATTTTAGGAAAACTGTTAAACCAACCCTAATACTTAAAGCTGAACTTAAGAATACTGCTGAAAGCTCAAAAACTCCGTGGGGAATAATTGCTATAAGAATGTAAAGGAACCCTATTTCTCCAAGCTTTTTAACTGATAGGTAAGTAAAAACTCCAAGAAGAAAACCATTAAACGTTATAAATAGTATTGGTGGAATTGCTAAAAGAGCACCTAAAGGTATTATCAGGAAACTTTTAACAGCATTATTTACAAATATAAGAAGTGTAAGAAAAAAAGGGTTTATTTCACCTGAACCTTCTTCACCAAAAATCCTTCTTAAAACCTCCTCTACAACTTCTGCAACTTCTCCACCATAAAGATACCCTAGAATAGCTGAAAAACTAAAACATAAAACGATAAAAGCAAGGATAACTTTTAAAGATGAAGACTGTGCAGGATAATTTTTTTCCTCCATCAGTTTCCCCAGCTAAATGTTGTGTACGTTATAGATTCTTAGTAGGTGAAGATTTCCAATATGCACATTCTTTAAATATTTTTTTGCAGCTTCATAACACCTTTTAACTTGCTCTGGAGGTGTTATAGGCAAATCTTTCATCATAAATTCAGGATGAAAAACCAGCAAAGAATATGGAATTTCAGGATTAATTTCAGCTATAAATTTTGCGATATTTTCAACTTCAACATGGTCAACATACCAAGGAACAAGTAAGGTTGTTGCTGTAAGCATAGGTACATCTTTACGTTTCTCGTAGAAATCTCTTGCAACCATTTCAAAATTTTTGTAAGCTCTATCATTTGGAACACCACTTAAAGCTAAGCTTAAATTTGTACTGTAAGCTTTAAGGTCAAACTTCAGGTTTCCACCGCTTGTAAACGCTAATTCTGCAGCTTCACGAACAAGTTTAGGGTTTCCGCAACCATTCCACTCAAAACATATCCTCATTATACGCTTACCATTAATAGACTCTAAAATCCTTTTTGAAGCTTTAATAGCAAAAGGTAGCTGAGGTTCAGGGGATCCTCCAAAATAACATATACAACTATAATATGGATTTCTTAAAGCCTCTTCAACAAATTCATCAATAGAAACAATATAGCCTTCCCCAAAATTTTTATGACTTGAATTTTGACAAAAAAGGCAGTTAAAATTGCAACCATAAAAGAAAACTGCAAGATTATAGTAACCAAATTCGACTCCATTCCTATAGGCATACTTAGGATAACCTAAACCAGTACCAGCAGGACAGAACCATGAGGCACAGCAGTTTGTTGGGTGGCTATCTGGATATGTGTATAGTACCGCTCTATCTGGTCTTACTAAGCTTTTAAATTTTCCATTAACATTTTCCCTAATTCCACAAAAGCCTTTTTCCCCTACACCAATTCTACATTCATTCGAGCATAAGTTACATAATATTCCTCCATTAGTTTTTGGTGGTTTAGCTGGTAAACCATACTTTTCTCTACTTTTCCTATGTGCTTCTAGAATATAGGGCAGGGAATCTTCAAACCTATCTCTAATGCAATCAACGCATACTCCTAAAATCTTAGTAACCTTACCCTTACCGCATATCTTGCAAAAATTAACTTTAGAAAAGTTAAACATAGCTTAAACCCATCTAAGTTAAAGCTAATTTTCCTATCCTGCTGTTTTCGCTAACTTTTAAAAGGGTGATTTAACTTTTAAGTTTTTTCAGTAAGGTTTACCAGGGTAAGTTTCAACTTCAACCTTAAAGTTTTTAAGTTTTTCAAGTCTAGCCTTCATAAAATTCATCATTTCATCAAGAAAATTTTTAAAATCAAATCCTCGAGGTTTTTCACCCATACTTCCTATAAATTCCCTAAAAATTGATGAGCAGAATTCTAAGTATTCTCCTATGGTTTTTAATCTTTCAATAGCAATATCAACATAACTTTCAAAGCTATCTTCAGGTATAGGGATTCTTAGGTAAATGTTATCCCATAAGTCTTTAACTTCCTCAAAAACTTTTAAGGAGTTTTCAAGTAAAATTATTTCCTCATCTGCTAATTTAACCAGAACAACTGTTAGGGTATCCATTTTTTCCTCTTCTTTTAGAGGCTGATTTTTAAGTGCTTCTAAAGTATCTATAGCTTTCCTGATAAATTCAACTTCCTTTTCAATCTGCTTAAGAATTTTCCCGGTATAATGTTTAAAAAGTTCTTCTTTTATATAGCCCTTATAAAGACTTTTATTTTCCAAACTAAAATCAACCTCCAATACCGGGAAATTATCCAAGCTTTATTCCAAGTTAACGTTATCCTTTTACCCAACTTCGCATTACCTATTTTTTAGGTTTAACTGTAGATGGGTATAAAGGGGTTATGTCTAGCTGGCCTAAAAAATATAAACTCTTAATAGATTTTCTTGATAAATTTGACCCTAAACGTAGATTTAAGTTTAGGGGTTCTGCAATCTCAAATTTTATGAAGGTTAAATCTGAATTTGAAAATTCATTTATACTTGAAGAATTTCAGGATGAAGTAAGTGAGGCTGAAGAAAATTGAAAGAAGAATTTTTAAAACTTATTGAGGAGGTAAAAAACTGTACTAAATGCAGACTTCATCAAACAAGAAAAAATGTTGTTGTTGGTGAGGGTTCTACGGAAAGCAGAGTTATGCTTGTTGGGGAAGCTCCAGGATACTGGGAAGATTTAAAAGGTAAACCTTTTGTTGGTGAGGCAGGAAAACTTCTTGATAAATTATTATCTTTAGCAGGGATAAGTCGAAGCCTAGTATATATAACTAATGTTGTAAAGTGCCGTCCACCTGGAAACAGAGAACCTAAACCTGATGAAATTGAATCATGTAAAGTTTATCTTGAGAAGCAGCTAAATCTTATTCAACCAAAAATTGTTTGTACTCTTGGAAATGTTGCTACAAACTATTTCCTAAGAAAATACAGTTTACCAGTTTACCCTATGGGTAAAATTCATGGCAAAATTTTTGATGTAGATCAGCTAAAAATAATTCCTCTTTACCACCCAGCTACAGCTCTTTATAAACCTCCAATGAAAAAAGTTTTGGAGGAGGATTGGTTAAAGCTTAAAAATGAAATTTCTAGCTTAATTTAACCCTACTCCTTTTTTTCCTCTTTTTCCCTTCTTCTCTTAGAAAAAACTTTATGAATATCGATTCCATATTTTACCATTTTACCCGCTATACTGCCCATAACCCATAAAAGAAGAAAAGCAACAACATAACCAATCAAGACAGTAAACTGGGAAAATGGTTGAGTAGCACCTATACTTGGTATAAGAATGTTAAATTTTGTTAAAATCTCGGGGCTGGTAAAGGCTGAATAAGCTAGATAAAATGTAAACCCTAAAAGAAAAATGCCTAGAAGAATTACAGTCAAACTAAATATGGCAAGTTTCTCCAAACTTCTCAACTCCAAACTTTTTTTTATGTTTTAAGTTATGGGTGTAAGCTTAGCTAACGGATAACCTTGAGATATATCCATTTCTACTATATGTAAGCATGTTCTTGGTTTAAGTAAAAGCATGAGTGATAATTTATTTATCCGTGTAATAGCTTTTAAGGTTTCCTCCTCTCCATAGTGAGATGTAACTCTATCAACACCTAAAACCATCATAACAAGAGATATGAGTTTCATGTTAAATCTCCCTTACTTCTATTTTTATCCTATGGATTGATTTAAAGCTGGAAACAAAGCTTTATTTCTGTTAGTGGAGAGGTGAACTAGAAGAATGAAGGTCGTATACCATGAAAAGTTTAGAGAGGTTTATTCAAATGATCCGGCTGCAAGCCCTGGAAGAATCGAGTGTATCCTTGAAGAGCTTAAAAACAGTTATGAGTTTGTTAAGCCTGAGCCGGCATCTGAAGAAGACCTTAAACTTATCCATACAGAAGCCCACATAGATTACGTTAAAAGGATTGGTGTGTATGAGATAGCTGTTTTGGCTGTTGGGGGAGCTTTAAAAGCGGGAGAGATTGCTGTTGAAGGTGAACCAGCTTTTGGCTTAATCAGACCGCCAGGTCACCATGCAAGCCCAGACCACTGCTGGGGTTTCTGCTTCTTCAACAACATAGCCATAGCGGTGGAGAAGCTTAGAAGGCTTAGAAAGGTTAACCGTGTTCTCATAGTCGACTTTGATTTGCACTATGGAGATGGAACCGAGAATGCTTTTAGAGGGGAACCCAACATAACCTACTATCATCTGCCAAGAACAAACTCTCTAGAAGAGCTTGAAAAAATGTTGAGTGAAGCAAAAGGTTATGATTTGGTTGCTGTTTCAGCAGGATTTGATAGACATGTTGAAGACTGGGGAGGAATGCTGACAACACAAGACTATACTCAGATAGGTGAGGCTATAAAAAGGTTTAGCGAAAAGGTTTGCAGCGGAAAAAGGTTTGCTGTTCTTGAGGGGCGGATACAACCACAGGGTTCTAGGAAAAAATGTAAAAGCATTCTTGGAAGGGTTTAAGTAAATTTTAACGAATTCAAAGTAGAGCTGAGATAAACTCAGTCTTGAGGAACCTAAGAAGCGTTGAAGTTCTGTCTACGAGTTTTGAACCTTAACAGTTTAATGCTTACATTGGCTGAGAAACTCGTGGGGGATGTGTGTTTGGAGGCTACCTGCAAAGTTTACATAACCTTGAAAGAAAAATATTTTTGTTTTTCTTTTGTTTGATACTTTTAGGTGTTTGTTTATGGTTGTGGAGCGTACACCAACTGGGATAGGTAATCTTGACAGCATTATTGATGGTGGTTTTCTAAGGGGAAGCCTAATACTTTTAGCTGGAAATCCTGGAACAGGTAAAACAGTTTTTTC
>CAZMUQ010000006.1:0-28170 GCA_964569845.1 uncultured Candidatus Bathyarchaeia archaeon
CCCAAAAAGAATAAACCAAACAAAACCCTAAGAATTTTTTGACAGCCTTGGTGAAGTAAAAACTTTAATTTTTAGGTTTAGTAAACCCTTTATTCGAGATCTAGCTTAAGGTTATGTGTTACATGGAACCTTTAGAGGAAAGGTTGGTTAAGCTTTTATCTAGAAGAATTAGAAAAAAGTTAACTTTAGATGGTTATGAGAGAGCTGCAGTTTTAATTCTTCTTTACATGAAAAATTGTGATTACTATATTGTTTTAACTAAGCGCACTGAAACTGTTGAATCTCATAAAGGACAAATATCCCTTCCTGGAGGTAGGTTTATGGATGAAGATAAAACCTTAGAATATACTGCACTTAGAGAATGTTTTGAAGAGGTTGGTATAAATCCTGCAGATGTAAGAATCCTTGGTATGCTTGATGATGATAAAACTTTAACATCAAATTATATTGTAACACCCGTTGTAGGCTTTATCCCTTATACCCCAAAATTTAAGAAAAATAGTTTGGAAGTTGAAGAAATTCTTGAACTTCCAATTTCAATCCTGAAACCTGAAAACTTCCAACCTGAGGTATACAACTACAAGGGGGAAGAATATTTAACCTACACTCTTAAATATGGAGAAAACATCATATGGGGGCTTACAGGAAGAATATTAAAAAACTTTGCAGAAATTTTAAGTAAAATAAAAAAAGAAACTTAAACATTTACGAAAAAGACTTAAGGATTAAGTTTAAATTAAGAAATAAGAACAACATAGATAGCAAAATTTAATGAAGAATAGCCCCGGTAGCTCAGCCTGGTTAGAGCGCGACTCTGGTAAGTTTTCCAAGAAAGGTCGAGGTCGCGGGTTCAAAGCCCGCCCGGGGCTCCACCTGTTTAGATCTTAAACCCTTACTTGACCTTTTTCTCCTCTTAAATTTTCAGGGTTTAATCCTAGTTTTGGAGGGTTATTGGGATGCTTAATGGGAGCGGTTACGCTTCAAGCTTCCTAGACCATCTTGGTGTTTTAGGCGGTGTGAACCTTAAATCCTTAACAAGGAGGAGTGTGGAAAATGCTGTAAGCTGGATAAACAGTCAAAACTACGGGGAGTTGACAAAATACAACCTAAAGCTTACACTTAAAAAGCAATAAAAAAGCCACAGATTAGATAAAACCCCGTAAAACAATAATCCTTATCTATTCTAACTCAAATATAATTAACTAAAGTTGGAGGCAGAAACATGGAAACCATGATAGGAAATATTCGTAAGCAAGTGGATGAGTTGTGTATACAAATTGAAAAAAGGATCAAGGAACTTGGAAATATTGATATAATGACTTACCGTTCAGATCCATTGATCAAGGAATTACGAAGCAAAATATGTGAACTTTACCGTAAGGCTATAAGCATTTGTAAAACTTATGGAGAAGCCTTAAAGGTTTGTGAAGCTTTTAGGGAGAACCCTGTTTGTCTAGCCCAATTAATGCTTTCAGAAGAACTTACATGTCCCACTTCTGCCGAAGAAACAAAAGAAAAATAGAGTTTTTTCTTTTATGTTGTAGATTTACTGTTAAGAAGACCCAGTATAAACCCTGAATGCTACAATATACTCCAGCTTTGACTTATTCTATTTCTTTAAAGTTAAATTCTGCTTCACCCATTTTTAACCTTACCAAATCAACCTATCAGTCATAAAACATTAAAACTTTACCGTCACCAGAACCCAAAACCTAAAACTCTTGATGTGAAAAGGAAGCTTAACAAGGAAAGCTTCATCCACCAGTAGTGGTGATGGTTTAGGGTCTAAGCTAAAGGATCCCATCTAGGTTTTCAATATTAGGCTTTAAGCTTTTACCAGCTTCTCCTTTTTTAATCTTAAAACCCGTATCTCCCCTAAAATAAGAATCTTTAAAAACCTTAACCAAAACCTTATGGTTGTTAAAGTTTTCTTAAACATGTATAGAGAAGTCTTAAAGTTAAACGTATAACTGGAAACTACTACAATTTCCACTCTTAGCTTAAGAAGGTTAATTTTTAACTTTAAGGAAAAGATTTAAGGTTTATTTAACAAGGATTCTGAAAAAGAAGGAGGTTTTTACCCCGGGGGGTAACACTTTCAGGTCGTGCATACGTTTCAGATTCTGAACAGGAAGGAGGTTTTAGAGGATTGAGAATAAATGTAGACTTAAGCAAATGTACTGGTTGTGGAATATGTGAATTAAGTTGCTCATTAAAGTATGAGAAAGCTTTCAATTTGAGTAAAGCAAGAATCCGTGTGGAGAAAAACATACCGCCAAAAATGTTTAAAGTATATGTTTGCCACCAATGTAGTGATGCTCCATGCATTTCAAGTTGTCCTACAGGTGCATTAAACAAAGATTCGCATCTTGATATTGTTAAAGTGGATGAAGATAAATGTACAGGATGTTTAGTATGCGTTGAGGTGTGCCCTTACAAGGCTATTTGGGTTGACCATGTGAAAATGAAGGTGTTTAAATGCGAGTTATGCGGAGGTTCCCCATTTTGTGTAGATTTATGTCCATGGAATGCGTTAACTGTTGAAAGGTAATTGTAAATGTACGGGTATGCAGGGGCAATTCTTAAAGTAGATTTAAAAACAGGGAAATTTTTAAAAGAACCTTTAAGCGAGGAACTAGTGAAAAGTTATATTGGAGGGCTAGGTGTTTCTGCTAGAATTCTTTATGATATTTTAAAACCTAATTTAGACGCATTTTCTCCGGAGAACATTATTATATTCGCCACAGGACCAGCTCAGGGTACACTTATTCCTGGTTCAGGAAGAGGTGTATTTGTGGCTAAATCACCATTAACTGAGCGTATTTTTAACTCGAACATAGGTGGATACTTGGCTAACGAGTTAAAGTATGCAGGATACGACCTACTAATTATAACTGGAAAGTCTGAAAAACCAGTTTACCTAGTTATAGATGATGAAAACATTGAAATAAGAGATGCATCACGCATATGGGGAAAAACAACCTATGAAACCCAGGAAATCATAAAAGAAGAGCTTGGAGATCAACGTTTTCAGGTTGCTTGTATAGGTCCTGCTGGTGAAAACTTAGTTAAATATTCAGCAATAGTGCATCATATACGTGCTGCTGGACGCGGAGGGCTTGCAGCAGTTATGGGGTCAAAGAATTTAAAGGCTTTTGCAATTCGCGGCACCAAAAGTATTGAAGTTCCTAATGTGGAAGCAATAGTCGAGTTTTATAAGGAAATAGCTGAAAAATGTAAAAAACATCCGTTTCTTCCAACTTATGGAACTCCAGCTCTTCTAGGAACAATTAATAAAATGGGATGTCTTGGGACTAAAAATTGGCAAAGTGAATTTTTTAAGGGAGCGGATAACATAGATGGATATACAACAATACCAAAACATAAACTCTACGATGTAGCATGTATGGTATGTCCTTTAAGATGCGGAAAAGTTCAGAAAATAGATGCTGGAAAATATGCTGGGGCAATAGCTAAAGGTCCTGAATACGAGACATTATACAGTTTAGGTTCACTAGTATGTGTAGATGATTTTGGAGCTTTAGTTTCAGCTGCAAGACTTTGTGATGAATACGGGTTAGATACTATATCAACAGGTGTTGTAATAGCATTTGCTATGGAATGCTATGAAAAAGGAATTTTAACTAAAGAGGATACAGAAGGTGTTGACCTGAAATTTGGAGATGGTGATGCACTTAATGAAATGGTAAAAAGAATAGCATTTAGGAAAGGTTTATTAGGAAACTTGTTGGCGGAAGGGGTAAAGAAGGCTTCAGAGGTAATAGGTTGCGGAAGTCAATTTTTTGCTATGCATTTTAAAGGGCTTGAGGTACCTGGCCATTCTCCAAGGGGGCTTAAAGGTTGGACTTTAGGATATTCAGTAGGATGGAGAGGCGGAAGCCATCATGATGGAAGAGTTCACGACATAGAATATTCAAGAACATTAGAGGAAAGAGCCTTTAAGGTTGATGATAAACCGGAAATAGTTTATAAAACTGTTTGTAGAGTAGTTCTTGAGGAAAGTTTGATAACCTGTCGAATGTATGGAGGGTATTATGGTTCAAGAGAACCTAGTGAAGTTCACATAAAAATATTAAAGCTAACAACCAACATCGACTTTACCTTAGAAGATCTTTGGAAAACAGCAAGACGAATAAGAACTTTAATACGATGTTTAGAAGTAAGGGATGGATTTGATAGAAAAGATGATATTAATGCTCCACCACTAAGAGTATTATATGAGCCTATACCTGAAGGTCCCTCAAAAGGTGCTTATACAAGTCCATCTGAATTTAGATTTATGATTAACAAGTTTTATAAGTTAATGGGCTGGGACCTAGAAACAGGAATACCAAAACAAGAAGTATTAAAGGAGCTAGGTTTAGATATGCCAAATTAAAAGATATAGACAAAATTGAAGAAAAACTTCCCTATCCAATATTTCAACCTGAGGAGTGGTTTAAGGTAAATGGTGTTGAAGATCCAAGAATAACTGTTATGGATGGCAAGCTTATCATGTTTTATGCTGGAAAGGAACATGATATGGCTAGGATTGCTATTTCGATGATAAATAAGGAAGATTTTACAAATAAGACGTGGACTTGGAGTAGGCACAGACTTCTTCTACCCATCCTTTTTGGGGTTCATAACCGTAATGCTGTTCTTTTCCCAGAAAAGATTGATGGAAGGTTGTTATGCTTCATAGACCTATGTGGATGACTGAGAATATATGGATAGCTTTCTCCTATGATTTCTGGCACTGGTTTAATCATAGGGAAATTATTAAAGTTAGGCCTGGATATTGGGATGATGCAAAAGTTGGTGCTGCAGGCCCCCCTATTAAACTTGAAGATTGCTGGCTTTTAATTTATCATGGTGTTGAAGCTAAAACATGGACTTATAGGCTTGGTTATGTTCTACTTGATGAGAAAAATCCTGAAAGAGTTATTTATCGTTGTGAGGAACCTATTCTTGAGCTGAAGAAGAATATGAGGTTAGAGGTGTAACACCAAACGTTGTTTTTTATGTGGTCAAGTGGTTATGAATGATGAACTTATAGTGTATTATGGAGCTGCAGATAAGCTTATAGGTGTGGCTAAAACACAGCTAAAAAAGTTGAAACTTTCTCATCAACTTTAAAGGAGGACTACCAGTACTTTTCACCGTTTTTGAAGGATAAGTGTAAAAAGACCTCCTAAGGTAGCTTGAAACCACAGCATAACCATCCTTATCATCAATGTTGCAGCTACACTTAGATTTGGAGGTACACCCATAACAGTATAAAGAGTAGACATTACTGTTTCAACTACACCTATCATACCTGGAATCCCTACTGGAAGCATTTGAATAGTCATACCTATTGTATAGACAAAAATTATAATTGAAAAGCTTAAAGGATAATTTAATGAAAGAAAAACAAAATATGCAACAGCAACATCAAAAATCCAAGAGATAAATGCTAAACTTACAGAAAGTACGAGAATTTTTCTTCTGCTTTTTAAAAGTTTAAAGCTTTCTTCAAATCTTAGGACAACATCCTGTAGTTTTCGAGATACATTTTCAAATTTTTTCTGCTTTTTACTAAGGAATCCTGTTAACTTAAAAATCAGGACAGAGATAACACTAGGTTTAATGTAAAGTATCAGAATGAAGGTTAGAATTATAACTATAATAGCTAAAATTACCATTAATCCTTGAAGTAGAATAGGTGAAATCTTACAAAATTTCACTATGTAAATGAGCCCTACCGTTGAACCTGTTAAAAATGGTAATGTACATGCAAATCTATGAAGAAAAACTGTTGCAGTTATAGTTCCATAATCTCCTCCATTTTTACGATTAACAAAGTAGATGCGTGCAATTTCTCCGCCTACGGATGCGGTAGGTGTTGCAATGTTAAAGAATATGCTACTCCATGTAGTAGCTAAAGCAAAATTAAAGTTAAGATTAAGTTTTGCAGCCTTAGCTATAACATACCATGATGCGGTGTAGGCTATTACTCCAAGAATTAATGAGAAGAAGGCTAAACAGTATACAGTTTTTCTGGCTAAAGTAACATAACTTAATACAACTTGTAAATCTGATGCTGTTAAAAGAAAAAAGATTAGTAGAAGAACTCCAACAACTAGTAAAAGTAAATTCTTTAAGCTAAATCTAGCCTTCAACTATACTCTCCTTTTTATGCAAGAAAACTCTTGATAACAACTATATAGCAATAGTAAAAATTTTTTGTGAATAAAAAATTCTAAAATGGGTAGGCATCAGCTTTGATAAAAATTAACCGTAAAAGCCAAATATAATCCTTAAGATAGTAGCTAAAAGAATAGAGAAGTACCGTGGAAGTTGAAGTTTTCAGCTTAAGTAGTGTGGAGGGGATGCTTCAACCAAAAATAAGTGTATTTATACCAGTTTACAGGGAAAGTAGCTTACTTCGTTCTTTACTTAAACGTTTAATTGAAGATCCTTATCCATTAAAAGAGATAATTTGCATCATAGACGATCCAACAGAGGAAAGTTTAAAAATAGTTAGAGAAATGGAGGATAAAGTCAGATTTATCCTTAATGGGCATAGACTTGGAAAGGTAAATGCATTAAATGAAGCATTTAAATATTCAGAGGGAGAAATTCTTCTATTCCTTGATAGTGATGTACAAATACCGGAAAACATAAACAGTTTTCTTAAAACAGTAGTTGAGGAAATTTCAGATTTTGACCTACTGGATATAAAGAAGAAGGTGATTAGAGATTCCTTTATTGCAAAAATAACACATTATGATTATTTATGTGCCGCTATTACTAACTGGTTTTTCTTTAAAACATTAAAGAAATGTCTAGGATTTAATGGTGCAGCTTTTGCAATAAAAAGAAAATCTTTTGAAAGATTAGGCGGGTTTAGAAGAGTTGTTTCCGAGGACCTAGACCTTGGAATACGATCTTTTTTAGAAGGTTTAAGGTTTAAACAATCTGAAAAAGCTGAGGTTTATACAAAAGTTCCTTCAACTCTTAAAACATGGTATGGGCAAAGAAAACGTTGGGGAATAGGAACTGCTTTATGGATAAAAGAGTACTACAAAACTCTAGCAAAGATTACAGTCAAATTTCCAAAAACCTTGATACCATCAATCTTTATTATTTCTCCTTCCCTACTTCTTTTTATTGCAAATTTTTTCTTCCCAAGTATTTCTTATGAGAGCTCAGCAATCCTAATTTTAACATTTCTAACTTCAAAATTAGGTTTCCTAATATCCTCAACACTTCTACTTTTCCTTGTAGTATTATTGATGAGAAATTTAACCTTATTTTTAGGAAGCTTTCTAGCTGCTACCCTATTCTACTACTTTTCAGCAAGAAAACTAGGTTACAAATTTAATCCAGCAGAATTTCTTCTCTTCTACCTTCTACTTTCACCATTATGGCTTCTAATAGTAGTTACAAGCATAATTAAGGTGCTAATTCAACCAAGCAAAAAACTTAAGATGGATTGGGTATATTAGAGACAGCTGAAATTTTTCCTTAAACTTAATTTAGAGTGAGTTAAGGAATTCCTCCAGAATACTGTTAAACTCTTTAGGTTTTTCAAGCATAACCATGTGCCCTGAACCATCAATTATCTTTAAAATAGAATTAGCTATTTTTTCATTAAGATACTTAGAATACTTCACAGGTGTTAACATATCCTCCGAACCACATATAATTAATGTTCTAACCTTTATATTGGCAACCTGTTCCATAATATCAAATTTATCACACGCTTCAAAGTCTCCATAAACTACTTCAGGCTTAGCTTTTAGTAGCTCTTCTATAACTTGTTTTTTGATGGTTTGACTTGTATTTTTTGATAAAGCCATATCAACAATAAGTTCAACAGCTTTACTATAATTCTGCATTATTAGCTCAAATATTTTTGGTAAAACTCTAAGTTTTGCTCCAGTACACACTAAAACTACCGCTTTTAAGTAATCTGGGTATTTTAATGCAAACATTTGAGCTATAGCTCCTCCCATTGAATGTCCAACCAAAACAACCTCTTTTAAACTTCTTTCATCAAGAAAATGTTTAACATACTCTACGTATTCATCAATACTTCGCTTTCCTTCTCCACCATCATGACCAGGTAGGTTAATAGCTAATGAATTTTTAAAGTATTCAACTTGATTTACCCAAGCTCTTTGATTTCCCCCTGCACCATGGATAAACACTATTGGAAATGTTTCCAAAACCTCACCTAAATAAAAAACGTATAAGTATTAAATAAGCTTGTTTAATTTGCTTTTAACCTTATAAGGAAGTTCGCTTATCCATTATCTTAGATAAAAATATAGTCCTTAGTAACGTAGAGAAGCTAAAACTGACAAGTTTTACTCCCTCTAAACCCTTTTCCCCCTTCACTTTCAGTTTAAAATTTTCTTCGTGGAGGGGGGTTGGGGATGGGGGTTTTCTTGGTTGTTACTCATGGTAAAGGCTCATTAGATCTTTACAGTCTTAGACTCTCACAGTATATCAATGTTCCTGTTATCCACACAGATATCTATCAGAGGGTTTCAGAGCAGTTTAGTAAATCAATACTTGATCCTCCGATTGTAAAAAGGACTTTAGTAGCTTTTAGCTTTATCAGGAGACTCCATGAACTACCAGGAATACCTCATTTGCCTAATCATCATTTAGGTAGGTTTGGTTTTTTCCTTAAAAAACCATTTATTATTACTATTCATGATGTTATCCGCTACCTTGATACTAAAAACTTAACTCCTTTAATCCATAAGCCAAGTCTGCAAGATTCATTCTGGATTAATTTGGATTATAGGGGAGCATTAAAAGCTGCAAAGATAATTGTCCCCTCCAATTATACAAAAAAAGATTTAATTAAACATTTCCATGTTGATGAGGAAAAAATTAAAGTAATTTATCATGGTGTTGATGAAACATTTAAACCAACATATGGTAAAAGACCTTGCCAAGAACCATATATTCTCTATGTTGGCTCAGAGCATCCAAGAAAAAATCTGCAAACACTTTTAAAAGCTTTCTACCTTTTAAAGAAGGATCCAAAATTTAAGGAGTTAAAACTTGTTAAGGTTGGTAGAGCTGGAGGTGGTGAAGCAAATTTTCGAGGGGAAACTTTAAAGACCATTCAAGCTTTAAATCTTGAGAAAGAAGTTATTTTTATTGAATGGGTTCCATCTCAAAAGGATCTTGCAAGCTTTTATACCCAAGCTGAGTTGTTTGTTTTTCCATCAATCTATGAGGGATTTGGTTGGCCTCCTCTTGAAGCTATGGCTTGTGGCTGCCCTGTTATATCCTCAAATGCTACATGTATGCCTGAAATTTTAGGTGAGGCTGCAATTTACATAAACCCTTATGATGTTAAAGGTTTATATCAAAAAATGGTTGAGGTTCTTACAGATGAAGGATTAAGAGGCGAACTTTCAGTTAAAGGGCTTAAAAGAGCCAAGATTTTTAGCTGGGAGAAGGCTGCTAAAGAAACTTTAAAAGTTTACAGGGAAATTGAGGGCTTAAGTAAGTTAGCTCTTATAGCTTAAAATTTTAAAATTAAATTTTAAAAAGAAGTTTAAAAAATTTTTTACAAGTTTAAAGGTGGGTTTACAATATTAACTAGGTTTTTAAGGATCAGCGTACCAATCTCGGTGGAAACATTTTCTTTTTCAATCATCCTCAATACCTTTAAAATAATTTTTACATCATCTCCTTTTTTCCCTAACAAAAATAATCTTGCAGTTCCGTAACCATATACTTTGCATATATCTCCAACCATGCTTAGAAGTTTGATGTTAAAGTTTGTTGACCTTACTTCAGGGTCGCTTCTTATTCTTTTGATAAGCTCATTTATTTTATATTGCATTTTTCTACCTACCTACCTAAAAATTTTCTAGAGGAAACTTGATATAAGGATTACTCTTGGCGTTTTGCTGTGTAGCTTAATTTTAGGTTTAGGGAAACATCATCAACATATATATATTTATATTGTTGTGTATATATTCTGTTTAGGAATGATGCCTAATGGAAACACGTAAAATTATTAAGCTTGGAAGGTCAACACTAGTTGTTTCATTGCCGAAATACTGGGTTAAGTTAAATGAGTTAAAATATGGGGATGAAATTTGTATAGAAACTCAAAAAAATGGAGCTTTAGTAGTTTTTCCTTCCAGGGTTAAGGAGGAAAAAAAGTTTAAAGAAATTGAGGTCGAGGTAGATACAACAGAGCATGGTCTTCTTATCCGGAAGGTTATTTCATGTTATTTAAATGGTTTTTCTAAAGTTAAGCTTATTTCAAAGGATGTTTTTAGGGAATCTCAAAAAGAGTTAATACGAAAGTTATGTTGGAAGTTATACATCAGAATTTTAGATGCAAATGTAAAGGAGATTACACTACAAAGTTTAGTAAACTTAAGTAGTGTTGAATTGGATGCAAGTTTAAGGCGTATGGCAAATGTTGCTCTCTCAATGTATGAAAACTCTCTTACGGCTCTTGGTAATCATGATTTAAAACTTGCAGAGGCTGTTGTTTCGTTGGATGATGAAGTTGACAATTTTTGCTTTCTTCTTCTACGTTTATTGAGAAATATACACCATAATTTTTCACTCTTAGATAAGGAAGGGTTAGAGTTTGTTAACTGTTTTGACTACGAAACAGTGGTAGATAGATTAGAAAGTATAGCTGATAACTCTGTAAATATATCAAAATGTGTTCTTTTCCTTTGCAAGAACAAGAGAAAACTTTCACATCAAGTAATAGAAGACTTGGTAGGCATGGGTAAAGAAGCACTTAACTTGTGCAATATGGCAGTTAAAAACTTTTTCAATAAAAACCTGAAAACAGCAAACAATATTATAGAGCTTAAGGATGTTCTAAGGGAAAAGTTAATTCATGACATGATAATTGAAAGAATATTTAGAGAAAGAGATCCTATAAAAGTTTATGCTTCATGTTCAGTAAAGGACAGCATTTTAAGAGTTGCTGAAGCTGGAGCTGAGATAGCTGAAGCTACCATTAACAGGATTATTGGGAATTTCTCTTCTCACCCAAAAATTAATGAAAGTTTAACTTCTAAGGCTGTTTTTTAAAGTCCTTTATTTATTTTTTGGTATATACCCTATATATTTGCATATATGGTATTAGTTGGTATATTTAATAATACGACACGAAATATATACTTTTTTTTCTATTTTAAGGTAGGTGGGTGGGTAAGTAATCTTGGTAAAGTTAAGCTGCCAACATTGTGGTTATGTTTGGGATTATCGAGGTGAACGAGAGTACTATGCCACCTGCCCTAGATGTTTATATAAAGTAAGAATTCCGGAGGTTAAAGCTCGTGGGGTGAAAGAAAAGTTGAAAAGAAACATTATAGTGAAGGAACAACCTACAAAACTAACTGGTGTAGCAGGCTTAGTCAGTAAGGTAGTTGAGGAGTACCAGTATAGAAGCGATATGCTAATCCAAATTCTCCTAAAATTGCAGAAGAATTTTGGTTGGCTTCCTATGGAAGTATTAATGGAAGTAAGTAAGCAGTTAAATGTTCCACTCAGCTATGTGTATCGTATCGTTACTTTCTACAAGGCTTTTTCATTAGCCCCAAGAGGACGTAATTTAATCAGAGTATGTATGGGTACTTCCTGCAAAGTTAGGGGTGCTCAAACAATTCTTGACAGATTGGTAAGCCTTTTAGGGATAGGTCCTGGTGAAACAACACCAGACTTCCAGTTTACACTTGAAACTGTAAACTGTTTAGGTTGCTGTGCATTAGGTCCCGTTATTACAATAAACGATAACTACTATGGCAACTTAACACCTGCCTCTGTCGCAAAAATTGTTGAAAAAATTAAAAGTGAAGGGGGGATGTAAAATATCAAGGATAAATTCTCCTGAAGATTTGGAGAAACTTAGGGAGGAGATTCTTGCAAAACGTGACCCTAATAGATTGTGTATAGCAATTTGTGTAAGTGCAGGCTGCAGTTCTCTTGGCTCCTTACAGGTTGTTAAATCTTTTCGAGAAGAATTAGAAAAGCAGGGTTTAGCTGATAAAGTAGATATAAAAACAACAGGATGTATGGGTTTCTGTGAGCTTGGCCCTAGACTTGCTATTTACCCTAAAGAAATCTTTTACTTCAAGGTTAAGCCTGAGGATGTTCCTGAAATAGTTTCAAAAACAATTTTAAAAGGAGAAGTTATTGAGAGGCTTCTTTACAAAGACCCTGTAACAGGTGAAACTATCAGAAAACTTGAAGATATCCCATTCTATAAACATCAATATAGGCTTCTCTTAGAAAACAATGCAAAAATAGACCCAAAAAACATTGAAGATTACATTGCTATAGGAGGATATAAAGCCTTAGCTAAAGCACTATTCCAAATGACACCTGAACAGGTAATCGAAGAGATAAAGAAATCAAACCTTCGAGGTCGTGGCGGTGGAGGCTTCCCTGCAGGTCGTAAATGGGAAACAACACGTAATGCTCCAGGAGAACCAAAATATGTTATAGTTAACTGTGATGAGGGAGATCCAGGAGCTTTCATGGATAGGTCGCTAATGGAGGGTAACCCGCACCTAGTGCTTGAAGGTTTAATAATTGGGGCTTATGCTATAGGTGCAAGTCAAGGATACATCTATGTGCGTGAGGAGTATCCGTTAGCAGTTGAAAATATTACTGTGGCTATTCAGCAAGCTAGGGAATATGGGCTGCTTGGCAAAAACATTATGGGTTCAAACTTTAGCTTTGATGTTGAAGTTCATAAGGGTGCTGGAGCTTTTGTTTCAGGCGAGTCAAGTGCTTTAATGACAGCAATAGAAGGTAGGGTTGGAGAGCCAAGACCAAAATATATTCATACAGCTGTTAAAGGTATACGTGATAAACCTTCATGCCTAAATAACGTGGAAACGTGGGCAAATGTACCACACATAATTCTTAATGGTGCGGAATGGTTCCTAAAAATAGGGACACCTACAAGCCCAGGAACAAAAATATTCTCTCTAGTAGGGAAGGTAAACAATACAGGGTTAGTTGAAGTTCCAATGGGAATTACGTTAAGAGATATAATCTTTAAGATTGGAGGAGGAATAAGAGGAGGCAAAAAGTTTAAAGCTGTTCAAACAGGCGGGCCTTCAGGAGGAGTTATTCCGGAACAATACTTGGATACACCAGTAGACTTTGACAGTTTAACAAAACTAGGTTCAATGATGGGTTCAGGTGGAATGATTGTTATGGATGAGGATACATGCATGGTTGATGTAGCAAGATTCTTCATAAACTTCCTTCTTGAAGAATCCTGCGGAAAATGTATACCATGCCGTGAAGGTTTAAGGGTGCTAAACAAGGTTTTAACAGATATCTGTGAGGGAAGGGGGTCCGAGGAACATTTACGAATAATTGAGGATGTAACTGAAACAATGAAGGAAGCTTCATTATGTGCTTTAGGAACAACAGCTGTTAACCCTGTTCTTACAACATTAAACTACTTCCGAGATGAGTATGAGGCACATATTAAGGAGCGTCGTTGTCCAGCTAAGGTTTGTAAAGCATTAACTGCATACTACATTAACCCTGATAAATGTCAAGCATGTTTAATATGCCTAAGAAACTGTCCTTCAGGTGCAATTAAGGGTGAGCGAGATACTGTTCATGTTATAGACCAAGAGAAGTGTATTAGGTGTGGTATATGCTACGCGGTTTGTCCATTTGGTGCTGTTGAGAAAATTTCGCCACCAGTACCTCCACCAGTACGCTACGGGATTAAAGTTAAACGTAAAAGGTAGAGAGGTGAAGAATAATTGAGTAAAGAGGTAATTTTAGAGATAGATGGAAAAACTGTTAAAGCTAAAGAAGGAATGACACTGCTTCAGGCAGCTAAATCTGCTGGAATAGAGATTCCAACTTTATGTTACCATGAAGGGATGGAGCCTTATGGTGTATGCCGTATTTGTGTAGTGGAAATTGAAAGAAATGGGAGAAGACGAATAGTTGCTTCATGTTGTTATCCCGTGGAAGATGGATTAAAAGTTAAAACTAGGTCCCCAAAAATTGATAGGATAAGGAAGACAATATTAGAGTTAGCTGCTATAACAGCTGGAGAAGATGTAGGTGGAAAGGTAGCGTCATTAGCTTATGAGTATAACGCTGATCTTTCACGTTTCGCCTCAATGAAACTTACTACTCCAATGAAATGTATTCTTTGCGGGTTGTGTGTACGCCGCTGTATTGAAGCTCAATGGGATAATGCTATCGACTTTGTTGGGAGAGGAGTAAATAGACGTATTGCACTTCTTCCTGAGAAGGCTTATGCATGTAAAACGTGTTCATATTGTTATGGTATATGTCCAACAGGCAGAATAACTTCTGTTGGTCCAAATCCACCATTCCCACTTGTTACTGATATTCTTACTGGGAGAGAATGATCAATTGTTAGTTGAGTTTCCTCCTTGAAGTTGGAAAAACAAAGCTTCTCTCAAGATACGGAAATCTTTAAAAACTCATCAAAACCTCTTTTTTATTTGTAATAAATTTTAGGGTTTGGAGGGGTGCTTCCTGGCTGAATGGATTCCAGGCGTGTTAATAGTTTTTCCAGTGGTTATGGGGCTTATAGCTAGAGGGTTAAAAAATGCTAAAGCTCGAGGAATAGTTGTTAGTTTAACAGCTATCATTCTGATAATATCTTCACTTTTACTGGTTAGGCTGGTTAGTGGAGTTCCATACACCCTTACTTTACCTGAAATCTGGGATGATGTAATAGTTTTCTTAGATTTTGTTCTCTTAGCCTACTTCCTATACATAGGTTTCAGGGTTAAGCATCCGCTAGTAATTATCTTAACTCTGCTTCAGATTATACCTTTAGCTTACTTTGAATTTTCTCTTCCAGTTGTTCATGTTGAACCTACCCTTACAATAGATTTTCTATCTGTGATTATGGCTTTAATTATCTGTATTATAGGTTCCCTTATCTGTATCTATGCTTTAAGCTACATGAATGAGCATGAAGAACATTTACATTTAGCAGAAACTAGGCAACCTAGATTCTTCCTATATATGCTACTTTTCCTTGGAGCTATGAATGGTCTTGTTTTTGCTAACAACCTTTACTGGCTATACTTTTTCTGGGAGGTTACCACATTATGCTGCTACCAGCTTATTAGGCATGATGAAACACCTCAAGCTATAAAAAATGCTGTTTTAGCTTTGTGGATGGGTTTAATAGGTGGAGTAGCCTTTGTAGCTTCCATTTTTATAGGTTACTACCAGGTTGGAAGTTTAAGCCTTAATAAGCTTATGCTAGCTCCCCACTCACCTATCATACTCTTAGCTTTTGCCTGCCTAGCATTAGCAGCATTTACAAAGTCGGCGCAGGTTCCATTTCATAGCTGGCTTTTAGGGGCAATGATTGCTCCAACTCCTGTTTCAGCTCTACTTCACTCCAGCACAATGGTTAAGGCTGGAGTATACTTAATACTTAGGATTGCTCCAGCGCTTAGGGAGACGCATCTAAGCTTAGCTATAGCTGCTGTTGGAGGTTTAAGCTTCTTAGTTACAGCTATTTTAGCTATAAGTCAAAGAGAATCTAAACGTATACTAGCATATTCAACTATAGGGAATCTTGGCCTTATAATTTTGTGTGCGGGTGTTAATACATCATTAGCCATGGTTGCAGCTTTACTTCTATTAGTTTTTCATGCAATGTCTAAAGCTCTACTCTTTCTTGGGGCTGGAATTGTTGAAAATAGGGTGTACAGTAGAAATATTGAGGATTGGGAGGGTCTCATGGTAAGATTTCCATTAACATCAGCAATTATGCTCATAGGCATGTCTACAATGTTTCTCCCACCATTTGGTATGCTTGTAGGTAAATGGTTAACTTTGGAGGCTATAATATCTGAGGCTCCGCTTCAATGGGCAATAATTCTTATAGTTACCATCATTGTTGGGAGTGTAGCAACAACATTTTTCTGGGCAAAATGGATGGCTCACTTACTTCTTCACCCACCTGAAGCTGGAAAGGTTAAGGTTGAAAAGCTTCAAGCACCATACCTAGTTTCAACTATCACCATAACTTTCCTAGATATTGCTGTAGCAATCATAGCTGCAATTTTAATATCAACACTAATAATCCCGGAGATAAAATCTTGGTATACGATTAAGCTGTCCCTTCCACTTCTAAATCTTCTAACAAATGTTGGAGCTTTCCCGATATGGCCACTTTTCATAACCTTAGCTTTAGTTTTTGCTGTAGGCTTGCTTGTTATTAAGGTTAAGGGAGGGAGGCCTGTTCCTCCATACATGTGCGGTGAAAACGTTGCTGGCAAAGAATCTACCGTCTTTTATTCTACAGCTGATTCAGAATTTAACCTTGAAATTTCAGGAATGTTCTTTGATAGAAGGCTTGGTGAACCTCAAACTGACAAGTACATAACCTTAATTGGCGTATTTTTAACAATATTAGTTTTTATTTTATCCTTGGTGGTGTGAGATAGATGGAGTGGTTTTTACCTTTTACAAGTCTTATACTTGTGGTTGTAGCACCCTTCATAGGTGGAATATTAAGTGGGATAGATAGAAAGCTTACAGCAAGAATACAGAACAGAATTGGTCCTCCAATAATTCAGCCGTTCTATGATTTAATAAAACTTTGGGGTAAGGAAAGCTTTGTTGCAAGCAGTTTTCAAGTTTTACTTGCATTTTCATACATGGCGTTTTCAGTTGTTGCTTTTAGCTTACTAGTTTTAGCTCAAGATCTTTTACTAATAGTATTTGTTATCTCATTAGCTGATGTATGCTTAGTTGTTGGAAGTTTTTCTGGAAGGTCTCCTTATAGCTACATTGGAGGAAGAAGAGAGCTTCTTCAAATGTTTAGTTGTGAACCAATTTTAATTCTAGCAGTTGTAGGAATTTACATGGTTACAAAAAGTTTTCTTGTTTCAAGTATCCTTAAGCTTAGCTTCCCACTAATAGCTACACTTCCAGCAGTTTTTCTTGCTCTTCTCATAATCTTACCAATTGAAGCTAGAAAATCACCCTTTGATATTTCAGCTAGCCACCATGCGCATCAGGAAATAGTGCGTGGAGTTTTTACAGAGTTTTCAGGGCCCTCTTTAGCTCTTATAGAGTTTGGCCACTGGTTTAAACTTGTATTTTTCCTATCCCTTCTTACACTTTTCTGGGCTCCAAACCTATGGCTTGGAGCAATTCTTTCCTTCATCTTTTACTTCATAATTATGATTATTGATAACATTTTTCCAAGACTTACTTGGAAAATTATGTTAAAGGTTGTTTGGGTTGTAGGGTTTATCCTTACAATTTCAAACATTGTAGCTGTAGCTTTACTTGGAGGTGGCTAGCATGGGTGTGATGGCTAAAGCTAGATTTAAGTCTCCTTGGATATTGCACTTTAACTGTGGAAGCTGTAATGGGTGCGATATAGAGGTTTTAGCATGTTTAACTCCAAGATTTGATGTTGAAAGATTTGGCATGCTTCATATGGGGAATCCTAAGCATGCTGATATTTTACTTGTAACAGGGCCTGCTAACCGGAGAAATGCAAGGGTACTTAAAACTCTTTATGAGCAAACGCCAAACCCTAAGGTTGTTGTTGCTGTAGGTACATGTGCATGCTCAGGAGGTATGTTTCATAATTGTCCAAATGTGTTAGGTGGTGTTGATAAGGTTATTCCGGTTGATGTTTATGTTCCAGGCTGTGCTGCAAGACCTGAAGCTATTATAGATGGGGTAGTTTTAGCTTTACAAAAACTTGCGGAGAAAAGGGTGGAGGGTTGAAAGTTGGCTACCCAAGTTGTTGATGTATTTGTAGATAAAGCTAATCTTATACCTAAAATCTATGAGCTTGCTGCATCTAAAGCTAGATTTATAACTATAACATGCAAAGATGTAGGTGACTTTTTTGAGGTTATATACCATTTTGAAGAAGATTTGAAGGTTATAAATGTTAGGATTAAAATTGGGAAAAATGAGGTTTTGCCAAGCATAACTACTGTTTATCCCTGCGCGTTTCTTGCTGAAAATGAGATAAAAGATATGTTTAACCTGAACATTGTAGGTTTAAACCCTGACCTTGGAGGAAAACTTTTAAAAACTGCTGAAGCAACTCAAACAACTCTTCTAAAACCTGCTGTAGGTGTTCAACCACCAAAGTTTAGGGTAAAAGCAAGATGTGCTCAACAATGTCCCGCTGGTATAGATGTTCCAAGGTATGTTAGACTCATCAGCCAGGAAAAATATATGGAAGCTTTCCAAACAATTCTTGAAAAAGCACCTTTCCCAGCTATTCTTGGGAGAGTTTGTTTTGCTCCTTGTGAGGAGGGTTGTAGGCAAGCTAAAAATGGTCAACCCATATCTATAAGGTTGCTTAAGCGATTTGTAGCTGATTATGTTGGTATTAAAAAGCTTAATATTAAAAAATCTAAGTCTACTGGTAAAAAAATTGCTATTGTTGGTGCAGGTCCTGCAGGTTTAACAGCAGCCTACTATCTTGGTCTTTTAGGTCATGAAGTTACCGTTTTTGATGAGCTTCCTAAACCTGGAGGAGCAATGTTTGCCTACATACCTGAATATAGACTTCCTAAAAAGATTTTGGAAGCTGAGGTTAATGCTAGAATGGAGGAAGCTGAAGTTGAACTTAAACTTAAAAGGAAGATTGAGAATTTAGATACCTTTCTGGATGAAGGTTATGATGCTGTTTTCATAGCTACAGGTGCTCATCAGGATGTTAGGCTTGGCATTGAAGGTGAGGAGCATCCGAAAGTTTTAAACTGTCTTCAACTTTTAAGGGAAGTTAATGTTCATGGTAAGAAGCCTAAGTTAGGTGAGAAGGTTGTAGTTATTGGTGGAGGAAATAGTGCTATGGATGCTGCAAGAGTTTCTTTAAGGCTTGGAGCTAAAGATGTAACAGTATTTTATAGGAGAACTAGGAAGGAAATGCCTGCCTCACCAAGAGAGGTTGAGGAAGCTGAAGCTGAGGGTGTTAAGTTTGAGTTTCTTGTTGCTCCAAGTAAAGTTTTAGGTGGAAGTTCCCCTGTAAAAATGGAGTTTATAAGGATGAAGCTTGGTGCTCCTGATGCTTCAGGTAGACCTAGACCTGAACCTATACCTGGAAGCGAGTTTACTGTTGAAGCTGACACTTTTATTAAGGCTATAGGTCAGGTTGCAACAGCACCTAAAACTTCTAAGCTTAAGCTAGATAGACGTGGACAAATAGAAGTTAACCCTGAAACGCTGGAAACAAATATACGTGGAGTTTTTGCTGGTGGTGATGTTGTAACAGGGCCAGCCTCAGTTACTGAGGCTATTGGTGCTGGATGGAAGGCTGCTAACATTATAGATAGGTTTTTAGGTGGAAGAGGACTTAAAGAATATGAGCTTGCTGAAGAGCTTATTCCAAGAATTGATGTTAAAGAAGTTTTAGAGTTAAGTAAGGTTCCTGTTAAACTTCTCCCAGTAGAGGAGAGGATTAAAAGTTTTGATGAAGTTGAGCTAGGCTACAGCATTGATGAAGCTGTTAGAGAGGCTAAAAGATGTTGGAGGTGTGATTGGTATGAGTGAAGGTAAAACCACACGAAAATATACAATCTTCCCCTTTGGCCCTCAACATCCAGTTTTACCTGAACCTATCCAACTCAGGTTTATGGTTGATGAGGAAAAGATTGTTGATGCAAGTGTAAATGTAGGCTATGTTCATCGTGGTATTGAAAGGGCCTGTGAGCTTAATGATTATCAGCGAAATGTATACCTGTGTGAAAGGGTTTGCGGGATATGCAACTTTATGCATGCTTTATGCTACTGTATGGCTTTAGAAAAGCTTGTAGATGTTGAAGTTCCTGAAAGAGCTCAATATTTAAGGGTTATATGGGCTGAACTTAATAGGCTTGAAAGCCACCTTTTATGGCTGGGTCTCCTAGCTGATGCTATGGGGTTTGAAAGCCTCTTTATGCAGTTTTGGAGAGACCGAGAAATTGTAATGGACCTTCAAGAGCGTACTGGTGGAAATAGAGTTATAATTTCAACATGCGTAGTTGGAGGAGTTAGAAGAGATATTTCAGGTCAACTGGCCGAACATTTCAAGGAAAGTATGCTGGAGCTTAAAAGAAGAATGGATAAACTTGCTCCAGTAATTCTTAAGGATTCTGCATTTAAAAAGCGGACAGTAGGTAAAGGTTTCCTATCTTATGATGATGCTTTAAAACTTGGAGCAGTTGGCCCAACAGCACGTGGAAGTGGTGTGGCTAAAGATATTAGGCTTGAAGGATACCAAGCATACAAGCATCTTAAATTTGAACCTGTAGTAGAGAAGGATGGCGATGTTTATGCACGAACACTTGTAAGGTTTTATGAAGTATATCAAGCTATAGACTTGATTCTTGAAGCATTTAAAATTATGCCTGAAGGTAAAATTGCAGTTAAACCTGCAAAATGGCCTGAAGGTGAAGCTGTAGCTAGGGTTGAGCAGCCTAGAGGTGAGCTTTTCTACTATGTGAAGGGAAACGGGACAAATAGACTTGAAAGAGTTAAAATTCGAACTCCAACTCTTGCAAACATTCCCTCCTTACTTGCTATGCTTCCAGGATACGAAGTTGCAGATATCCCTGTAATAGTTTTATCCATAGATCCATGCATAGCCTGCACTGAACGCATAATCAATATTAGAAAGGATGGGAGGAGATAGAAATGGTTCGTATGCTTCCAAATATATTAAAAAATCTTTTCTCTAAGCCTGCAACAGTTAAACACCCCTTCATTAAGCGAGAACCCTTCCCTGAGCATAGAGGGCGGATAATAGTTTTTGACATGGAAAAATGCGATTTATGTCAGGATTGTGAACGTTTATGCCCCCCTGCAGCTATAAAAGTTGACCCTGAAGCTAAAACTATAACCTACGACCCCTATAAGTGCATATACTGTCATGTCTGTGTTGAAAATTGTCTTCAAAGAGCAATAAAAGCTGAACCAGCCTACCAACCTCCAGCCTACCAGAAGCAACTAGTCTACCATAAACCTGAAAAATAAGTTAAAATTATAATTTTCTACTATTTACTTGGCTAACTTTTTAGCTGTTTATGTTTCATAGTTAAAGTTAAACCTAGTTTTATTTACTGATGTTCCAGTAGATTTTAGCAACCTACTAATTTAGTTTGCAGGTTGCAAGAAACTTACTTTTGTATTTTATACCCTAGAATCCCATGTTATTCCCAATCAAAACTTATTTTTTCTATGCATACTCTTTACTTCTTTAATAATCGCCAGGATACTACTAGAATAAGCTTATAAGCTGGATTTTCATGTGTATTTTTTAGGTATATATCATAGGTTATTGAAGCGCCTTAACAGAGTTAAATTTAGCTTCTAAAGCCTAATTTTGGAGGGTTTTCTTTGAAGGCTATAATCTTGGCTGGAGGATTAGGGCTTAGGCTAAGACCCTTAACTGAAAAGGTTCCTAAGGTTCTTGTGCAGTATAAAGGGAAGCCTCTGGCTCAACATCAGGTTGAATATCTAGCAAGTTATGATGTTAGGGATATTGTTTTTGCTTGCGGTTACCGCTGGGAGAAGATTAAGGAGTTTTTTGGTGACGGTTCAAGGTTTGATGTGAATATTCATTATTCTGTTGAGGAGGATAAGCTTGGAACTGGTGGTGCAATAAAAAAGGCGATGGAAAATTTTCCCTCTGAGGAGTATCTGATTTTAAATGGTGATATTGTTACAAACCTAGATTTAAATGATTTTATAAGTTTTCATAGGAAAAGAGGATTTGAAGTTACAATGCTTCTTGTACCACTCCAAAGTCCTTATGGTATTGTTGAAGTTTCAGATGATGGTGTAGTTACAGGGTTTAGAGAGAAGCCAAAACTACCTCACTGGATAAATGGAGGAATATACCTGGTTAATAACTCTGTTATTGGCAAGCTTCCGGATAAGGGTGACATAGAAAAAGAAACCTTTCCAAAAATCAGGATAAACGGATACAGGTTTAATGGATATTGGAAAGCAATAGATACTATGAAGGATTTATCAGAAGATTAGGATTAAAGCATTATTTAGCTAACATTATATTAGTAGCCTTTACTAAGGCTTTAACATTATCCCCCAATTTTAACTCTAAATCTTCGATTGCTTCCTTTGTAAGGATTGCTGTTAATATTGTGGGAGTTTTAACCTTAACCTTAACAACTACTAATCCTCCAACATCTTTAACATCTTCAACAATACAACTAATCTTATTTCTTGCACTTAGTTTTAAATCCTCAATACTATGCCATGATGCCTCCTCAACTGTTTTTGTAAATTTACTTTCTATCCTCCTAAATTCTCTTAAAAGCTTTATACCCTCTTCTGTTAGCTTTGCTTTTCCTCCCCCTGCTCCACCACGGTAAGTTTTAACAATGTTTTTTCCTGTTATTTTCTCAATTCTTGAAATATAATCCCAAACATATTTATACGACATATTAAGCTTCTCTGCAGCCTTACTTATGGAACCATATTTCTTTATAGCTTCTAAAATAGCAGCTCCTCCTTTACCTAGAATAGGGCCTTTTTTTCCTTCCAGCCAAATCTTAAAATTTATAAGTTTACTATCCTTACCCATATTTTCACATGAAAAATTTATCTAAAAGTAAAGTTTACATTCCAAGTATTTTAGGTTTTAAATTTAAATATCGATATGTACAACCATATATAACGGTAGCCTATGGTAAAGGTTTGGAATACTATTTTGTTTTTAACATTTCTGGTAGTTATAATAGTAGTAGGTGTTTACTTAATTTTACCTCCTAGCGAAAACCTTACTCTTCGAGTTTTTCATGCAGGTTCACTTACAATTCCATTAAATAAGGTTAAAAACATTTTTGAAGCTAAGTACCCTAATGTTAAAGTTTTACTAGAACCTAGTGGTAGTGTTGAAGCAATTAGAAAAGTTGTAGATTACGGTAAATCTGCTGATGTTGTAGCTGTGGCAGATTACAAGTTAATAGAAAATTTAATGTATCCAAATTACACAAATTTTTACATAAAATTCGCGGTAAATAACCTAGTATTAGCTTACACTAATAAAAGTAGGTATGCAGAGGAAATTTCGAAGGAAAACTGGTATACTATTCTTAGTAGGAAAGATGTAAGATTTGGTTTTTCAGATCCAAATAAAGATCCTTGTGGTTATAGATCCCTAGTAGCTTTAGCTTTAGCTCAAATTTATTATGAGAAACCAAGCTTATTTAAGTGCTTAATAGAGGATTATACAAATATTAGGCTAGAAGTTGAAGGACAAAACTGCACCATAATTGTGCCTGAAAAATTAAGTGTGAAGGGAAGTAAAGTTGTTATAAGAGCAAAATCTGTTGACTTATTAGCGTTAGTTGAAAGCGGAATAATAGATTATGCTTTTGAATATAAAAGTGTAGCTGTACAGCATAAGCTAAATTTTGTTGAATTTCCACCACAAATAAACTTAGGTTCACCAGAGTATGAGAAATTTTATAGTAAAGTTCAGGTAAAGTTGCTTGCAGGCTCTAAAAATGAGCAAATTATAGTTGCATCCCCAATAGTTTATGGTATAACTATACCTAAGAATGCTAAAAATCCAGAGCTTGGGGTAAAATTTGTTACAATAGTTTTAGGGGTTAAAGGTAAAAGCATCTTTAAAGATTCTGGACAACCTCCAATTCTAAAACCTCTAGGATATGGTAAAATCCCTAAACCTCTTCTACCGTATGTTAAGCTAGAGGAATAATGAAAGTGGGAAAGTTGAGTGGAAAACATCCTCTTAAAATAACATTTTCCATTTTAGGTGCAATAATAATACTTTTTTTAACTATACCTATTCTTACCCTTTACCTTCTTACTAAACCAGAAGGTTTTATTGGTGTTTTTTATGATGATGAAGCTGTTAAAGCTATAATTCTAAGCATTCTTGCTGCAACAACATCAACAATCATTTGCTTAATTTTTGGAGTACCTTTAGCGTTTATTTTAGCTCGCTACAATTTTAAAGCAAAATCACTCATAAACTCCATCATAGATCTTCCACTTGTTATTCCTCATAGTGTAGCTGGTATAGCTATTCTTAGCGCTTACCATTCACGCTCACCTTTAGGTTGGATTTTTAGCAATTTTGGATTAATAATTGAGGATAGTTTTTGGGGTATAGTTGCAGCAATGGTTTTTGTAAGCATAACTATACTTATAAACTCAGCTAAAGATGGTTTTTCCTTAGTAAATAGAGAGTATGAGTATGTTGCTAGAAGTTTAGGAGCAGGCTTAACAAGAATTTTTTTCACAATATATATTCCATTATCTTTTAAACCTATTCTTTCCGGGGTTATAATGTGTTGGGCTAGAGCTATGAGCGAAGTTGGAGCAATTCTTATAGTAGCATATTTCCCAAAAACTGCACCAGTATTAATAGTTGAGCGTTTCCTTAATTATGGTTTAACAGCAGCAAGACCAATAGCTGCTGTACTGCTCTTAGTAAGTGTAACAATATTTATGGTTTTAAGGTTTATAGGTAGAGGTAAAAGATGATGCTTAAACTTGAAAATGTTAGTAAACATTGGGGAAACTTTACAATATCAAATGTATCCTTTACATGTAAAAGAGAAGAATACTTTGTTATTATGGGGCCTACTGGTGCAGGTAAAACTCTTCTACTTCAACTTATAGCTGGAATAGACCATCCCGATGAAGGGAGAATATTTATTGATGATGTTGATGTTACGGATCTTCCATCGGAAAAACGTGAAATAGGTTATGTACCACAAAATTATGCTTTATTTCCTCATTTTAATGTTTATGAAAATATAGCGTATGGACTTAAAGCTAAAAAACTAGGTTACAGTGAAATTGATAAGAAGGTTAAAGATTTAACTCAGCAACTCAATATAGACCATCTTCTTAACCGTTATCCAGCTACTTTAAGTGGTGGTGAACAGCAAAGGGTTGCCATTGCAAGAGCATTAATAATAAAACCAAAACTTCTCTTGCTTGATGAACCTCTGGGTGCCTTAGACCTCAAAACCCGTGAAGAGCTTAGGGATTATTTAAGGTTGGTTAACCGTAAATTTAAGGTTCCAGTTGTGCATGTTACTCATGACCTTACTGAGGCTTTAGCTTTAGCTGACCGTTTAGCTATAATGTTTAATGGTAGAATTCTTCAAATAGATACACCTGAAAAAGTTTTATCTCATCCTTCTAACCCAGTTATTCCGAAACTTACAGGTGTATACAATATTTTTAGGGGTAAAGCTACACCGAAAAATGGTTTAAGTTTAGTTAAGATTGATAATTTAACTTTATGGGTTGTTGGTAAGTATAGCGGAGAAGTTATTGTTACAGTTAGACCTGAATCTATTCTTGTTTCAAATTCTCCAATATTTTCTAGTGGACGTAACACTTTAGAGGGAATTTTAGAAAATATTGAAAATAAAGGTTTAGTTTATGCAGTTATAGTGAACATTTTAGGCAAAAAATTTACAGCGTACATAACTAAAGCTTCACTTGAAGAACTTAAACTAAAACCTAAAAGTAGAGTTTTTCTTACATTTAAGGCTTCAGAAGTGCACGTTATAGAAAGGTGAATGGTTAACCTAAATTTAAAGGCGTTATTATCTTAATTCTATAAAAACTTACATTGTTTGCTCAATTATTTTTTCAAATTTTTTGTTTCAAGATAGCCTAATTTAACTAGTTTTTAGGCTTAAAATCTATACTTCTAATGCTTCAATTATTAATAATTTTAAGGGCTTATTGGTTATATAGATTCATTTTATTTTGAGGGAGAATTAATGGTTGCTTATCTTCCATGTATTTATTGTGGCTACCTAAACAATGAGAAAACTATTGTTTGTGAAAGATGCGGTAAAAAGATAGGTGAAGAAAGAAAGATTGTACCTGTAAAAAGGAGGAGAAAACGCTTAAACCAATTACTTACCAGCCTAAACTTTTAATTTTAACTAGATTTATTGTAGGGTTTCTACTTTATTTAAACATAGTAGCTCCTAACCTAACCTTTTTTAATAAAATTTTTCATTAATAAAGGTAGCAAAAAGTTTTAATTCTTGCTAACAAGTTTTTATAGGTGTTTTACGTTGTGAAAGGATGTTTAAGTTATGAGTCATGGTGTTGGTGCTTCAATTTCTTTTGGAGATAGAATAGTTAAGTTACTAAAGGAGAAAAGAGATATTAAGCCTTTATTAGAGTGGATAAAACCTCAAGATTTTATTCCTATTCTTGAGAGGCTTCCTAAAGATGATAGATTAAGCCTAGTTTTATCTTTAAATGATGATGTTATAGAAAAATTTCTTCCAAAACTTCCAGCAGAAATTGTTGAAGAAGTAATGTTTGGTATGGATAGAAATAGGTTTATTAGGATAGTTTCAAACTTACCTGCTGATGAACTTTCAGATTTAGTGGAGAAACTTTCTCCTGTTAATAGGAAAAGGTTACTGTGGGAGTTACCTGATTGGAAATTAAATGAAATTAAACCTCTTCTTTCTTATCCGCCAGATAAAGTTGGAGGGTTAATGACTAATAGAATACCTGTATTTTTTGAGGAAGCTGAAATTTGGAAGGTTATAAGAGAATATGTTACTAGAACAAAATTTGATGAGTATGATACAAATAACTATGCTTACGCTATTGATAAAAACGGGAAACTTAAAGGTTTAATTAGCATAAGAGAACTTTTAACTTCTCCAAGAAAGTTAAAGCTTAAGGATGTTGTTCAACCTCCACCAGTTACCATTAAGCCTGATGCTGATGAGGAGGAAGCTGCAAGAATTGTTGCAAGCTATGATCTTTTAGAGCTTCCTGTTGTAGATGATGATGGAAAACTTTTGGGTGCAGTAACTGTTGATGATGTCATTGATGTTGTTATAAGTGAAAGTACAGAAGATATGGTAAAATTTGGTGGTGTTGAAAAAATTACAACACCATACATTATGGCAAGTATTTTTGAGCTTACAAAGAAAAGGGTTGTATGGCTAATATTCTTATGTTTAATTGAGGTTATTGTAGCTGGTGTATTAAGCTTCTACGGTAAAATAATTTCAACTGTTGTTGCATTATCATTTTTTATACCATTGATTTCTTCAACAGGTGGAAATTCCGGTATTCAAGCTTCAATTTTCATTATTAGGGGTTTAGCTGTTGGTGAAGTTTCTATTAGCGATGTTTTAAGAGTTTTAGTTAAAGAATCTTTGACATCACTTTTCCTTAGTCTGCTTCTTTCACCTTTAACCTTCTTTTTAGGGTTTTTAATAGCTAAAAATATATGGGTGGCTTTAACTCTTTCAATATCTCTTATACTCATAATTTTTACAGTAAATATTGTTGGAAGTTTACTTCCAATGTTAGCCGCAAAAGTAGGTATTGACCCTGCAACGATCTCAGCACCATTAATAGCAACTATAGCAGACCTTGTAGGACTTTTAATATACTTTACTGTGGCTACAATCTTGCTTTTCTAAGCTTATTTCACTTTTTAGGTAGAAACCTATTAATAACTTCAGCTAAAAGTGGAAGAATACGTGTTTGCATATAGACTTTACCTGGACCTTTAAGCTCAACAACAATACCTTCTCCACCAAAGAGGAAAGATTTCCATCCACCAAACTTTTTAATGTTAAGCGTAACGGTATCATCAAAAGCAACAAGATGATTATTATCCACAATTATTGTTTCTCCCACTCCTAACTCTTTACAGATAATTCCTCCATAACTGTTAACCCAAACACCTCCATCACCATAAAGCCTAAGCCAAACAATATTACCTTCAGCTAAAAGACCTCTAATACCCCGCCAGTTTAATTCATAATCAACTGCACCATAATGAGCAAGGTAGCCAGTATCCTGTACAAGTAAACCGTTTCCTTTAAGCTGAATGTAAGTTATATCTCCAGGTATAGAAGGAGCAAGCCAAATAATTCCGCTCCCCTCTCGAGCAGTAAAAGTATTTAGGAAAATCGTTTCTCCAACAGCTAACTTTCTAAGTAAACCCTTTAAAATTCCACCAGCAGTTTTTGTTTGAACCTCAATATTCCCCTTCATAGCCATCATAGCTCCAGCTTCAGCAACTATACCTTCACCATTCTCTAACAAAACTTTCAAAACTGAGTAAGCTGGTGATGTTTCAACCTCGTATCTCAAAAGTTAAACCTCCAATAAAGTTAGCTA
>CAZMUQ010000006.1:28270-39804 GCA_964569845.1 uncultured Candidatus Bathyarchaeia archaeon
TAGACTATGAAAAGCTACAGCAATTAAAAGGAACTTTTTACCTGCAATAAAAGCATTAAAAACTATAAATGTTAAAGATACATGCAAAAGTACCGCAATATTTCTTTCAACCACCCCTGGTAATATATCCATCAAGGTTAACTTGTATCCAAGGTAAAGAAGCGGTAAAACTTCAAGAATATATATAAGTAATGCCTCCATAAATCCCCAACCTAAACCAAGAGATAAAACATTCTTCAAGCCTAATCTTGTAAGCTTAACCTTACTAAGTAAAAGGTAGCGTATTCCTTCCTCAAAGCATCCAGCCAGTAATGCAGCATAAGCAAAGTAAAATATATTGAAAGTGGCAATAGATGTACCATAAAAGAGAATTGGAGTTTGAAGAGGAATTAGACGTAGAATTAATGCTCCAATCCATCCAAACCCGCCAAAAATAAAGGAAAACCACAGATTTTTACTTCTTCCCGCCAATATAATAAAAACCAGCAGAGCAGGTATTGCTGCAAGTAAAATAGCAAATGTTAATATTACCAGCATTATTGGTTGATTAGTAAACATTGCTTGTCAACAAGAATTAAGTAATGATTACTAGGAATATAAAAGTTGGTTAATCAAGTTTTCTAGGGAAAGTTCTTAGGTCCTTTTAAAAAAGAAAGAAAGTACAATTTAAGGGTGGTAGATGTTTATTTAAACTTTAAATTTACCATTATAGTAGATTAGCCTTATCCTAGTTGGAGGTTATATTAAATTGAGGGAAGTAGTAATAGTTGCTTACCTAAGAACTCCAATTTCTAGAGCACGTCCAAGAGAACCTGAAAGAGATGTGTTTAATTGGATACGTTCAGACGAACTTATGGTTACTGTCATCAAGGAGCTTATTAAAAAAACAAAAATTAAACTTGAAGATGTTGATGAATGCATTGTTGGATGCTCTAATCAGACAGCAGAACAATGGAGTTATGGTGGAAGATTAATAAGCCTTCCAGCAGGGTTGCCATTAGAAACATCTGCTATGGCTATTGATAGGCAATGTGGCTCCTCAATGTCGGCAATTCATGTAGGTGCTATGGAGATTATGTGTGGATATTCTGATGTTGTTATTGCTGGAGGATATGAGCATATGACTCATATACCAATGGGTTACAATGTAAACTTTAACCAAAAATTTGTTGATGAAGAAAAAAGATTTGATTGGTCTATAGGTGTAAGTATGGGATTAACAGCTGAAAAACTTGCTGAAGAATCTGGTATCAGTAAGGAGGATATGGATAAATGGTCTTTACGTAGCCATCAATTAGCTGCAAAAGCTTACGAAGAAGGATACTTCAAAGAAGAAATTATCCCTGTAGAGGTTTCTCTCCCAGATGGGAGAAAAATTGTTGTTGATAAAGATTTAAGTGTTAGACCTGACACAACCCTTGAAAAAATTTCAAATTTGCCTCCAGCATTTAAACCTGGAGGTGTAATTACCGCAGGAAACTCTTCACCATTAAATAGTGGGGCTGCTGCTGTTCTTTTAATGTCTAAAGAAAAAGCTGAAGAATATGGGTTTAAACCTTTAGCAAAAATTAAGGGAATGAGTTGGGCTGGTGTTGACCCTAGCGTTATGGGTAAAGGTCCTGTTGCAGCTGTAAAAAAGCTTTTAGCTAAAACTGGGTTAAATGTTGATGATATAGATTTTTGGGAGATTAATGAAGCTTTTGCTGTTGTAACCTTGTATGTTATGAGAGAGTTGGGAGTACTCCCTAAAAAGGTGAATATTAAAGGTGGTGCTATAGCTTTGGGTCATCCATTGGGTATGACAGGTGCAAGAATTGTTGGAACTTTGGCTAGAATATTAAACCTTGAAAACGCTAAATATGGTATAGCTACAGCATGTGTTGGTGGAGGACAAGGAGTTGCAACTTTGCTAGAAAGAGAAAGTTAAATTTAGCTTAAAAATTTATCCTTCTTCAATTATTGGATTTAAAAACTGTGCATGAAAGTAAACTTTAAATAAATAGTTTTTATAAACCTTAAGGTAAGGTTTAGGATGCTAGATGCAAGGTCTTTAGCAGACTATTCCAAAAAATCAGGTAGCATAGCTTAATTAAGGGGTGGAAATATTATGTCTCAGCAAGAATCAAAAACAAATGTTGTTCTAGTCGGTAAAAAACCTGTAATGAACTATGTTGTTGCATGTGTAACATTTTTCAACCAAGGTATTACCAATGTTATTTTGAAGGCTAGAGGTGCAGCAATAAGTAAAGCTGTAGATGTTGTTGAACTTTTGAAAAGAGCTTTCATAAAAGACTTGGTTGTCAAAAACATAAACATTGGAACAGAGGTTGTTGAAAGAGAAGGTAGAAAATCAAACGTAAGTATAATAGAGATATCCATAGAAAAGCCGTCAGCATAATTCCTTGAAAGAATAAAGAAACCTTAACTTTAACTTTTTACCTTTAAAAGTTTAAAATGCTTCCCCAATAGTTTAGTTAGAGTTCTTAATGGTTTATGCTTAAAATAGTATAGGTGTCCTTTGCAACCAAGCTTACAATCTGATGAACCAAAACCTTGTACAACTTTATCAGCCAAACTTTCAACAATTTTTGAAACTTTACACTCAATTCTACTTCTAGAAGGTATAAACATAGATCCTAAAAGTTCTGTATACTTGTAAGTGAGAAGGTAATCTATATGCCATCTTAATTTCCCATGCTTTTCTTTAGCAATTTTCTTGTGTCTTTTAACACGTTTCTCTATACTAATATTTTTGCCTAAAGCTGAACCAATATAGCAGTAGTAACCTTTTTTAAAACTTAGAAAACCTAGACTTCCAACCTTTAACCTGCAATTCTTCCTTAGATTTAGAATTAGTATGTAGCATCCAATCAATCTTAACAATACTAATACTTATCAACTTATATGCTATAAGCTTTAAGAGCAAGAACAACCTTAAACCTATAAAATGAATATTCTTATTTTAGGGCCTGCAGGTTCAGGTAAAAGTTTACTAACAAAAAATTTTGGTCTTTACCTTGAAAGTGAAGGTTATATTGTTAAGTATCTAAACCTAGACCCAGGTGTTCTTAAAATTCCTTATAAAGCTGATTTTGATATCCGGGAAAAGTTTACTGTTGAAAAGATTATGAGAAGTGAAGGTTTAGGACCTAATGGAGCTATTCTTAAAGCTATGGATATGCTTGCTGATGTAAGTTTCCCAAGCTTTAATGGTGTAGATTTTACTCTTATTGATACTCCAGGTCAACTTGAACCATTTATTTTTAGAGATGCTGGAAGAAAGATTGTTGAAAAACTTGATGATTGCGTTTGTATCTTTATTGTTGACCTTACAGCTTCTAAGCAAAATCTTGTAGGTTTTTATCTTTACTCTCTTGTAGCAAAATATACGTTAAATGTTGAAACAGTTATCATATTAAATAAAGTTGACCTTTTAAATAGAAACGAAATTGAGAAGGTTAAGATGATTCTTGAAAACCCTCTTCTCCTATTTGAAGCAGAAGGTAGAAGTTTAAGAGATGAGCTAGATTTTGAGGTTGCAAATATAGTTAGAAAGTTTTTCCCCGTCCAAAGAATACCTCTAGTTTCAGCAAAAACATGGGAGGGCTTTAATGAGCTTTTAACAATGCTTTATGAAGTTAAATGTGTATGTGGAGATTTAACCTAGGATTAGATAAATTAATTGTAAGCTTTTAGGGTAGTAGGTTAAAGCTAGTAACCCTGTTAAGCCTAAAATAAACCCTAAAATTACTAGTATAACTATGAGCATAAAAATTGAGAGGATAGCAATCCCTAAAGCTGCAAACCAACCTGTATTAAAAAAGTATTTTATTAGCCAAAGCCAAACAATCATAGTTAATATGAAGCCTACAATTCTCCCAAACAATGTTACAGTAAGTATGGAGAAAAGGCCGACTATAACCACACCTACAAGTGTTAAGAGTAATGAATGAGTAAACTTTGCTTTTTCACCAACAATAACTCTTCCTGCAAAATAAACTGCTAAAGATATTATTATCCATGATATTAAAAACGTAAAAAACTTTATGTAAAAGATTAATGTAAAGCTTGGAGGAGGCATACCATTAAATAGCCTTTACAAGATTTATTAATGTTTGTAAAAGGTTTCTGTTAACCTAATTAATAATTGATGGTAACCGTTTCACCATAAACATAAAAAAATGTTAGAATCTTTTAGATTACTTCAGAAAGAAATTCTGCTATATCTAAAACTTTAACTTTGTCTTCCTTTCCTGTAGTTTTTACAGCATCTTCAAGGTTTATTAAGCAGAATGGGCATGAAACAAGAATTATTTCAGCACCAACTTCAACAGCTTCTTCAACCCTAAATTCTCCAAGTCTTGGTGTTGGAACATCCATCCACATAAGTCCACCGCCCCCCTCACAGCATAAACTCATTCTTTTAGATCTAGGCATTTCTTCAAACTTAACTCCTGAAATATTTTCAATGATTTTTCTTGGGGCTTCATAAACTTCGTTAATCTTTCCAAGGTAGCATGGATCATGGTAAGTTACAACTTTTTCAATTTTCCTTGAGAATTTAAGTTTACCCTTATCAATTAGCTCAGCTAAATACTGGGTGTAATGTTGAACTTCAAAGCTTATTTTACCATATCTATTCTTAAAGGCATTGTAGCAATGTGGGCTTGTAGTTATAACTCTACCTATATTATATTTCTCGAAAAGTTTTAGGTTAGCTTCTTTTAGCTCATCAAATAAACCCATTTCCCCAACATTATAAGCCTCATTACCACAACATGTTTCCTCGTTTCCAAGAATTCCAAAATCAGTATTAACTCTCTGTAAAATTCTTGCTAATGCTCCTGCAACCTGTTGAACTCTTGGATCATAAGCTGGGGTGCAGCCAACAAACCAGCATAATTCCGCTTTTTCATCTTTCGTAAAATCTTTTATACTTAGGTTTTGGTCTTGTATCCATGCTGACCTTTTATCTCTAATTCTACCCCAAGGATTACCATGCAAATACATGCTTTCCAATGCGTCTCTAAGTGTCGGCTGGATTTTGCCTTTTTCAATCATTATTGACCTTATATTGATAGCTGAATCAACTCCACTAACTTCTTTAGGACAATTTAGCTTACATGTTGAGCATGTTGTGCAACTCCAGCAACCATAAGGATATTCTTCTAAGGTTGGTATTCTCTCCTCAACACCTTCATCTCTAGAGTCTCCAATATAACGGTAAGCTTTAGCTAATGCTTCTGGGCCGAGGAACCCCTCATTTTTAATTATTACCGGGCATGATGCATAACATATCCCGCATGCAATACAGCGGGTATATGGTAAAACTTCCTTTAACCTTTCTCTAGGTTGCAAGTATTCAGATTTAGGATTAAACTGTTCTTCAATATCCCTCCTTATAAGGAAACTTTTAACTTTCTTATGTTTATCAAAGAATACTTTAAAATCTGTGATAAGGTCTCTTATCTGTGGAAAACTTGATAATGGTTGAATTTCTATGATATCTTCTCCAAGCTGGAGTACTTGGGTTTCACATGCAAGCCTAGGAATCCCATTAATTACCATTGCACATGAGCCACAAATACCCATTCTACACGAGTATCTAAGGGATAATGTACTATCAAGATTCTGCTTTATGTATATTAAAGCATCAAGTATCGTTGTTCCCTTAACTATCGGGACTTCATACTCCTTAAAGTATGGTTTTTTATCTTTTGAGGGGTCAAACCTTTGAATCCTAAATTTTACAATTTTTTCAGCTTCCGTTATACTCATCTAGCCTTTCCCCTCCCAAACTAGTATTTTCTTTCCACAGGTTTCCACCTTGTAATTTTTACAGGTAAATACTCAAATCTAGGCCCATCAACAGTCCAATAAGCTAGGGTATGTTTAAGCCAGTTTTCGTCGTCACGTTTAGGATAATCTCGTCTAGCGTGAGCTCCTCTAGACTCTTTTCTAAGAAGAGCACCTATTGCAACAACTTCAGCTATATTAAGTAGACTTTCAAGTTCAAGCATAGCTATAAGGTCAGTATTATAAATGCTACTTTTATCGTAAACTGTAGCGTTGTTAAATCTCTCCTTTAACTCCTTAATCCTTTTTACAGCTAATTCTAACTCATCACCTTTCCTAAATATTCCAACATACCTATCCATAAGACTTCTAAGCTCCCTTAAAATTCCATAACTGTTTTCTCCGTTTTCTTTACGCATAAAACCATAAACCCTACTTTCTTCTCTTTTTAACATTTCCCCAGGTAAACTTGGTTTAGACTCCTTGGATATAGCATATTTTGCTGCCTCTCTTCCAGTAATCTTACCCCAAACTAAGCATTCTGCTGTTGAGTTTGTTCCAAGCCTATTTGCACCATGAACACTTACACATGCACATTCACCTGCAGCCCATAAACCCTTCACTGGTGTAGCTCCATTAATATCTGTGTGAATACCTCCCATATTATAGTGGGCTGCAGGTCTAATAGGTATAGGTTCATCAATAATATCTATTCCTAAAAACTTAAGGCAAATTTCACGTATTCCAGGTAATCTTTCAAGTATTTTTTCTTTACCTAGATGTGTAAGGTCTAGGTGAACATAATCTAAACCGTCAGGTCCTTTAAATCCGGAGCCCTCCTCAATCTCTCTTATAATTGACCTTGAAACAATGTCTCTTGGAGCAAGCTCCATACGTTCAGGGGCATATTTTTTCATGAAACGTTCACCCTTATTGTTGATTAGGTAGCCGCCTTCTCCCCTTGCAGCCTCAGTTATTAGTATTCCTGAAGGGATGAGGCCTGTAGGGTGGAACTGGATAAACTCCATATCCTTCATGGGTACTCCTGCTCTATACGCCATAAATATTCCATCACCAGTAGCTGGATGTGAATAGGTTGTAAAGGCATAGCATCTAGCTCCTCCACCAGTTGCTATTATTCCAGCTTTAGCCTTAAAAGCAACAAATTTACCCGATTTTAAGTCTAAAGCTGTTAAACCCTTAAATTCCCCCTTCTCAACAATTAGGGATGTTGCATAATGGTCATCATAAACTGTTACATTTTCAAATGTTTGAAGAATATCGTAGAGGGTATGCATTTCATAAAATCCTGTTCTGTCTTCAGCATAAGTAGCCCTATTAAAGCTATGACCTCCAAAAGGTCTTTGGTCTATTTTTCCATCTTCCCTTCTACTCCAAGGAATTCCCCAGTGGTCAAGTAGAAGAATTTCTTCAGGCATACTTTTAACAAACAATTCTACGGCATCTTGGTCTGCAAGAAAATCGCTTCCCTTAACAGTATCCCATGCATGAAGGTCAAAACTGTCTCCTTCATCAGGCCTTAAAACAGCAGCTGTTCCCCCTTCAGCACAAACAGAATGTGCACGCATGAGATGGGTTTTAGATATTATTGCTATGTCAAGCTTAGATTTTGAGGTGTAGGCTGCTTCAATAGCAGCTCTAAGTCCTGCAAGACCTGAGCCTACAATTATAAGGTCATAGGAAACAGTTTCCATGGCAAAATAAAAATTGTTTGCACATATACATATAATTTTTTATTCATTTAAACTCTCCCTCAATTTTCTAGTCAGTATGCTTAATCATCCATAACCTTTCAGCTAAACTTTCAATATAAGGTCTACCCTCTAATCTATCTAGCCACCTTTTAGGTATAGCTTCAACCCCATGATATGCTCCTGCTATAGCTCCAGTCATAGCTCCAATAGTATCAGCATCACCTCCCAAGTTTACAGCATAAATAACAGCATCCTCAAAACTCTCATAGTTTGCTAAGAAAGAGTATAGAGCTGTTGGTACAGAGTTAAATGCTTCAATACCATTCCCAAGCCTAAATATAACCTCAAACTTATCTACACTGTTTTTTTCAAGCAATTGTTTAACAAGCCTAACTTTATCCCTAAAAATATCGTCACAGCTAAACATGTAAACCTTTGTGATAAAATCCTCAACTTCCAAAGTTTTATGCGGCTCCTCCATAACAGCTAAAGCTACAGCATAAGCCTGAATAGCTGCACCCTCCATTCCAAGCTTATTTGCATGGGTAATCCTAGCAACCTTATAGGCAACACTTCTTAATATTTCAGGGTTATCATAGTAAAGTAAGCCTACAGGTGCTATTCTCATAGCTCCTCCATTACCGTAGGATCCTTTGCCTCCAAAAAGTTTTTCAGCAGCTTTTTCCCATGGAACCCCTTTTTTAATCATTTCCAAAACTTTGATAGGACCGTAACCATACCCTCTCCAGAATTTAAAATTTCTGATAAATCTTTTAACCATATCTTCACCATTAAACCCCCTATTCTCTATGAGAGATTCTGCAACCCCTATCATCATCTCGGTATCATCGGTATAACATCCAGCTGGTAATCTACCACTAATCATCTCTTTAACTACACCGAACTTCAACCTTATCTCTTCAGCGGTTAAACCTTCAACAGGCATTCCTAAAGCATCACCTACAGCTAAACCTAAAAGTGAACCGATGAATTTTGACCTTAAAATTTCAGGTTTAATTTTCATAAGCTACACAACCTAAAACTTAAGATTACTCCTACAAGAAGATTCAGCTTAAGCTACCTAGTTTATTAGTTATAAATGCATATAGAAGGTTTAAAGGTTGAGGAAGAATGTTATCCCGTAAGAGGATTCTTACATTATTCCTGTTAATCATATCCTTTACAATAATACCAGTATTTCAACAATCTTCATCCTACGCTGATAAGTGGATTCTTTATACTCCAAATCCTGATATGGTTAATGTTAAGGTTCTAAAGTATAATAGACTTGTAAAGGTTGAAGTATCCATAGTTTTTCCGCATGGAGGTTTCAGGGTTGATTGGGGTTCTCTTAAAAAACAAGGTTCAACATTTTACAGCAATAGTGAAGTAGAAATGTGGACAGGGCCATCAATTCAAGTTGTAACTAAAAAATCTTACACCTATAATTTAGGTGAACTTTCACCAGGAAAATACTGGTTTGTTTTCCTAGTTAATGGTGAAGCTGTTAAAACTATCAATTTTAAGGTTTTAGACTGGAAATCAGATTTAGAGATTTTTGGTTGGAGAATTTTAGCTTTACTAATTTTCCTTCTAATAGTTGTTCTTCCTATTTTTTCGTTAGGAAGGAGAAAGAAATAATTTCTTAGGAGGTAAGAAGATAACAATCTAACTAATTAACAATTAGTTGCACTTAAAAGAACTCTTCTAAACTTTTGGAGTATTTTTCACTTTTAATCATTTTTTCCTCTTTTTCTTCCTCAGAATAGATTATTGGTTTACCGTAAACACCGTCGTAACCTGGAACATACCTTATTTTTCCCTCCCTAACCCTAATTATCGCTTCAGCAATTTTTTTATGAGTTACTTTTAAAAGCTCCTCTTTTGGAACATTAAGTAAAACATTTAACTCATTGGAAAATTTACTTATAAGCCTATTTTGTTCTTCAAGAATTGCTTTATTTGTGATTTTTCCATCAAAAGTGAAGAAAATTATTTCATAAAGTGGAAGCAAAGATTTAAATGGTATTGCATTCTCAGGGATAAATCCTTCAGGCCTATCTGCCAACTCTTCAACTCTATGTAGCACGCCTACAGTTAATGGCTTCCCACATTTTGGGCAAATATTATTTAATTTTTTAGCTTCACTAGGACTTAAACGCACACCACACCCTCTATGTCCATCATAGTGATACTTACCATAATTTGGGTCTGTTTCTACGGTAAAAAGAAATCTGCCTCTATCCTTATTCTTAATAGCTTCATAAATCTCCATGTAGGAAAGCTTTTTAAGATTAAAAACATTTGCTTCTCTTCCTAAACGTAAAGTACTTGGTGAATGTGCATCAGAATTTGAAAGAAGGGTAAATTTATCAAGTTTTGAAACCCTCCAATTCATTGCAGGATCGCTACTTAACCCTGTTTCAAGACTAAAAATATGGTTTACTTGGTCTTGGTAACATTCCTCTAGGGAGTTAAATCCTGACTTACTACCTAAACAACTCATCCAAGGTGTCCATGCATGTGCAGGGTAGATTAAGATTTTATCATCAACTTCCATTAAAATTTCAACAAGCTCTGGGCTGCTAATGTTTAGTATTGGTCTACCATCAAGAGACAGTTCTCCATATTTTGAAAGTTTCTCATTTACTTGCTCAGCAACTTCAAATGATGGTAAATGTATTACGTGGTGTACTCTTCTATTCTTTCCTTCAAACTCAAAATACGTTGCAACTTCTCCGCTTAACATAAAATATACGCCATTATAGATGTATATCCCGGAGTTATCAATCTCTGTAAGCTTAGATTTTAACTCATTAAACCATGCTGGATGGGTTATATCTCCTGTTCCTAGTAAAGTTAACCCCTTCATTTTTGCACCTAAGGATAATCCATCTAAATCCATTTGTTTGCTTGTTGCACGTGAATATTTGGAGTGTAGATGTAAATCTGCAATTATTAGCATTTTATCTGTATCCCTAGGTTAAGGTGTTAACCAATAATTTATATATGCTATAAACTAATTTCTGTTTTGCCAGTAAAAGCGTAAGATTGTGGAGAGGAAGTTGTCCTCGGTTGAAGTTATTAAAAGGATTAGAGAAGCTGAAGATGCAGCGCGTAAAATAATAGAGGAGGCTGAAGCTGAAGCTAATAAGATAAGGTTAAATGCAAGAAGGGAGGCTGAAAAAGTTAAAGAAGAAATTATTAAGAAAGCTAAGGTTGAAGGTGATGAAATACTAAAAAAGGCTGAAGAAGAAGCTAAAAGAAAGGTTAGTGAGTTGGAGAAGGAAACAAACTTAAAAATTACATTTCTTAGGGAAAAGGCAGCTAAAAACATGGATAAAGCTGTTAAAAAAATTGTTGAAGAGGTTTTGGGTGGGAAAATATGAGTTCAGGTTTAACTGTTATTTCAAAAATTAGTGAGGAAATAATTGCTGAAGCACAAGCAGAAGCCAGAAAAAGGATTGAGGAGGCTAAAAAAGAGGCTGAGGAAATAGTTAGTAGGATTAAAGTTGAAGCTGAAGCTGAGGCTGAAAAAATTAAAGCAAAAGTGATGGAAGAAGTAAGACTTCTAGAGGCTAGAAAACTTAGTGAAGCTAGACGTCAATCTTCACTAAAAATCTTAGAGGAAAAGAATAGGCTTATTGAAGAAGCCTTTAATGGAGCATTAAACCAGCTTAAAAAAATTGTTGAAACAGAAGAATACATTCAAAGCTTATCAAAACTTATTGAAGCTATAGCTCCTCAGCTTGGAGAAAGCAATATAAAGGTAGCTCTAAACCGTAGAGACCTTAAACATAAGGATAATATAGTTAAAAGGTTAAGTCTTCCCGGAAACGTTAAAATAGTATTTGATAGTCATCCGCTAAATAGTGTTGGAGGTTTTATTCTATCAACACTGGATGAAAGAATAAGAATAAATGAAACATTGGAGGAGAGGCTTAAAGCGGCTAAAAGAGCCATGAAAAAGGATATATCAAAAATTCTTTTTGGTGAGTAGGTTAACTACTATTATTATCTTCT
>CAZMUQ010000006.1:39904-54964 GCA_964569845.1 uncultured Candidatus Bathyarchaeia archaeon
CTATTATTATCTTCTTTTAACATTTTTCTTCCAAAAGTTAAGTAGCCTGTATGAGTTATAGCTAAAGTTTGAGGTCTTGTACGTCCAGCTTCTACTTGATATTCTCTAACCATACACTCAATAGATTCAATATCGATAAAGCCTTCTTTCCTCATAGCTTCAACTGTTTTTATAACCTGCTCAATAGTTGGACTAAAAGACGCAAAAACTCCAGTATTTTTTAATGCTTTGTAGGCGTGGGGGACAACAAGCCATGGAGTTGGCATATCAAGTATAACAGCATCAACTTCAACTTCCTCGATTCCCTTTGTTAAATCTAGGTTTTTTAGGATGACATAATCAGCTAAACCAAGCTTTTTAAGGTTTCTTTCTGCGATCTTTAAAAATTCCTTGTTAACCTCATAACTGTAAACTTTACCATCAGGTTTAACATGAAAAGCTATCAGGGATGCTAATGCTCCACTACCAGTACCTCCTTCAACAACTTTTGAGCCTGGGCCAATATTAGTGTAAACTAAGATTAAAGCCATATCTTTAGGGTAAAGAATTTGAGTTTTTCTTGCTATCCTTAAGAGGTAATCTTTTAAGGTTGGCTTTAAAGCTATAAAACTAATACCCATACTACTTTTAACCTTAACACCATAAGGTTTACCTATAAGCTCATCAAGCCTAATATAACCTTTATGTGTGTGGAAAACTTTTTCCTTTTCAACTTTAACTAAAAACTTTCTTTTTTCATCAAGGTAAAGTAGAACATAAGCACCAATATTTATAAGCTCCAAGATTCTTCAACAGTATTTTAAAAATTATAAACCAATATAAGGATAAAGTGTAAAAACTGAAACTTAAACATGTTAAAAAAACTTAGGGGACCTCTTTAGTCTTCTTTAAACATTCTTTTATAAAGTTTTTAATTACTATTTTACCATCATTGTTGCTGTTAACTTCTGGATGAAATTGAACACCATACTGAGGTTTGATCTTATGTTTTACTGCTTGAATCCTACATTTTTCTGAGCTTGCATAATTCTCTAAGCTTTCTCCGGTTGAGATTAACTCATAATCATGAAGCTCATAAACTTTAAGCTCTTTAATGCCAGGAGCTAAAGGATAATCTTTATGGAAAAAAATTTTAACCACACCATTTTCCCCTTCCCCCATTCTTCTAATTCTGGCTCCATAATGATATCCTAAAATTCTTAACCCTAAACATATACCTAAAATTGGTAAGCTTGTTGAGGATAAAAGGTTCCTATACCACGATAAAAGTTCCCTGTAGCTGTTTCTTGGTAAAAATCCTCCAGAAATGATTATACCTAGATAGTTTTCAGGGTTAAAATATTGACCTGGATTTTTAACTTCAAATTTCACATTAAATTCTCTAAGCATTAGATAAAGATTATCTATGGTTTCACTACCATTGTTAAGTACTAAAAAGTTTTTTTCCTTGCAAACCATTTGTCAAACAGCCTAATTTAAAGTACGTTAGCAATCCTATCCATAGCATTTTTAAGATTCTCCATTGAGCTTGCATAGGAAATTCTAATATAACCATTCATACCAAACGCTACACCAGGACTTACAACAACATGGGCTTTTTCAAGTAGCCACATTGTAAACTTTAAAGAATCTTTTTCTATTTGAGATATATCAGGGAAGATGTAAAATGCTCCTTTAGGAGTTACAAGCCTAATTTTTGGAAGTTTTGATAGTGCTTCCAAGATAAATTCTCTTCTTTTAGCGTATTCTGCAAGCATCATTTTAACATGGCCGCTAGAGTTTCTTAAAGCCTCAATTGCGGCTTTCTGGGAAATAGAGCTTGCACAAACATTTACAGTACCCTTAACTTTAAGTATTCTTGAGGCAATATCGCTTCTACATGCAAGGTATCCTATTCTCCAGCCTGTCATTGCGTAGGTTTTTGAGAAGCTGTTAACAATTATTGTATGTTCAAGAGTTTTATCATAGGAAGCTATACTATGGTATTCCTCATCATAAACAAACTTATCGTAAACTTCATCTGATATAACGTAGAATCCATGGTCCGCTGCAAGGTCATTAATTGTTTTTAAAATTTCCTCATTGTAAACAACTCCTGTAGGGTTACATGGACTATTAACAATTATAGCTTTAGTTTTATCCGTTACAGTAGCTTTTATGCTTTCTGGATTTGGTGTTAATGTTTCAACTTCCGGTGGGATAAAAACAGGTTTCCCTGAGACAATTCTGACACAGTAAAGGTAAGGAGGATAATAAGGCTTTATAATTATTACTTCATCATCAGGGTCAACAAGAGACATCAAAATTACAAATATACCTTCAGCACTACCATTTGTTACAAGTATCCCATCAGCATCAACTTCAACTCCTCTTTCACTGCTGATTCTTGAGGCTAAGGCTTCTCTAAGTTCTCTTAAACCTCTTTCCTCAGTGTAATGTGTAAATCCTTCATCCATAGCTTTTTTAGCTGCTTCAATAATATTTGGCGGGGTTGGGAAGTCAGGTTCTCCGATATTTAGGTATATTATATCTTTGTATCCAAGTTTGGCTGCATAATCCCTTATAGCTCTGTAGGCAGGTCTTTCAACCATTGATTCTCTTTTAGCTAAGTTCTTCATTGTTTAAACCTTGGATACTTTTTTAAACCTATTTTTACATGAATAATGTAAACTTACGGGTGTGGGTTAAAAGTTTTTTGGTTCTAGAGTTTTATAACCATTAAATATCTACTTATATACTTCAACTGTTAGAATATTTCTTGTTATAAGGTAGGTTTGGAGGCCCCTAAAATATATGCAATCAAGGTTTAAGAAGAAGTCAAGAGTTAGAAGTCTTAAGCAAAAGCTTAAAAAGAAACTTAAAAGTAAGCTTGAAGTTTGGAGGGAAATCTTACCTCCAATAAGAAGAATAGATCTTTATAGGCTTAAATGTAGGTTAAAACATTATGCAACAATTTTTTCCTCTAGAAGAGAAAATGGACATGTAGTTCTCTTGGTTGGATATGATTCTTACAGAAGTAGGGTGAAAAGTAGGGTTATACTTTCAAACTGGGTTGGGAGGAGAAACTACCATTCTATTAAAGTTTCACCAAGTATTTCTCATAGAAGAAAAGTTTAACCTCTTATTTTTTCCTTTAAATCTTTATATAAGATTCTGACTTTAGCTTTCTTGATACTATCTAATAAAAGGGTAAAGATGTAGGAGGATTGGCAAGTTATGGGTTTTAAGCCTATCTACGGTACAGTTACCTTAAAACGTGGATTCGCTAAAATGCAGAAAGGTGGAGTTATAATGGATGTTACTAATGTTGAACAGGCTCAAATTGCTGAGGATGCTGGTGCGGTTGCTGTTATGGTTTTAGATAAGCTTCCAGCAGATGTTAGAAAAGCTGGAGGAGTTGCTAGGATGTGTGATGTTAAGATTATTGAAGAAGTTATGGACCATGTAACTATACCTGTTATGGCTAAATGTAGAATAGGCCACTACATGGAAGCTAAAGTTCTTGAAGCCATAGGGGTTGATATGATAGATGAAAGTGAAGTTTTAACACCTGCAGATGAGCATCACCACATTAATAAATGGGAGTTTAAGGTTCCATTTGTTAATGGTGCAAGAGATCTTGGAGAAGCTTTAAGAAGAATAGCTGAAGGAGCTGCAATGATTAGAACTAAAGGTGAAGCTGGAACAGGAAATGTTTGTGAAGCTGTAAAACATATGAAGCTTGTTATGGGTAAAATTAGAGAGCTTCAAGGGATGAGTGAAGAGCAGCTTTTAGATGTTTCAAGAGAATATAAGGTTCCATTTGAACTTGTAAAAGAAACAGCTAAACTTGGAAGATTGCCTGTTGTAAACTTTGCAGCTGGTGGTATAGCTACACCTGCAGATGCAGCTTTAATGATGTGGCTTGGAGCTGATGGAATCTTTGTTGGTTCAGGAATTTTTAAATCTGAAGACCCCCTAGAAAGAGGAAAAGCTATCGTTTTAGCTACAACCCATTGGGAAGAGCCTGAAGTGGTTGCTGAAGCTTCAAGAATGGTTAGTGAAAGGAAATCTATGGTTGGTGTTGATATTAAAACTTTGAAACCTGAACAGCTTATGCAGGTAAGAGGATTATAACCATAAAAATTAAAAATAAATTAATTAATTTTTACAGGTTAGACCTGTTATGGATAAAGTTTTAATTGGTGTTTTAGGAGTTCAGGGTGCTGTTTCAGAGCATGTTGAAATCATGGAAAAAACGCTTAAAAGGTATAATATTGAGGGTTCTGTTTTTACGGTTAAAAAGGTTGATGATGTTATCAATGTTGATGGGCTTATCATTCCTGGTGGTGAAAGTACAACTATTGGTCGTGTAACTGAAAAAGCTAATCTACTTGGCAGGATTATTGAGAAAGCTAAAAATGGTATTCCAATTTTTGGTACCTGTGCTGGCTTAATAATTCTAGCTAAAGAGGTTTATGATGCAAAAATTGGTGCTGTTAACCAACCAATCCTTGGTTTGATGAATATTAAGGTTATTAGAAATGCTTTTGGAAGGCAAAGAGAATCTTTTGAAGTTGACCTTAATATACCAGTTTTAGGTGAAAAACCTTTTCCAGCTGTTTTTATCAGAGCACCTATAGTTGAGAAAGTTTGGGGTAATGTTAAAGTTTTAGCTAAATATGAGGAGAAAATTGTTGCTGTTCAGGAGGAAAATCTTTTAGCAACAGCATTTCATCCAGAACTTACAGAAGATTTAAGATTTCATAAATACTTTTTAGACCTTATTTTAAAGCTTAAAAAGTGAAGGATAAAAATTCTTACATTTTATCTTATTTTTAGATGTATCTTAACCATAAGCTATCTTTATGGTACTCGTTTAGTGATTTTATGTTAAGTTTTGAGTAGCCTTTTTCAGCTAAAGCCTTCATAAATGCTTTAGCCGTTTCAATTCTTGTTAAAACTGGAACTGAGAATTCTACAGCAGTACGTCTGATAATATAGTTATCATCTATAGTTTTTTCCTTTATTGGGGTAGGTGTATTTATAACTAGACCTACATCTCCAGCTGAAATCATTTTTGGTATGCTTCTAATACCTTCACTAATCTTTCCCAAACTAAGAACTTCTATACCATTTTCTTGAAGAATTTTTGCTGTACCATCGGTTGCAATTAACGGGTATCCAAGCTCCTTAGCATATCTTGCAATTTCTAAAGCTTCTCTCCTATCCTTTTCACGGACACTAATAAGAATAAACTTTTTTGGTTTAGGTACACTTAAACCTGAAGCTAGAAAAGCTTTTAACAATGCACCTTCAACATTCTCATCCAAGCATGCTACTTCACCAGTTGAAGTCATTTCTACCCCTAAAAATGGGTCTGCTCCTTTAATTCTTAGAAATGAAAATGTTGGTGTTTTAACCCCAACTATCTTCCTGTTTTTGTAGTTGTTATCCAAGCTAATGTTTAGCTCTTTAATCTTCTTACCCATCATAACCTTACCACCAATATAAATCAGCGGTATCCCTGTGCACTTACTTGTATATGGCATACTTCTACTAGCTCTAAGGTTAAGCTCAATAATGTAAACTTCACCATTCTTAACTAGAAATTGAATGTTGAATGGTCCTATGATACCAATTTCCTCGGCAACTCTTTTAGTATAATCCTTAATTTTTTCTATTTCCTCGTTTGTTAATGTTTGTACAGGAATAATCATTGTTGCATCTCCGCTATGGGTGCCTGCAAGTTCAACATGCTCAATTATTGCTCCTATAAGTGTTTCTTCACCGTCTGAAACAGCATCAACCTCAACTTCTTTTGCATCCTCAATAAACTTGCTAATAACAACTGGATGTTCAGGTGAAATTAGTGTTGCATTTTTAATGTATTCTAAAAGTTCTTTTTCATTGTTTGCAACCCTCATTGCTGCGCCTGAAAGAACATAGGATGGGCGTACTAGAACAGGGTAGCCTACCTCCTTAGCAAATCTTTTAGCATTCTCAATTGAAGTTACACTGCTCCATCTTGGTTGGGGTATGTTAAGCTTATCAAGTAGGGAGCTAAATTTGGCTCTATCTTCAGCTCTATCAACCCTTACCCCGGGAGTACCTAAAAGTTTAACTCCATGTTTTTCCAGCGGCAAAGCTAAGTTATTTGGTGTTTGACCTCCAACATTTACAACAACACCTAAAGGATTTTCAGCTTCAACTATATCTAAAACTCTTTCAAGAGTTATTTCCTCAAAATACAATTTATCAGACATATCATAATCTGTTGAAACTGTTTCAGGATTATTGTTTAAAACTATAACCTCATCAATTCCTTCCTCCTTCAAAGACCATGCTGTATTCATTGTACAATAATCAAATTCAACACTACTTCCGATTCTTATACATCCTGCACCAAGGATTAAGACCTTCTTTTTACCTTCTGAAAAATCAACATCATCCTCAAAATCTCCATAGGTTACATAACAATAGTTTGTTTTAGAAGCCCATTCTGCCGCCATAGTATCTATAATCTTAAATGAAGGTTTAATACCAAATCTTTTCCTGAAACTTCTAATTTCCTCCTCCCTAACACCTAAACATGCAGCTATTTGATTATCTGAAAAACCAAGTTTTTTTGCTTCACGTATAACTTCAATGGATTCCTCATCTTCGAGGGAAAGTTTTTCTAGTTTTTTCTTCATCTCAACAATATTCTTAATTTTACAGATAAACCAACGGTCAATCCCTGTAAGCTTACAAATCTCATCAACATCAAATCCTCTTTCTAATGCTTCAGCAATAACAAAAATTCTTTCATCTGTCGGGTATCTTAATAGTTTTTTAATTTCTTCTCTAGACCTTTTAACAGGGTTTGCTGGGTTACATACAAGCCCTATCTTACCTATTTCAAGGCAGCGAATAGCTTTTTGTAATGCTTCCTCAAAGCATCTTCCAATAGCCATAACTTCTCCAACAGACTTCATTTGTGGACCTAGACTTCTATCTACCGGGCCTGGAAACTTCTGGAAATCCCATCTTGGAATTTTAACAACAACATAATCTAAGGCAGGTTCAAAACATGCTGTTGTTACACCTGTAACCTTATTTATAAGCTCAGGCAAAGTATAGCCTATAGCAAGCTTAGCAGCAATATAAGCTAAAGGATATCCTGTAGCTTTTGATGCCAAAGCACTAGACCTAGACATTCTAGCATTAACTTCAATGGCAACATAATCCTCACTTTGAGGGTTAAGTCCAAATTGTATATTACATTCACCTACAACTTTCAGTGTTCTAACAACTCTAATTCCTGCGCTTCTAAGAATGTGGTATTCTCTGTTTGTTAAGGTTTGGGTTGGAGCAACAACAATACTATCTCCTGTATGTATACCTAGAGGGTCAAAGTTTTCTAAGGCTGCGACGGTTATACAGTTGTCAGCATAATCCCTCATAACCTCATATTCAATCTCCTTCCAATGTTCAAGGTACTGTTCAACAAGAACTTGATGCTCTAAGCTTAATTCTAAAGCTTTTAATACAGCATCCCTAAGACTTTTTTCATCATAAACTACTGTTGAACCATATCCTCCAAGAATGTAGGCAGGTCTAAGAATTACAGGGTAACCTATCTCTTTAGCAATTTTAACGGCTTCCTCAACTGAATATGCTGCCTGACTTACAGGTATTGGGACTTTAGCTTCCATCATTGCCATTCTAAAAAGGTCTCTATCCTCAGTTCTCCTTATGGTTTCAATAGAGCTTCCAAGAACCTTAACATCTTCAGCTTTTAAAACACCCATCTCTTCAAGTTTAACTCCAACATTTAAAGCTGTTTGACCTCCAAAGCCAAGTAAAATTCCGTCGGGTCTTTCTCTTCTAATAATTTCAGCGACAACTTCAGGGGTTAAGGGTTCAAGATAAACCTTATCAGCCATTCTTAAACTTGTTTGAATTGTTGCAATATTAGGATTTACAAGGATAGTTTTAATTCCTTCTTCACGTAAAGCCTTTAAAGCTTGAGAACCACTATAATCAAATTCTGCAGCTTGTCCAATAATTATTCCGCCACTTCCAATAATCAAAACCTTTTTAGGCATCTCTTTTAAAAGCATCTGAAACCTTTACCCCTTAAACCTTTTAATTTCCCTTATAAACTCATCAAAGAAAAATTCTGTATCATATGGTCCAGGTGAAGCTTCGGGGTGAAATTGAACTGCAAAAACTGGTAAATTTTTATGCCTGATTCCTTCAACAGTTTTATCATTTGCATTTATAAATGTGACTTCAACATCTGATGGAAGACTGTAGGGATTTACTGCGTAACCATGATTCTGGCTTGTAATGTAACATTTAACTCCATCCTTTAAATCTAATGCAGGGTGGTTTTGACCTCTATGTCCAAATTTAAGCTTATAAGTATCTCCACCAAAAGCTAAAGCTAAAATTTGGCATCCTAAACATATACCAAAAGTAGGTACCCCTGTTTCGATAAGCTTTACCACATTCTTAATAAGGTAGGAAACCATTTTAGGGTCACCAGGACCATTAGATAGTAGTATTCCATCAGGTTTATCTGAAATTATAATATCCGCAGGGGTTTCTATTGGATATTGGGTTACGTTTAAACCTCTAGCTAATAAGTTTCTTATGATGCTTTTTTTAACTCCGCAATCTATAAGTGCAACATTGTACTTTCCGTTAACATCATGCTTAATAATTCTTCTAGTTGAAACCTCTTTTGCAAGGTCTCTTTTATTTGGGTCAGGTATATTTTTAGCTTCCTTAACAAGCTTCTCAACATCAACATCTTCCCCATGCTCGTAAACCTGTAAAATTCCAAGCATAACACCTTTAACTCTAAGCTTTTTTGTAAGCATTCTAGTATCAACCCCGCAAATTCCAGGTATTCCGCTTTCCCTAAGCCACTCGTCCAATGTTTTTCTTGAAGCCCAGTGATTTGGCTCTAAACATAACTCTCTGATAACATATCCTGTAATCCTAGGTTTATCGGATTCAAAATGTTCAGGGCAAACCCCATAATTACCTATTAGCGGATATGTTTGAACAAGAATTTGCCCTTGATATGATGGATCTGTTATAGATTCAACGTAACCAACCATTCCAGTATTAAAAACAACCTCTCCATAAGCCTTGCAGGTTGAGCCAAAACCATAACCAGTAACTAATGTTCCATCCTCAAGTACAAGAATAGCTTTCTTAGTTTTTCCCTCAAACATATTTGCTGGAAACTGGTAACCCTCCTAAAAAAGGGTGGATTCAAAATTTAAGCTTTTCTTATAGGTTAGCATTATATTAGTATTGCCTATCAAGTAGGAGCCTTATTTATCCATAATAACCTTGGATACAAGTTTTTGAAGTTTTTCTTCAGCCATCTTTAAACGTTTAACTTCTTTTTTTAAACTTTCTTCCTCCATTTTAAGCTTAATCCTGCTTTTCTTAATCATCCTTAAAACTTCCCTAGGATTTGGGCTTCCAAGAGATGCTTTAAGCTTTATGCTTTCTAAAGGATTTAAAACTCTCTTAATTTCTTTCTCATTTAGGTTAAGCTTTCTACCTAAAACTTTCATTGAAGCTCTATTCAAGTCTTCAAGTGTAATATCTTGAGGTTTTTTTCCCTCATTTAAACTGTTTTTTACAAGAGTTCCTACAACCCTATAAGCTAATCTAAAAGGTAATCCTGCTTTTTTTGCAACCATATCTGCTAAATCTACTGCTGTTGAAAAGTTTTCTTGGGTAAGCTTCAACATCCTATTCTTATCAAATTTTAAAGTTAAAATAAGTCCAGTTATGACTCTTAAAACCTTTAAAGAATCTTCAACAACTTTTAATGTTGATATTTTTGATTCCTGAAGATCTTTAAAGTATCCTGATGGAAGCCCCCTTAATAACTCTAAAACACATGTAAGCTGGGATAAGGCTGAAGCTGCTTTTCCACGTATAAGTTCAGCAACATCAGGGTTCTTTTTCTGAGGCATAACGCTGCTAACCATAGCGTAAGAATCATTAATTTCAGCAAATCTAAACTCGTAGGTTGACCATAAAATGATATCTGAGGAAAACCTGCTAAGATGAATTAACATTAGGGTTAGGGAAAATATAAGTTCAGCGGCATCCTCACCTCTTGAGGAAACAACATCAAAAGAGTTTTCTTGAACATCTTTAAAACCAAGTAGGTTAGCTGTTTTAAGTCTATCAATAGGCCAGCTTGTACCTGCAATTGCACATGCACCTAAAGGGTTTAAGTTTAAAAGCCTCATGTATGCTTCTCTAATTCTCCCATAATCTCTAAGAAGCATTTCAGCATACGCATGAAGCCAATGGGCTAAGGTTGTAGGTTGTGCATGTTGTAGGTGAGTATAGGCTGGTAAAACTGTTTTAAGGTTTTTTTCAGCTTTATCTAGAAGGATTTTAATAAACTTTAGGAGAAGGCTTAAAATACTGTTAACCCTTTTTCTAAGGTAAAGCCTTAAATCTAAAATTATCTGGTCATTTCGACTTCTACCAGTATGGATTTTGCCTCCAACTTCAACTCCAACCTTATCAATAATAAACTGCTCAATGTTTAAATGCACATCTTCAAGTTCAGGTTTAAGGATAAATCTTCCTTTACGGTATAGCTTTTTAACCTCTTCTAAAGCTTGAAGTATTTTTTTAGCCTCATCTTTAGATATTATCCCCTTATCAAGTAGCATAAGAACATGGGCTTCACTTCCAATAACATCCTCTTCAACAATAAGCTTATCACATTCAATATCATCTGAAACAAGAAAATCTAAAGCTTCCTTTGAAAGTTTTTTTTCGGTTCTCCCAGCTAAAAGCCAATTTTTCATTAAATTTCACCATCGACTTAAAAACTTAAACAAATCTCTTATAGGTTGTTGAAAATTCTTAGGTTTTTATGTTTTTTAGTCTTTTTGGAGCTGGTAAACTATGCTGGTTAAGGTAACCTTAAGTTTTACTATAAAATTTTATCTCCTGATTTAGCTAACAACATTTTTCAATGAAATTGAGAATTCCATTTATAGGTTGAAGGATGGCTAGATTTTGAGCTGGTTTAAAAGTAGGGAATGGTTTTTAAGAAAGATTAGGGGAATTGCAGATTACCAATTTGGTTTAGGTGTAGGAAAGATACTTTTTCCTGAAAATGTTTCCCTAAGATTCTCAAAAAAAACTGGCAGGGTTAGAGAAATTTATCTTGATGGGAAGCTTTTAGCAACCTTAAGACCTACAACAGGAAGTTTAAGTTTAACAATTGAGGGATTTAAAAGGATTATTGAAGTATTTAAACCTCCAAGATTTAGAGTTGTAGTTAAAGATGATGTTAAGGATTTTATTAAAAAAGGTGGAGATGTTTTTGCTAAACATGTTGAAGAAGCTGATGTAAACATTAGACCTAAAGATGAGGTTGTAATTGTAGATAAAAATGATAATATTCTGGCTGTAGGTAAGGCTATCTTATCTGGGAAAGAAATGAAGTTTTTTAAGCGTGGTGTTGCTGTTAAAGTTAAGCATGGAATAGAAGAATAGGGTAAAGGTTTACAGTTTTAAATTCTGTGTAACATTTAAAATTTACCTTTGATATCTAAGAATATTAGTGGTTAATTTTGGGTAAAGAATGGATTAGCAAACTTATTTTCCCCAGAATCACAGGATTAATAACTACATGCAGTGGAGATGGGAAACCAAATGTTGCTGCATTTTCCTTTCTTATGCCTGTAAGTTTTAACCCGAAGTATATTGCATTTTCTGTTGCACCATCAAGGTTAACATTTTCAAATTTAAGGGAAGTTAAAGAGTTTGTTTTAAATATTCCAGATGAAAATTTAGCAAAAAAAGTTTGGATTTGCGGAACAGTTTCAGGAAGAGAGCAGGATAAGTTTAACTTAGCTGGGCTTACAATGGTTAAAAGTGTTAAAGTTAAACCTCCAAGAATAGAGGAATGCCCAGTTCAACTTGAAGGCATCGTTGAGTTTACTGGGGAATTTGGAGACCATTATCTAGTTGTTGGAAAAATTGTTGAAGAGCATGTTAAAACCCTAGATTTTAAACCGCTTCTTCACTACCATAGGAATGTTTTCTACAGGATTAACGGAGAATTAAAGGTTTAAGTCAACTGCCTATCCACTATACAATGATTCTAGTTTTCTTGGTTTTTTGCCTGTAATCTTCCTGTAGCATGTAATAAATCTGTTAACAAAAATTTCTGTTAAAGTTATTATATCCTCCACAGGTAAACCTGTTTTTAAAATCTCTGCTCCATAAAGGATTGATGCATTAGGGGGTATTCCATTTTCACCTTTCCAGTAGGCTAGTCTAACTCTAACCCCGTTAACTATTTCCAGTTCAAAAGCCCAATCTGCTGTTAAGTGTTGAACAATAAAACCATCCATGATTTTGCCTATTTCTAGTACTACCTTTTTATCTACATCAACCAGCTCATCAACAATGAAGTTAACAATTTTTTTCTCGTAAGCTTTAGCAGTAAAACCTCCATGTAGCATGGAAATATTGATGAATTTTTCTTCTTGGCTTAAAATAAAACCAAAAATTCTTTGACTTAAAATTTTTGCGTAAAGGAAGAGTAGATGGTCTAGGTCTTCACCTCTACCAATAGAATCCTCAAAACTAAGATTTAAACTATCTAACTGAAAATTGTAGGTTAAATTAATGTTAAGCCCAAAAACCTTCAAGTTTAACCTTGCAATATCAGTTGAAAATTCCAGTTTACCTTTACTACCAAAAATTTTTTGAAGCTTATCTGTTTCTATTTCACCATTTTTCAACCTTAAAAATATTATTTTAAACTTTTCAATCCAACCCTGCTTTAAATTTGCTTTTTCCTCCTTTTTAGCACTATTGTCCAAGTTTTCCACCTTACTAGTAAGTGTATTATACTTTAAAGCTTTCTAGGAGTTTAAACTTTTAACATTTTTATGCTAATTCTTGCAGATAGCTAACAGTGGTCTTAATTTTCCTCTGTTAGAATTTAGACTATTTATCCTTAAACTTGCCAGTTAAAACTAGCCTTTCCTATCTCCAACGATTTTTAACGCTGTTTATTTAGTCTAGTATTTAGAAAGTGAAATGTTGCTTAGAGAACTTGTTGAGGTGTATGAGAAGGTTAGCAGCTTTTCTGAAAAACTTAGGAAGATTGATATTGTAGCTAGGTTTTTAAGGAATACTTCTGAAAAACTTTTACCAGTTGTTTGTTACATGCTTAGAGGAAGAATTTTTCCCGACTATTCTCCAAAGGAGTTGGATGTTGGATGGGCAACTTTGTGGAACTGTATTTTAAAAGTTGCTAACATTGGTGAAGATAAACTTATAAAAGCTTATAATATGTTTGGTGATTTAGGGTTAGCTGTTGAGCATATTTTCAAGGTTAAGCATAAAATTGGTATGCTAAGCTTAGATATGAAACCTTTAACAGTTGAAGAAACATACAATGCTTTACAAGAGGTTGCTGAGGTTAAAGGTGAAAGCTCCTTAAAAAGGAAACAGAAAATTCTTGTAGGTTTACTAGGTAGAGCTTCACCTGAGGAGGCAAAATTTATAGTTAAGATTATCACTGGAGAGATGAGATACGGTTTTAAAGAGGGGTTGCTTGAAGAATCTATTTCAAAGGCTTTTTCAGTTAACTTGGATGTTGTTAAAAAAGCTTACATGGTAACATCGGATATAGGTTATGTTGCACAGCTTGCAAAAGTTAATCCTACAATGCTTGAACAACTTAACATTAAACCTGGAATACCTGTTAGGCATATGCTTGCAGAAGCTGCTGAAAAATTGGAGGAAGGTTTTGAAAGGTATGGTAAAGCTTTTTTTGAATTTAAATATGATGGAGCAAGGTTAGGCATACATAAGGATGAGAATGGTTTAATTAAAATTTTTACTAGAAGATCTGAAGATGTTACTTTATCTTTACCTGAAATTGTTGAGGAGGTTAAAAAGATTCCCCACTCTTTTATTTTGGATGGTGAAGTTGTACCTTTTGAAAGGAAGCCTAAAGCCTATCAGCATCTTATTAGAAGATTAAGAAGGAAATATGATGTTAAGGAATATGTTAAACTTATTCCTGTTAAACTTTACATTTTTGACCTACTATATTTGGATGGCAACTCTTTAATTGATTTACCACTTCTTGAGAGGAGAAGAATTCTTGAGGAGATTATTAAGCCAAGTAGATATATTGAGGTTTCTAGGTACATTTTGACATCAAACATTGAGGAAGCTAAAAAAATGTTTGAAGAAGCTTTAAATCAAGGTTTTGAGGGTGTAATGATTAAGGATCCTGCATCAAAATATACTCCTGGTAGGAGAGGTTTAGGTTGGCTTAAATTTAAAGGTAAAGCCGAAACCTTAGATCTTGTAGTTGTTGCTGTGGAGTATGGGCATGGAAAAAGAGCTAAAGTTTTATCTGATTATACTTTTGCAGCTAAAGATGAGAATGGTAAACTTATCCCTGTAGCTAAAGCCTACTGTGGTTTAACTGATAAAGAAATTGAGGAAATGACAAAGCTTTTTAAAAGCATAGCCATTAAAGATGAAGGTAGAAAACTTATAGTTCAACCTAAAATTGTTGTTGAAGTTGCATTTGGAGAAATACAAAAATCCCCCTCCTATCCAAGCGGATATTCTCTAAGATTTCCAAGAATAAAAAGAATTAGATGGGATAAAACTCCAGAAGAAATAGACACAATAAATAAAATAAAGGAAATCTATGAAAAACAAGCCAAAAATAAGCCATAAAATTATACTTCCACACCTTAAACATAGCTTAATAAGGCAGGGAATCTTAAAAGAGAATCGAAAAGAACACACCGAATTGTTTTCTTGTATTATCTACAGACATTTCCCGACCTTCGAGTCTTCGGCAATAAATTTGCTTTTTAGCCTTACAGAATCTACGAAATCTTTACTTAGATGCTAGAAATTCGCAGGTTTTAAAATTCCCCCCATCTTACAATAAAAACGAAAAACTTGAACTTTGTGCAATAGCTAATTTTTTCGGCGGAAATACATTGTTTTTGTGCAGATTCTTAACCGCCGAAAAAGCATAAAATAAAT
>CAZMUQ010000007.1:0-14977 GCA_964569845.1 uncultured Candidatus Bathyarchaeia archaeon
CCGGCTTCAACCCTACTAACCTACAATTTAATGTTTTCTTACCAGTAAAGCCCACGGATCTATTATAAGTGCTACTTTTTCGTTACTAAGTATTGTCGCCCCTAAAATCCATGTTTTACCTGGCAGAATTTTCTCAGACCTTACAGCAACATCTTCAAACCCTAAGATTGATGATACTGATAACCCGCAAAGTCCAACACCCTTCTGTAAAATAACTAGGTGATTTTCATGATCATATGGAAATCCAAGTAAGCTTGAAAGGCTGTAAACAGGAATTATCTTTCCACGGTAAACTATAACTCGTCCTCCTTCCACATGTTTAACAAGGCTTTCTTTAAACTTTACTATTGAGTGTACCATTGAAGAAGGTATTGCGTAAACTTCCCCCTTTATACCAACAAGAAGTACCGTTATAACGGAAACTATAGCTTTTGTTACTGGTACAGATAGAGTGATTCTTGTACCTTCACCTTTTTTACTTTCAATTTTTAGGTAACCTCCAATAGCTTCAACACGTTGCTTTATAGCATTAAGCCCCATATCCATTTCACCAGTTAAAGAGGTAAGCTTTTTTGTAGAAAAGCCAGGAAGACATACAAGTTGTAAAGCTTCCTGGTCACTTAACTTTTCCACCGTAGATTGAGGAAGTAAACCTTTCTTAATAGCAGTCTTTCTTATAAGGTCTGTATCTATTCCTCTACCATCATCCTCAACAGTTATTATTGCAAGTTCTTTTTCACGTTTTGCTGATAATTTTAATGTTCCAACTGAAGGTTTTCCTGCGGCTCTTCTTTCCTCAGGAAGCTCTATACCATGGTCTAAAGCATTCCTTATAATGCTAATTAGCGGATCTGTTAATTCTTCAACTATACTTCTATCCAATGTTACTTCATCACGATCATCAATAACTAAGTCAACCTGTTTACCTAGCTTTTCAGAGAATTCTTGTACAAATCTTGAAGATAAATTAAAAATTTGTTTTACAGGGATAAGACGCATCTCTAAAATCTTAGAGTAAAGCTTATTTGTGGTTTGGTCAAGAGCTGTTAAAGCATCCCTCATTACATGGGAGTCTTGCCCCCTGCTAGCCATAAAAAGCTTATTTCTTATTAGTACAAGCTCACCAACAAGGATGAAAAGTTTATCTAGATCTCTTGCTCTAATTTTAATCTCCCTTGTTTTTAGTTTATCTAAGATATCTGTAGGTGAAGCTAGGGACTTTCTCTTTTGAAGAATTGTTTCAACTTTTCTTATAAGATGCTCTATTTCACTATGCTGCTTTTCCTCCTTAATCTCCATCTCTTGAAAAGGAATTTCAAGTTCATGAACATCAACTTCAGTATAAAATAATTCTTCAACATCAGCTTCATCCTTAAAAATTTCTTCAATATTTTCTATTCTACTACAAGCTGCTAGTATTATTATTTCACCTTTAAAACTACTTTTTAAAATCTCCGGACCATCAGGTATAGTTGCAATAACTTCTCCATTCTCATCTAGCTTCTGCATAACTTTAAAAGCTCTTATTGATGCTAAAGGAGTACCTTTAGCTAAAACTGCCCTTATCAAATATAGCTTAGAACCATGAGTTATTGCAAGCTTAATGTTTTCACGTTCCTCCTCTTTAATCACATTTTTTATTTGACTAATTAATTTGCTTCGTAATTGGTCATCATTCTTACCTCTCTGATATTTATTTGCTACTTCACTGTTATCCAATCATTTCAACTCCCTTACTCTTTATAAGTATGTATATGTTACAGGTAAATTATAGGTAACAGATAAATCTTAACTAAAAAATTTATCGATAATGGATTCGGTAGTATTCCATGACAAGAAAAAGGTACAGAACAATTTCAATCCCTGAAGAGCTTTACCTTATAGTTGAAGAAATAGTAAAAAGCGGAAAAGGAGGCTATGTGTCAGTAGGCGAGTTTATTAAGGAAGCATTAAGAGATAAGTTACGCGAGCTAGATTACCTCAAAATATAGAGGATACACGGTGACCCCACCGGCACCAGGATGACAAAACACCCACTCTCAGCTAGTGATTAATATTTATGGCAATTACTTTGCTTCTAAATGCTATTTTTAACATTAAAAAGGCTTAAAAGAAGATGAATCCGTAAACTGACTTTTTCTTTGGCTGTTATACCTTGAATTCTTTCTAGGTAAAGTTTATTTATGCCTATGAAATATATAATTAATAGAATTTTTGGAGGAATATGTATGAATAATGATAGAAAAGAGCTATGTCCAAGATGTGGTGAAGATAACACTGCACATGTTGGGTCAATTCCAGTAAAGGTAGGTAAAACAAGAAGCCTGATGGTGGACATTTACGTTTGTGGCAAATGTTCATTAATTTTCTATGAGTATAGCAAAAGCCACCTTACATTTAAGTAAGAAATAGAAGAATTTTCCTAAAGACTAAAATCCTACCTTAGATTTTTTGTAGTAAGGTATGCTAAAAAAACTCCAACAACCATTAAAATAGAGCATACAATAAATGTTTGCCTAAAACCATAAGTTTCAGCTAAAAATCCACCCAAGCTTGGACCTATAATCCATCCAAGATACCATGTTGCATCATAGATACCTATAGCACTCCCCCTCCTATCTTTAGGAGTTATATCTGAGATTAAAGTTACAGCTGAAACAGTTAAAGAAGCCCAAGCTAAACCTTCAACTACCTGAATATAGTATAAGTCTATAAAGCTTTCAGCAAAAGCATAAAATATGAAAACAAAAGCAAACATGACCATTGATGCTAAAAGAATTTTTCTTCTTCCAATTTTATCTGAAAGTTTGCCTATTAGTGGTGATGAAACCGCACCTGAAAAAGCCCCAACAGTAAAAATTGTACCAACATGCATAATTGATGCTCCAAGCTCACTAATGTAGAGTGCAAGTATAGAATAAATCATCCCTGAACCAACCATAAGTGGAAAAATTCCTAGACAAATACCGTAAACTCTTAACTTCTCCATTTCCAAGCAAAGTTACCTCCATAAAATTTTTTACTGATTAAACAACTATTACAACACAACATTTTTAAGCATACTTTTTGGTGAGAGTGGATGAAAAGAATTTCTTGGGAAGAATATTGGTTAAAAATTGCAAAAGTTGTTTCTGAACGTTCAACATGTCTAAGAAATAAGGTTGGAGCTGTAATAGTTAAGGAAAACCTTTTTCTATGTTCAGGATATAATGGAGCTCCGCGCGGAGAACCTCACTGTATAGATATAGGCGTATGTGCAAGAGAGGGGCAACCTAGAGGGCATGGTTATGAAGATTGTAGAGGGGTTCATGCTGAAACAAATGCATTATTAATGGCAGCTAAACATGGTATAAGTGTTGATGGTGGAACAGTATACGTAACAGCACCACCATGCAATATATGTAGAAAGCTTATGAAGCAAGCTGGAATCATAGAAATAGTATACATAGATTTTGATGGAAAAGTGAAGAGAGAAAAAATAGGGTGAAAATTAAACCTACTCTCTTGGACCTAAACCAAGCTTTTCAGCTTCCCTATCTACATGCTCCTGAATTTCCTTAATCATATCCTCTGTTAGGTGAGCAAATCTTCCTTGAAGTTTAAGATATTCTTCAACTTTCTTTCTCTTATGAACCTTAATTGTAACCTTTAAAATTCCGTTCTCAACCTCGTAAAGTGGAAAAATTCCTGTTTGAACTGCTAATCTTGCAAGCTTAATTGACATTTCAGGCCTAATCCTCCAACCAGGTACACATGGACTAATAACATGAAGATATGCTGGTCCATCAATTTCAACCCCTCTTCTAGCCTTATTCATAAGATCTAACGGATATGCTGGTGAAGCAGTTGCAACATAAGGTATATTATGTGCAGCAGCAATTTTTGCTACATCTTTCTTCCATTGAAGTTTTCCAGGAAAAACTTTACCAACAGCTGAGGTTGTTGTCCATGCACCAAACGGAGTTGAACTTGACCTTTGAATACCAGTATTCATATATGCCTCATTATCAAGACAAACGTAAAGAAAATCATGTCCTCTTTCAAGAGCTCCTGAAAGAGCTTGAAGACCTATATCTGCTGTACCTCCATCACCAGCAAAAACAACAACATGAACCTTTTTATTTGGGAGCCTACCTTTACGTGTAAGAACTTTAAGTGCGGCTTCAACACCTGAAGCAACAGCAGCAGCATTTTCAAAAGCTACATGATACCATGGCACAGCCCATGAAGTGTAAGGATATGGTGAAGAAAAAACTTCTAAGCATCCTGTTGGAGTTATAACTATGCAATCTTTACCTATAGCTTTTAAAACAAGTTTAACAATTATAGGTTCAGCACAACCTGCACATGCCCTATGTCCATAGATGAAGTAGTCTTCATCAGGAATATCTTTTAAACTTTTAAAGTAAACTTTTTCAGAAACCAATTTATTATTCCTCCCTCGCCTGTAAAAACATAAAATCGTTCTCTATTTTCTCACCAGCTAAAACTTTCTTGGTTTTTTCATAGATACTTATAAAATCGTTAATTGCAACATCTCTCCCACCAATCCCAGCAACAAAACCTAAAACTTTAGGTTTATCCTCCAAGCTATAAAGAGCTGAACGAATTTCACTGAAAAGTGGTCCACCAACACCACCAATAGATATCGCTTTATCAACAACAGCTAAAGCCTTAATTTCCTTAGTAAAGTTTAAAAGTTCCTCAAAAGGAAAAGGCCTAAACATTCTTAGCTTTAATAATCCAACCTTTTCACCTTTCTCTCTAAGCTTATCAACAGCAGCTTTTGCAGTTCCACATGAACCACCCATTAAAAGAATAGCAATATCAGCATCCTCCATTCTATAAGGTTCAAAAACATCATACCATCTTCCAAACATTTCTCCAAACTCTCTCCAGACATCCTTAATTACAAACTTGGAGTTACGTAAAGCATGGTCATGCTGCTTTCTTAACTCTGTTTGAATTTCAGGTAAGCCTATTGGCCCCCACGTTGTTGGATGGTCTGGATGCAAAGCATATTTAGGAATTTTTCTAGGTGGAAGAAATCTATCAACCTCCTCTTGGTTTAAGGTTATTAAAGGCTCTATAACATGTGTAACATAAAAACCATCAAAACAAACCATAACTGGAAGCATAACCTTTTCATCCTCAGCAATTTTAAATGCTTGTATAATTAAGTCAAAAATTTCTTGAGCATTTTCAGCATAAAATGCGACCCATCCACAATCTCTAGAAGCCATAGTATCGCTTTGATCTCCCCATATGCTTAGATTTGGAGATAAAGAACGGTTTGCAACCGCCATAACTATTGGAAGCCTATTTCCAGCGGCAATAAAAAGCATTTCATGCATAAGAGCTAAACCCTGACCTGCTGTTGCTGTAAAAACACGGGCACCAGTAGCTGAAGCCCCTATACATGCACTTAAAGCTGAATGTTCAGATTCCACATTTATATATTCTGCATCAAGCTCACCATTAGCAATATATTCCGAAAGCTTTTCAACTATATGTGTTTGGGGAGTAATAGGGTAAGCTGCAATAACATCAACTCTTGCAAGTTTAACAGCAAGAGAAGCAGCATGAGAACATTCTATAGCTATTCTTCTTGCCAATTTTACTCTTCCTCCTCAACCATTGTTATAGCTTTAACAGGGCATTCTTCAGCACATATACCACAACCTTTACAATAATCTAGGTTTACCTCATAAAAACCTTCAGAAGTTTTTCTAATTGCCATATCTGGACAGTAAGTCCAGCATAAACCACAACGAATACACTTATTCTTATCGATAACAGGTTTAAAACTTCTCCAATCTCCGGTTAAGTAGAAGCGAGAAGTTGCAGGCTCAGGAATTATACCTCCAGGTAAAAGCTCCTTCCAGGATGGTTTACTTTTAATTTTTAATTCTTCATGAGAAGGCAAATTTTCACCCCAGAATAATAGTTGTCATATTATAAGCTTTAACAACAGCTTCCATGTTTCTTTCCCCGATATTGCCTTTAAATCTTTCACCAACAGCTTTAAGGATAGAGTCAAGATTAACTAAACCTGTAACCTTGGTAAATGCTCCAAGCATTGGAGTATTAACTATTGGTACACCAATAACGTCTAATGCTATACGTGTAGCGTTAACAACAGCTATCTTAAAACTTGAAAAACCATAAACTTTTAAAGCTTCCTCAGGATTTCTTCTTGTATTTAATATTATTACTCCATTAGGTTTTAATCCTTCAACTACACTTACAGTTTTTACTAAAGTTGAATCCAAAACAACAACAACATCAGGCTCATAAACATTACTTCTAATCAGAATGGGCTTATCATCAAACCTATTAAAAGCAACAACAGGAGCTCCACGTCTTTCAGGACCAAATGATGGGAAAGCTTGCGCATACTTCCCCTCATCTATTGCTGCATGAGCAACTATCTCAGCTGCAGTTACAGCACCTTGTCCACCTCGCCCATGCCATCTAACTTCCACCAACATAAGTTTAGCTTCCCCCAAGGAGAATTTTTTTAATTTAATTTTAATTTAATAAAGCGTATTTCTGGCTTAAATAAGCTTTTATGACATATTAAGTGCTTAACTAAATCTAATATTGTGAAATTTAGCAGTGAAAGGATGGAGGTTTAAAGATGAAAATTGAAGAGTTAAAATTTTTTAGTAAGGATAATGTTAAACTTTACGGAAATATTTATCTTCCAGCAGAAAAAATAGGTAAACCAAAACCAGCCGTTTGTTTCTGCCACGGTATACCTTCACCTGTAAGAGCTAAGGGAGACCGAGGATATGCAGAACTAGCTGAAAAATTTACTGCGGAAGGATTTGTATCATTTATATTTAATTTTCGAGGAGTAGGATTAAGTGAAGGTAAATTTAATTACCTTGGTTGGTCTAAAGATTTAGAGGCTGCTATAGATATTCTTAATGAAAGAAGTGAAGTTGATAAGCAACGTTTAGCTGTTGTCGGTTTTAGTGGTGGAGCAATAATATCAGTTTACAGGGCTGCCATAGATAATAGAATTAAGGCTGTTGTTATAGGAGCATGCCCAACATATGATGAAAAGGAGGCTAAACTTATAGTTAAAGCAATAACTATGGCTGGAGAAGCAGAAGTAATAAAAGGTTTGTCAAGAGATTACGTTGAAAAGGAACTTTGTAAAGAACTTTTAATTGTTGAGCCTAGCAAATGGATTGGGAAAATATCTCCAAGACCAATTCTTATTATTCATGGAGAAAACGATGAACTTGTAAATGTTAAAAATGCCTACAAGCTTTATGAAAAAGCAAATGAACCAAAAAAGCTTGCAATAATTAGAGGAGGACAACATAAACTAAGATTAAGTAGTGAAGCTGTAGAAGTTATTCTTAAATGGTTAAAAGAGGTTTTTCATCTAAGTTAACTTAAAACTAAACATATTTAAAATTCCATATTTTCCTATAAAAAATTATTTTAGTTACCAAGTTTAAGTTAAAACTTCTTAAGCTTTCTTTACTACGGGATCTCTTCCTCTACAAATGCTATTAAAAGTTTTGTAAGATTTTCCATATCATCTAAACTTACAACTTCACTAAAGCTGTGAGTGTATCTTGAAGGAATTGAAACTACACATGTAGGTATACCTTGCCTACTAAGTTGAATTGCTGTTGCATCAGTTGTTCCACCTTCAACAACTTCAACCTGGTAGGGTATTTTAAGTTTTTCAGCAATATCCAAAAGCTTATTTCTAAGGTTTACATTTGATATAAGCCCACCTGAAAGTGAATCTCTTCTACCATCAGCTACAAGTATTGCTGGACCTAAACCAATTTTTACTGGTGCCTCATGTTCAGCAACTTCAGGATGGTCTGCTGCCAAGGTTGTATCTATAGCTAACCCTACATTAGGATTCAAAGAAAACGCAGAAACTGTTGCACCACGCAAACCAACTTCCTCTTGAACAGTAAAAACTCCATAAACCTTATTTTTAGGTTTAGATCTCCTTAAAACCTCAATTAAAACTGCACATCCAGCTCTATCATCAAAAGCTTTTCCATTAACAAAATTATTCTTAAGCCTAATTAATGATTTATCTATTGTTATTGGGTCTCCAACTTTTACACCAAGCTCTTTAGCTTCCTCTAAATTTCTTGCACCAATATCTATAAACATTTTCTCATAGGATACAAGCTGTCTTCTTTCATCCTCTTTCATAAGGTGGATTGGTTTGCATCCAATAACTCCTGGTACAGGTCCCTTAGAAGTATGAATAATAACACGGTTTCCAAGTAAAACATGGTCAGCAATACCTCCAAGCTTAGCGAATCTAACAAATCCCTTATCATCTACATGCTTAACTATTAATCCTACCTCATCCATGTGGGCAGCAATCATAATTGATTTTTCAGCTGAACCTTTAACAGTAATAAGGTTACCCATAGAATCAACATGCATAGAATCAACATAACCCTTTAACTCCTCCATGATAATGTTTCTGATGTTAACCTCAAAACCAGCAACACCTGAAGCTTCAGAAAGCTTCTTTAAAAGATTAAAAATGGACGACATGCTTATCACCCATCCCTTTAAACTTAAAGTATCCCTGTAAACTTATAGTTCTTCCATCATATGAAAACTTTAAGACCTAAAATTTTCTTGGCTTAATAAACTTTAATCCTAAATTTTTAAGACCCTCTGTCAAAAGAATTATTTTTGATGAGTGCTCAACCATACACATGTACTGGTAGGCTATATCAAGATATTTTGCAGCTGTAAAAACTCCATGAGCTCTAACAGCAACAGCATAACATGTTTTAAGCTTTTCTGCAACATTTAAAGCTAAATTCTCAGATCCTGGTGAACCTTCAATAACTGGCACTTTTTTTAATACATAGTATGCTTCACTATCAAGCGGAATTATCTCATCATAAAAGAATGTCAAAGCTACAGTACTTGGAGGATGAGCATGAACTATGGCAAGATTTGGTGTTTTAAGGTAGATTTTTCTATGTACAATAGTTTCCGTTGAAGCTAGGGCATCAAAGCTTGAAGGTTTATCAACATAGACTTGGATAATATCTTCAAACCTTAAATTCTCCAGTGAGGAAGCATGCCTAGTTATCCACATAATATTTCCACTTCTAATGCTAATGTTTCCACCATGAGCAGTAACATATCCTCTTCTAGCAAGCTTTAAAGCATACTTTCTAATTTCCCTGTAAACTTCTTCTGGAATTTTAGGCATAACAATCAGCCAAACCTAAGCTTTTAAGCTTACTCTTTAAGGGTATACCATTATTATTCCAGCTTCTAACCCTGTAATATTCTTTAAGCATAGACTTAATATCCAAATTAAACCTATCTGGAAGCTTATCCTCCTCTCCAGAAATTCCAGCTTTAAGATTGAGAAGCCTTTCAAGATTCCAGATTCTTTCCCCAACCATTATTACATGCTCCTGAGTGAATTTTTCTCCTGTAACAAGCCGTAAATATTCAGCAAAATCTTTCTCATCAAATTCAAACCCTAAAAATTTACAGATGATCATACTATCAATTGTAGCTGAAAGATTTTGAAGGTAAACTACAATACTAGGCTTACCTACAATAGAAAATCTGTCCATAAGGTATGGAAAACCTAAAACTTCAACACTAATAAGATACGCATTTAAATGACAACCCCCCCTATTAGAGGTAGCATAAGCTAAAGCTTGACCTAAAACTCCTCGCGGGTCATACATTGGAAGCTCAACACCCTTAACCTGCATAGCATATGTTTCTCCACCATATTTTTTAGCAAAAATTTTTGAGCCTTCAGCAAGCTCTGACCCTAAGTTTCTTCTGTAAGCTATGTTAAAAATAAGCTCCCTAATTTTTTCAGCATCCCCCCAGCGTATTTTTTCACCTATTATTCCCTTCTCACTTAGCTCCATTGCACAGGCTATAACTCCACCAGTAGATATTGTATCTAAACCTAACTCGTTACATAGGTAGTTTAACTCGGCAACAGCTTCAACATCATCAACCATAAGCATTGAACCAAGAGAACCTAAAGTTTCAAATTCTGGACCTTCACCATGCATTCTCCTGGTTTTGGTTACCCTTTTACAAGCTATAGGACATGCATAACAACTACGCCTACCAACAACTATTTTACTTAAAACTTCAGCTGAAATTTTCTCAGCCTTATCAAATCTTCCATACTGAAAGTTTTTTGTTGGAAGTATTTCATGCTCATTTATTATACTAAGAAGCATAGATGTCCCAAAAAAAGCTAAAGCTTTACTTAGAACAGGATTCCATGTAACTCTAACTTTAAATACCTCCATCAAGTTTAAAATTTCATTTTCATTTGCAACTTTAACTTTTTTATCACCTCTAACAGCAACAGCTTTAAGATTTTTAGAACCCATGACAGCACCTAAACCACCTCTACCAGCAAAATTACCTAAGCCACCAAAAACACAAGCATATCTTACAAGATTTTCACCAGCAGGACCAATACAGGTAATAGAAAAATCTTTACCCAGATCTTCTCTTAGTTGTTCGAATGTTTCTTTTGTTGTTTTGCCCCAAAAACTGGATGCATCCTTAACCTTTACATCACCATTATCAATTTGAATGTATGCTGGATTTTTAGCCTTGTTTTCAACAATCAAAACATCATAACCAGCTTTTTTAAGTGAAGCCCCAAAAAGTCCTCCACAACTTGAATAAAAAAATCCTCCCGTAAGTGGAGATTTAGATGCTAAAGTAAACCTCCCTGTTGTAGGTATACTTGTTGCTGTTAGCGGACCCACAGCAAAAATCAGAATATTTTCATTGGAGAAAGCGTCAATTTTAGGATTTACACTTTCCCAGAATATTTTTGCAGCTAAACCTCTACCACCAACAAAGTCCAGCAGAATATTCTTCTCAATCTTAAACTCTTTTATAGTTTTATTTGAAAGGTTAATTTTTAAACCTTTTCCAAACCACCCGTACACTAAAACCACACTCAAAGATACCTTGAAATTTTTGGTAAATCGTTTCTTACTTTTCTTGCAGCGTATATAAGTGCATTAGCATACAAAACAACAAAATCAGCAACATCTTCAGCGGGTATTCCAAGATTTAATGCATCCTTAGAGAATAAGACATGAATTCTATCTTCAAACTCAGGTTCGCCACGTTGGAGAATGTAAAATATTTCAAGGCTTGGGAGAGGCTTAACCATTATAGCCCAATCTGTAGCTTCACCAATTTTAAGGTCAACAACTTCTCCACCAACAATAGCTGCAACTTTAACCATATCTTCAGCAGATAGATGTTTTAAAACCTCGGTTCTCTGTTTTAAAGATTCCTCAACAAACTTTTTATGGTAAAATCCGCCTTCAAAAGCATCCAAACCAACAAGATTTGAAACATTAACTTTACGCATAGATTTAACCTCCAAAGACGTTTATAAAAAAGTGGCAGATCCTACTTGAAACCTCCTTTAAAATACTATAATCCATGTAAAAGTGGTCAGTATCAAAAAGTATACAATCTTTTTCACCTTTTGCATTATTATAGAGTATTTTAAGCTTTTCTAGGCTAGTAAACTGGTCATATTTCCCATGAATAAAAAGTTTTGGACAACTTGAAGATAAATCAATTCTAAGACTATTAACTCTCTCAACAGGTGAAACTAAAATTAACCCTTTAACATTATTTAACTTTACTGAAGCTACCGATGCAACAACTGCTCCAAAGGAGTATCCAAGTAATCCTAAATTTTTAACGTACTTTAGCATGTATGATGCTGAATCTATAACATCTTGAACTTCTCCAACCCCAGACCCATACTCCTCAAAATAGTCAATAGATAGAGCAGTAATACCGTTTTCAGCAAGATCTTTAGCGAAAAATGTAAGCCTCATATCACTTCTTGAGCCACCATAAAGAGGGTGAGGAGGGCATAAAACAACTCCAGCATTAAATCCACCATTATTATAAACTGTACAGTAGATTTTACCTCTAGAACCATCAAAACAAATATCCTTAATCTTCATTAATCTTAATCCTCCCCAACAAGCATAGATAAGATTTTTTCTGCTGCTTCAGCAAAACCTTCACCACCACTTCTTAACGTTACATAGTTTGCTAGAAGCTTTAACTCCCTACTTGAATTTGCTAATGCAACCTTAAAGCCTGAAACCTTAAACATTTCAACATCAGCTTCACTATCTCCTACACAAGCAAAATCTTTAACATTTAAACCCATAAGTTTAGCTGCAACCGTTAAACCTACACCTTTATCTAAACCCTTAACAGTAATATGGTATGCAAAACCACTATCCAAAAATCTTAAGTCAGGAAATTCCTCCAAAACTTTTAACACATCCTCATACCTTAAATTTCTATCTAAGGCTGCATCAACATAACGATACATATTTGACCATCGCTCCCTAACAAGCTCACCAAATTTTTCCTTAAGCCTTTTCAAAGCTTCCCTAACTTTTCTGCCATCACCTAAAACTTCAATCCTACCCTTATATTCAACAACAGCCCCACTTTCAGCAACAATAGCTCCGCTACAACCAATGTAGGTTTTTAGAGTTTTAAGAACACATAAAGCATTACCTGAAACAAGAACAACAGGAATGTTTTTAGCTTCAAGCATTCTAACAGCTTCCACAGCTCTACATGAAAGCTTACCAGCTGTATCAGTTAATGTTCCATCAACATCAGTAGCTACAGCTTTAATCTTCAAACTTACTGTTCACCTTGTAAAACTTATCTATGATATGCATTAATATTAAGATATTGATAGCATGTAAAAAAGTTCAGTTGGGATAAAAATGCCTATAGAAAGAGTTGAAACAGGTATACCTGGCCTTGATGAAATATTAAAAGGTGGAATACCTAAACGTAATATTGTTCTTCTTTCAGGGGGGCCTGGAACAGGGAAATCTATTTTTGGCCAACAATTTTTATATAATGGTTTAAAAAGGGGAGAACCAGGTATACTTGTCGTTCTTGAGGAACATCCAGTTCAAGTTAGAATTTCCATGGCTCAGTTCGGTTGGGATGTTAAGGAGTATGAAGGAAAGGGAAAATTTGCGATTGTAGATGCCTTTACAGCAGGCATAGGAGAGGCAGCTAAAAGGGAGCGTTACGTTGTTAGAGCTCCAGATGATTTTCAAGCACTTGCAGATGTTGTAAGAGATGCCATTAGAGATATTGGAGCTGAAAGAGCTGTAATAGACTCGGTTACAACCCTCTATATTACAAAGCCTGCAATGGCTCGTTCAATAGTTTTACAAATTAAGAAAATACTTAGTGGTTTAGGATGTACAAGCATTCTTATTTCTCAAGTTAGCGTAACCGAGCGGGGATTTGGCGGCCCAGGAGTTGAACATGCAGCAGATGGAATAATACGTTTAGACCTAGATGAGGTTAACGGAAACCTTCAAAGAAGTATTATTGTTTGGAAGATGAGGGGGACATCACATTCAATGCGTAGGCACCCATTCCAAATAACAAGCCACGGTATAACCATAAACCCACGACAAACAGTTTCTATTGAAAGAGGAAAAGTTCAAGAAACACAAACATCAATAGGCGAGGAGGAGTAAGCTTGGATAAAGAAAAAGTCGGGGAAATATCTCTCTCACCAATAGGTAGAGAAGAAATCCACCGCTTAGAATATGCCCTCCTAGTTGGAACCCTTTTTAGATCTGAAGTTTTAGAGATGCTTCGCAATCCTGAGGAACGCTTAACATGGGTTGATTCTCTTGCTGTTGCTGCAGCTGCCCTTGCAAGAGAAAAAGCAAAAATGTCTATTTCGCAGATAGCTGACGAGCTTGGAAGAACTGAAGCAACAATACGTAGTCATTTAACAGGTAAAACTAAGGCTGGGCAGCTTGTTAAAGAAACGCTTGAAAAATTTGCTAGGGAAGGAGTTAAGATAGAGGTTATCGAGAAAGCAGATATAGAAGAAGTCAAGCAGCTTCACCAGAAAATGGAAAAACTTGAAGAAGAAAATAGGAAACTTCAAGAAGATATTCAAATATTAAATAGGAAAATAAGTGAAGTTAAGCAAAAACTTCAGGAAGTTCTCACATTAATATAAGCTTTTTATCAAACAGCACCATTAACAAAAATTTATTTTTTACTTTTTGAGGCAGATTCTAGTCTAAAGTTTAAAAAAACAGGTTAAACATTTACATTAAAGTTTAAACATCATAAAGCCCTCCGAAAAAAGAGTTCTCTTTTTGCATGTAAATGTTACATTTAGAAGCTACCTTAAGCCTTTTCTTATCTTAATCCAATTTTAAGGCATGAGGTGTCAACATGACTGGGAAGGTTATTAAAAACTGGGAGAGAGAACCTCATGAATCAATATTTACAAGGATAAAAGAGAAAATTCATCCGGGACCTCCATTAAAACAAAGACTCTCAAACTCTATCTACCGTTTACAGGTAATCTACCATAAACTTCAGAACACCATAACAAAGATGGAGCAAAAAGAGAAAATGCTTTTTAATAAATGTGCTGAAGCTCAAAGCTTAGGTGATTCCTCAAGAGCAGCAATTTATGCTAATGAATGTGCTGAAGTTAGAAAGATGATTAGAACTCTTCTTAGAAGCCAAATGGCTGTTGAGCAAGTCATACTTAGGCTTGAAACTATAAGAGATTTTGGAGATGTTGCGGTTCAAATGTCTCCTGTAGTTTTAATTTTACAGTCATGTAAAAGTCAGCTTGCAGGAATTATGCCTGAAGTATCCTATGAACTTGGAACAATAAGTGAAACCTTAAATAGTTTAGTCTTAGAAGCCGGAGAAGCCGTTGGTGCTGAACTTGATGTTGTTGTTTCAGGTGAAGAAGCACAAAAAATACTTAAAGAAGCAAGCATGATAGCTGAACAAAAGATGAGCGAAAAATTCCCAGAGATACCATTAAATCAGGTAAATAAATTACCAACACCAAACCCAAATCCGGATGAGCAATAAAACTTTAAAACATAAAATA
>CAZMUQ010000007.1:15077-51525 GCA_964569845.1 uncultured Candidatus Bathyarchaeia archaeon
TTTTTTAGTTTAAGAAGATTATTCACCATTAATAAACAATTTTTGGTGGGCCGGGCAGGATTTGAACCTGCGACCCCACGGTTTCTACATGGTTTAAGGTTTACTTATCAGCCGTGTGCTCCAACCAGGCTGAGCTACCGGCCCCTATTCTAACTTTTTAATCTAAAGATTAGTTTATCGGCTTGCTTAAAATTTTTTTGTTTAAAAGTTAACTTTCTTAGATCACATTTTCATCTATAGAGGATAACTTTATTTCATGTTTTTCTTTTGGTTTGAAGCTTTTTTCTACATATTCTTCAAGAAACTCCTTATAATCAAATATCTTTATTGGTACCGCAAAATGAATTGCTGGCTGAGATATTAATAATGCTTCACCTATATCAAGCATTTTAAGCTCAGTACCTGAATATTCAAGATATGGAGTGTTTTCTACAAGGTATACCCTATCCTCTTTTAAAGTTGTTTTAAGTATTATTTTTGTCCATAGTTCAGCAAAAACATCCCTATTTATCCCTGATGGTCTAGGAGTAACTGCATTTAAACCAACATTATACTTACGGTAGGTTAAAGCTATATCAGAAAAAATTGTATCTTTTTCTGCAAGAAATTTATGAGCTTCTTCAAGAGTTATTAGTAAGTATGGTAACCTTTTCCATGCTTCAAAGTTTTTACGCCAAAGTTCACGGTAATAATTTATAACTGAAGCGGTAACCCATGTTACAATTTGCTTTTGTGTTTCCTCACGTAAACCTGAAATATCAACAAGAACCGTTTTACCATTTATTAGGGCTTCAATAACCATAGGCCTAAAATCATATTCAAGATCTATGAAAACTTTCTCATTAAGGCTTGAAAGCTTCCTTAAAAGAGCTTCAACAACACTTTTCTGTCCTGGAACAAGCTTTCTTACACCTTCAACATCCTCATCAAAATACTTAGAAACTACCTTTAAAATCCAATCAGGAGAGCCTATTTTGCGGTAAAGTTTTTCAGCATAATGTTTTTGTGGAAAAGTTAAATCTGGGAAAAGATGCTCTAAATCACTTGGTGAAAGTTTTCTTAAACCTATATGAATAGGTTGATAGAATACTTTTCTTCTTGGTTTTTCAACACTAAAGTATACAAGCTTTTCTTCAACATTAGGGAAATCTGCTAAACCTTTTCCTATGCCCTTACCAGTTAAAAGTTCACCTGCAAAATCAAAAATTAAACCTACGGCTTCTCCGTTTGTTAACATTATTGAGGAGTTTAAAACAAGTTCAGCATTAGTTTTACCTGAACCTATCTGACCGACTATAGCCATCATCCTAGGTATGCTTCCAACATCTATACCAACAATCTTCTTAAAAGTAGAATCTCCTACACGAAGATAGCCAAGTTTAAGTTTGCCACCTGAAATATTTAAGGCATCATAATCATCCTCGTTAAGAATCTCAACTTTCCAACCATAATCAGGGTTTAATGTTGGAGCTCTAACAGTACCAGAAGCATCTTTTTCGAGGAAAAGGACAGAATCAATATAACGGTACTGAGTATAAGGGCCTACTGTTCTTACCTGGCCTGTCAAATCTCTAAGCTCATCAACATCCCTCAAAGTTGAGCGGCTTCCAGCATCAACTATCCTAGCATAGTAGGTTTTTAAACTTCTACCTTCACTATCAACAAACTTAACTACTTGGCCATATCCAACATTAACATTATTCACAGTGACAAAGGTAACTATATCACCTCTACTCTCCCTAACTCTGCCAATCTCCAAGTACTACACCTCATACATTTCAAAGATCTGGTAATAGTGAAAGATATTAAGAAGCTGTTTTGCTCTAAAATGCGAGATTTCAGCTTCACATAAAAGCTGGTCAAGAATACCCTCTTTTTTAAGTTTAGAAAAAACAGTTTCTTCAACTTCTAAAAGTCTTGCTTCAGGAATTCTTGTTCTTTCATGTGCAAAGTAAAGTGGAGCAGGGTAACCATAACATCTTGCATCATCACAAAGATAAGAAAGTTCAGAAATTGTTTTAAGTATACCTTTAACTTCAAAGTTTTCAACAAGGTAATCAGCAATATCACATCTAAAAATTCTTAAAGCTTCAGGAGAAAATCTTGCCCAGCATGATTTTGCAAGAAAAGTTGGAGTTCTCTCCTTTGAAGGATGATTTAGTGGATAGTAAAACCAGCGAGTTTTAGGTTTAACCTTATTTGCATAAGAAAAAACCACAGACCTAAACTCTCTACCTTTACCATCAAAATGTTTTACATGTTTAGGTATTGCAATAAGTCTTACACCAAGATTTTTACATTCATCATATATTTCACGAGGATAGAATGCATGAGGAGAATAATCTTTTCCAGCACCATCTTTAGTAGTAAAATAGGCTGCTCCATCAAGTAGGCAAATATCATCTTCATCTAGCATTTTAATTTTATCTAAAATCATTTTACTTTCAAGGTTTCTAAGTTTCTCCCAAACTTGAAAATTTATACTTTTCTCGATTTCACCTGTTGATCTTGCTTTAACAGTAAAAACATGATCTTCATAACCTTCCTCAGCAAGTCTTATTTCGCCACTTCTACAATCTAGTAGGATATAAGCTACACGTGCAACTTTAATTCTCCAACATACTCCTGGAAGTATAGTGTACGTTGATGCATCAACAGCTAAAATTTTTGAGTTGGGTTTAGTGGGAGTGAATATGTAAAGTTTTTTAGGGTCAAGATCCTCATAGTAGGGCTTTTCTTCCTCAATATGCTCCTCAACCTGAGAATTTTTCCTGTTTAACCCTTCTTCTAAGTATTGCCTCATACTTTCGATGCATTCCTCTAAACCTTTAACCACGAAAAAACTCCCTCTTTAAGGAAAAATTCTGCTGTCCACTAAGTTTACTAGTATTGAAGGATATTTAAGCAAGAGAGTTCGGTAAAAATATTTTAAACCTTTAAATGTTAATGTTTAAGGGGAAAATTGAAGATTATTGTAACATCAGATTACCATGGAAACCTTAAACCTGCTGAAAAAATTAGGGATTTAACCCTGTCAGGAAAATTTGATTGTATAATTATTTGCGGAGATATTTCAAGCCACTGGATGCTTGAAAATGCTAAAAAAATTATAAGAACACTAATGGAAACCAACATTCCTGTACTATATGTTCCTGGAAATATGGATCCGCCGAAGATAATTAACGCTTTAGAGGGTTTAGGAGTAAACCTTCATGGTAAAAGAGTAATCATTAAAGATGTATGTTTCGTTGGGGCTGGTTTTGAAGATAATCTTGGAAGTACCCTTAAATTAGCATTAAAAGATGTTGATATACTTAAAACCTTAACAATAATTGTAACCCATATTCCACCATACAATTGCAAGGTTGATCTTACATGGAGCGGAGACCATATAGGTGATCCTGAGGTACGAATGATTGTTGAAAAGTTTAAACCAAAAGCAGTACTATGTGGACATGTACATGAATCTCCAGGTGTAGATTATATAGGGGAAACTGTTATCTGCAATCCTGGACCTGTTTATAGAGGCCATTATGCTGAGCTTAGGATTGAGGATAAAAGGGTGGAAATAAATCTTTGTAAGTTTAGAGGTTAACCTTAAACATTTTAAAGTTTTATCCTAAACTTATGAAGCTAGTTTTCCTTGGCACTGGTGGTGGAAGATTTTCAATTATAACTCAGCAAAGGAAAACTGGAGGTTTAAGGATAATCTCAAAGGAGGAGAAATTAAACATCCACATTGATCCTGGTCCTGGAGCATTAGTATATTCACTTATGAATAAACTTGACCCAAAAAAGATTAACATGATCCTGATTTCTCATGCCCACCCAGACCATTACACAGATGGAGAGGTTCTTATTGAAGCTATGACGCTGGGAGCACTTAAAAAAACTGGGTGTCTTATTTGTGCAAGAAGCGTAGTATCTGGTAATGATGTATGTGGACCTGCAATATCAAAGTATCATAAGAATTTACCTAAAGAAGTTGTAGAGTTAAAAGATAAAGAAAAGTACGAGTATTCAGGAGTTGTGGTTGAGGCTATTAAAGCAATCCACTATGACCCTGATACTATAGGTTTTAAGCTGAGATTCCCTTCTGGAAAAACTTTAGGCTACACCTCAGATACCGAATATTTTGAAGGTTTAGGAGAAAGATACGCTAATGTTGACCTTTTAATTTTATGTACTATGAGGCCACAAAAATCTCCATTAAAATGGCATATGTCAATAGATGATGCTATAAGAATTGTTGATGAAGCTAAACCTAAAAAAGCTGTAATAACCCACTTTGGAATGAAAATGATTGTTAATGCAAACCCTAATACTGAAGCAAAATACGTTGAAAAAGAAACAGGTATACCAACAATTGCAGCATATGATGGTATGCACCTAGATTTTAAAGTTGAAGAAGAGGAAAAGAAAAAAGATTTAACAAGCTTTTTTTAAAAATACGGTGTCAGGGTTAAAGGTTGATGGTGGAGTTTAAACCAAGAATAGAGGAAAAAAGGTGGAACCCTAAGATAGAAGTTGAAATTTTAGAAAAATGGGAAAAGGAGAATATTTACCAGTTTAATAGGGATACTAAAAAGCCTATTTTTAGTATTGATACCCCTCCACCTTATGCTTCTGGTAGGTGGCATGTTGGTGGAGCTGTACATTACAGCCAAATAGATATGGTAGCAAGATACTTTAGGATGAAGGGTTTTGAAGTTTTATTTTCTTTTGGAATAGACAGAAATGGTTTACCCGTAGAAGTTGAAGTTGAAAAAAGACTTGGAATATCCATTCATAAAATTGATAGAGGAGAATTTTTGAAGCTTTGTAAAGACTTTTTAGATAATGTTGAAAGAGAAATAATATCCATAGCTAAAAGACTTGGAATGAGCTGTGATTTTAAGAATATCTATAGGACTGACAGCCCAGAATATAGGAAGGTTACACAAGAAACCTTCATAGAACTTTGGAATAAAAACTTAATATACTCAGATAACCGTCCAACTAATTGGTGCCCTGTTTGTGGAACAACCATTGCTGATGCAGAGCTTGAATATGTTGAAGAGGATACATGGCTTTACTATATAAGGTTTAAGGTTGAAGATACAAGTGAAGATATAGTTATAGCAACTACAAGACCTGAACTTTTATGCACATGTAAGATGGTTATTTTTCATCCTGAAGATGAAAGATACTCAAGTTTGGATGGAAAATATGCTATAACACCGATTTACAATCAAAAGGTCCCTATTAAGGCAAGTAGTTATGCTAAACCTGAATTTGGTTCAGGTTTAGCGATGATATGCTCCTTTGGAGATTATACTGATATTAGAATTTTTAGGGAATTAGGGTTACAACCAACTATAGCAATTACAAAAGATGGAAGAATGAATGAGGTTTCAGGCTTATATAAAGGTTTAACTGTTAAGGAGGCTAGAGAAAAAATCGTTGAAGATTTGGAAAAACTTGGACTTCTTGTTAAAAAAGAGAAAATTAAGCATTCAATACCTGTATGCTGGAGGTCGAAAAATCCTGTTGAATTTATATCTATGGAAGAATACTACTTAAAACAGCTACCATTTATTCAAAACTTAAAGAAGGTTATAGATGAGATAAAGTTTTATCCACCGGAGTCAAAAAATCTTTTAATAAACTGGATTAATTCTGTCACAGCAGATTGGCCTATTTCTAGAAGAAGATTCTATGGTACGGAGATACCTTTATGGTATTGTGCTAGGTGTGGGAAAGCTTACATCCCACCAAAAGGTAGATATTACCAGCCATGGCGAGAAAAACCTCCAATTGAGAGATGTGAATGCGGTTCTGGCGAATTTATAGGTGAAACTAGGACATTTGATACTTGGATGGATTCAAGCATAAGCCAACTATACATTTTAGGTTATGGTTGGGATGAAAACCTTTTCCGAAAATGCTTTCCATGCTCTCTAAGACCCCAAGGGTCAGATATTGTTAGAACATGGCTTTACTACTCTATACTTCGAACTTTCCAGCTACTTTCTACACCAGCCTTTAAATATGTTAGAATATCTGGAATGGGTTTAGATGAACATGGAGAGGCTATGCACAAGTCTAAGGGAAACATTATCTGGCCTGAACCTTATATTGAGAAATATGGAGCAGATGCATTTAGACTTTGGGGAGCATCTGAAGCTAAACTTGGCTCAAACTATAGGTTTAGTAGAGAAAGGCTTGAAGGTTCATTCAGGTTTCTTACAAAGCTTTGGAATATTTCAAGGTTTATCTCCCAATTCCCGGTTGTTGAGAATGATGAAAACATTAAGCTTAGACCTTTAGACTATATGATTCTTAATGAACTTTACAGGGTTGTTAAAGAATGTATTGACGGCTATGAGCAAATGGACTTTTTTATTCCAGCAAATATTTTAAGAGGCTTTGTTTGGAACATTTTTGCAGACCACTATGTTGAAGCTGTAAAATCTAGAGCATATAATTTTGAAAGAGTTTTTAGTGTTGAGGAACAAGCAGGTGCATGGAGAACCTTACACTTATGCCTTAAAACAGTTATTAAGCTTTTAGCTCCAATATGCCCATTTATTACTGAAGCAATTTGGACTAAACTTTATTCAGAAAAATCTATTCATCTTGAAGAATTCCCACAACCAAGAAGTGAATGGCTTAATAATTATGGAAAACTTCTTAATAATTTTATGGAGTTTAATTCAACAGTTTGGAGATATAAGAAAAGTAAAGGTTTAGCTTTAAATGAGAAAATTAAGATTGCCTATGTGCCAGAAAATCTTAAACCATTTGAAGAAGACCTAAAAACTATGCATAAAATTGGAAATATAATTTTTGGTAAACCTGATGAAAACATTAAAGATAAACTTGATGTTTTAGGTGAAGTATATTTCATTATTTAAATTCTAGGTTAAGCTTTAGCTCTTTTAAGTTGAAGAAGCCTGTTTATACCATTAATCATTGCTTCAACACTAGCCATAACAATATCGTTATTTGTTGCTCTAGCTGAAACTATTCTTCCATCAGCATCCTCAACCTTAACAATAACTTCAGCCGTAGCATCGGAACCTCCTGTCAAGGCTTCTAACCTAAACTCTTTAAGTCTAACATTTATAAGAGCATCTGTCACCTTACTAATAGCCCTTATTGCTGCATCAACAGGTCCAACTCCAGTTTCAGATGAAACATATTCTTTACCTTCAAGTAGAAGTCTAACTGAAGCTGTTGGTATAGCATTACTTCCAGTAACTACTGTTAAATCTTTTAAACCTACAATTTGAGGCCCCTCTAAAGGTTTCCCGCAAATAGAACTTACTATTGCAATTAGGTCTGTTGTTGTTACCATTTTACCTTGATCACCCATTTCTTTAACCTTAAGAAGGATTTGCTTCATTTGGTCTTCTGTTGGATGAAAACCAAGCTCTTCAATTTCTTTTCTTAATCCGTAACTTCCAGCATGCTTACCTGGGACTAGTATTGTCTTTCTTCCAACAAGTTCAGGGCTTATAGGTTCGTAGGTTGCAGGCATTTCAACAACTCCACGCGTATGAATTCCAGATTCATGGGCAAAAGCATTTTCACCAATAATAGGCTTATTTGGAGGTATGATAATTCCTGTAAGCTTAGAAACTAGCCGGGAAGTTTCATAAATTAATCTTGTATTAATTCTCGTTTTTTTCCCATAAAAAGAGTATAAAGCCATTACAACTTCTTCTAATGCTGCATTTCCAGCTCTCTCACCCAAACCATTAACAGTTACATGTATTTGAGATGCCCCTGCTTCCACAGCAGCAAGAGAATTTGCAACAGCCATACCAAAATCGTTATGACAGTGAACACTTATAGGTACATTAAACTCTTTTTTAAGTTCACTGATGAGTAGATTCATTCTTTTAGGAATCATTACCCCCACCGTATCTGGAACATTTATTCTATCAGCACCACAATCAACAGCAACATGGTAAACCTTTTTTAGAAAAGAAATCTTTGTTCTAGTTGCATCTTCAGCTGAAAATTCAACAATAACACCATGCTTTTTAGCGTACTCCACAGATTTAGCAACACTATCCAACACTTGGTCCTCTGTTAAGTGAAGTTTATACTTAAGGTGAAGGGGTGAAGTTGCTATAAAGATGTGAATAGATTTAACATCACATGCAAGTGAAGCATCAATATCCTCTTTTGTTGTTCTTGCTAATCCGCATATCTCAGCACCAAGCCCATCTTTAGCTATAAGCTTTACAGCTTCAAATTCACCTTGAGAAGCTGAAGGAAAACCTGCTTCAATAACATCAACCCCTAGCATATCAAGCTGTCTTGCAATAACAAGCTTATCTTGAACTGTTAAAGCCACACCAGGTGTTTGTTCTCCATCCCTAAGCGTTGTATCAAAGATTCTAACATAATCTGAACTCATGATGTATAGTTGATTACTTTAAGATGTTTAAAAAGTTTTTTATTCTACTATAGGCTATGCTTAATAAGATTTTAGAAGAAGCTTTTAAATTTTGAATATTTAAGAAATATAGCAAAAAGTTCAGGTTGGGAGTAATGGGTTATCATATAGCTGTAATCCCGGGAGATGGTATTGGACCTGAAGTTATCAACGAAGGATTAAGGGTTTTAGATGCAGTTAGCAATATTTATAATGTAAAGTTTGATTTCAAAATTTACCCTTATGGTGGGAGTCATTACCTTAAAACTGGCGAAATTTTACCTGATGAAGCTTTAAAAGAAATGGAGAAGATGGATGCTATCTACCTTGGAGCTGTTGGGCATCCTGAAGTTCCACCTGGAATTTTAGAAAAAGGTTTACTTTTAAAGTTAAGATTTTATTTTGACCAGTATGTAAATCTTAGACCTGTAACCTTGTATCCTAATGTTGAAACACCTCTTAAGGGTAAGGGTCTCCAGGATATTAACTTTTACGTTATTAGGGAGAATACTGAAGATTTTTATGTTGGTTTAGGTTGCAGGTTTAAGTCTGATACACATAAAGCTAATCTAAATATTGAACGTAAACTTTACAGTTTGAGGTTTGATGTTAAAGTTTTAGCAAATAAGTCTGAAGAATTTGCCTATCAAATAGGGGTTATTAGTAGGAAAGGTGCTGAAAGAGTTATTCGTTATGCATTTGAATTTTGCAGAAGAAAAGGGTTAAAACGTGTAACCTCAGTTGATAAGGCAAACGTCTTAAGCGAAATTTACGGTCTTTGGCGGGATATTTTTATGGAAGTTTCAAAGGACTACCCTGAAATTGAAGCAGAATTTACATTTGTTGATGCTGCAGCTATGTGGTTTGTTAAGAACCCTGAAAGATTTCATGTTGTTGTTACACCAAACATGTTTGGAGACATATTAACAGATCTTGGTGCTATAATTCAAGGAGGAATGGGGCTAGCTCCTGGTGGGAACATTAACCCTGATGGTGTTTCGATGTTTGAACCTATCCATGGTTCTGCACCAAAATATGCTGGAAAAGGTTTAGCTAACCCTATTGCAGCAATTTTAGCTGCAAAACTTATGCTTGAATATTTAGGTGAAGAAGAAGCCGCTAAAGCAATAGATAAAGCTGTTAGGAATGTTTTAATTGAGGGAAAAGTTAAACCAAGAGATTTAGGTGGTAATTCTTCAACATCTGAGGTGGGAAAAGCTATAGCAGAGAAAATTTCTTAATATCCAACCACGTTTAAATATTCAATTAAACCTCCACTTTCAAATATTTTTAGAAGAAAGTCTGGGAAAGGTTTAAAGTTTAAAGTTACATTTTTTGTTAAATTTTTGATCAACCCTTTTTTCATATCTATTTGGAGCATATCATCCTCATCAGTTTTTGAATAAATATCTTTACATTCAATAATTGGTAATCCAACATTTATAGCATTCCTAAAAAATATTCTTGCAAAGGATTCTGCTAGGATACATTTTACACCAGCATATTTTAGAGATAAGGGTGCATGTTCACGGCTTGAACCGCAACCAAAATTTCTACCAGCAACTATTAAACCATAATCTTTAATTTTTAATGGAAAATTAGAGTCTAAACCAACCATTGCATACTTAGCCATATCTTCAGGTTTTGTGTAAACCATGTATTTACTTGGATAAATAGCATCAGTATTTACATTATCTCCGTACTTTAAGACTTTACCCTCAATAATTGTAGGCAAACTTTCACCAACCAATAATTTCTTATGTAATACACCAACCTATTTTTATTTTTCCCTATTTAATGGTAAAGTTTATATTTTTAGTGTAATAATTAAACTAGTTATGCAGCCCTTAGAAGGAATTAGAATAATAGATTTAACCCATGCACTTGCAGGACCCTATGGAGTACTTTTACTTGCAGACCTAGGCGCAGATGTTATCAAGGTAGAGCCTATTGAAGGTGACCCATTTAGAGAAGCATATGAAGGTGGAATCTTTATTGCTGCTAACAGGAATAAAAAATCTCTTGCATTAAATCTAAAAACTGAGGAAGGAAGAGATGTGTTAAGAAAACTAGTAAAAATTTCAGATGTAATTGTAGAAAACTTTACCCCAGGAAAACTTGAAGAAATAGGTTTTGGATATGAAGATGTTTCAAAAATTAACCCAAGAATTATCTACTGTTCACTTTCAGGTTTTGGCCAATCAGGACCATATTCAAAGTGGAGAGCTTTTGACCCCGTTATTCAAGCTATGTGTGGTTCTATGGCTGCAACAGGTGAGCAAGGAGGTAGACCTGTAAGAAATGCGGGGTCATTTATAGATACCGGTACAGGGGTAATGTTAGCTTATTCTATCCTAGCAGCCTTAATTACACGCGAAAAAACTGGTAAAGGTCAAAGGATAGATGTTTCCCTTTTTGAATCTGCTGTTTCCTGGATGAACTACTACATAATATACTATTTACTTACTGGAGAAATTCCAGAAAAAATGGGTACAGGGTATAAAGCCTTCTTTCCCTATGGACTTTTCGAAACTAAGGATAAACCAATATATATTGCTGTTCATAGTGAGAAAACATGGAAAGCTTTATGTGAAACTTTAGATGCAAGATATCTCCTAGAAGATGAAAGATTTAAAACGAATGATGATAGATGTAGACACAGAAAAGAACTTGAAGAAGAGCTAAACAAGATTCTTAGAAAGATGAGTTGTAATGAGGTTTTGGAGAGGTTAACTAAGGCTGAAGTAGCCTGCGGACCTCTATTAACAGTTGCAGACCTTGTTGATAATCCTCATCTTAAAGAAAGGGAAGTATTTATTAAGGTTAAACATCCAACAAAAAATTCTGAGGTTAAATCTGTAGGTATGCCTATAAAATTTTCAGGAATTAAGTTTAAGCTTAGATACCACCCACCAAAACTTGGTGAACATAGTATTGAAATCCTAAAAGACTTAGGATATAGTGAAGATGAAATCTACAGGTTAAAAGAGAAAAAAATTGTATATTTCCCTTAAAATTTAACTTTTAAGAAAATTTTTAGGGTTGGTTATTCTTCCAGTTACGGCTGAAGCAGCAACAGTTGCAGGGGATGCTAAATATACTTTAGCTTTACTGCTACCCATTCTTCCAGTAAAGTTTCTATTAGAAGAACTTATGCATACTTCATCATCCCCAAGTAAACCGAAATGCCCACCCAAACATGGACCGCAGGTTGGAGGACCTACAAAAGCTCCAGCTTTAACAAAGATCTCCAGTAAGCCTCTTTTTAAAGCTTCAATATAAATTTCTTGTGATGCTGGGATAACAATCATTCTAGTATCCTTATTTACCTTCCTATTTCTTAGGATCCTTGCTGCAACCTCTAAATCTTCAAGTCTACCATTAGTGCAGGAGCCAAGAAAAGCTTGGTCTACTTTAATATTTTCAAGCTCATCAACAACTTTAACATTACTAACATTAGGTGGACATGAAACTTGAGGTTCAAGATTTTCAACATTAAAACTTAATGTTTCCTCGTACTCTGCATTTAAATCTCCACGAATAGGAGTTATACTATCTTTAATTCGCTCCATCAAGTATCTTATAGTTTCACTGTCAGGCTCAATTATACCTGTTTTTGCTCCAGATTCAACAACCATGTTGCAAATTGTCATTCTCCCTTCAATACTCATATCTTGTATTGTTTCCCCTGTAAACTCTAAAGCCTTATAATTTGCACCATCCTCACCAAGAAAACCTATAATATGTAGAATTAAATCTTTAGGAAAAACATGACTCTTAAATTTACCTGAAACCTCAACCTTCACAACTTCAGGAACCTTAAACCATAACCTTCCAGTTGCAAAAACAGCTGCAGCATCTGTTGAACCTATTCCAGTTGCAAAAGCACCTAACGCACCAAGCATACATGTATGTGAATCTGCACCAACAACCAAATCTCCAGGTTTTACATGACCACCTTCAGCTAAAACCTGATGACATATTCCACCTCTACCAACATCGTAAAAGTTTACTATCCCATACTCAAACACAAATTTTCTAAGTTTTTTATGAAGCTCTGCTGATTGAACTCTATCAGCTGGAACTTGATGATCTAAAATTACAACAATTCTACTTCTATCCCAAATCTTCTTAACCTTAAATTTTTCAAATGCATCAACAGCGAGAGGCCCTGTTAAATCGTTAATCATTACAACATCAACTTTAGCCTCAATAAATTCTCCAGATTCAACTTTACTTTTTCCACATGCTTTAGCTAAAATCTTTTTTGTAAGTGGAAGATTACTCATAATAAAAATCCTCTACGGTGAAAGTTAACTAAAGCTTTAAGTTATTTTTCAAGTCCAGACATTTTTCTAATAGTTTTACCGGTGTTTTCAAGTAGGTGGTTTTTAACTTCATTTAGCATTTTATTAAGGTTTGGGCAACCTTGCTTATATTCTTCAATCCATATTCGTGTAAATTCTCCGCTTTTTACTTTTTTAGCAACATTCTTCATATTTTCCTTTACATGCTCATCTATAACTTTTGAACCCATAAGAAGTCCACCGTATCTAGCTGTTTCAGAAACGTTAAGAAGCATATTTATTAACCCTCCCTGATAGATTAAATCTACTATAAGTTTAAGCTCATTGCAAGCTTCAAAGTATGCAAGCTCAGGTGGGTAGCCTTCCTCAACTAAGACTTCAAAACCCTTCTTAATAAGCTCCATAATACCTCCAACAAGAACACACTGCTCCCCTATTATGTCACTCTCAGTTTCATCCTTAAACGTAGTCTTAATTACACCTGCCCTTGTACAGCCTAAAGCTTTAGCAATTTCAAGTGCTAAAGCTTCACATTTTCCAGTATAATCCTGGTAAACAGCAACTAATGCAGGGGTTCCAAAACCTTCAAGGTATGTTTCTCTAAGCTTAACACCTGGAGCTTTAGGTGCAACCATAAAAACATCAACATTTTCTGGAGGTTTAATAAGTCCAAAATGGACATTAAATCCGTGAGCAAAACCTAAAGCTTTACCTTCAGAAAGCCCCTGCTTAATCTCTCTCTCATAAACATCTGGCTGAACCATATCCGGAATAAGTACAAGAATAATGTCAGCTATTTGTGAAGCTTCAGCTACACTATAAACTTTAAAATTCTCTTTTTCGGCCGCTACCCAAGATTCTCCTCCCTGCCTGAGACCTAAGATAACGTTTAAACCTGAATCTCTAAGATTTAACGCTTGAGCTCTACCTTGACTACCGTAACCTATAACAGCTATAGTTTTGTTTTTAAGATAACTTGTCTTAACATCAGAATCATAATAAACCTTCATAAAAGATAACACCCCTAAATAGTTTCTCCACCTCTTTGAAGGGCTACAAGCCCTGTTCTTGCAACCTCCTTTATGCCATGATTTTTAACTAAATTTATAAAGGCATTTATCTTTTCTGGTGTTCCCGTAATTTCAACTATCATTGAATCCTGAGAAACATCAACAATTCTTCCACGGAAAATTCTTGAGTAATGTACTATATCAGATCTTACCCTTGAATCTTCAGCACATATTTTTATTAAAGCCATCTCCCTTAGAATACTCTTATCCGGGTCTAAACGTTTAACTTTAAAAACTTCAACAAGCTTATGAAGATTTCTAGCAATAAACTCAGCATCACTTTCATCTGCATAAATTACTATTGTCATACGGGCAAGTTTACCATTATCAATGGGGCCAACGGTTAAACTCTCAATGTTAAAACCTCTTCTACGGATAGTATTTGTAATACGGAAAAGGACACCAGGCCTATTTTCAACTATAGTTGAAAATATATGTCTTTGCTGCGGCAATATTCACCAAGTCTCCTTTTAAGCTAACCCATAATATATTGGAAGTTGGTATCTTAAAAGATATTTAAGCTTGTTGTGCTAAAGATGGTTAAGTTTATCCTTTCTTATATTTTAAGAAGGCTGCAACACCTCCAAAAGAGTTTAAAAGCATTTCACCTTCCTCATGAGAAGAGGAAATAAATTCAACTTCGATTCCTGCTTTCTCAGCTAATCCTATAAAAATATCTAGCAGACTTTTTTCCTCAACAACTTGAAGTGTTAAATTACCGCATTTAGGGCATAGATTTTTTTGTAAGTTTAACTTAAAACTTTGAAGTTCAGAAAACTTCATAATTTTCTCTTCAGTATAGTTGCAGGTTGAACATGCAATCTTAACATTCATAAGGTCAAGTTCTTCAGAAATTAGTAAAATTTTTACTATCCCATCTTCAATAGCCTTTTTAACTTCATCAATACCATAAGTTACGGAGCCAGTATCTTTGCCAACTTCGTGAAGAAACTGCTGAATAAGTTTTTTCTCTTCAACATATCTAACATTTTTTAAAATTTCAGGCGTTTTTAAAACAACTTCCCTTACACCTTGCTCATCAGTGTAGGATGTATCAACTACCGCTAAAATTTTATTTTTTAACGTGTAGTGAAGGTAATCTTTTTCAAGAAAATCATTTTTTGTTGGACCCGGCCCAGCAACAATTATACCTTTAAGATCAGGAATATCAAGAAAAATCTGGTTTGCATATTTTGCAACTCTTTTATAGTATTCGTTGATTTCTACTTCTCTTAAACGTTCAAATCTTCTTGCAGATTGACCTCCAGCTCTATGTTTACCTGAAACACCTGAAGTTATTGATTTAATAACATCTAAACGTCTACCTTTAATTGTTGCAAAAGTTGCTTCACTACCATCCATAACAAGTATACCATAGGTTTCTTTTTCCTTCAAAAGTTCAAGTAAAGGTTCAACATGAAAACGTGAATCACATCTATAAAGGTAAATATCTAAAGGTTCAGGTGGGACAATAATGTATGTTTCGATTTTTTCTGAACCAGGTGGACCTCGGGGAATAGCTCCACTAAAAATAACCAAGCCTGTTGGGGGAATTTGATTAAAAAGTTTTAAACGTTGAATAACTCTTTCTATTGCATCTTGAACATTATGTCTGGTTGTCTTAGATTTAATGTTTGAAGCAGTTCCATATTCTTGACGTAAAGTGTTAAGCACATCACTTACCTGCCTTCCTGGAGGAATGTATAAGCTTATTAGCTCAGTATGTCTTCCTTCCTTTGAAGCAAGTTCTTCCAGTAGCCTTTTCATTCTGAAACGTTTAAGGGAGGCTTGCTTAACTGCTGTTTCTTGGCTCAGGTTTAAGCTTACCCTCCATCCAAATTAAACTTCTCTTTTTATTTGATGTTTTCTAAGCTTTAAAACCTTTATTAACCAAGCCTTAAATACTGCTTTAGATTTATCACTAAAAACTGTAACTAAGACTATTTAATGTAGGTTTAGCTAATTATATTTGACGGTTGAAGGGTGGCGTAGAAGATTTTGAAGGTTGTTTTAAAGCTTGGAAAATTCCTTTTCCCATCCTATCCTAATTTAAAGCTGCTTAAAGAATATGTAGCAATTATTGAAGATTTAGCTGAGAGAGGAAGTAGAGTAGTTATTGTTACCGGAGGCGGTGGGTTAGCAAAAGAATATATTAAAGCTGCTAGAGAAGGAGGGCTTAATGAATCCTTATGCGACTTGATAGGGATTAAAATTTCAAGAATTAATGCGTATCTTCTTGCCTCAATGTTTAAAGAACATGCCTACCAACGTATACCTGAAAATCTAGAGGAGTTAAGATATGCTATGCAAGCATGGAGAATTGTTGTTTTAGGCGGTTTAACACCAGGTCACTCAACTACAACTGTTGGTGCTTTAGCTGCTGAAGCTATTAAAGCTGATTGCTACATTATAGCTAGTGATGTTGAAGGTATCTATAATAAAGATCCAAGAACGTTTAAAGATGCAAAAATGCTTAAAACTATAACAACAAAAAAAGTTTTTAAGATAGCTATTAGGGGGAATCTATGGGCGGGGGGATATGAAATTGATCCGCTAGCCATAAAAATCATCGAAAGATCTAAAATTCCAACCTACTTTATAGATGGAAGAAAACCAGAAAATTTTTTAAAGATTTTAACTGGAGAAAAAATTGGAACATACATTAAGCCTTCTTAGGTAAGAAGGTGTAAAGATGTGAAATTGGAAAGGATTTTTGGTAGTAAAATGCAAACAAGACTTGTAGAGTATCTTTTACAAAATCATACTAAAGTTTTTAACCAAGCAGGATTAGCCCGCTTTCTTAGATGCTCACCCTCAACCATCGCAAGAATTATTGAACCTTTAGTCGAGGAAGGCATACTACTTTATGAACAAATTTCAGGTCAAATGAAGATTCTAGCTTTAAACCTTGAATCAGAAAAAGTTAAGGCTCTCATAGACTTTTATGAAAAAGTTAAAAGGTTATAGGGATGGTTAAATGCAGTTTTTGCGGTGAAGAAGAACCCTTACCATTTAGATGTGAAGCTTGCGGAGAACTTTTTTGCGTAAAGCATAGATTACCTGAAAGTCACTTATGCAGAAAATTAAATGAGGTAAGGTTAAGAAAGCATACTTCAAAAGCTTTTGTTAGTCGTTATCCAGCAAAAATAGTATTAAAAGCTTCAAGAAAAAAGCAATTTAAATTTTATACTAGCAGTAAAGAAGTTAGAGATTTAGCTCTAGCTTCATTAATACTCTTTTTTGTAGGTTTATCTTGGTGGAATTTTTGGATGCTAAATTTATCCATAATTTTAGTAGTTGTATCTGGAATAATTTTAGCTTTTCTTCTTCATGAGTTAGCTCATAAACTTGCAGCCCAATATTATGGTGCTTGGGCTGAATTTAGGATTAGCCATTTAGGTTTAGCATTTACCGCTTTCTCAATATTTTTACCGCTAAAGATTATAGCGCCAGGTGCAGTTTTAATTTCAAGTTATAGTATGGATAAGCGTAAGATAGGTTTAATATCTCTTTCAGGCCCTCTTATCAATATTTTGTTAGCTTTAACATTTATCTTTCTTGTTAAAGGCTTTTTCTCCAGCTTTCTTATTTACTTTAACCTTTTTGTAGCTTTTTTCAACCTTCTCCCAATTCCAATTCTTGATGGTGAAAAAATTCTTAATTGGAGTAAGCCTCTTTGGTTAACTTTGTTTCTTTTAACTATAGTTCTTTATATAGCTTACCCTTATATTGTTTAGATGCTCAAAATTTTATGAGGTAGAGTTTAGATTTTGGTTTTAGAGCAAGTAAAAATTGTTGATAAAGAGTATGGGAAAGTTATTGTTAAAAAGTTTTTAGATTTATCTAGTTTAAAGTGGCTTATTTCATTACCATTTAAACCATTTTACCCATTTACACTTTTAGCTGAGGAAAGGCTCAAAAGGGAGCATGAGTTCTTCACATCTAACCATTCTAATTTTAAGACCCCAAAAGTTTACTTTGTTGATTGGAAGGGAAAAACATTAGAAAGAGAATTTATTGAGGGTGAGAAGCTTTCAGATATAGATATTATTGAAGCTACTGAAAATTTAGCAAAAACACTAGCAAACATTCACAAGGAAGGGTGGTGTTTAGGGGATAGTAAACCTTCAAATTTTATTAGAAGCTGTAAGGAAATCTACATAGTTGATGGGGAGCAAGCAATAAGAAGCTTTAATAAGTCTTATATGGTCTGGGATTTAGTTATCCTACTTTTATTCCTCAGTTTTTATAAGCCGCTAAAAGCAACAGTAAATTATATGGAGATTTTGCATAGATTCTCTGAGAAATACTTAGAGGTTGGAGGAGATTTAAAGATTTTAAATTTAACTTTAAAATTTTTGGATATTCTTAAGGTTAAAGGGCAAAAAGTAAAACTTTTTCTACAATTTAAAGCTAGATGAGAGGATGGCTTATGATTAATGATGGTAGAAGTATGAAAATTGTTTTTCTTGCTCACTGCATACTTAATTCTAATGCTATTGCTGTTGGTCCAAAAACTCCAACTATCTGGCCTGCAATGATAAATGAGGTTTTAAGTTTTCTCATGGAAAAAAAGGTTAGCATTGTTCAGCTTCCATGTCCAGAGCAACCTATATTTGGTTTTATAAGAGGATCTCAAACTAAGACCGACATGGATACATCGGAGTATCGTAAACATTGCAGGATTATTGCTGAGAATGTTACAAATCTTGTTGAGGGATATATTAAGAACGGCTTTAAAGTTTTATGCTTAGTAGGTAAAAGAGGAAGTCCTAGTTGTGGTGTAAAAAAGGTTTGGATAAGAAGGAATAAAGAAGAGGTTGAGGTTGAGGGTAAGGGAATATTTATCGAGGAACTTTTAGATGAATTTAGGAAAAAAGGGTTAAACATACCATTTATTGATTTTGAAAGAACAGAGGTTGAAGAATGCCTAAAAAATCTAGATAAGCTTATAAGTGAAAGCTGATTGTTGCTTAAGTTAAAATAGTGTTTAAGGCTAAATAAATAATTTAAGATGCAACTTTAATTATAGGTGAAAAATTTGAGACTTGAAAATGTTTTTCAACCAATAGATATTGGCCCCTTAACATTAAAAAATAGGATTTTAATGGGACCTATGGGCACTGGCTTTGCAGATAAAGACGGTCATCCAACTCAACAGATGATTGAATATTATGCTGAAAGAGCTAAAGGTGGTCCAGCAATGATTATTGTTGAGGCAACATCAATAGACCCTATTGGAGGATTCGGCCCTTACACATTAAGAATAGATGATGATAAGTTTATTGATGGGTTGAGCAGACTTGCAAAAGCTATCAAGAATAATGGAGCTTATGCTGCTATCCAACTAAACCATGCTGGAAGATATGCTTTATCTAGAGTTATAGGTACCCAACCTGTGGCTCCTTCACCCATACCCTCAAGATATACTGGTGAAACACCTAGAGAATTAACAGGTGAGGAAATTGAAGATATTATTGAAAAGTTTGGGGATGCCGCTAGAAGAGCTATGGAAGCTGGCTTTGATGCCGTTGAGCTTATGGGTGCTACTGGATACCTTTTAAGTCAGTTTATTTCGCCTATAACAAATAAAAGAGTAGATAAGTATGGTGGAGATATTCATGGAAGGTCAACGTTTGCTTTAGAGGTTATCAGAAATATTAAGAAGAAGACAGGCGTAAACTTTCCAATATCCTACAAGCATAGTGTTTCAGATTATCTTCCAGGTGGACTCACAATAGAAGAATCTAAAATTTTTGCTAAGAAGGTTGAGGAAGCAGGAGTACATATGTTTCATGCTTGGTCTGGTTGGCATGAATCACCCATACCCATGCTAACAATGGATGTTAAACATGGAGCTTTTGCATCCTTAGCTGAAGAAATGAAGAAAGTTATTAGGATTCCTGTTGTTGCTGTTGGAAGAATTAATGATTTAAGAATTGCAGACCAGATTATTGGGGAGGGGAAAGCTGACCTTGTAGCATTATCTAGAGCACACCTATCAGACCCATATATAGTTAAAAAATCTGCTGAAGGTAAATTTAATGAAGTTAGAGTTTGCATAGCTTGCTGTAGATGTTTTGATGAAATTATGATGGGAATGTTCCTTGGCGAACGTAGAGGGGTTAAATGTGCAGTTAATGCGGAGGTTGGAAGAGAATGGGAAAAAAGGGTAAAACCTGCTGAAAAACCCAAAAAAGTTCTGGTTATTGGTGGTGGTCCAGCCGGGATGGAAGCTGCAAGAGTTGCAGCTTTAAGAGGACATAAAGTTACATTATGGGAGCAGTCTGATAAGCTTGGAGGAAATTTACATGCCGCATCTAAGGCTCCATATAAGGATGAAATTCTTAAATTTGTTGATTACCTAGTTAACCAGCTAAATATGCTTGGTGTTGAAGTTAAAACCAGTAAACATGTTGATGCTGAGGAGGTTGTTAAAGGAAGTTTTGATGAAGTTATAGTTGCAACAGGTTCTAAACCTTTGATTCCGAAAATCCCGGGAGTAGATAAAAAACATGTTGTTACTGCTGTTGATGTTTTAATGGGACGTGTAAATGTTGGAGATAATGTTGTTATTGCTGGAGGAGGAATGGTGGGATGCGAAACTTCAGAATTTTTGGCTGAAAAAGGTAAAAAAGTTACAATTGTTGAAATGCTTAGTAGAATAGCATCAGATATTGGTCCTACATCTAGGTGGGTTATTGTTAGAAGACTTAGAGGAAACCCAAATATCACAATAATGACAAATACAAAGCTTGTAGAAATTATTGATGAGGGAGCTATTGTTGAAAGAGAGGGTAAACGTGAGAGTATTAAAGCGGATAACGTTATTTTAGCTGTTGGTATGGTTGCAAACCAGGAGCTTTACAATAGACTTAAAGATAAAGGTTTAAGTCTTCACAGAATTGGAGACTGTATTGAGGCTAGAAGAATTCTAGAAGCAGTTCATGAAGGATGGGAGGTAGCCTGCAAAATCTAAAATAAAAATTTAAGAAATTTTTATTCTTCTACAAAACTTCTTGTTTTAAACAACGATTTTTAAGTAATGTTTAAGAAAAATTACATTGAAGAAATTATCCAGGAAGTAAGAAAAGAGTTAGATTTATCCCTAAAGATTAAACCTAAAGTTTCGAGCACATTCTACGATAAAGAAAAAAATTTTCTTTTAGTGGTTGCTGAGGATAGACCTGATAAGGCTGCAATAATTGGACCTGGAGGAATGGTTATTAAAAATGTTATGAAAAAACTTAATCTTTCAGGTATTTCTGTTAGAACTAAGATAGATCTTGAAGTTAAAAGGTTTAGAGTCAAAGTTGCAATTAAACGTTTAAAAGAAATTTGTAAATTAACCTCAAACGATAAGATTAAGTGTATCATTAATTCAAGGCTTATACCTCTACTTGAAAATGAGCTTAACTACCCTAAAAGAAGGATACCAACATTTACTCCTGTTAAAGATTGTATAAGTATAGTAAGCTTCTCAGGCGGGGTTGATAGTTGGGTTGCAGCTGTCTTATCAAAAATAATTGGGCTAAACCCAATAACCGTTACGGTAAACCCTGCAACATGGATTATACCTGAAAAAGAGAAAAAACTTATAGAAACTTTAACCTTAGATTATGATATTCCACACATTTTTACGCATAGTAGTAGTGAAAAATTCAGGCTTATTTTTGATAAAGGATTGAAAGGAAACATTCATCCCTGTGGAAGATGCCATAAGCTTATTGAAGAGGAAGTAGTAAGTTTTGCAGTTAAAAATAAAGCTTCAATCATTATTTTTGGAGATCTTCTACCAACCGGGAATTATTCAGCTTATCTTGTAAATAAGAATCTTTTACGTTTTAATATTTTAGCAGCATTAGGATTTTCAAAGCTTGATGTAACAACAATTGCTAAAGAATTTTCATATCCAAACAAGTTTTTTGTTTATGGTTGCCCCATGCTTAGAGAGATCTTTAAGAGACATCTGCATTTAACGTACCCATCCATTCTTAGAGTTTTAAGGGAGTGTAGAGCAGGAATACTTGAACCTTCTGAGGCTAATACCTACATTAAAAATATTCTTCTACAGTTCATTAAACAAAAACTTGAAAATAAGAAGACACTTTAAAATTTAAAAACATGTTTAGTTTAAATTAATCTTCGTCTGGTGTTACTTATGGTTATTATTGTTGAGTTTTCACTAGTTCCTTTAGGAGTTAACGAAAGTTTAAGTAAAATTTTAGCTTATGCAATAAAAGAATTAGAAAGAATGAATGTTAAGTTTCAGGTTACTCCTATGTGTACAATTTTTGAAGCTGAAAGCATAGATGAGGCTTTTAATGTAGTTAAAGTATGCCATGAAACAATCATTAAACAGGGAGTAAAGCGGATTTTAACAAATATAAAAATTGATGATAGAAGAGATATTGAAAGAAAAGATATGATGGAGAAAGTTAAATCCTTAAAGGATAAACTAAAGAGTATAAGTTAAGCATTCTATAAACATATTTTGTGATTTACGATGAAAAATTGTGGAATAATTATTGTTGGAAATGAAATTCTTCAGGGATACATCCAAGATACAAACTCAAGATGGATTGCTAAAAAACTTACGGATTTAGGATATAATGTTAAAATTATACTTGTTGTTGGAGATATTGCTGAAGATATTGCTGAAGCTTTATTTTTAACTTTTAAACTTAACCTTGATTTCATATTTATTTGTGGAGGTTTAGGGCCAACACCTGATGATAAAACTGTTGAAGCTGTAGCAAAACACTTTAACCTTAAACTTATACAGGATAAGAATATTCTAGATGACATTTTAAGAAAAATCTCCTTTTTAAAGGAAAAAGATATAGTGAATATTAACCAAACAAAATGGATAACGAAAATGTCCTACATACCTGAGGGAAGTATACCCTTAAAAAATAGTCTTGGACTTGCACCTGGCATTCTCCTACAATTTAAGGGGAAAAATATATTTATTCTTCCAGGTGTTCCAGTTGAAATGAAAACCATTTTTGCTGAAGAGGTTGAACCTAGGATTGGAGTTGGGGAAAAAAGAGTTGTGAAGGAAATTATATTAAAAAGTGAAGAATCAAAATTTTCTGATATCGTAGAGGAGCTTGAAAATAAATATAGGAAGATTTCTATAGGGATGTATCCACATTATGGTAAAATGGAGCTTGTTATAAGAATTATAGGAGATGAAAGTGAAGTTTTATCTGCAATAGAAAAAATAAGGGAGGAATCAAAAAAACTTGGTGTAAATATTTTTGAAACTTAACTTTCAACCATGGCTTCAATACTTTTCCTAACTTTTTCAGCTTCTTCAGAAGTAACAGGCTTACCAGCTTTTACAATTTCTTGAATATTTTCGTTTAAAACATCATCTACTGCCTTATTTCCAACTGTTAAAGTTTTATGTTCAACAACTATTGGTTGAGGTTCTGTAAGTACACCTTTAACAAGAATACCTTCATCTATTTTACTAACCAAAATAAGCCCTGCATCTATATTGTTACTTAAAACCTTATAGATGCTATCTCCAAGACTGGTAGTTGAAATTTTTTCAACCGTGTAAACTTCAGGTTTTTTAACTTCTTCAGGAGAGATAGCCAAAATTTTTGGTATTTCCTCCTTAACGACCTTTTCAATTTCCTCGTCAGGAATTCTTTTACAAACTTCAAGTTTTAGTGTATCATAATTCCAAGTGATTTCCCTATCCTTAACTTCATAATCAACTCTAACTCTAACCACATCTCCTCTTTCAATTTTTAGTTTTTCAACAAGCAAGACATAAAGTATCCTGTTAAGCTCAGCAACAGCCTTAGCAACATCTTGGGATTGAATACTACCATCCTTTATCTGGCTTCTTAGCTGAGCAAAAAGCGTTTTTCTAACTTTGTCAGCATAACCTCCAGCAATAATAAATCCTGTATTAAGAGTGGTCAAGTCCTATCACCTACCTTACAACTTACAGTAACACACATATTATAATATTACGCCACCAGCAGTTTTTTAACTGCTCTATTACTGAATTTTATGGCCTTACCACTAATAGTAACATAAAAAAGAAAATTTAAAATAGTTTATCATACTATAAACTGAGTTTTAATAAGGCTACTGAAGAAACATAACTACTAAAGTATGAAATAAAATTATTATCATGATTAGGAAGAATGGTGTTAAAGTGGATGAGTAGTAGGTATTCGTTGGATGTGTTCTTTTATCCTAGAAATGTAGCTATAGTTGGAGCTACAAGAAATCCTGCTAAGCCAGCATATTACATAACAGAAAATCTTGTTAGGTTAGGCTTTACAGGGAAAATTTATCCTATAAATCCTAATGCCAACGAAATTTTAGGGTTAAAATGTTATCCAAGCTTAGAAGATGTACCGGATGATATAGACCTTGTTATTTCATTAGTTCCAGCACCAGCAACATTAAACGTTGTAAAGGAGAGTGCTGAAAAAGGAGTTAAAGGAATTGTTGTTATTGCTGGAGGTTTTTCTGAAGGTGGGGAAGTTGGGGGAGAATTAGAGAAAAAAATTAGTGAGATTTTAAGAAAAACTGGTATGAGGCTTCTTGGCCCAAATACATTAAGCCCTATTAATCCTTCAAACAATCTTATAGTTAGCTTTAGAGGTATGAAAGAGCTTAAAAAAGGTTCTCTAGCTTTTTGCTTTCAGTCAGGAATGTATGAACCTAAACTTGGATGGATCTTTAACGGTCTCCATCTTGGTGTAAGTAAAATTATTGATGTTGGTAATAAGTTAGATGTAAATGAAGTTGATGTTTTAGAGTATCTTAGTAGGGATGATGAAACAAAGGTAATAGCGCTTCATATTGAAAATATTAAGGGAGATAGTAGAAGGTTTATGGAGCTTCTAAAAGAAACTGTAAAGAAAAAACCTGTTATAATTGTTAAGGGTGGACGCACAAGTATGGGAGCAAAAGCATCTTTAACACATACAGGTTCATTATCAGGAGGTAGCTACACAATTTTTGAAGCTGCATTAAAACAGGCTGGAGCTATCCACGCACAAACCCTAGAAGAATTTTTTGACTTTGCTAAAGTTTTTGAGTTTCTTAAACCTCCAGCAGGTAATAGAGTTGCAATTATAACTTTAAGTGGCGGTGAGGGAGTTATTGCTGTAGATTGTTGTGAGGAAAACGGTTTTAAGCTAGCTGAACTTAAAAAGGAAACAGTTGAACAGTTAAGAAAAGTTTATCCTCCATGGAATATACCTTCAAACCCGTTTGATATGGGGCCATGTATAGAATTTCATGGAAATGCTAAAGTTTGTAAAACAGCCTTAGATAGCATATCTAGGGATGAGAATGTTGATTGCATTGTTATTCAGCTTCCAGCGTTTGTTCCACCACCAGAATTAGATGAAGTTGTTAAATCATTTTTGAGGTTAAAAGAGGCAGGTAAACCTGCTGTTATTTGGAGGGCTACAATGGGTAGACAGGAGGATAGAATTGTTGAAGAGTTAGAAAGAAACTACATACCAGTTTATCCGTCTGTTGAAAGAGCTATTAAGGCTTTAGGAAAATTATACAAGTATAAAGTCTTTCTTGAAAAGGTTGAGGGAAAAACTTAAAATTTCATGTTACTTTCCCGTATGCTATCCCACAACCAACAAAAATTTGGGTTGGAGATATGGTAAAGTTTAAAATTATTATTTCAAACCCGAAAAATGGTAGAAGTGAAACTGTTGAGGTTGAGGGAGCAAAGGCTTACCCGTTAATAGGTAAGAGTATTGGTGATACAATAGACGGTTCCATACTTGGTTTACAATTTAAAAAACTATTAATAACTGGTGGAACTGATAAAGATGGCTTTCCTATGAGGCCTGATGTTCATGGTGGAGTTAAGGCTAAGATTCTCTTAAGTGGAGGAGTTGGCTTTCATCCTAGGGTTGAAGGTGAAAGGAGAAGAAAGACTGTTAGGGGAAGAATTATAACCGAGGATATTGTGCAGATAAATATGAAAGTTTTGGAGGAGTAAAAGTGCCATGGTTGAGGTTAAGATTGTAAATGATTATAAGAACATTTTAATTGGTAGAAGGGAAATAAATTTTGAAATTCTCCATGAAAAATCATCAACACCAAAAAAAGAAGAAGTTAAAGAAAAGATAGCAGCAAAATTTGGAGTTAAACCTGAGCAAGTTTACATTCTAAGTATGAAAACAAAAACAAATTCTTGGATAACTGCTGGTGTAGCTCACATTTACGATTCAGAGGAAAGAGCAAAACTAATCCTACCAAAGCATATTATAGCTAGAAATGCACCAAAAATTTCAAGAGAAGAGAAAAGTGAGGGTTAGAAGTTTTCAACGTTTTTTCCTTTCAACACGATACTCTGTGTATCCACAACTACCACAAGCCCATCTTTCAGGGTTTAAATGGTGAGCCATTATTTTTCCGCATCTAGGACACTTCTTATTTTTTAGCTTAATCTCACCTGTTTCATAATTGTAGGTATATAACCTCCACACACCCTCCTTTTTACTCTTCTCACTACTCAAAATTTACACCCATCCTCCTAAATACATTTTCCACAAAATTTTTTCTTTCTTCATTAACATTAACAACTACAACACCCTCATCAGGTTGACCGTAAATAACAACAGAATCTTCTTCAGCATAAAATATTGCTGGAAGAGTTAAAAGATCCTCTTCACCATCAATTTTTAAAGCTGTTGAACCTTCAAGTTTTAACGTTTCTTTAACAGTATTTAAAGAATTTTTTGTTAACATTCCTGCGGGGTTTTTTATGGTAATGTACCTATCAGCCTTAATTTCAGGTTTTTCTATTCCTGTTCTCTTTGTTTTCTCATCATAAATGTAAAGCTTAACATCAATATTTAAGGTTGCTAAAGTTGAGGAAACCTTATCACCAACAGCAATAACAGTTTTAGGCTTATGAGTTCTAAACCACTCTTTAAGTTTAACATTAACTTCATCCTCAGACCCTCTTAGAAGCTCTCCTAAAGGTTTTTTAAGTTCAAATCTTAAGTCTTCTGGAAGAATCCACATAAGATATTGTACACCTCAATATAATGAGGGAAAGTGAGTTTTATTAGTTTGGTTAGATGGCACTTACATATGCTACTGTATTCATTGCAGCCTCAGCAGCTTTTGATGCCAAGTATATGAATGGGTGAGGCCAAACACCTATTAAGATACATAGGAATGCAAGTATACCCATGGGTAAAAGCATGGAAAGAGGAGCCTCCTTAACATTTTCAAGTCCTTCTTTTGGAGCTTGCCATACAAGAATGTAGAGAAGACGTAGATAGTAGGAGAATCCTATTAATATGTTTGCAAGCATTATAACTGCAAAAATCATCAATCCTGCATTTATTGTTGCCAGAAGTATTGCAAGTTCGCTGATAAATCCATTAAATGGTGGAATACCAGATATTGCTAAAGCTCCAACAGTAAGAATTACAGCTGTAGCATGCATCCTATGTCCAATGCCTGTAAGCTCTGTAAGACTCCTTGTTCCAGTAGCATGAATAATCGCTCCAGCTGTAAGGAAGAGAAGAGCCTTCATTATTGCATGGTTTAAAACATGAAGTAAACCTGAAGTTAAACCGTAAAGCCCGTAAATTCCACCAACAAACCCAACAGAAATAGCTAGAAGTATGTAGCCTATTTGAGCTATACTACTAAAAGCTAGAAGTCTTTTAATATCATTTTGAAGTAAAGCCATAACATTTCCAACAGTCATTGTTAAAGCTGCAAAAATTGCTGAAATTGTAACTATAATACCCCAATCTAGTGGGGCTGGATGAAGAATTGTGAAGAATATCCTAATCATAGCAAAAACACCAGTCTTAATTACAACACCGGAAAGCATTGCACTTATGGGGGTTGGTGCAGCTGGATGTGCATCTGGAAGCCATGTATGCAAGGGTACAATTGAAGCCTTTATTCCGAATCCTGTTAAAAGAAGGCCAAATATTAGGTAAGTCCAAACTTTAATAGAACTATCAGCCCCAGATTGAGCAAAAACTCTGGCAATAAGCGAAAGATTCACCGAGCCAGTCATACCGTAAAGGAGGGCTATAGAAAACAAGATAAGCGCACTTCCAGCTGAACTCATAATTAAATATTTAAATCCAGCTTCAACAGGTTCCCAAAACTCCTTTCTAAATGCAACAAGAACATAAGAAGTTAAACACATAAGCTCCCAGAAAAGGAAGAGAGTAAAGAAGTCGCCTGAGAACGTTACTCCAACCATGCCTGCAACCATTGCTAGTAATAAGCTGTAGTATAATGAGTGGCCTGTATCATGTTCCATGTATCTTATGGAGAATATTGAAGCCATTAAACCAACAAGAATAAAGATTGCTGAAACATAGATACTAAGCATATCAACTTTTAAACATGAGCCTGAAAGTGGTGTTAAAGGAGACCAGTAAACTAGAATACCATTTTTTGCTAGCCTAAGATCCTTGTAAAGATCATAAAGCAGGTATAATGATGCTAAAAAGCCTATGGATGAAAATACTCCTAAAACCTTGCCAATCCCCTTACCCCTAGCAACAGTTCCTATTAATGGTGAAATTAAGGCAAAAAGTATGAGACAATCTATGACTGGTGTAAACATTCACCTACACACCTCCAAGCCAGAATACTAGAATTATAAACAACAGTAAGCCTCCAATTATACAGCTAATGTTGTAGTTTAATATGCCAGGATGAGTCCGCCTAAACTTTTGAACTCCTGCAACAAATTTGTTAACAAAGATGTAGTAGTATAACTTATCAAAGTAGTAGCATTCATAAAGCATCCTTTGAATACCACCCAAAATTCCTTTACCAAATATTGCAGGTGAAGGTTTACCTTTAGCATAAACATAGTACACTGGAAGAATACCAATAATCCATGCTAAAACGGATAAACCAATAATCATTAAATCAACCTCACCTAGCCCATCTGCACCTATACCAAGAAATTGTGCAAAATCATGCTCAAAAAATCCGGTTATAAAGCATAGGGCAGCTAATATTAGGAGGGGGATGGTCATAACTTTTGGCTCATGAATGTGGAAGCGTTTAGCATACTCAGACTTTTTACCAAAGAATGTTAAGAATATAACTCTAAAGGAGTATGCAACCGTTATTATTGCTGTAATGTAGAGGATTATAAATGCCCAAAGATTTCCCGTTTCTACTGCAATCTTAAGTATTAAGTCTTTAGACCAAAAACCATTAAATGGAAATATACCACTTAAAGCAAAAACACCTACAAGGCATGTAGCAAAAGTTATTGGTGCATCATGCCTAAGACCACCATAATTACGCATATCCCTCATACCTCCAAGTGAATGGATAATTACACCAGCACTAAGGAAGAGAAGAGCCTTAAATACTGCATGACTCATCAGATGGAATTGGCTTACAAAAACTCCTGCACCAACAGCTAAACCTAGAGCAGACATCATATAACCTATTTGGCTTATAGTTGAATATGCCCATACACGTTTAATATCAACAGCAGCAAGTCCAGCTGTTGCTGAAACAAAAGCAGTTAAAGCACCAACCCAAATTAAGGCTGTAAGCCAAACTTCAGGAGCAACTGTCATATAGATCATGTGAGTTCTAGCCATAAGGTAAACCCCAGCTTTAACCATTGTTGCAGCATGGATAAGTGCACTAACCGTTGTTGGACCTTCCATCGCATCTGGAAGCCATGTATGTAATGGAAGTTGAGCAGATTTTCCTATTGCACCACCCAAAAGTAGAAGAGGAATAATGGTGAAAACTGCTGGAAGTGGCGCTAAAGTTTTAAGTGTTGTAACTAAATCTGAGAAGCTAAAACTTCCAACATTAAGGTAGATGAGGATTATTCCAACTAGGAGAAACACATCTCCAACCCTTGTAACTATGAAAGCTTTCATGCCAGCCTTTCTAGCTTCAGGACGCTCGTACCAGAAACCTATAAGAGCATAAGAGCATAAACCAACCATCTCCCAGAAAATGTAGAGAAGCAGAAAGTTATCAGCCATTACAAGCCCTATCATTGAACCTATGAAGAGAAGCATAAAGAACCAGTATCTAGTTAAACTCTTATCTCCAGCCATGTATCCAAGCGAGTATAACAGAATTAACGCACCAATCCATGCTACAACATTACACATAAAAACACTAAGAGGGTCAACAAGAACACCTATCTCAATCTTGAGGAGGTTTGGAATGAAAACCCATGTAATCTTAGGATTAGGGTAAGGTGGACCTTGTAACACTGCAGGGATGAGAGTAGTTGCAATTAAAGCTGTTAAAAAGCCTATAATGATTGCAAAACCATCTCTAACTTTTGGATGTAGGGATGCCAGTGGAACTAAAACTGCAGCTATTAGTGGCAAACCCCAAACAAGGAAGGATGATTGAGGGAACATTTCGCCACCAACATCAAGCTCTTTTCTTTTGATTTTGTTATACACAACCACTTTCATTTATAAGATTTTGGGTTAAATTGTGGAGAAAATTTACCTAAAAATGTGAAAATAAAGTTTAAAATTCAGCATACAATTATAACAACACTTAAAAACTATAATAACACTTAAAGCATTGTTGCACACTGTAAGTTTTTGATGAGGTGGAAAAAATTGGAAAAAGACCCTTATGAGGTACTTACAGAACGTTTAGGTTTCCCGGGGTCAGTTTACCTGCGCCGTATTCTTCAATATTTAATGACTCCTGAGCAAGCAAGAGTAGCTGTGGAGCTTCCTGGAAGCATCGAGGAAGTTTCACAAAAAACAGGAATACCTGCAGATAAAGTTAAAGAAATGCTTGATGATTTATTCCGCAAAGGTGTTACATTTCCAAAAGATTTTGATAAACGTGATTACTTTAGATTTGCTAGGGATATTATTCAACTTCATGATGCTACTCTTGCAACAAAGCAACTTGACCCTGAAAAGGATAAAGAATATTTTAAGCTTTGGCATGAATTTGGGGTTCATGAATCATACAAGAAGCTTGGCGAAATTTTTTCAAGTTTAGGTAAACCTTTCTTCCGTGTAGTTCCAGCATATAATGCAATTAAGGATTTGCCTGATGTTTTACCGTGTGAAAATATACGTGAACTTTTTAAAGCTCAAGATTTTATTGCTGTTGTTCCATGCTCATGTCGTATGGTTAAAATTGGAGTTGGAGAGAAATGTGACCATACGGAGGAGTTAAAACAGTGGCATTGTATCCAAGTTGGACGTGGAGCAGAATATGTTATTAAAAGAGGCTCAGGTGTAAAATTAAGTTTAGAGGAAGCAATCAGAATTTTAGATGAAGCTGAAAAAGATGGTCTTATCCATACGTGGCCTAATACTGCCGCAATAAAGGGAGCAGGAGTTTACACAATGTGTAATTGTTGTGGAGATTGCTGTGAATTTTTCTTGTCTTCAAGAGCAGCAAAAATACCATTAAATGTTATGGTTGAAAAAAGTAGGTATGTAGCCTATACAGACCTTGAGAAATGTACTGGATGTCAAACATGCATAGAGCGTTGCTCTTTTGATGCAATAGAGTTAGTAAAACCTGAAGGAAGTAAAAAATATAAAGCCTCAGTTAACGCTGAAAAATGTTTTGGATGCGGAGTTTGCGTTGTTGGATGTCCTCAGGGTGCAATAAAAATGAAGGCTGTACGTCCACCTGAACATATACCAGGAATAAGCCAGAAAACCTAAAAAATTTCATCTTCCCAATACTTTTTCTTTAAAAGTTAAAACAAGTCTCCGTGTTTAGTATCTTAGCCTTTTAAGTTCACGTATATCAAGAGTTCTATAATGCCTATATGCTTGAACTGTTATAGCTAAACCTACAGCAGCTACGCATCCACCAACACCTATAGCTAAAATAGCTAAAGAGGGAATGACAGGATCTATAACTCCAGGTTTCCTTATAGCGAAGCTTATAAGCGCTAAAATAGCTCCATTTGTCATTATTTCAACACTAAGGATAAGTTTAATCATGTTTCTTTTGCTTGCAAGAGCATAAATACCTAAAACTATGAGTAAAAAAGCTCCAAGCAATCCTACCATGAAAGCCTCCACTATTTTTCACCCTCCAACCTAAATAAAGCTATGCAACCCATAGCAGATGAGAAGAAAATGATACCAAGAATTATGACATCTAAAACTCTTAAGCTCCAGAGAGATGCACTAATAGCCTTACTAGCTAAGGCGTAAGCTACAACCATTATAGGTGATTGAAGGAATGGAAAAATTTTAGTAAAGAATAATATGGAGAAAAATACTACTACCAGCAATATACTTAAAATTGCACCCGCTATGGATAAACTATCCACTTTCATTTAGACTTTCTAACCTCCCTTCTACTTGTTAACATTACAGCAGCAATAGCAAGAGCAACAACAGCTCCAGCATAAATTAGGAGTTGGAAAATGCCAACGTAAATAACGTTAACAGCAAAATAGAAAATCCCTACGGATATACACATAAGAGAAAAGCAAAAGATAGCATAAATTATATCCTCAACCTCAATGGTTAAAATAGCAAAAATAACTGCAAAAATTATTGGGATAGCAGCCATTAGAAGAGAATTCATATCCCATTACCGTAAAGTTTTCCTACAATCTTTAAATCCAAGCTTAAACTAATATAAAACATTTTTGTTTTAAACCTGCAATTTTTAACTTTTCCCACGTTTAAACTCTATAACTACTGGCTTATAATCTGCAAGCTCATATTCGTTTGTCATTTTTAAAGCATCTTTTGGACATGTTGAAACACACTGAGAACAAAATACGCATCTTGACAGATAATACCTAAACTCTGCTGTAGGACCTTTTCCAACCATTTCAAGAGCAAACGATGGGCAAACTGTAACACATAAACCACAACCAACACATTTATCAGCATCCCAGCTAAGTTTACCTCTAAAACCTTCAGGTGGAGATATCTTCTCAAACGGATATTTTAATGTTATAGGCTTCTTAAACAGGTGTTTTGCAAGCTCCGGCTCCATAGCCATTCTAAATAACACCTCCTACAAGTAATGCTTGAATAAGTACTATTTCAAGAAGAGATATTATAGCAAGATTTTTCCATGAGAAATGAACCATTTGGTCTATTCTTAACCTTGCAAACAAGGTTCTAATGTTGGAAAATATTAGTAGGATTATTGTTGCTTTAATGATGAACCATATAAAGTATGAAACCTGAACTGGAAGGAAAGGTATGATAGGCCCGTAAGGTCCTCCAAGGAAGAGAGCTGCAAGTAAGGCTGAGGCTAATGCAAGTTCAACATCTATTGAAAGCCTAATTAATGCAAGTCTACGCCCACTAAATTCTGTAAGCCATCCTGCAACAATCTCCTGCTCAGCTTCAGGAATATCAAAAGGTATTCTTTCAAGCTCAGCTTGGAAGCATACTATTGATACTGCTAAAGCTGGAAGTAAAGCTATAGCTGCAATAATGTTTGAGCCTACATACTGAGCTATAATGCTGATATTTAAGCTTCCAGCTACAATAGCAGCTGAAACTAGACAAATAGCTAAAGGAATTTCATATCCAAGCAACTGAAATGCAAGTCTAACTCCACCTACAGCCCCAAAAATATTTGTTGAACCCCAGGCTCCAAGGAACTTTACTACAGCTATCATTGTTAGCAGAAAAATTACTAAAATTAAATCTCCCTCAAAAGATGCTAAAGCAACATTTCTTAAAAGTGGAACTATAGGAACAAAGAAGAAGGCTGTTAAAGATAGGGTTAAAAGGAATATTGGTGTTAAAGTGAAAAGTAGGCGGTCTGACGCAGCTGGAATTATATCCTCTTTAACCATTAGCTTTATAAAGTCTGCTAAAGGCTGCCAAAAACCTTTAGCACCAACATGAAGAGGCCCATATCTATTTTGAAGTTTAGCGTAAAACTTTCTATCTATCCATTCGTAGGTTAAAGCTAACCAGAATATAAAGAAAACTCCTGGAAATATGAGTAGTTCAATTAAACCGATTAAGCTTTCCCATACCATTTTAAACTATACCTCCTAAGCTCTTCATTATTCCAAATCCAGCTTTTATTTTTTTTCTCATCGATAAAAGCAAATCTTGCAGTACAGCTTAAACAAGGATCTATCCCTGCAAATATTATCGGTATATCCGCAACATGACATCCAATAAGCATTTTACATACTGAAGGAATGTTAGCAAGTGTTGGTGTCCTAATTTTTACTCTTTCAGGTTTCTCTGTTCCATTAGATTTAAGATAATAGAAGAGTTCTCCTCTAGGTGCTTCACCACGACTAATAACTTCATTTGGTGGAATATACCATGGAACTTTAACTTTTATTGGTCCTGAAGGCATATGGTCTAACGCATAACGTATAATGTTTATTGCTTCATATACCTCCCCAACTCTTACAATAATTTGAGATAAAACATCTCCGGTGGGATAAGTTATAACGTTAAATGGAATTTCATCGTAAGCTTGGTAAGGATCATCAGCACGAACATCCCTTTTAACACCAGTCATTCTTAAAGTTGGACCTACAGCGCATAGGGCTATTGCATCTTGTGGAGAAAGTTTACCAACATCAACAACTCTTTCACGCAGGGTTGGCTCTTTTTCGACAACACCCTTATAAACATCCATTCTTTTCTCTAAGATGTCAAGTCCCTTCCTAATTTTATCCGCTACTTCAGGTGAAATATCTCTTCTAACTCCTCCAACAGTTGAAATTGCATAATTAACACGGTTTCCAGATATAAGCTCCAATAAATCCATTACAACCTCACGGTCACGCCAAACATAGTAGAATAAGGTGTCAAACCCAAGCTCATGAGCAGCAACACCAAGCCAAAGAGTGTGGCTATGTATTCTTTCAAGTTCAGAAACAATTACACGAATATATTGGGCTCTAGGTGGAGCCTCAATATCTAAAAGTTTTTCCACTCCTTGAGTATAAACAAGTGTATGTATGAATGAGCATATACCACAAACTCTTTCACAAAGATAAATGTTTTGAATGTAGTTTCTTGATTCTGTTGCTTTTTCAATTCCCCTATGAGTATGAATTCTAGGCCAAACATCAACAACAATATCTCCATCAACCTTAAACAATAGGAGTATAGGTTCTTTTAAAGCCGGATGCTGGGGACCTATAGGAACTTCAAAAGCAGTTCCAACTTCCTTTTCAAGCATAAAGCTTAAACACCTCCTAGATCCCTTTAACACCTCTCCTTCTTTCTTCTTCTAATCTTTCACGTATCTTTTCTATAGTCCAATCTTTTCTTAAGGGGAAGACATCTACAGGCCATCCATCTGAAAGTATAAAGTTTTCTTTTCGAGGATTGCCTTCAAAAGTAATTCCAAAAAGCTCATAAACTTCTCTCTCATAAAAAACTGCTCCCGGAACAATATCCACTATACTAACCATCTTAGGATTATCCCTAGGAATTCTGATTCTCAAGGAGAAAGTATTAATACCATCATTTAAGTGATAGATAAGTTCAAATTGGTTATCCTTTATAAGGTCAACTCCACTAATAGTAATTAAATGTTTACAATCTAACTCATTAACCATGTAAGAAATTGCATTCCTAAGCTTATCAGCCCTTACAAGAATAAAACAGTTCCTTGGAGGTTGAAATTTAACATCCAAAATATTTTCAGCACCAAGATAAGATTTTAATTTTTCAACACCCTCTTCTAAGCTAACCAAAAAATTCTCACCTAGATTTTAGCTTTTTGAAGTTTCTCTAAAAGCTTAACTACACCATAAATAATTGCTTCAGGTTTAGGAGGGCAACCTGGAACATAGACATCAACTGGAATAACCTTATCAACACCCTCATATACATGATAACAGTTTTGAAAAACTCCTCCACTTGTTGCACATGAACCAACAGCCATAACAAATTTCGGCTCAGGCATTTGCTCATAAACCCTAAAAAGTCTATCCCTAATTTGTCTTGTAACGGATCCTGTAACTACCATAACATCAGCATGTCTAGGACTTCCCTTCAAAAGTATACCGAATCTTTCAACATCATATCTTGGGGTTAAGGCTGCAAGAACCTCGATATCGCAAGCATTACAAGCACCAGTATTAAAGTGAAGAATCCAAGGAGATTTTGTTAAAGCCCACTTTATTAAGCCCATTGTTACGTATCTCCTATTTGTGAAAGCACTTTTAAATTTTTGGGTTAGTAGTTTACCAGAACTAAACTATAAAGTTAAAAGGTAACTTAAGAAGCGTCCCTACTTTAAAGACGTAAAAAGAACAGATTCTAGCTAAACTAAACATTAATCTACTTCCTTAAGCAACAATGTTAATCTTGGTGGAAGTATTGGAAAGGCCCCTTGAAGGAGTTAGAGTTTTAGAAATCTCCCAATTTATATCTGCTCCATATTGTGGGGCAATCCCTGGGGATTTGGGCGCTGAAGTTATTAAAGTTGAACCTAAAATGGGAGATGTGCTAAGGATTCTTACAAGTCTTATGCATCCCGATTTTGAAGTTTTCTTCTGCACATTAAACAGAAACAAGAAGGAGATAGCTCTTGACCTTAGAAAGAAAGAATCCGTTAAGATTGTAAGGGAGCTTGCATCAAAATCTGATATCTTAATCGAAAATTTAGGTCCGGGAATAATGGAAAAATTTGGGCTTGGATATGAA
>CAZMUQ010000008.1:0-44989 GCA_964569845.1 uncultured Candidatus Bathyarchaeia archaeon
CATTAAAAAAGGTTAACCTTAAAAAAGAATTGAAAACATTGTAAGTAGAAAGTTTTATATAGTGTGGTTGGCTTATTTGGTTTAAGCCTAGCTGTAGGTGAGGGATAAGTCAGCTTTTTAGCTGTCTTTTCCACTTCACCTATTTAGCTGGTTCATGTTAACGTGAGTAGAGTAAACTTGCATAGAAAACCTGAAAGACGTTTTAAAGGAAAAAAGTTTAAACGTGATTTTAAGCCGGTAAAGATGTTTTATCCTAAGAAAGTTTTTCCCAAGCTAGGAAGACCAAATGTGGAGGTGGATAAAGCTTTGAAAATATCTGATTTAGCTACTGGTATGAGGTCTATAAACATTAAAGCTAAGGTTATCGAAGTTTCAGAGCCAAGAGAAGTTTTTTCTAGGAAAAGTGGTAGGCTTAGCAGAGTTGCAACTGCTGTTGTAGCTGATGAAAGTGGAAAAATTAATCTTTCCCTCTGGAATGAGCAAATAGGCAGAGTTAAGGTTAACGACGTTATCCAGATAACTAATGGATATGTTACAGAATTTCGTGGAGTAAAACATCTCAACATAGGTAGATTTGGCAGCTTAACAATCCTAAAGGAAGAAGAGTAAATTAAAACTTTGAGGAGGTGAAAATTTGCAAAGAAGAGGCGGTTTTAGACCATGCCCAGTTCAAGTTGATGGAGAATATGATGTTGAAATAAGTGAAGTTAGTAGACGTGGTGAAGGAATAGCTAGAATAAGAGGATTTGTAATATTTGTACCTGAAACAAAGCCAGGAGACCATGTAAAAATAAAAATAACAAAAATTTCACGTAGATGCGCAAATGCAGTAGTAGTACAATAAAACGGTAAAAATTACGAAAAACAAGGGTTAAAACATTTTTACCAGACTTAATTTTTACTTAGCTGGGAACATAAACTATCAATAAAAATTTTTAAAATAATTTTTAGAATTTTAGAAAAGAAAAGCTTAATTCTTCCCTATTAAAATTTTTATAATGCTGGTGGGACCGTAGTCTAGCCAGGCAGGACGACCACACCCCAACTAATACAGGTTTGGGGTGTCGTTAAGGGCTCCAGCTCAAAAGCTACGGGTTTACCGACAAAAAGGATGAGGAAGAGCTGGAAATCGGGGGAAACCCGTAGGTCGCAGGTTCAAATCCTGCCGGTCCCACCAACCCTAAGGTGAATTTATACCATCCTCAATTCTATTCCTATTTTTTAAAACAAACCCTAAAGATTGATGGGTTAACTGTTTAGGTTGTTAGTTAAAGGTTAAAGTATTGTTATGTTGCTAGAGATTCAAAGTTTTATGGTAAAACTGTTGAGATTTTAAAATAGAAAATAGATAGAGGAAAATTATTGCAAAAGATGTTAAGCTAGGTTAAACTGCAAGTAATGCTTCAGTTTTTCTCAGTTTTTTTGTTATAGGGTCTACTTCTAATCCTAGGTTTTCAAGTGCTGTTACACCCAGAACTTCAACATCCTCTTCTTTTCCAAAAACAATCATACATGTTGCTTTTTCATCCTCATACTCGATTTTTGCCTCTCCAACCTCTCTTTCAACTATTTTCCCATTGATAGTTCGAAACCTCCTTCTTCCAGTAGGTTTTAAACCTAAACTTTTAAGCTTCTTACACCTAATCCAAGTGTAAGTTGAACCAGTATCCACAAGCAAATCAACATCCATCTCTTTTTTGTTCAACGGATTGATAATCTTAACCCTAACTGAGGTATGACCCAAAAACCTCACCTATCCATATAGTATATCCTCCCAAATAGTTAAGAATACCGTTATTTTCATAGCCATAACCTACAAAAGAATCTGTGTAATAGCAACCAAGAAAAGGAGGAGTTAAGTTAAGACTACTTACGGAACATATCATGAAAAGTTTAAGCTCGGATAGAACGGGTTGTTAGTGGTTAAGTTTCAGAATTTTTCAATAGTCTGAAATATGCTAATATTGTTAGTAACATTTAAGTATTATTTTATGGTATTACTTTTCATGTGGTATCTTGAAATACGTAACAGTATCTGCTAAGATAGATAGTGATTTACGTGAGAAGCTTAGAAAGTATGGTATTTCTATAAGTAAGGTTGTTAGGAGAGCTCTTGAGGAGGAGGTTAGAAAGGCTGAGGAGGAAGAAGTTAAAAAAGCTCTTAAAAGAATAGGGGAGGTTTTGGAGAAGATACCTGCTGAGGAGATTGTAGGGTTGATAAGGGAGAGCCGTGAGAAGAGATGAAGTTACTATTTGATGCATCTGCACTACTAAACATTATAAGGCTTCGTAAACAAGATGCTTATAGGCTGCTTAAAGGTAACCTTACCTTATCCCTAACAAAATATGAGGTTGGAAACGCATTATGGAAGGAAGCATTACTGTTAAAAAGGGTAAGTATTAATGAAGCCCTAGAAACAATATCCCTCCTAGATAGAGTCCTAAAAACAATGGAAACAGTTAACCCATCAAACCCCAGCCTCACCCTAAACCTCGCCTACAAACTTCAAACAACATACTATGATGCATCATACATAGCAGCATCCACAGAAAAAAATGCAAAACTTATAACAGACGATACAAAACTAACAAGAAAAGTGGAGAAGTACATAAACACTATCCACAAAATATTGGGAAGAAAACCAGAGATATCATCAAGCAACAAAATCTAAACCTTCCTAACAAGCCTTAATTTATACGTCTTAGCCATTAAACACTACAGAAGATTCACGTCAGACCCTTAGAAGCAGATTTTTGCTAAAGGTTTAGCTTATCCAAAAAACCTGCGGAGAACCAGCCAATATTAACTGTTTTCAGGTTTTTATGGTATTTGGAGGGTAAGTTTTAGGTCATTTCTCAGTATTATTCCATGTTTTGTTGCTTCTATTGCTAGTTGATTTCTTTTTGTTAGAAGTTTTTTAAACTCTTTTGGTGTTAGCGGGATAACCTGAAAACCTGGAGGAATATCAAGTGCTTTAAGTCTTTCAACAGGATTACCTTTAAACTCTTCAGATATTAATAGGATGTCAACATCACTCCAAAGATTAAAATCTCCTCTAGCATAAGAGCCAATTAATATGGCTGTGGCTTTAAAGGGAAGTTTTGCAGTCCAGCTAGAAGCTTCCTTGATAACTTTCTCCCTTATCCTCTTTCTTTCTTTAATAACCTCCATAAGTCTTCCACCCATTTTAGGATTTCCTCAGCATGTTTAATTGCTTGACTTGCATCCTCCATTGTATAGTAGTCTTCTGGGATACCCTCAGCCCATGCATTAGGATATCTAGTTGGAACATAATACTTATCTAGTGTTTTAGCAGCCTGAATAGGTTTCTCCACTTCTAGCTTGTTTGGCAATTTCGATAGGAGGGCTGATATACTATGCCCATAGGCAGGTAAACCTAAACCATGAAGCAAAGCCTTAACAGAAAATTCTGCTGCCTGCTGTGCTTTAAAGCATACCCAGTTATATTCCCCTCTTTCAAAATCTCCTTTTGCAGATTTTAAAGTTCCCCTTGAAGCCCTTATCCACCTACCATACTCAACCTCATCAACAATCATGTAAGAATCAGCCTAAAGCATTTATTTCAATTGTTACCGTTATAAGGAGTGCTTCTACCATTATAACCTTTACTCTCTTTAACTACTTCAAACAATCTTGCTTTTTAGCGCACACTAAGAGAAGAATTCAACAGTTTTTAATACTGGCTTAACTTGTTCTTTTTGACGTAGATGGATAACTTAGGTTTAATTCTATCTCCTTTTAAATAATTAAATGCTTATTTTTTACAATCCTTGAAAGCTCATCACATCTTTCTTTAACAGTTTTATAAACAATTTCCCGAAGCTTCTCTCCTGTTAAGCTTAAATTTCTAATTTTGCTTAGCTTTTTAGCAAGCTCATCATCTCCAACAACTTCTTTAACCCACCTTATAAGGGAGCCATTTTTTATGGAAAGTTCTAAGGATGATACACTAACAGCCAGTATTTTTTCGTAAAGTTCAGGTAAACTTGAAGCATAAACATGGTAAGAACTTTCTTTGCCAGAATCAAACCAAAAAACTTTCCATATTGGAAGCTTTCTAAGAATATATTCAGCATGCTGCAACATTAAAATGTTTTTAATATATTTTTCTTTAAGAGGAAAAGTTAAAGGAAAATTTACAAGGTTTTTACTAATTTTCTTATAATGGTTTAAAACTAAACTGTAAATTTTTCTTCTAAGCTTTTCACCACTATACTTCCTAAATCTTAACATTCTTACCTTTTTTGCAAGCCTATAGTCCCCTAAACTTTTAGTAAACCATCTTTCAAAATCACCATTCCTTAAATGATACTCTATAGATTTAACATCAATAAATCTTAACACACGTAAAAATCCACTTAAACTTTGAGTAAATATTCCTGTATAATGGTTTTTAGTTAAATAAAACTTGAAGGGCTTTTTAGCTAAAATGATAAAATTTTTAACTCTAACTCTAAAATCTAAGATTACATTAACATAGTTTAAAAAAGCATTATAGGGTGAATTGTAAGGGTTAAAGTATCCACTTAAATTTTCAGGATCCTCAACAGTTGACATGTAGTATAGGTAATCGCTTGTTTGAAGAAGTCTCCAAATCTTTAAAAGATTTTTATTCCAAGATTCTTTAACCTGTTTTCCTATCTCTTTTAAAGAATTATAGCATGCAACCTGCATACTATTTCCAAGCCATAAATCTAAATCTTGTTTTAACCCTCCCCAAGAAATTGTTTCGTCAAGCTCATTAACATCAATTTCTTCAACAGGTTTATGTTTCTCTAAAACTTCTGAGGGAAGCATAAATTCTAGATTCTCTCTTTTAACAACCTCTTCAAGAAGGTTTTTAAGAAAATTATGAACTCCATCTTCGGAAGAGCAGTGTTCACCAAAAAAGGCATAATCTAAAAAGATAACCACGCATTGACCTGGTGTTAATGAAAGCATTCTAACGTATTTTTCAGGTGTAAGAGGCCATTCAAACCATAAACGGTTAGAAAAATGGTATGTTATTGTTCCAGTAAGCTGAGGATTTCTAGGAAGAATTAAAAGTTTACTACAACCTTTAGGTTTAAAAACATTATTTGGGGAAAAAGGTTTAAGGATTCTTTCAACACCCTCAATAATCATACCCTTATAACCTAAACTATCAACAAGTTTTGCTATCCTATTGTTATAGATAAGCTCAGTATTTTTAAAGAAGCTTAAATTTAAACCAAAAATTTCTCTAATCTTCTTCTCATAAATTCTAACTTGCTCAATAAACTCGTCTTTTTCAGGCCAAAGACTGCAAAGAGAATTATAATATGGTTGGGAGATAAGCTCTACACAACCAGTTAAAATAAGCTGCTTAAAAGATTCAAGAACATAATCAGCCCATCTTATACATTGTTCAAGAAAAACACCTGAAAGACTAAAGAAGACTTTAATCTTCTTATTTTCACTTTTAAATTTTTCAATCTCCTCCAGCAAAATATTGTTTGATGGTAGATAACTTTTCTCACAAACTCTTCTTAAAACATCCCTATTAAGCTTATTATCAAAATAATAATCAAAAAGCCTGTTTATTGGTGTGCACGAAAATTCACGGTGAAGCCAGAAAAAATCCCTTTTTAACCTAAAAGGTTGATGTACATCAAAGCCTAGGCATATATCAGTCAACCTAAACACCTAAAAAGATTTAGCAATTCTTAAAAAGCTGATTCTACTTAATTTAACAACACTTTAAGATATCAATGTAAAGATTTTTAGTTTTTTCAGCAACAATTCTCCAACTATACTCATTAACTATTTTCTTATATGCATTTTTCACCATTCTATCTATATCTTTCCCCCCTTTTAAAACATCAATTATGCTATCTGCAAGTAGAGTTGGATTGTTTGGTTGAACTTTTATCCCTGTTTTTCCATGCTCAACTATTTCTGATAAACCTCCAACATCAGAAGCAATTACAGGGGTTTTAGCGGCCATAGCTTCTAAAGCTACAAGTCCAAAAGGCTCATACAGACTTGGAACAACACATACATCAGCAGCTACATAAAGCTGATTTAAAATTTTTTCATCTAAAAATCCTGTAACATATATTTTATCTGGGAAACCATAGCTCCAAGCTCTTTTTAATATCTCCTCTTTTAAATATCCATCTCCAACAACTATAAGTTTAGCATTAACTTTTTGAAGAACTCTTGGAAAAGCTTCAAGTAAAACATTTAAACCCTTTTCAGAAACAAGCCTACCAACAAAAAGAACCAGTTTTTCATCAGAATCTGCAAATAAGCTTCTAACATCACCAGGATTATGGTTGTTACCTTTTTTTCTAAACTTTTGAGGATTAATACCATTACAAATTACAGTAACCTTACTATCCTCAATACCGAACTCTTTACAAATAGATTGAGACATATACCTGCTACAACATACAACTTTTAAAGATTCTGATACAAGCCAAGATTCTATTTGATGAATCATTTTATTATAATTTGAAGGTAAACCGTTTGCTCTTCCATATTCTGTGGAGTGTAAAGTTGTTACCAAGGGGATCTTAAAAAGATTTTTTAAGCTTATAGCTGCAATTGCAACAAGCCAATCATGCGCATGAATAATTTTAGGCTTATCTTTATTAGCTTTTAAAACCTCTATAGCTTTCTGTTTAATATTTAAATTTGTCATTAAAATTTTTGATGCAAAATCAGGTGCCGGAAAATCGTACGGAGGAACTCTAAAAACTTCAACTCCATCAATATTTTCGTATTTTTTTGTTTCAGGAGAACTAAAAGTTATAACTGTAACATCAACACCAAGCATACTAAGATTTCTTGAAAGCTCGTAAACATGAGAAGCTATCCCTCCAACAATTCTTGGAGGAAACTCCCATGAAAGAAGAATAACCTTACCTGGAAAAGTTTCCATTTTAAACCCTCCAGGCTAGCTAAAATTTTTTGATAAAAACTCCTTATAAAGAGAAGCCATACTATCAATCCATGAAGGATTAAACCAGTCAACAACTGTAATCTTATCTTTTGGGGCTCTATAAAGGTTACATAAATCCTTTTTTAGGTTTTCAGACCTAACAATAACCTTATCAGCCACATATATTCCAAGCCACTCTAAACTTTTAATTGTAATACTTAATGGTGTTTCAGCATAATTTGACCTATAATCCTCTATACTATGAATTGTAAAAATTAAGGGTATGTTGAAGGTTTTCTTTATTGAAACTGCAGCACTAACTGTTAACCATTCATGTGCATCAATTATTGTCTGATTACTACCCTCTTTTTCAAGTATTTCTACAACAGCTTTCTCAAAGTTTCCATTTAAAGTTAAACTCCAAGTTAAAACATTAGTGTGACAGGTAACAGGATTATTAACCCTAAAAACTTTTACTCCATCCTCGTATGTAGATAAGCCATTTAAAGAATCATGATATGTTACAACGTATACCTTAAACCCCTTTTTAACAAGATTTGATGCTAAACTATTAACATAAATTGCCATTTCTCCAACAATTCTTGGAGGAAACTCCCATGAAAGAAGAATAACTTTCAAGAGTTCCAACCTTTAGGCAGGGTTTTAGGAAAAACCATGTTTAAACCTTAGTACTAAATTTTTAACATCTTTTTACCTAAAAAATAAGAAGATACTTTTAGAGTTAAAAAACTTACCATAAAATTTAGTCAGCTAGTCTTAATAACAATTTTTTAGAAAAAATATATTAATACTAAGTTTACAACCATAAGTTTAGAGTTAGTAATTGTTAGGGTGTTTAAAATGTCTAAGATGGAATGGATACTTGCATATTTTGATGGAGATGAACTTGAAGGAGACCCAAGATATAAAGATGAATACGAAAAATATCAGGCTGTAGGATTTACTCAATACCTTTTATATCTTTACAGTAAGTATAAGCCTTTGGGGGTTGTTTATCTTAGTGGGCAGGATAGAAGAAATAAACCACTCTACCAGATAACTCTTGGACACTTCCAAGATATAGATACAGAAATAGATTATGAGGCTTGTAAAAGGAAGGGAGTAATTGTTTTTCGTAGAGTTGGTGTTGGTGGAGGAACAATTATTGTTGGCCCATGGACTATGGGTCACATATTTCTTTGTGACTGGTCTAGAGAGGAGAATAAGAAGCTTTTCCCAGATATGGATACTGCTTTTGGTAAAGTTGGCCAGCTTATAGTTAGAAAGTACCAATATCTTGGTGTTAAGAATGCATGGTATAAGCATATTGGAGATGTTAGAGTTGGATTAGGAAATAGGAAGATTGCTGGTTTTGGATTTACAACTGTTGCAAACTTTCTAGCAATGAATCAAATTATAGGAATAGGTAAACCTGACCTCGACTACTTTATAGATGTTCTTAGAATTCCTGAGGAAAAAATTAAGGATAAGCCGTATAAAACTATTGAAGAGTACCTTTATGCAGGAATGACAAGTGTTGAACAGGAAATAGGAAGAAAACCTAGTAATGATGAGGTTAAAGAAGCTCTTATTAGGGCTTATGATGAAGTCTTAGGTGTAAAACTTGTTGAACATGAGTTTGGTGCTGAAGATAGAAATTTCTGGTTAGATTTATATGAAAAAATGGAAAGAGAAGTTGGAGATAAGCAGCTTTACATGATTAGTAGTTCTAGGAGATTTTCCAGTATACCTGAAGATTGTATGCTTGGTTTTGCTAGGCATAAAGCAAGAAAGCTGATAGTAGCTCATGTCCTAGTTAACAGAGAGGGAATAATTAAAGATGTAATGCTTTCAGGAGATTTCTACTGTAAACCATTTGAATATGCTGGAAAAATCGAAGAAAACTTAAGGGGTGTAAGTGTAAATGATAAGGATACAATACTCAAAAAAGTTAAAGAAATTTGTGACCTAAAAGAGTGGGAAGCACCCTTAGTTGAGGCTGAAGATTTTGTTGAAGCAGTATTTAATGCAGGATTAGATGCATATAAAAAGCTTACAGGCAAATAACAACCACAAAACTAATTTTTAACTTCTTTATCTTTTTTTTAGGTTAACTTTCAACAACAAAAAGAAGGATAGAGGTTAAAATTTTACTATAAAACTTACATTAATTAAAGGTGAGTAAATTGGAGGTTAAGAAGATTTCTAAGGATATTTATCTTCTAGATCCTACACCACCCATCGAGGGGTTTAAAGGTTTTCTTGCATCCTATATTTTTCTAGGTGAAAAAGTTTTACTATTTGAGGTTGGACCAACATGCGCGGTTGAAGGGGTTTTAGAGGGATTAAGGGAAGTTGGTATTTTACCTAAAGATATTTCATATGTTGCTGTAAGCCATATTCATGCTGACCATGCTGGAGGTGCAGGTACTCTTCTAAAATCCTTGCCAAATGCAAAGTTTATTGTTCATGAAAAAGGTGCACCCCATATGGTAAACCCCCAAAAACTTTGGGAAAGCACTAAAAAAGCTTTAGGCAGCCTTGCTGAGGTTTATGGTGTAATTGAACCTGTACCTGCAGAAAAAATAGTGGTTGGTACTGAAGGTTTAACACTAAACCTTGGAGAAGAATTTAAGGTTAAAGTTTTAGAAACGCCAGGTCATGCACCTCACCACCTAAGCCTGTACAGGGAGGATACTGGGGAAGTTTTTCTTGGTGAAGCTGGAGGAGTTTACATCCAATATTTAGGAGCTCTTAGACCTTCAACTCCTCCACCAGGATTTAATTTTACCCAAAGTTTAGCTTCACTAGAAAAGATTAGAAAACTAAACCCTAAAAGATTATATTATACCCACTTCGGCTTTACTGAGGATACTGAAAAACTTAAACTTTACGGTGAAAAACTTAGGCTGTGGTTAAACATAGTTTTAAAAGGTTATAGAGAAGGAAAGACAAGCGTAAACATTTTTAATGAAATTTTAGCTGTAGATGAAGACGCTAAAAGGCTTGCAGAAAATGAAAGAGAAAAATTTTTTATGATAAATAGTGTTGAAGGGATGATTTTTTACCTTAAAAAATATGGTTATCCTGGTGGGGAAACCTGATTTAATTATAAGAAACTTTAAACACCATTTATTTACTCCTCATAATATTTGTCCCATTCAGGTTCTCCCATACTTTTTAAGCTTAGCTTGTAGCTAACTCTAAACGGCTCTTTAGAGTTAAGCTTAACCTTATGAAGAATAGTTAACGAGGTTCCTTGATATTCAATATGAGGTTTTCCTCCAATTGTCAGCACCATTTCAACATCATAAATCCAAATTAGTGAAGGTTTATTCCATGAAAGGAAAAAGCTAAGTTTTGTTTGTTCATTGTATGCTTTAATCATCCAAACATTCTCATGAACTATATCACCTTTAAGTGGGAAATTAAGAACATTATTATCTTTAGTGAAAAGTTTAATCTGTTGTTTTGAGGGGTGACCTACAAGCGTAAAGGGAAATTCTGATGCAAAAATAAATTCAGACTCTTCTAAACTTAAATTTGTAAGTTCATAATCTACTTTTACATTAGGTTTTTTTGATAGCTGGATACTTTTTGTTATATAGGTTGGGTGTAATTTATCACTGTATGTTAAGGAAACTTTAATCGTATTTTTATTTTTAAGGGGAATATGATAGTTGTAGCATCCATTGTAGGAGTTGTTTAAAGGAGTATAATCATTAGATTTGTAAGCATTAAAATCTATATCAGAGTTTAGCAGGTAATCTCTGAAAGCAGACCTTCTACTACAATTATCGGTGTAAACCCTATAACCGAGTTTTTCAACATCATAGTGGCATGGTTCTCTTCTTCTACTCACAACATCAAGCAGATTAATTTTAGATGGTTTATGATCTAATTCAAAAATCGAGCCTCCATCAGATGGTTTAATATATACGTTAAGATACCTATTTTCAAGAATAATCTCAGGTTTCCAATCACCATCAAAATCTAATATATTTAAGCTTAAATCTTTATCAGAAACTTTAACGTATCTTTCAGCTAAACTTTCAGCAGTAAGCAAATGTCTATAAATATTATGGCGTAAGAAGGCCATGTAAATTCCACCAAAAAGTCCATACCAGTAAACATCATTACATTGCCCCTTGTAAAGCCCAATCCAAGCATTTTTAAGCTCATCTTTTGGCATACCATTTTTTTTAGCCTGTAAAATTTTACTTCTCACATAGAGCATCTTCTTATGCATATTATTACTTTCAGGATATTTTGCAAGATAGTTACGCCAAAAACCACCTCTAAGAAACCTTAAAACTCTTTTTGATATTTCTTCATCAAGGGTTTTACACCAATCTTCTAAAAGATTAAATTCAATTCTTGTTTTTGTTGGTAAAGCCCAAATACTCATTCTTGTATAGCTTTCCGTTGGAAGATAAATTAAACCTGAAACCCCAAAATTTTTTAAATATTCGGATGGAGTTAAAAGACTAATCCACTTCTTATCCTCCAAAAGAAAAAACCATCTATCAAGCCATCCTTCTAGATAACACACATCATAAGTCGCCTTTTCACCAAAAAACCATTCACCAAATTTTTCGGCATCACTTAAAATACAGACACATCTAACAATTCCAGGCGCATAAACTTTTGAAAGATGCTTTAAAGTTTCCTCAGGAGGACTCCAAGGAATTAGATGTTCGATTTTTTCATTAGAAAAGAAAACAGCTAAACTATAGTTTTCCTCTTCAGTAACATAAACATTCCATGCTTCTTCTTCAGTTAGTCCTGCAGATAATGCATGACGGTCATCAACAATAACATATTTTATACCAACTTTACCAAGTATTTTTGGTAAATGGGGTTCCCAAACCCTTTCAGGAAGCCAGAATCCTTGACTTTTAACACCGAAAATCTCCCAAACTTTTTCTTTATGCATTTTTATTTGCTCAATTTTATCTTCGTCAGGAATTGCAGGTAAAATTGGTTCATAGTATGCTCCAGTTAAAATTTCAACTCTACCTTCATCTATAAGTTTTTTAACAACCTCAAAATATTCAGGATGTTTAGATTTAAACCAATCAAGCAAATAACCTGAATAGTGAAGACTAACTTTAACTTTTTCATGATTTAAAACCATTTTGATTAAGGGTAGGTAACTTTTTTTATAGGCATTTTCAAGGGCTTTTTCAATTTGCCCTACTGGTTGATGGAAATGTAAAACTATCGGTACGCAAACAAGTCCTTCCCCATTATAAGTATTAGACATTTTTTCTCCTCAAAGTTGAAGTTTACCTTAAATTTAAATTAATTTTTTAACACCAATCATACCATTAGCATACTTTGGCCTTAAATATGCTAATGGTGAAAAAAGGTAAGCTAAAGGTATAAAAATCCACCTAATCCATGGAGGAAAATATGAGCCCAAACCTTTTTCTCCAAAGATACCTTTAAATGTATGACCAGCAACCTTAAAACCAAGGCTAACAAGTTCTTCACAACTATAACCTGAAAGATGCATCTGGTAAGGGTTACCATGACATTCATCTTGACACTGAAAACCTACGGGAGTAGCAACAATAACCTGTTTTTTTGCAATTTTTTCAGAAACTTTTAAAAGTTTAATACCATCCTTCTTTGTTAAATGTTCTATTACCTCCAAGCAAAGAACAACATCAAAACTTTTCTCTTTAAAGGGTAAATACCTTACATCACAACATACACAATCATCATGAATTCCTCGTGATTTACAATGTTTTAAATATTCAAGAAAAATATCAACACCAACATTGTATGACCTATAAAGTTTTCTCTTATTCCTTAAGATAAACATGGGAATACCCATACCACATGCAACATCCAATGCATGTTCAACACCTTTACATACAAATCTGTTAATTATTCCAAGGTAGGATAAAGGGAATTTAGGCTGAATAAAAACATCAACAAGGCGGCCTATTAAATACTTTAAGCTTAAACGCTTCCACACTAAGTTTCCTACAGCCATACGTCAATATAGGACTATACCATTAAAACGATAAAAACTCTTTTACATCAACAAACTTACCAATACCACTTTTTAAGGCTTTTCTATAAACAAGGTTTGCAGTAACAGCATCTTGAATAGCTAAACCTGTAGAAACAAAAACTGTTAATTCGTCATCCGATGTTCTTCCAACTTTTTTACCAGCAACAATTTCTCCCAATTCTCCATAAATATCTTCAATTTTTAAAAGACCTTGAGCTAAAGGTACATTTACTTCGCCACCATGACAACTTTGATTTAAATCATCAACAACAATTTTAGCTTTTTTAAGTATTCTTGGATCAAGTTCCTGTTTTCCAGGTGCATCTGCACCTATAGCATTAATATGAATATCACCTTTAATCCATTCAGCATCTACTAAAGGTTTTCTTGACGGTGTTGCTGTTACGATTATATCCGCATTCCTAACAGCATCCTTAATGGTTTTGGCAGCGTAAAAGACCTTTCCAGGATATTCTTCTTCTACACGTTGAATAAATTTCTCTATCTCATCAGATTTTAAACTCCAAACCCAAACCTCCTTAAAATCAACAATACAACTTATACCTTTAAGCTGAGTATATGCTTGAGCACCAGCTCCAATCAAACCAAGAATTTTTGAATTTTTTCTAGCAAGATATTTTGTTGCAACAGCACTAGCAGCACCAGTTCTTACAGCAGTAATCCACGTGCCATCCATTATAGCTAATGGAGCACCTGTTTTAGGTTCAACAAGAACAATTATAGCCATAACCGTAGGTAAGTTATATTTTCTGTTTTCAGGATGAGAATTAACTATCTTTACAGCTGAAATATCAAGCTCCTCCAAGTATGAAGGCATAACCCTAAGATCTCCACCATACTTTTTATAAAAAAGGTATTGTTTTGAAGGCATCTGAACTTTTCCTAAACCCTTTTCTTTAAACGCCTCCTCAACAACCTTTATAGCTTCCTCCATTTCCAACAGACTTTTAGTATCATAACCGCTTAAAAACAAGATTTTCAGGTTAACAGCCTCCAAAACTCAAAAAATTTTTACGTTTAAACATAATTAAGGTAAAGTATTTTAGCTTTGTTACAATCAGTTTTTTAGAAGGTATAGGGTAGAATACGGATGTCAGATTTTGAGCTTGAAGCTCTTAAGCTTAAAAAGCTTAGGGAACTTCAAAAAAGAATAGCAAACCAGAAAAGCCAGCAAACTAGGGAAAACCCGTTTAAGATTGTTGAAAGTATTCTTGTTGGAAGGGGAAAAGAAGTTTTAGAAGCTGCATACAACCAATTTCCAGAAGTAGCAAAAGTGGTTGTAGAATATTTAGCAAGATTAATTAAGGAGGGAAAGCTTAGGGGAGAATTAACTGGCGAAGAACTTTATGCTATTTTTAGAACTTTAGGGTTAAACGTTAAACTTGAAACTAAAATTGTATTTAAGGAACATGGTAAAGTTAAAAGTTTAATTGAAAAGCTTAAGGAAGATTAAATTTGTTGTCTTTTTCTCCTTCTCAAAACAAGTATAGTTATTAAAATAGCTGCAATAACAAGGAGTAGAATCCCTATTAAGTAGTTTAAGCTTAATTCAAAACCTTTTTTAACAGACCCTGTTTCTAATGTTTTTATGTGCGCAACTTCTACTGGAATCGTGTAGGTTAAGTTATGAGGTTTATTGTATTCATCCATGTAAAATATTAAAAGTTTTAGCGGGTAAACACCATCCTCACACTCCTCAACCAAGATGTTTAATGATGTCGGTAGAGGAGCATTAGGGTCAACTTGTCCAAGATAAGTTGAGCTCCCAGCCACAGCCTTAAAAGGATACTCTGGAATTACTGTTACATTTGTATACATTGCCGAAGATAAACCTCTATTAAGAAGTGTAAATGAGATGGTTGAAGTTTTACCTACAGGTGCAGGAGAAGGTACTGTTGTAACATCGTAGATAGTAAAGTCTATTGTTCCATGGAGAGGTATACCTATAAGATTTCTTGTAAGTTGCCTAACACCTAAACTATCAACATATGATATATCCACTTCAATATTGTATACAATACCAACAGTAGCTTTAGGGGAAACTATAATAGTAAAGGTTGTATTTTTTTCAGCTCCAGGAAGAAGATCTCCAAGATTTACAGTTGAAGGAGAAGTTGTTGCAAAAAAGTTTGGAGTTAAGAGTTGAACAATAACCATTTGGGCATCAAAGTTGCCAAAATTTTTAATTTTTAATGTTAAGTTAAACATTTCACCAGCATAAACCTTCTCAGGCTCAATTTTATAGGTTTGGATATTTACAAAGGAGCTTGGAGTTTTAGGTTTAACATCTAATCCAACTTCTCTTGTTTCAACATTTAAACTTCCATATTGGTCTCTGTAGGATAAGGTAAATGTGATAGTGTAAGTTCCAACAACATTTTTATCAACCATTATGTTAACCGGAAAGTTAACTGTAGAATTAGGCTTTAAAAGTTTAAAAAACCAGAAATTATCTTCTCCAACAAGAATTAAAGGTGAGGTTACATCCGCCGCACCCATAGCTGCTGAGCGTCTTGGAAGATTTAAGGAAACCTCAAGATTTTTTGCAGTACCCATCCCCCTATTTACAATGGAAACATTTAGACTATTTACAGCTCCTGCTGTAAGTTCCTTTTTATCAAGTTTTATATCAAGTATAGGTTCTATGCTTGGAGGTTCAACAGCCAACCCAACATACCTAGTCATATTTCTTGGAAAACCGTAACCATCATCATAAGCAACCATAATGGTGAATGATGCAGCCACCCCAGTTTGGACTGAGGGAGCATAAACCTCAAAGTTTACTTTAACCTCCTCTGAAGGCAAGATTTTAGAGAAAAACCACCGGTTATCCTCACCTACAACTATTGTAGATGAACTTGAAAAAATGTATACATTAACATTTGAGGCTGCTGCTTTACCGTCATTCCTTAGAATTAAAGTTACATTGTTATACCCGGAATGAATACTTTTAGGATTTAAAGAAATCGAAAATGAAACTTCACCGTAAAGTGGAATTGATATTTCTGTTGTTGAAGTTACACCAGTAAGGTATCTTTGGGTTGTTGATTTAACTTCCATCTCAACCTTATAGTTACCCAATTTTGCATCTTCATCAATATCTAAAATAAAAGTTAATGTTGCCGCCTGACCTGCATAAATAACGGGGTATCCTGAAATTGCTTCCTTCTCTCCTAAAGAGGAAAATGGAGTACCCTGAAGTTTAAGCTTAACAGTAACATCATACATATCAACAACATCAGTATTATGGATAATAATTGTAAGTGGAACATTTTTATCTCCAGGTTTAGCTTCAACATAATAATCCTCGGTTCCCCAAAACACATTAACAACACTAAAACTTGGAGCTTCAGCTACAACAAGATTAATTTTTATTAGACTGAGAAAAAGGGTAAACAATAAAAGAAGCGTTAAAATTTTCTTCAAATTTTAACCCTCAACTTTTAAAATTTTCTCCTCCATAATCATACCATCCCTTAAATATATAATTCTATCCGCCATTTGAGCTAGCTCCAAATTATGAGTAACAACAACTACAGCAGTATTATGCTCATGAGCAAGCTTTTTTAGAAGATTAAAGATTTCATAACTAGTTTTAGAATCAACATTTCCGGTTGGTTCATCAGCAAGAATAATTGCCGGATTATTCATTAATGCTCTTGCAATAGCAACTCTCTGCTGTTCACCTCCACTCAAAGTTAGAGGTTTACGGTAAAGTTTATCTTCTAAACCCATAAGCTTTAAAAGCTCCTTTGCACGTTGTAAACGTTTCTCAGAAGGAATACCTCTTACAATAGCTGGAAGTTCAACATTTCTTAAAACAGTTGTTCTATTAATTAAGTTGTAAGCTTGAAAAACAAACCCTATTCTTTCATTTCTAAGTTTTGCAAGCTGAGAGTCGTTCATTTTTGAGGTATCAACACCATCAATCAAAACCTTTCCACTTGTAGGTCTATCAAGAGTTCCAAGGAGATTTAGTAAAGTTGACTTACCACTACCAGAGGGACCTACAACACAAATAAATTCTCCGTAACGAATTTTCATGTTAACATCTTTTAATGCAACAACATGAACAGAATCGAATCTGTAAATTTTTGTTAAATTTATTGTTTCAGCTGCAAATTTTTCTTCCACCAACTTAATTTTTCATCTCCAATGTACCTAACCTGTAAAAATAATCTCATCCTTCTTAACAATCTCCTCAAGCTTTCTAGCTTCAGATTTAAGCCATTTATCATATGCATCATCAGGATCCATACTTGAAAGAACATAATTTTTAATGTAAGAAATATGCTGTTTAATAAGCTTCTCGAAGATATAGTCCGGGTTTACCTTACCTTCTAACTCCTCCTTAAGCTTATTTCTTAAAACTTCAAGTGGAGTATAATGGTAGGGAGTATCAACATACCTTAACTCAACATTAAACCCTTCTCTACATGCAAGGCTTTCAATATTTTTTGCTGCCAAACCTCCAAGACAGACATTTACATCATAATTTTTTGCAATATCAGTAATATATTCAGCCTCCTCCTCTAAAGCTTTAAAGCTAAACTTTAATTCCTCAATTAAAATTTTTTTCCATTCTTTAACATCTACTTTTCCAGTTATCATAGACCTAAGGGTTAAAAGAGTTATCTTAACAGCCATATCATTAGAAAATTTTTCGTATGCTGAATCCCTATAACAGTAAATATCCATGTTAGGATTATTCTGCTTAGCTTGAGAAAGGGACTTAAGAATAGGTTCAGCATAATATTCCCAAGAACCTGTTGGTTCAGGAATTAAACCTTGCTTTTTAACTTCTGATAAAACATAACTGTAGGGTAAACCCTCACTAAGGCTTTTAACAGCCTCTGTGAGAAGCCTTGGAAATTCCAGAAAAAGGGCTTTGTAACGTATATTCTTGATCCAGCTACCAACCTTAGCACAAGATTTTCTAAGCTTTGGGAAACCTATGATAAGGAGCTTCTTAGGCAACTTAATCTTACCTCTAAAAGATAAATTCCCACCTAGATAAAAATTTTACAGGTTTAAAAACATAATAGTAATCTAAGTTGGAGGATATAGTAAATTTGTAGATTAAAGATGGCTAAACCCGGATATATTAAGGCTTTTATTCTTCTCAAGGTAGCAGTGGGAGAAGAAGATAATGTTGCTAAAAAACTTTTTGATATTTTTGAGGTTAAAGAGGTTTATATGATTACTGGGGAGTTTGATATTTTATGTATTATTGAATCTGAGGAAGAACTTGTACATCCATGGAGGAAGATTACTGAGCTCATACTTAAAAAGATTAGAAAAATAGATGGAATTACAGAAACAAAAACAATCATACCATTTTCAACCCAAACAAAATCAGGTCAAATAGGTTTAAAGGAAAAAGCTGTTAAAAGTTTTATATTTATTGAAACTGAAACTGGTAAGGAAAAGTATGTTATGAAAAAGCTCTTAAATATTGATGAAATTCAGGAGGTATACTTTATTCCTGGTAAGGCAGATATTTTAGCAGTTTTAGAAATAGAAAAGAGTCTCACCACACCCTACCCAGATAAAGTTTTAAGCATAGTGATAGACAAGGTTAGAGTAATACCAGGTGTAAGAGATACCGAAACAATAATTCCAGACCGCTCACATATTAAACCTTAAGTTTAGGCAAAAACTTAGATAAGCTAATATCATTTAAAGTTAAAAAGGATTTGATGAGGGTTAAATTTGGGAAGGAGGCGTAAAAGAAAAACTATAAAAATTGTAAAAAAGAAGCTCCCAAAATATTTTACATGCCCAAGATGTGGAGCTCATGCTGTAAAGGTTACGTTAAGCGAAATTAAAGATAAAGCATTTGTTAGATGTGGAGTTTGCGGATTAAGTAGTGAAATCCCTGTTACAGGGTCAACTCAACCTGTAGACATTTACTGCAGATTTACTGACCTTTTCTATGCCGGACAAATAAGCTAGGTGGAAGGTAGAATTGTCCCTTCCATCATGTAGTGAAGAATATAAAGCTTATTTTACAAGACTTGAAGAAGAGCTTAAACAGCTTTTTAGTATAGCAAATGCTGCTAAAGCTAAAGGTTTAGATCCTAAAATACGTGTTGAGGATGAAATTTCTATTTCAAGAGACTTTGCTGAAAGAGTTGAAAGTATGGTTGGACCTCCAGGTGTAGCTAAAAGAATTAGGGAACTTAGCCATATGGAAAGGGTTTCACTAGCGTTTAAAATTGCTGAAGAAATTGTTTATGGAAGATTTGGAGGAGGCGAACCTGAAAAACTTGCTGAACAAGCAGTAAAAACTGGTACAGCAATATTAACAGAGGGAGTTACAGTAGCACCTATACAAGGGATAGTTAAAGTTTCAATTAAGAAACGCCAAACAGAGCATGGCTTATTAAGGTATCTTGCAATCTATTTTGCTGGCCCTATAAGGTCTGCTGGAGGAACAGAACTAGCCCTAATAACTGTTCTTGGAGACCACATCAGAAAAATACTTGGACTTAACAGTTATAAAGCTTCAGAGGAAGAAGTTTTAAGGTTTATTGAGGAGTTAAGACTTTATGAAAGAGAAATTTCACGTTTCCAGTTTCATGTTGATGATGAAACAATAGCTTATATTCTTAAGCATTTACCAGTTGAAGTTACAGGAATAAAAACAGACCCTGTTGAAGTTTCATCTTTCAGAAATATTCCAGGAATCGAAACAAACTGTGTCCGTGGAGGGGCTTTAAGAGTCGTAAATGATGGCATAGCAGGTAGAGCTTCAAAAGTTTGGAAAGTTGTAGATGAGCTTAAAATTAAAGGATGGGAGTGGTTAAAAAATATCATCGTAAAGGAGGTTGAAGCTGAAGAGGAAATTGGATATCTTCAAGATATTATTGCAGGCAGACCAGTATTTTCCCCCCCATCATTTACAAGTATTTCTGGAGGGTTTAGGTTAAGATATGGTAGAGCAAGAAATACAGGGTTATCTTGTGTAGGAGTACATCCTGCTACAATGGTTATTGTTGACGGATTTATTGCTGTTGGAACTCAGCTACGCTTAGAATTTCCATGTAAAGGAGGTGTTGTAAGTGCTGTTGAAACAATAGAACCTCCAATTGTAAGATTAAAAGATGAATCTGTTGTTAGAATCGAAAGTTTAGAGGAAGCACTAGAAGTTAAAGATAAGATTGAAAAAATTCTCTTCCTAGGAGACCTTCTAATCTCCTATTCAGAATTTTTTGAGAATGATAAAAATCTTACTCCTTCAGGATATGTTGAAGAGTGGTGGATTTTAGATTTTAAAAAAGAAATAAAGGAAAAATTTCATGACTCTCTTGAAAAATTATCAGAAAAGTTAAACATTCCATTAACACGATTAGAAGTTCTTATAAACGAATTCTTAAAAATTAAGCCTACTGTTGACGAAGCATTAAAAATATCCTTAACTTTAGACGTACCTCTTCACCCAAAATATACATATTTTTGGAGAAGATTAACATTAGATGAATTTTTTATGCTTAGGGAAACTTTAAAAAGACATTTAGAGGATTTAAACAAAATTAACAACAACTACTTAAAATTAGATTATAGTGAGAAATTAAAGGATATTCTTGAAAAACTTCTTATTCCCCATAAGATTGAAAATGATAAAATAGTTTTAAATGAAGAATTTAAAATTTTACATCACTGCTTAGGTTTAACCAAATTTAAAAACCTTCCACCTGACGAGAAAAACATTCTTAAAATTGTAAGTTTTCTTGCAGGATTCAAGGTTAAAGATAAATATTCAACTTTTGTTGGAGCAAGAATGGGCAGACCGGAGAAGGCTAAAGAAAGGAAAATGAAGCCTCCTGTACACCTACTATTTCCAGTCGGATTAAGCGGGGGGCCTCAACGTAACCTTATTGAAGCATCAAAAAATATTGTTGAAGTTGAGTTAGTTAACAGAGTTTGTAAAAAATGTGGAAAAGAAACTTATAGACCTATATGCCCCAACTGCGGAGAAAAAACAAACCCTCAAATTCTTTGCCCTGCTTGTGGTAGAAATTTAGCTAATAAAAATACTTGCCCAATCTGCAAAGTTGAAGGAAAATTTTACAGAAAACAGATTGTAGATTTAAGGGATGAGTTAGAAAATGCTTGCAAAAATTTAGGAATTCAGCATCCACCTGAAGTTTTAAAGGGAGTTAAAGGTTTAACAAATGAGAAAAAAATTCCTGAGCTTTTAGAAAAAGGCCTGCTTAGAGCAAAACATGGTTTAACTGTTTTTAAGGATGGGACAATAAGATATGATATTACAAATGCACCTCTAACACACTTTAAACCATCAGAAGTTAATGTTTCTATTGAGAAACTTAAAGAACTAGGTTATAATAAAGATTGGAGGGGGAAACCTTTAACAGATTCAAACCAGCTTCTTGAACTTAAAGTTCAAGATATAATTATCCCTGAAAAATGTGCAAATTATCTTGTTAAGGTTGCTAATTTTATTGATGAGCTTCTAGAAAAACTTTACAAGCTACCAAGATTTTACAATGTTAAAAGAAAGGAAGACCTGATTGGACATTTGATAATAGGATTATCACCTCATACATCTAATGGTGTTCTTGGAAGAATTATAGGTTTTTCAAAATTAAATGTATGCTATGCTCACCCATTATGGATAGCCGCAAAAAGGAGAGATTGTGATGGGGATGAAGATTCTATTATGCTTACATTAGATGTACTATTAAACTTTTCAAGAGAATATGCCCCCGAACAAATAGGCGGAATAATGGATACTCCATTACTTTTAACACCAATAATTAACCCATTAGAAGTTGATGACCAAGTTTGGTCTTTAGATTTATCAGTAACTTATCCTGAAGAATTCTACTACAAAACATTTGAAGAAGCAAGCCCAAGAGAAGTTTCAAAAAGCATGAATATGCTTATGTTTAAGCTTAATAAACCAGAGCAATATGAAGGTTACACCTTTATGCATAACGTATCAAACATAAATTGCCTGATTAATGAAAACATGTATAAGAAACTTAAAACTATGAAGGATAAGCTCCAAAAACAAATGCTACTGATGGATAAAATTGAGGGGGTAGATTCTAAGGAGGTTGCTAAAAAAGTTCTTGATGTACATTTTATGAGAGATATTGTTGGTAATCTTAAAGGTTTTGCAAGCCAACCATTTAGATGCAAAAGATGTAACGTAAAATATAGAAGAGTACCTTTAAAAGGTAGATGCCTAAAATGTGGAGGGGAACTTACTCTAACTGTTTACAAAGGTACAGTACAAAAATATCTTGGAGTTGCAGAATGGCTTACACAAATTTATGGTGTTGAAGATTACTACAAACAAAGAGTTGAACTAGTAATGAGTGAGGTTGAATCTGTTTTTGTAAAAGAAATGTTAAACGAGAAAAAAAGTAAAGTTTTAACAGATTTTATGTAGTAGCAGACGATTATATTACAAGTAGAGATGTTTTATCATCCAAATGCATATATACCATCAATAATAAATAAAAGCCCAGGTTTAGAAAAAAGAACAAAAATTCTGAACATTTTAGCTGAAAGGAAAATTAACTTAAAAAATTTACAACAAAAAACTGGAATAAAAACTTCAACATTAAATTATCATCTAAAGTTACTTGAAAAACATGGAATTGTTAAGAGAAGAAGGATAGGTAAAGGAGTAGTTATTGAAGAATTAGGAATGGGGCAAAGAACAATTAAGGAATATTTTTAACGAGTAAAAAGGTGTTCTACTTGAAAATTAGAATTGGATTTATACAGTTTGCAAAATTAGAAAACAAGAATTTAAATGTTAAAAAAATGAGAAAACTTCTTTTAAGGATTAAAAATTCAAGGATAGTATGCCTACCTGAAGCTTGGATTGGGAAAGGAGAAATTCTCACAAATAGAGAGTTAAAAGAGATTTATTCTCTTTTTGGCGAAATTGCAGCTAAGAGGGGTTTTTATCTTTTACTAGGAGGACTTCTCATCCAGAGGGAAGGAAAAGTTTTTTCATCATGCCCTATTCTTAATGATAAGGGTGAAGTTGAAGGTTTCACTGATAAGCTTTTCCCCTCATTAGCTGTAGGTGAAAGAAGCTTCTGTAGTTTTGGTGAAACATTAAATGTGTTTTCTGTTGATGGAGTAAAGTTTGGAGTAGCTATTTGTGTTGACGCATTTTATCCTGAGATTGTAAGAAGTTTAGCTTTGAAAGGTGCAAAAATTATTTTTAATCCCTCAGTAATACCCTTAGACCGAATAAATCTTTGGAAATGTATTGGAAGAGTAAGAGCTGCTGAAAATACGGTTTTTTACGCATTTATAAACAATACCTTGACAACTTATCCTGATGGAAGAAAAGTTGCAGGTCAAAGCTATGTTACAAATCCAAATGGAGATTTAATTTTTCAAGCTGGAGAGGAAGAAGGTGTTTTTGAGCTGGATTTAGATCTTTCACAAATAGATGAAATTCGAAAAAGATGGCCCTACTTGTCAGATATTAAAAAACGTAGGTTCACTTTTCAGATAAAACCTATTAAGCAGTAAAAACCCAAGGTATCAATCTGTCATCACAAGTAATCGCTAAAAAATTAATTGTATGTTATTTACCAGATAATCCTAAAAATTTTAAGCGTTCATCTGTAGAGAAAACTTTTTTGAATGTTTCTTCTGAAACATTTACCCTAATTTTTTTTGTTCTACCATAACGCCCAAGATTAACTATTCTAGCATCCAAAATACCAAGCATTGCAAGCTCTGTTAAAAGACTGTTAACTCTCCTTTGAGTTAAAGCTTCAACATTAAATCTTTCACATAAAACTCTATAAACATCATAGAGACTGCCAGTTGTAGCTTCATTGTTATTTTTTGATAGCATGTAGGCTGAATACAGTAAAATTTTTGAGTGAAGTGGTAACGAACTTAAAACCTCAAAAACGCGGTCATGCTCAATCTTTCTTTGAGCTTCTTGCACATGTTCTTCTCTAACAATTTTTTCACCTTTTCTTTCAGCAATTTCACCTGCAACTCTTACAAGGTCTAAGGCCCTTCTAGCATCTCCATGCTCAGCAGCAGCCAAAGCAGCACAAAAGTTTAAGGTTGATTCTGGAAAACTATTTGGCTGAAACGCTAACCTTACTCTTTGAAGTAAAATATCTTTAATTTGCTCAGCAGTATAAGGTTTAAAAACAATTTCCTCTTCACTAAGACTACTAATAACTCTAGGGTCAAGCATATCTTTAAAATATAAGTCGTTAGATATTCCTATAACACTAACCTTACTTTGAGAAAGCTCCTCATTTATCCTTGTTAAAGCATAAAGCATATCATCCCCATGGTTTTTAACTAAAACATCAACTTCATCTAACGCAACAATAAATGATACATTTAGATCGTTAATACGAGTTTTAAATCTCTTTAAAACTTCAGCTGTAGCCAGCCCAGTAAATGGTATTTTAACACCAATAGCAGAGCACATTGAAGATAGTATACGATATTCTGTGCCTATAGTTCTACAGTTCACATAGCATATAGTAACCTTTCTGTTAAGCTCTAAACTCTTCTTTTGGAGTTGTCTTAGAACATAGCGTGCAACAGCAGTTTTACCAGTACCAGTTTTACCATAAACAAAGAGGTTAGAGCATTTTAAACCTCTTAATGAAGGAGCTAAAATTTCACCAAACTTTAATATTTCCTCCTCTCTATGAGGAAGTTCGTCGGGTATAAAGTCATGTCTAAGAACTTCATGGTTAAGAAAGATTGAAGATTTATTGATAAATTTTTCAAAAATAGATTCAAGCTTGTTCATAGCCAAACCAGTTACACCTAACTAAGGTTCAGGTAAAAAGGAAAAATAAATTCTTATGTGCAAAAAAATGTGAGAAAAGAACAAAAAATAAGATTGAACATTTTGATCAATTTTACATGCTATTAAGCAAAAATTAACATTAAATCAAGAGTAAAGAAAGAGCAAAATGTGGTTGAAAAACTATAGAGATTTTACTAAGTTTTGTTTTTAAAAGTATGTGATAAAGATTTTTTAAAGCTTAGGGCATAATATCATAGAGGTTGCTAACTTTAGGATGAATATCTCTTAAAAATATTGTAGTTTCTAGCTTATTGAATTCTTCCTGAAGATTTTTTAGGAAAAGGTAAGCTTTCCACTGATTCTTTTTGATAAATGCTTTTAACATTAGGTACGTTGTATAATCGTTTGGATAGTTACGTATTCTTTTACTTTTTCTTTCAGGCAAGTAAAAGTATATTCTACGAAGACTTATACCTAACTCTTTAGCAATTTCCCTTGAATTAAAACCATATTCCTTGTAAAGATAATTGAAAAGCCTAATTCTCTCACTCTTAGGTATATAGTGTGCAAACCTCTTTAGTATTTCATCCACACTCATACCCCTCAATTTCCACTAGAGAATAAAGTTTTTCTTCTACTAGAGAGGAGAGAGATAGGTATTTATGTTTCCATCAAAAACTCTTAACTTAGACAACACTTTTTTAGACAAGTTTCCTTAGAATAGACCAGTATAACGTAATTTTCCAGTGGAAATTAAGGGGTGTCTACATTGTTAACTTAACTCTCACCTGAAAGTTCAAGACTATCCTTAATTCTTTTACTTATCCTGTAGGTGTAAGGTATTGTTGTTGTATCACGTTCAACATATCCTTCAAGGAAAAGTTTTTTCATAAGCCTTCCTGAATGCTCTCTAGTCTTACCTATAATTTCCCTAATTTCTGATGCAGTCTTAGGTCCGCTTGTTGCTAAAACTTTTAAAACTTTCATTTCAGTTGCTGTAAGTCTAGCAAACTTAATATCCTTAATATCACCACCCCATTTTCCCCTTTCCTCTTCAAAAATAATTTTTCTTTGAGAAATTCTTGACTGCAAAATATTCTCACTAAACTTCTTCTCCAGGGATAGAACTTTATCCTTAAGTGCTTGAAGAGATCTTGAAAGAGAAACTTGAACTTCCATGGTTTTCTTTAAACCTTCAACAAGGGGTTGAATATTTTTTTCATTTTTCACATCATCTAAATCTAGGGATAGTTTTTCAATTTTTAATGCTAGATCTTCAACAAACCTTTTTAATTCTCTAAGTCTTCTATCTAACCCTCCTATTGAAAGGTAAATAGGCGTATATTCATCAGGTGTTTCCCTTTTCTTTCGGGCCTTGATAGTAAAGTAAATTCCAATTATTAAGGTTAAACTTACGGTAACTGCTAGAACTATTATTGTTAAATCTATAAGCATTAATTTACCTCCTATAATTTTGTGATATCACGTGATACGTCACAGGTGATGTGAGAAAAACATCAAACATCACACTAGAAATCACAACTTTTCTATTTTCCTTTTGTAAGTTTTTTTCTCCGTATTTCAGCTTCAAAACACTCCTTTTTACTTACTATTTACCATAATTTATGGTAATAAATCTTGTGGTGATGTTTTTTAGGCTTTTCTAGGTCACACTTCATGTTACTTGTGATTTTTTGATGGTGTGATATCACGTGATGTCACAGATGTTTCATGGATAAGTACTCTGATATTGTTTCCATAAGCTTATTTTGAATCTTCTTTAGTGTTTCAGGATCCTGTTCTTCAACATAATCTCTTAGCTTATTTGAAACTTCTATTGCTTGAAGTAAAAGGGTTGTTGAATCGGCTATTTTAAGGTATCCTAGGAGAAAAATTGTGAAAATAGACCTTATTATATTCATTTTGGCTTGTTTTAAAGTCCTATTAAATGCTCCTCTGCTAATTTTTCCTTTTAATCTCATTTCTGCTTTTTCTTCAGTTTTTATTCTTTTTTCTTGATAATTAGTGGATAAAATTTCAATTAGAACAGTTTCCAACTGTATTTTTGTTAGATGGCTGTTTTCTAAGAGTATTTTTAATATTTTGTCATTTTCTAAGCTTCTTAGCAAATTTTGTACCTCATTTGGGTTCTGCAAACTAGCTTTCACTCTCCCTTTTCCAGTGGATACAGTTTTGTATACACTTTTAGAAGTTATAAGCTTAACCAAGTCATCCAAAAAATTGTATACTACTACATGGAAATTTTCTCAGAGATAGATTTTCTTCCAAAAAGTCTTTCGCATACCCTAATAACCTTATCACGATGTTCAGGTAATGTATACACTCTAACAATATCTATAAACTCTGAGAGTGTAGCTAAGAGAGGTGAGATATCTTTAATCTTTTGAGTAACAATTCCTTCAGGAGTTTTCCTGTATACTAAAATCTCTGAACGTTTTCTTTCAATAGGATTTACTGGTACTGATGGAACCTGAGGAACATCAATTACAATATAATCTGAGTCGATTCCTGCTTCGTCACCTATTTCTGATTCAATCTTTTTTCGTATACTCTGTTTATTGATAAGATTTGTTAGAAAATTGTTTCTTTGATGAATTACTACCTCATATGTGCTTTTAAACAATCTTCTTTTCTTTAAGTTAGAAAAGATCTTATAAGATTTCGAAAGTTTTTCTTCCTTTTCATTTTTTAATGATTCTAAACCAACTAAAACCTTATAGTCATCAAGCTGAAGGAAGTCTTCTAACGATTTTAATGGATACAAACCTAATTTTTCATGGGCAAAATCCATACATCTAGATATCATAATGTTTGCTGCTCTTACTGCTCTGTGAAAATAAACAACATTAAACATTTCAATTCTTGCTATAATGTAGGATTCTAAAACTCCGAAAGCTCCAGAATAATCTGCAGCTATATTATTACCTACAAGGTCTAATGATTCTATTAATCTAAAAAGGTCTATTTTTCCATATTCAACACCTGCAAAATATGAGTCACGTAGCAGATAATCCATAATATCTGAGGAAAAATGCCCTGCAATAACTTGGTTAAGAAATTTTTTATTTTTTTCTAATTTACCTACAGCTAGCTCTGAAATTTTTCTCTTAGAGTATCCATGTTTTTCAAGGATATCTCCAATTTCAGTTTCTCTTATTATTCTTTGACTCAAATCTTCATGAGTTAGATTGCTATATTTATCTAAAATATCCTCATAAACATGAGAAAATGGTCCGTGGCCAATATCGTGAAGTAATCCTGCAAGTCTAAGTTCTTGAACCTCATCTCTTGATATATACCCTTTTTCTAAAAGGTGATTTCCAATTAAACCTGAAACATGCATAACACCTATAGAATGGAGAAATCTTGAGTGAACTGCCCCTGGATATGTTAATTCTGCAACTGCAAGCTGTTTTATTCTTCTAAGTCTTTGGAATGGTGCTGAGTCAATTATGCTTTTTTCAATTTCTGTAAAGTGAATATAACCATGAACAGGGTCTTTTATTTCTCCAACCTTTTTTAGTAGGAACATTATTATTATCCTCTTAACTATTCTAAGCTTCTTATAAGCTCAAGTAAAACTTTACTAATATGAACATCATCTCCATTATAAATAAAGACGGATGAAAATGCTATCTTATTAAATTTTGAAGATAAATATTCTGCTAAAAGTCTTGCAAGATTCATGTTTTTATGCCCAAAAACTACTGTTGATGTTGAGGGTGTTAAACCTGTTTTTGGTGTTGCTATAGCTATTGTACCAATCTTAACCTTATCTTTTTCAAAGAAAAATCCAAAAACAGCATTTTCAAATTCTACAATATAGGCTGTGTAACTTCTTTCCCTGAATTCTGTAGATTTTATGGAGGTTTTTGGGAAACTCATAAGGCTGAAGCCATCCTTATTTATCTAGATTTCACCATAGAATTTAAGGGTTAAAGCTATGGTTAAAAGGAGAAAGTGGATGCTTAGGGTTTTAAGTGTTTTAGAAAAACATTTTGGCGAAATTAATTTTAATCTTGGTGACCCCTTTAAACTCTTGGTTGCAACAGTTTTAAGTCAGCATACCTCGGATAGGAATAGTATTAAGGCTTTTAAAAGTTTAGAGGAAAAGATTGGAGTTAAGCCTGAGATTCTTGCAGAAAAAAGTGTTAAAGAGATAGGTTTAGCTATAAGGCCTGCAGGCTTATGGAGAGTTAAAGCTAGAAAGATTAAAGAGCTTTCAAAAATTGTTCTAAAGAAGTTTGATGGTAATCTTTTAACTCTTAAAAACTTACCATTAAAAAAGGTTAGAAAACTTTTACTTGAACTTCCTGGTGTTGGTGAAAAAACTGCTGACGTTTTTCTTGTTTTTGGGCTAGGTAAACCTGTTTTCCCCGTTGATACGCATCTTTTTACCTTAGCTAAGAGGCTTCAAATTTCAGATTCTAAGGATTATAGTGGTGTTAAAGCTGCTTATGAGAAGCTTATACCTTCAAAGTTGAGGGGTAAAGCTCATCTTTTACTTCTGCACTTAGGTAAAAGCTACTGTACTGCTGGAAAACCTAAATGTAGTGTTTGTCCAATTTCAAGGCTTTGTCCTTACCCGGAAAAAGTTTAATCTTGGTGATTTTATGATTAGAGTTTTAGCTGTTGAAGATGGAGGATTCCCTATTGAGGCTTTTTCCTATAAAAAAAGAAATATTAAAGCCTTTTTTGTTGGTGTTTTAGTTGAAGATTTTAGAGTTAGGGATGTTTACATTTTTAGGATTTTGGTTGATGGTCGAGATGCAACAGAAAAACTTATGGAAATGCTTAAAATATGTGGGAGTATGGTTGATATTATAATGTTGCCGTCAATAGCTTATGCTGGATTTAATCTTGTAAATCCTTTGGTAATTTGGGAGAAATTTAAAATCCCAATTGTAGTTGTAAATCCAAAAAAGCCCAACTTGGAAGCAATAAAAAATGCTCTCCAGCTTCATTTTAAAGATTGGGAAGAGAGATTCAAAATTTTTTGCAGGGTTGGGCAACCATCACCTATTAACGTTAACAATAAAACATTATACGTCTACATGTTTGGTTTAAATCCTGAAAAAGCTGGAGAGATAATTAAAAAGTTAATAGTTTTTGGAAAAAAACCTGAACCTTTAAGAATAGCAAAAAAGATAGCTCAAGGATTAGGTTATGTAAGGTAAGTAGTGTTCAATAAAGTGGAGATTTTTTCCTATGTCCAAAAAATTGAAGGCTTAAAACTGATTTAACGCTTTTTAAGATTGATAAAATTTTTCTTACCTCTTTTTTCTTATTTCAATTAAACCGTTTTTTAAAATTTTTACGTAATCTCCTGTTCTAATTACCTTGATTGGATCTTTTTTAAGCTTATCTATTAATGGTATGTTTGCTAATGCACATCCAGATGCAATAATTACTTCTGTTTCCCTGTTTATTATTGCTTTAGGTGCTGTTCCAAGCTTAGCCATGGAGTAGATTACGTAAGCCCCAACACTGCTACCCTTTCCGTAAGGGAAAACTAAGATTTTACCTGTGATTTTAGCATTTTCAAGTTCATGTCCCTTCTCGATGATTAAACCTGTTTTAGGGTTTACTCCACCAAAAAAGGATATTGGCTGGCTTGTTACCAGAGCAAACCCTTCACTTTCACCTTTAACTAAACTTCTACCTTTAACTCTTAGGATCCTCAATTTTCAACAGCAAATTTTACACATTCTTCTAAACTTTTAACTTTAACTTTAAACCCCATATTTTTAAGGTAATATGCGGCTTTAGCTGAATCTGTAATAATGCCCTTAATTTTAAATTTTTCAATTGGTGCAACAACCATGCAAGTATCCCTTAAGACAAAGCCTCCACACTTTAAGATTTTACTTATAATCCCAAGTTTTTCAGCTTTAGCATAAACTCTCTTGGAAGTTGAAACATAAAATTTTTTAACAATTTTTTTATTATTTAAAGATTTGCTTAAATTTTTAAGTTGAGTTAGACTGTAGTGTGGGCATCCTAGAAAGATAGAGTTAAAATCTTCCTCACCTGAATTTAATTCTTCAAGGCATCTTTTAATTTCAAATCTTGAAACTTCAAATTTTTCTAAATTCTTTAACAACCCTTTTTTACTAAAGATTTTAGCTTCAGGTGTTATTTCTTCCACATGGTATAAGGCTATATTCCCTGAAGAAGCTAAACCTGAACCTAAAATTTTAAGCTCATCTAAATTATTCACGTTTAAACCTGAAAAAATTGGTACGCTGTTTGGAAATACTTTACCTATAAAATAGCCTAAAATGCTAAGTTCTGACTGGTTTAAAGGTTTAAATTTAACTTTAATATGTATAGTTGGTTTTCTGTTTTCGCTTAGATGGTATCCATAGTAGGGAGTTTTACCTGTTAAAGCTGAGGCTAAAGCTGATAAGCCGCTTTCCCTATTTGTTCTGGCTGCTAAAACAGAGTTAGCGTAGATTGCTGCTGAAGTTTCAGCCCATGCAATATTTTCACCCATTTTAGGTTTATTCCCAGCAAGGTAGGGTGTGCAGGTGCATTCACATCGGGCTCCAATCTTATTAAAAAGGCTTAGAATTTTAAACTGTTTTTTAGCAAAATCTTTATCTATGTTAAGCTTAAACCATAAGCTTCTATCCATACCCATAGGGTTAATAGTTGTTTTAACTTTAACCCTAACATTTTCAACTGTGAATTCTTTAAGAAGCTTTAAGCCAAAATCACCAATATTCTTGTAAGATACTCCTGAAATATGGCAACTTTTAACATTGATAAGTTTTTTTGCTTCAAAAAGTTCACCAACAGTTACAAGTAAACGCATACATTTTGCTAAAACCTCACCATATTCACCATCAAGCATTTTTTCTTCTTCACGTTTAAGATACAAGAAAATTAAACCTCTACTCTCTTCTTAAAGCTACTACAGGGTCAAGTTTTGAAGCTCTCCATGCAGGATAAAAACCAGCAATAGCACTTACAATAACGGAGAAAATCCAAATAAAAAGTAATCCTCCAGGAGAATATACTGGAGTTATTCTTACTGAATATTCTGCCCCTATTGGTAGGTTAAGTAAAATGTAGCCTAAACCAACCCCAAATATTAACCCTAAACTTGCACCAACAATCCCTATTACTACTGCTTCACCTAGAAAAAGCACCATAATAGTGCTATTTTTAAACCCTAAAGCCTTTAAAACACCAATTTCTCTTGTTCTCTCAATAACAGAGGTAAATAATGTTGTAACTATACCTACAGCTGCAACAATAAGGGATACTGCAGCAATACTTAAAAGAAAGACAGAAAAACCTGACATAACCTTTTGAATAGTTGCAACTGCAGACTTCTGCGACATAACTCCAATATTTCCATGATACATTTCTCTAATTTTTTCAGCAACTTGCTCAGTTATATCTACAGATTTTGTTACAACACAAATAGCATCATACTTTCCACTAGTTTCAAAAAGTGAGGCTGCAGCTACCGGGGAAATTACTACTGCACGTTCAAATTCAACAGCAGCACCAACACCATGCTCCTTTAATATACCCTTAACCACAAAACTTCTACTTTTTGTTTCAACTTTTTGGACACCTGTAACTTCTTTAATAACATTATACTCTAAGGTTACAACCTGCCCAAGCCTAACAAGGGGTGTAGTTCTACCTGGAGGCTGCTTAATTGTATGTCCTACAACAAGCCCTGTAGCATCATAGGGTGAAACAAATTGTCCTTCTTCTAATTCTAGGGTTGGTGTTATTTTAAGAACTTTTGTTTGGTCAACTCCTGTTACTGTTACACGCATCTCTTGGCCTCCAACCTTTAATGTTGCATAGCGTATTATAACTGGAATAACATCATCAACTCCAGGTATTTGCTTAATCCTTGTAACAGTTCCTTGGTTTAGCTCTGTAGGGTTTGTTTGACTTCCACCAGAACCGGTTCTTATTACAGGTGCTTTTGTTACTATTAAAACGTTGGGTGCAAGATTTTGGAGAGCTTCAGTAACATAAGCATTCATACCTTCCCCCATACCGTTAATAGAAACCATTAAACCTGAACCTATGATAACCATCAGTATTGTTAAAGCTGACCTAAGTTTCCTATCTTTTAAAGCTTCGAAGGAAAAGCGAAGAAACTCTAAGATATTCAATTTACCTACAAAACTTTAAAATGTTTATAGCCCTTATAACCTTTAAATTTTAAAATTAAGCTTGCTAAGAATATCTTTAACTTTTTGATTTTCAGGTATTTTAGCTTTTTCAAATTTTTCTTTAGGCTTATTAAGCGGAATTGTAGCATCAAATCCAGCTTTACATGTTAAGCCTGTTTCCTGTTCTGCTGATGGGTCTAAGCTTGAACCTCTAACATTTTTAATGATTATTAAATCTTCATCTGCTTGGAAGCGTGTAGCTAAGGCCCATTCAACCGTCGAGAGATTATCTACATCAATATCTTCATCAACAACAATTACATGTTTAACACTTGGATGAGCTGAAAATGCGGCTAAAATTGCATTTTTGCTATCTCCTTCAATCTGCTTTTTAAGTGATATAACTACATGAAGCCAACCGCATCCTCCATCAGTAAGTCTAACAGCTTTAACTGTTGGAACAACATTTCTTACTGCCTCCCATATTTTAGCTTCTCTTGCTAAGCCCATAAGCAATTTATGCTCAAATCCAGCTGGAATTAATGCTTGATATATACAATCACTTCTACGTAAAACATTTACAACCTCTACTAAAGGTTGAAGTCTAACAGCATCGTAGGTTCCTGTAATATCAACGAAGGGTCCCTCTTCAACTAACTTATTAAGTAGGATACGTGCTTCAAAAATTATCTCTGAATTTGCTGGAGCTCTAGCATTAACATTCTCACACTCAATAAGCTTTAATTCTCCGTTAAGCATCCTGTTTGCAACATCAAACTCACTAACACCAAAAGGTGCTGGAGAAGAAGCTGCAAGTAAAATTGCAGGATGATTTCCTATTGAAATTGCAATATCAAGGGTATTTTTGCCTTTATCTTTAGCTATTTGGCAAAGTTTGTATAAGTGTCGTGGAACAATTCTTATAGCTAAATGTTTTTCATCTAAAACTTGGAGCCTATGAATAGAAACATTTTCAACTTCTTCATTATCAGGGTTTTTAGCTGAAATTATGGCTGAGGTTACATATGGATATTTGTCACAATTATAATGAATTAAAATTGGAAACTTCTTAAGGTTAGGTTTCTCCTTAACCTCTTTAACTTCCCCATCCTCAACAATTTTAGTTTTCAGAGGATTTTTTAATGCTTCAAGAATTTTATCATAAAGTTTTTCTTCATTAATATTTAAAGCTCTACAAATTCTTTCCCTACTACCACAAATACCCGCAACAACCGGGATTTTTGCTTCTTTAACTTTTTCAAACATAACTGCCTTGTATGGTTCAAGCTTTTTAGTTATGAAAGGAATCTCAAATTTAACTGAAACTTCTTCTTTAATTCTTAAAGCTTTATTTTCCTTTTCTAGAAGGTTAAAAAATTCTCTTAAACTTGGCTTTTTCATTTAACTATCCCCATAAAGCTAATATCAAGTTAACTTGCCCTTATCTTTAGCTATGAAGAAGGCTTCTAGTTCTGATTTATGATGAAGGCTAGATTACCTGAGCATCAAGTAAAGCTTAAACTACTCCTCCAACCATAAAGGCTAACATTCCTATTATCATCCATATAAGCGAAATATTCTTAATTTTTCTAGCATTTTCAGCTGAAGAATCTCTTATAATCGATATTGATGATAGAATAAAACCTAAGCATGAAACTCCAACAATTGGAGTATACCAGTAGGAAGCTAAGTTAAAAATTATAGGTGTTAGGCTTAAACTAACAGCTAAAAAGTAAAGTAATCCACCAACTTTTGCTGCAAACTTTTCACCTTTTACTATAGCTAAAGTTTTAACATTCCTAATCTTATCTCCTTCAACATCAACAATCCCTTTAATAACTTCTCTACCCGTATTTGCTAAGAATGCTATTAAAGCAAAAATTAGAAGAAGCTTTGAAGGAAAATATCCTGCAATAAATCCTCCATAAATAAATGGTACTGCAACACAACCACTAACCATAAGATTTCCAAGAAAGCCAAATTTTTTACCCTCTGCATTATAGTATGTTGAAAGCAGATAGGCAAAAACTGCAACAAGAAAAATGTTTAAACTTAAAGTGTAAATGCTTGTAATTGCTGCTAAGAAGAGCCCTATCAATGCTAAAGTTAAAGCAAAAATTACAGCCTCTTTAGGGTTTATAAGTCCTGAAGGAATAGGCTTTTTTGGGTTATTTTTTAAGTCAACATATCGGTCAAAATAGTCATTTATAACCATAGCACTACCAGTTAAAGTAAAGGCTGTAAAAAAACCTAGTATGCTTGGCACTGTTTGAAGTTTACCATTTAACGTTATAAATTCTCCAATAAGTACAGCAAACCCCATCATAAAACAGTTTATAGGTCTTAGCAGAGATAGGAAACCCTTGATTCTCTTAAGCATTACAAAAGAAACCCGGATTAATTTAGGCTATGAAGGGTTAATTCTTCTGTATAAGTCATCTCTTAGCTTTTTTCCTGTTTTTTTCTCCCACTCTTCTATGGGTATGCCATATTCTTTTTGAATTTTATCCCTATACCATTGAGGTATAACGTTAAATGTGCAGAATGGTATTATTCTTCCATCCGGAACAACGTAGTGTATACAGCATCTTTTAACTCTTTCAATATCCCAGTTGTAAAGATCTTGGAAATGCATCATACCTATAAATAATGTTTTATGGTGAAACTTACCTAAAGCATTATAGTTATGTTTAACAAGAATTTCAAAAAGAAGTCTTGGGAGATTAAGTCCTTTAGGTTGCTTTTCCTTATCTATAAAACTTCTAAGCTTTAGAAGTGTTTTAAGCATGATAACATATTTATTTTTCCCCTTAAAAACTTCCTCAGCCTTACTTTTTAAATATTCAAGTAGGCCTTCAACATCAACAAACCTTGTTATAGGTGTAATCTTACCATTTTCATCAATAAAAACATAGGTTGCCATTCCACATGCAAAATGAGCTGTTAATGCATATTGAGGTTTTCCTGTTAAAGCTTCAACAAACATGGAAATAGGGTAAACTGTAGGTACAGGGTAAAAATCATCTTTACATATTTCTCCATTGGTATACTCCTCTATACGCATAATAACTTCAGGAATAGTGATCCTAAACCTTTCCCTTTCAACTCCTGATATTCTGCCAACAAGAGAAACAGGTTGAAAGTTTACTCCACGAATAATATCAAGATTTTTTAATGCAAAACCTACTATTGGGCCAACTTCTTGGTCATTTACACTTTTAATTATTGTTGGAACAAGAACTATTCCAAGGCCAGCTTTTCTACAATTTTCCAGTATAGCTGGAATCTCTTTATGATTCTTAGGATTTGTTTTTTCTGTTGTACCATCAAAACTAAGATAAACAGTGTTTACTCCTGCTTTTCTAACCTGTAAAGCTAAATCTGGATTTAAAGCTAATCTGATACCGTCAGTGTTAAGTTGAACATGCTCAATTCCTTCTTCCTTACAAATTTTAATAATATCTAAAAGGTCGTCTCTTAAGCAGGGTTCTCCACCTGTAAGTTGAACAGCATTACAGGGAACAGGTTTTTCGCTTCTTAAAACTCTCACCATAAATCTAATCTGCTCAAGGCTAGGCTCATAAACATATCCTGCTCTTTCAGCAAAAAAGAAGCAATACCAACAGTGAAGGTCGCATCTATTTGTAACTACTATGTTTGCTAAGGCTGTATGGCTTAAATGTAGCTTGCAAAGGCCACAATCACGAGGACATATAGGTTTTTCCTTACTTATTGAAGGGTTTTCAATACCTCTCCAATCAACAGCAAACTTTTCAGCTTTCCTATAAAGCTCATAAGAAGACCAGTAAACATCTTTAAATTCTCCATGCTTCTTGCATTCCTTACTTATCCAAACTTTCCCATCTTTAACGTAGATTTTAGCATTAACAAGTTTAAGACATTCAGGGCAAAGGCTTAAAGTTTCTCTTAGTAAAACCTCTTTTCCAATTTCTTGTTTAAGAGTTGTTTCCGTAAACCTACACCACCAGCTGGCAACACTCAGATAAGCATGAATAGGCTTATAAAGTATTGTTTAGGTAAGGTAAAATAAAAATGTTTTAGGTTCATCCTTGACAGGTGAATATGGAAAATGGGGGTTAAAAAGCAGGTTAATTATGATGTAATTGTTGTTGGAGCAGGTCCAGCAGGTCTTATGGCTTCAAGAAAAGCTGCTGAAAAAGGTTTAAAAGTTTTGCTTGTTGAAGCTGAACGTAGATTAGGGTTTAAGGTTTGTGGTGAAGCTGTTTCAAAGGGAACTTTGGAGGATGCTGAAGTTACCCTTCATCAGAGCTTTATTTGTAATAGGATTGATGGAGTGTACGTGTATGCTCCAAATGAGAATAAAAAAGTCGAGATTGCTGGAGATTTTGGAGGATATATTCTTGATAAACCTGCTTTTTTAAGAAGATTGGCTTCCTATGCTATAAAAGTTGGTATTGATTTTTGGATTAATAGTAAAGTTTTTGATGTTAAACATTTTGAAGAGGGATATGAAGTTTATGTTAAAAATTTTGGTGAAATTTTAACTGTTAAATGTAGGTTTATTGTTGGTTGTGATGGTGTAAACTCTATTATTGTTAGAAAGTTTTTTGATAGAAGCAACTATAAGCTTATTTCATGTATTCAGTATAAAATGGTTAACTGTAAATTTGAAGATCCGCATAAACTTGAATTTTATTTTGGTAGAGAAGTTGCACCTTTAGGTTATGTTTGGATTTTTCCTAAAGATGAGTATACTGCAAATGTTGGGATAGGTGTGAGGGGTGTACCTGCAAAAAAATATTTAGATAAGTTTATTGAGAAGCATCCAGACAAATTTAAGAATGCTAAAATTGTTGAAGTAGGGGGTGCTCCTGTACCCATAGGTGGGGAAATAAGCAAAGTTGTGGATACAGAAAATGGTATCTTGGTTTGTGGTGATGCTGCTGGTCAGGTTATACCTCTAACTGGTGGAGGTATACATTCATCAATTGTTGCTGGTAAAGTTGCAGGTGAAGTTTTAGCTGAACATGTTAATGGAAATTTAGGTTTAGATGAATACCCTAAACGATATTCGTATTGGAGTGAGCGGATAATGAAAAGTTTAAAGGTTCTTAAAGTTTTGGAAAATCTTTCAGACCAGGAGTTAAATCAGCTTGCAGAGGTTTTAACAGGTGAAGATATAATTGACCTTGCTAATGGTTTAAATATTAGGAGGGTTGCTTTAAAACTTCTTAAACATCCAGTTTTTGCTTTACGTTTAGCTAAAGCTTTAATGGGGTAAAAATTTTGAGCAACATATCATCTATTGGTTCTGTTGAAAAATATTTGTTAAGGAAAATTAGAGAAGAAGGTGCAATACATTTAACATTAATTGACCCTGAAAATGTTACTCCTGAAAAAGCTGGAGAAATTGCTTCCAAAGCTGAAAAAGCTGGAACAAAAGCTATTATGCTTGGTGGTTCAACCATAGCATCATCAATCCAGGTTGATAATGTTGCTAAAGAGATTAAGAAAAATGTAAAAATTCCTCTGATACTTTTTCCGGGAAACATTTCAGGTTTAAGCAGGTTTGCAGATGCCATATTTTTTATGTCCCTTTTAAACTCTTCAAATACTTATTATCTTATAGATGCACAAGCTCTTTCAGCTTTAACAGTTAAAAAGTTTGGGGTTGAACCTATACCTTTAGGCTACATTGTTATGGGTGAGGGTGGAACAGTCGGGTTTGTTGGTTATGCTCGTTTAATACCCTATGATAAGCCTCAACTAGCTTTAATGTATGCTCTTGCAGGCCAATATTTAGGTATGAGGTTTATCTACCTTGAAGCAGGCTCAGGTGCAAAAAAACCTATACCTTCTAATGTTATCTCCCTTATCAAGAAGAATCTTGATATACCTTTAATTGTTGGTGGAGGCATAAAATCTGGAGATAATGCAAAAAAAGCTGTTAAAGCCGGGGCAAGTATTATTGTTACAGGTACTATTGTTGAAAAGGTTGAAGATGTTCATAAAAAAATTAGTGAGATTGTTAGAAGTATTGGAGGATAAATCTTAATGGTGGAGAAAAATTTTCAAGCACATTTTATGGAACTTCCAAGAAAAGTTGTTGTTGGGGAGAATATTCTTTCAAATGCTGGGAAATTTTGTAAAAGTTTAGGTTCTTTTTCTAGGATGCTTGTTGTTTCAGGTCCTCGTACATGGACTGTTGCAGGTAGAATTGTTTATGATTCACTTGTTGATGTAGGGTTTAATGTTGAATATTTAACTGTTGGTATGAATATAGATGAAGCTGTTAAACTTGTTGAAGCTAAGATTTCAGAGTTTAACCCTAATATTGTTTTTGCTGTTGGTGGTGGAAGAGTAATTGATATTGCAAAATATGCTTCATTTAGAAGAGGTATTCCCTTTATAAGTGTTCCAACATCTGCTTCTCATGATGGTATAGCTAGTCCTCAAGCTTCACTTAAAAGTGTTGGTAATATTGTTTCTGTTAAAACTCATGCACCAATAGCAATAATAGCAGATGTTAATGTAATCTTAAATTCGCCTTACAAGCTTACAGCTAGTGGTTGTGGAGATATTATTGCAAAGTTTACCGCTGTAAGAGATTGGATGCTTGCCCACAACATTAAAAATGAATACTACGGGGATTATGCAGCCAATCTAGCATTAATGAGTGCTAAACTTGTAGCTAAAAATGTAGAGTTAATTAGAGAAAATTCTGTTGAAGGTTTAAGAGTTGTTGTTGAAGCTTTAATTAGTTGTGGGGTTGCTATGAGTATTGCTGGAAGCTCAAGACCTTGTAGCGGCTCAGAGCATCTTTTTAGTCATGCATTAGATATTTTAACAAAGAATCGTGCTCTTCATGGTGAACAATGCGGTGTTGGAACAATAATGATGGCTTACCTTCATAGAATAAATTGGAGAAAAATAAGAAGTATTCTTAGAAAAATAGGTTCTCCTGTAACTGCAGAAGAACTTAATATTGAACCTGAAATTGTAGTTAAGGCTTTAACTTTAGCTCATAAAATTAATCCCCAAAGATACACGATTCTTGGTGAAAATGGTTTAACTGAGGAGGCAGCAAAAAATCTAGCAAAAAATACAGGGGTAATTTGAATAGCTGATGATAGGTTTATGGTTTTTAAATAGGTAAGCTTATATACTTCTGGTGTTAATGTCTAGGGTTAGTATATTACTATGGGGATAGGTTTTTACTAATATTAGCGGTGTATGGTGGTTTTTAGTTGAAACCTAAAAGCTTGGTTGGTATTGTTGGATATGGGGGATATGTTCCAGCCTACAGAATCAAGACTTCCGAGATTGCTAAGGTTTGGGGTAGAGGTGGTGAGGAGCTTCAAATTGATGAGATAGCTGTTGCAGGTATGGATGAGGATAGTGTGACGTTAGCTGTTGAAGCTGCAAGATATGCAGTAAAAAAGGCTGGAATTAACCCAAAAGAAATAGGAGCTATTTATGTTGGCTCTGAATCTAAACCTTATGCTGTTAAACCTTCAGGTACCATTGTTGCTGAAGCTATTGGAGCTTCACCTCACATAACAGCAGCAGATTTTGAGTTTGCATGTAAAGGTGGAACTGAGGCTTTACAAGCATGTATAGCTTTAGTTTCCTCTGGAATGGTTAAGTATGGGTTAGCTATTGGTGTTGATGTTGGTCAAGCTTCACCTGCAGATGAGCTTGAATATACTGTTTCTTCTGGTGGGGGAGCAATACTTGTTGGACCTAAAACTGATGATTGTATAGCCTATTTTGAGGCTTCAGCATCCTATGTGACAGATACACCTGACTTTTGGAGGAGAGCTGAAAGGCCGTATCCAAGTCATGCTGGAAGATTTACAGGTGAGCCTGCATACTTTAAGCATATTATAAATGCTGCAAAAGAATTAATGAGTGAGCTTGGCTATAAACCTGAAGATTTTGACCATGTTATATTTCATCAGCCAAACTTTAAGTTTCCTGTTAGAGTTGGTAAAATTTTAGGTTTTACTGAAAAGCAACTTAAAAATGGGTTGATTGTTTCAACCCTTGGAAATAGTTATGCTGGCTGTTCTTTGCTTGGTCTTGTTTCAGTTTTAGATATTGCTAAACCTGGGGAAAGAATTTTGCTTGTTTCGTATGGTTCTGGTAGTGGCAGTGATGCATTTAGTATAGTTGTTCAAAGCCCATCACAAAGTAAAGGTAATCCTGTACCATCTATTCACCAACTTATTCAACGTAAAACATACATATCTTATAGTCAATATGCACACTTCCGAAGAAAAATAACGCTTTAAAATCTACCTATAAACAGTTGGGTGTCGTCTAAGAGTGCGTAGGGTTGCTATTATAGGTGTAGGGTGCACCAGCGTCGGAGAAATTTGGGATAAATCTTTAAAAGACCTTGCAGTTGAAGCTTCTCTTAAAGCTTTAGATGATGCTGGAATTGAAAATGTTGATAGAGTTTATATTGGAAATGCCCTATCTCCAATTCTCCAATATCAAACAAATCTTGCCTCAATAATTATTGATAGCTTAGGTTTTAACAATGCATCTTCAATTCTTGTTGAGGCTGCTGATGCTTCTGGAGGTTTAGCTTTTCATGAGGCTTTTAAAGCTGTAAGATCAGGTTTAATTGATTATGCTCTTGTTGTTGGCGTAGAAAAAATGTCAGACTCTAAACCTTCAGAGGTAGCTTCAGCTTTAATGTCTTTTGAGGATCAAGATTATGTAGCTTTTACAGGTGTAACTCAAGCAGGTTTGCATGCACTTCTCCTAAGAATTTACATGGAAAAATTTAATGTTAAACATGAAGATATAGCCTTATTTGCTGTAAACGCTCATAAAAATGCTTCAAAAAATCCTTATGCTCAATTTAAAAATATTATTAGGGTTGAAGATGTTTTAAAATCCCCGCTTATTGCTGATCCTTTAAGACTTTTAGAGTATGTTGGTATTTCTGATGGTGCTGCTGCAGTTGTTTTATGCCCCCTTGAAAAAGCAGAAAAATTTAGGAGTAATTTTGTTGAAATTTTAGCTTCTGCTACTGCAGTAGATAAGCTTTTCTTAACTGAGAGAGATGACATACTAACATTTAACTCTACAAGGATCGCGGCGGAAAAAGCTTTTAAAGAAGCTAAAGTTTCTCCTAAAGATATTGATGTGGTTGAAGTTCATGATTCTTCAACCATAGCTGGTATAATTTCACTTGAAGATTTAGGTTTTTGTGGTAAGGGTGAGGGAGCATCCTTTGTTTCACAGGGGAAAATTGATCTTAATGGTGAACTTCCAACAAACACTATGGGTGGATTAAAAGGTAGGGGGCATCCGATTGGAGCTACAGGAGTTTATCAGATTATTGAGGTTGTATGGCAGCTTAGAGGTGAAGCTGGAAAAAATCAGGTTGACGGTGCAAAAATAGGTTTAACGCAAAATATTGCAGGTTTAGGTTCATCCGCTGTTGTTAACATTCTTAGGGTGGTTTAATTTGAGCAAGATTTCTCCTCCAAGGTATTGGCGTGAAGCTAAGTATAGGTATATGCTTGTTGGTAGTAGATGCTTAAATTGTGGTAAAATATATTTTCCTCGTAGAAGTATTTGCCGAATTTGCCGTTCAAGAAAAATGGAGGATTATAAGTTAAGTGAGAAAGGTATTGTTGAAAGTTTTACTGTTATCCGTAGAAATCCTCCATCAGGTTTTGAGAGAAATGTACCTTATGTAGTTGGAATAGTTAAGCTTAAAGATGGAGTAAGAGTTATTTCTCAAATTGTTGATTGTATTCCTGAAGAAGTTTGGATTGGTATGCCTGTTGAGTTAACCTTTAGAAGGATTAGGGAGGATGGTACTGAGGGGATAATCGAGTATGGATTTAAATTTAAACCTACAAATCAGTAAAGAATTAAAGGAAGCTTCAATTAAGGTTAAAGAATTCTTAGATGAGGTTTTACCAACAAAAGAACCGAAAATTCTCTATGAAGCTTCAACCCATCTAATTAAGGCTGGAGGTAAAATGCTTAGACCGTATTTAGCTATTAAAGCTTGTGAAGCTGTTGGTGGAGTTATGGAGAAGGTTTTACCTGCAGCAGCTTCCATCGAGCTTCTTCACACTTTCACTCTAATTCATGATGATATTATGGATGATGACCCTATTAGACGTGGTGTACCATCAGTTCATGTTAAATGGGGTTTACCTGTAGCTATTATGGCTGGAGATTTACTTTTTGCGAAAGTTTATAAAATTTTGGCGGAAAAGCTTAGCGGTGTAATCCCACCTAAAAAAATTATTAAAGTTATTGATATTTTAACAGATGCAGCTATAACAATATGTGAAGGGCAAACATTTGATGTATCATTTTCCCACCTTGAAAAGGTTTCTGAAAAAGATTATATTGACATGGTTAGTAGGAAAACATCTCAACTTTTTAAGGCTGCAGCTGAGGTTGGCGCAATTATTGGTGGTGGAACAGCTTTCCAAGTTAAAAGGCTTGGAAAGTTTGCAGGTTTACTTGGTATAGCTTTCCAGATTGTTGATGATGTTTTAGGGTTAGAAGCTGATGAAAAAACTTTAGGTAAACCTGTTGGAAGTGACCTAAGAGAGGGTAAAAAAACAATTTTAACAATTTATGCTTTTAAAAAAGCAAAAAAGAAGCAAAAAGAAATTTTATTTTCAGCTATGAGAAAGGATTCAAGTCAAGAAGAAATTTTAGAAGCTAAAAAAGTTATGGAAGAATTAGGCTCTGTTGAATATGCTATGGCTAAAGCTAAAAAATATATAGAAAAAGCTGAAAAACAACTAGAAAAACTTCCAGAAACGGATGCAAAAAAATCCCTAATAAACCTTGCAAACTTTGTTCTTAAAAGAAACTTTTAAAGCTTTAATCTCAAAAACTTTGGCAAAAGTAATAGAAGAACTTATCTTAAACCTTAAATTAAAAATGGTAGTAAGAAGCGGCCGTGGTCTAGACTGGTCTAGGACAGGGGCCCCCCAAGCCCCTAACCCGGGTTCAAATCCCGGCGGCCGCATCAATTCTCCTGGTTTAGTGCTTTTCCCTCCTTTTAAACCTCACACATTAATTTTCCTGAAATATAACTTTACGACTATGATAAACAGGGTAGCTGACGCAAATAATATGGTGTACAGGCTTCATTATCCATTCTAAAGTTTAATTTCTTTTTCTGGTAGGATGGCAGCTTTTATTGTTTGTTTTGCTTTTAACCATTTTAGCTCTTTTTTCTCTTCATAGATGTAGATTAATGGTGTTTGATAGGTTTGAGCTAGCTCATAGTAGGCTATGGTTGCTGGTTTTGTAGCTGATGTGCAATCGATTATGACTACATGGTCTTTTAGGAGGCTTTTAAGCCTTTCTTCAGCCCTCTTTTTCACAGAATCTATATCTACTATCTCCTCCTCGTAGCATAGAATCCATTGATAAGGAAGCTTTAAAGTTTTCCATTCGTGTAAGGCTTCGGTTGAGGTTAAAACATGGATGGAGTTAGGCTGGTAACCTTCAGCTTTAAGTAGTTTTAAGGCTATCTCTGTTTCAGGTATTTCTCTACTGTTCCTTTTACCAAGTAAGCCTAGGTAGGCTATTGGAAGAGGTTTTTCAGAAAAAAGGTAGCATAAAGGTGTCATATATTTTAGTCGGTAGGTTCCTTTAACCTCTTTCTCAACTACATTAAAGCGTATAAGAATGTTAAGATTATGCGTTAAAGTTGAACCCTTTATCCCTGAAAATCTCTGAATCTGAGAAAAGTTAGCAATCCCACCCAACCTAGCTAAAGCTACGGCTGCCTTAAACGCCTTAGGCCTAGTAAACGCATCCCTATAACTTGGAACGTCTACTCTCCATTCCAAACAACCACTTCCATAAACATTTTTCGAAAACTATTCAAACATACTCGAATAGTGTTCGAATAACCCAGATTAATAACTTTATCCCTTAATTAACATGTCCAAAGAACTGGAGGGATTCAGCTTGAAAAAGATTTTAACAGAAGCCTACCGGGATGTGGGCTGGATGAATTGGAAATTTTTTGACAGCCCGAACCCCCTCCACATAAATAATTTCATTATAAAGTTTT
>CAZMUQ010000009.1:0-42629 GCA_964569845.1 uncultured Candidatus Bathyarchaeia archaeon
TAACCAAGTTTCCATCCATGATTTTAGTTTCGTTCAGCCCCACCAGATACTTCTCACCAAATAATTCCCCAACCTTAACCTCTAGAACCCTGAAAACATTAGCCGGACAAGCTATATGGAACTCCCCTGCGCTTATACCTACCCCGTTAGGGTTAACGTAAACTTTAACCGTTAGAGTTTCTCCAAGAGAAGCTTTCTCACGTTCAGGTTGAAGGTGAACGTTAACTTGCATGTTTACTGTGGCATAGGCTTGGAATAGGAGCAGAATGGCTATGAGGAAGAGTTGGGCTGGAAGCAAGTAAAACCTTAATGGGCTAAGTTTTCCCATCATGCCATCATTTAACAGTCAGCTTAAAACAGAAATATAAAAGTTAACAATTTAATGAGGGTATAATTTTCCGTTAAGGTAAGGGTTTAAAAGGAGTTTTCAGGCTTAAAGTTAAAACTGCAGAATAGCCTTTACTGTAAATTTTTAAAATTAAAGGTGCTATCTTGAAAATCGCTAAAAGAAAAATATTCTATCGCAAAATTAGAAGACAGGACTTATGGATTCAAAATTCCATCCTAGTATCAGCATCCTTAATTCTGCTCTTTAGCATGTCAACAAAAACTACAATGGTAACGGGAAAAGGATAACATGGAGTTATTATCTCATCTATGCAAAACAACAGGGTTTGAATACTGAAAATTTAAAAATTTAAAATTTAATAAAAAATTTCCTTCATCGGGTTGTCGGGTTAGTGAGTTAAAATATCTGAAATTTAGTAAAAAAACAAGAGAATCGCTATCATAAGAACACTAAAACGTAAAGACCATCAAGAGAGAATAATCCTTTTACCAGATTGGTTTGAAATCTCCTAACAATTGGATAATCGAAAAAAAGAGTTGAAGATTTAATGCAAAGGATTGTGAAAAGATTAATGTTAAAAACAGGAAGCTCAGATTACTTAAAAATTCACTCCCACACATTCAGACATTTCTATGCAGCTGATTTATACGCAAAAACAAAGGATTTAGTATTGGTAAAAGATCAGTAAGGTTGGGTTATAGCGATTTGAAACCAACACTAGTATATGTTCACTTGATTCAAACTGGAAAAACAAAATATAAAGTTAGAAAAGTGGATATTGAAACAATCCAACAATAATTAGTGAAAACAGGTTGGGAAATAGCGGTTTAAATAGATAAATGGATAATCTTTAGAATACCGGTATGGATTTGGAAAACTGAAATCTTGTCGGAGATTCGGAGAAACTGTAGAAACGGTAGATTTTTCCGCTGTAACATTAATTAGTTATGTGTTCTGGGGGGACCTATAATGCTCAAATCAACCAGCATTATAGGGTTACCCCTAACCCTTTTATCTTTTAGCCACTCAACTATTATTTTTCTTAGTATTGCTGACCTGTTTTTTAATTTGTATTTTAACATCCCTTATTTCCGTAACTTCCACCAGTTTTCCTATAATGACTTTCTATCTGAGGTTAACCGTTAACCTATGCTTGTTAAGTCTTCTTGCTGGTGAAACTTTTAGATTTTAAATTTAACTATCTTTCTTTTGTTTTGAAGCTTTACTCCATAAAATTTCTCCTGTTTTAATGTTTTTTATTTCCAGGATTCTGTGGTAGGGTATGAAAACCTCCTCTTCCTCACTTTTATATGTAAACCAGGATTTACCTATGCTAGTTATAAGCCTATACGGGATTGTCTTTCTATTATCTTTGACACCCCTATGAATAAATGTTATAACATAGTCTTCAGGGTTAAACCTTTTATTCCAACGTATTTTATTCAAAACTTCTCTTAAGTTAAACCCCTACTCCCCCAGTTACACTGTTTTGATAGCAGGGAAGCTTAAAGTTAAACATCTCTACTTAAAAATTCCTCTAATGTTAATTGACCTGCATTTTGACTTAAATTCAAAACATGGATAACAATATCATCTGGATTTCTAAATCTAAGCTTTTTAATCTTTTCAAAACCCCAACCTAAACATTTAATAGCTGAAATGAGGCATGCTGAAACAACAGATTTTGTCCAATCACCAGTTTTAATGTAGGAGGCAAGAAGACAACCACACCAAGTATCTCCAGCACCAGTTGTATCTTTAGGATTTAATGTTAAACCACTAAGAGCAGGAATCATTTGAATTTTCCCATTTTCAACAAGAATTGCTCCAATAGGTCCTAAAGTTACAGCTAATCTTTTAGCTTTTAAAGAATTCACAGCTGAAATTAAGCTTTCAGCTTCAGCAAGAGCAACTGCTTCATAGTCATTAACAATAAAAAGGTCAACCTTATTCATAAGTCTTCTAAGAATTTTTCTATTTCCAGATTTTTCAATATAATCTGGGGATGTTGTCATTGAAACCCATATACCTGAGAATCTACTCTTAATTTTGTCTATAAAACGTTCAGCTTTTTTTGGAGATAATGGAGCTATGTGGAAAAGATTCTCTTTTTTAATCAAATGGGAAGGTAAATCATCAACTCTTAGTAATGCACCAGCACCAAGTTTAACATCCTCATATTTTGCTTTAAACTTTTCATCGTAACTTATCCTAAAAAATGTTGAAGGAAGGTTAACCCTTCTGATAATTGAGCCTGGAAAATTTGAGTATACAAGGTCAAGATAGCCATAGTCTTTCCCAACGACCGAAATAATTCTAACTTCATCCATTAAAACTTTAGCTCCAAGAGAAGTATATAAAGCAGCACCACCAGGCTGAACATTTTCACCCCACTTATTTTTTACATGGTCTATTGAAAGATGCCCAATAACTACAAGTTCAGGCTTCTTCAACCTTTTTCATCAAGAGTTTTAAGAATGAATATCCTTCCTTATAACTCTAGATAACAGTAAAAGTAAAGTTAAGGCTATTTTAAGCTAAGATTTTTTCAGTAAAAGTTAGCAGAATATTTTACTATTAATGCTATTAATAAGGTTAAAGTTACATTAAATGTGTACAAAAGTTTAGGAGGAAAAGCTTAATGGTTGCAGGTAAAGATTTTAGATTTTCTAAGGCTGGGGATTACGGGTATACAAGCCTATTAAAAGGTAAGAGAGTACCAAAATATGATGAAAGGATTGAAGCTTATGGAACAATAGATGAAGCAGTATCAGTTTTAGGTTTAGCAAGGGTGTTATCAAAAAGTAGAGAAGTAGAAGAAGCATTATTTAAAATTCAGAAAACTTTGTATAGTATATGTTCTGAACTTGCAACTCCTCCTGAAGTATATGATGAAGCCCCATTTAAGTTAACAAGGAAACATGTTGAGGAAGTAGAAGAAATTCTGGAGAAATTTCTAGAAAAAGTAGATATACAAAAACATTTTATTATCCCAGGAAAAAACCTTGCCTCAGCAACCTTAGATTTTGCACGTACAATTATTAGAAGAGCTGAAAGAAGGGTTCATAAACTTATTCATGATGGAAAAGTTAGAAATTTAGAATTAGGATGCTACCTTAATAGGGTTGCAGACCTACTTTTTACGTTAGCACGATTTGAGGAAAAAGAAGAATAGAAAGCTCTGCCCTGGTTTCATTCTTCATCATAAAGAGTAAACTTACTCCGTAATACCAGCTTTCATCATCGCTAAAAGTAAAAATATGATGAAGCATTATATGTTTTACGTATAGGAATATTTCCTTGCCTGAAACATAACCACTAAATATTACTAGCATGTAGGTGGCTAAATTTTGGTTGAAAATAAAGCTGAAGCCAATGTGGTTCAATCGATTGAAGTTTTAAAATCAACAATAAACAGGAAGCCTATAAGATACCTTTTAAAAAAGTTTTCTTCTAAATGTAGGAAGGATGGTAAAAGTAGAATTGAGGTTGCATTAGAACTTTTTACTAATAGTAGAAGCACAGCTTGTTGGACATGTTCAAAAATTGTTTATCCTCTTGTTAGGTGGACACTTAAAAGAGGAGGAAAAGCTTTTGGTCTTGATGAGTTAAAAGTTAAGGAAAAATTTGAGAATTTTTATTGGAGAAAAGGTCTTGTAAGTGTTTTACAGGGAATTTCAAAGTTTGGTGTAAGAAGACCTTTTGTTCCAGGTGCCCCATTTCTTGTTGTTTGGAATTTTACCCAACAATGTAATCTTCGTTGTAAACATTGTTATGCTTCAGCTGGTTCCTCAGGCTTAAATGAGCTTAACACTAATGAAGCTTTAAAGGTTGTTGATAAGCTTGCAGATGCAGGTATAACTATTCTAGCATTTTCAGGAGGAGAACCATTAATAAGAAAAGACTTTTTCCAAGTTTTAGAAAGAGCTAACAGTTATGGTATTTTTACAGCTGTAGCAACAAATGGAACTTTATTGTTGAAAGATACTGTTAAAAGATTAAAGCAAGCTGGAATTGGCTATGTTCAAATAAGTTTGGATGGAGCTAAACCTGAAACTCATGAAACTTTTCGTGGTGTTCCTGGTATTTTTGAAAAAGTTATTAATGGAATCAAAAATTGTGTTGAAGAAGGAATATTTGTTGAAGTTGCAACAACAGCAACAAAATTAAATTACCTAGAAATCCCGGAAATTATAGATTTATGTGGTAAACTTAATGTTAATTGGTGGATGATGTACAATTTTGTTCCAACAGGCAGAGGAAGATTTATAATTGAAAATGACCTCTCACCAGAAGAAAGAGAAAAACTTCTCGAAAGTTTATGGGGTAAGCTTAAATTAAACATCAAACCTGATGTTCTTTCAACAGCACCTCAATACGCTAGAGTTGCACTACAAATGGAGGAAAAACTTGAAAGGGAAATAAGGGAAGAAATAGTTATTCCAACACATTTTTACAATCCACACCTACATGGACAACTTATAGATTTAAGCGAGTTTATTGGCGGATGTGGAGCTGGAAGATTCTACTGTGCTATTGAACATGATGGAAGTATAACTCCTTGCGTCTTTTTCCCACTTAAAGTTGGAAATATCTTAAAAGATAACTTTGAAGAAATCTGGGGAAAAAATAAAGTTTTCCAAGAGCTACGTAACAGAGAAAAGTTAAAACCAAACTGTGGAGTTTGCGAATTTAAATATGTTTGTGGGGGATGCCGTGCAAGAGCTTATGGATATTTTGGAGATTATCTAGCTCCGGACCCAGGATGTATAAGAAACAGAGACCTATGGGAAAAATTGGTATATCAAACTCATGTAGTGAAAGTAGCAAAGTAAAATAAAGTTTGTCTTATTTAGGTTTAAGCTAAGGTTACTACTTCCTTAACATCTGGAAAGTTTTCTTTGATAAGTGCTTCAACAAAGTTTTTCAATGTAAACTGGCTCATAGGACATCCTGCGCAGGCGCCACCTAATCTAACTAAAACAACTCCCTCTTTAACATCAATAAGCTCTATAAATCCTCCTTCCATTTCTAAAGCTGGTCTAATCTCACTATCAATAAACTTTTTAAGTTTTTCAATTTCAACCAACTTATCTTCCCCTACCTTAGGCTTTATATAAGCAAGCTCAATGTATAAGCTTTTCCTTCTACAAGTAAAAACATATATCAGGCTAAACATAATCCTAACAAGAATAGTAAGGTATATTTTAAGGAAAGGATAAGTGGTAAAGATTGGCTTGGCATTCAGACCTCCATAAAAGAAAGCCTAGCGGTGGAAGGAAGAAGCCATATAGAGGTAAAAGAAAATTTGAGAGAGGTAGACCTGCAACAGAAACTATTGTAGGGGAACCTTACAGAGTTATAATTAGGGTTAGAGGGGGAAATATTAAAAACCGTTTAGTATCAACTGATGTAGCTCAAGTTTCAAACCCAAAAACAGGTAAAACCAAAACTGTAAAAATTTTAAGAGTTGTTAAAAATCCTGCAAATCCGGACTATGATAGAAGAGGAGTTATTACAAAAGGCACTATAATCGAAACCGAGGAAGGGCAAGCTATAGTAACTTCAAGACCATCTCAAGATGGAGTTGTTAATGCTGTTTTAATAGAAAAGTAAAAGAAAGCTACTTTTAAAAGTGCTGGGATACTAATGAGAAAGCTTGAAGGCAAGTGTATAATCTGGTTAGCATATTTTGACGCATCAAAAACACGAAAAGAGGGAAGAAAGGTGCCAAAAAAACTTGCAGTTGAAGCACCTAAACTTGAAGAGGTTATTAAGGCTGCAGAAGCTTTAAATCTTAACCCTAAATTAAAAGCCGAAGCAAAATATCCAAGAACTTGGTGGAGTAAATCAGGCTATATTATTGTTGATAAGAAAGAAACAAAAAATAGAACTTTAGCAATGCTTGCTGAGAAAATACTTGAGTTAAGAAAAAAGAAATGAGACCTTTAATTTTTAAACTTGCCAAGAAGCAATTTAGCATTAAAAATTCCCTATTTATGCTATACTTTAACCTTTAAAGTAAGGTTTTAGTAGAAAAACTTAAATTAGTGGGTGTTTATGGATTTTGCTGTGGATGATGAGGAAATCTTCCATTCCTGACAAGTCTTACAGTCTAAGAAAACTTGGAAAAATTTTGCATGTTTCAGAAACTACAAAAAACATTATAGTCAAAGCTGATTTCGCCCCAAGAATTGGTTCAAAAGTTTTTGATGGAGAAGAAGGAGAAATCGGTGTAGTTTTTGATGTTATAGGTCCCGTTAACTCTCCATATATTTCTGTAAAACCTTCATCACCGTATTTTAAGAAAAATCCAGGTCGAATATTATTTGTTTTAGAGAAAAAAGTAAAAAAGTTTAGATAATATAAGGGGTTGAAAATTTGAGTAAAAAAAGTTCACCTCAAACTATAAAAACTAAACCTAAAACTTGCCCTGAATGTGGAAGTGACCGCTTAATAAATGATTATGAGCAGGGAGAACTTGTATGTATGAGTTGTGGTTATGTTGTTGATACTAGGATAACCAGTACAGGACCAGAGTGGAGAGCTTTTAATAGCGAGCAGAAAGCGAAAAGAACAAGAGTTGGCGCACCATTAACCTATACTATCCATGATAAGGGATTATCAACTCTTATAGATTGGCATAACCAAGATACCTATGGTAAAAGTTTACTTCCAAATCAAACAGGTTACGCGTTTACACTTAGAAAGTGGCAGAGAAGAATACGTATAGCAGATGCCTCTGAAAGAAATTTAGCTTTTGCACTATCTGAGATGAGTAAAATATCTTCAGCTTTAAACCTCCCAAAAAACATTCTTGAAACAGCAGCTTTACTTTATAGAAAAGCTGTTAAAAAACATCTAATAAGAGGAAGATCCATTCAGGGTGTTGCAGCAGCAGCAATCTACATGTCATGTAGAAAATGTAATATTCCAAGAACACTTGATGAAATTGCTCAAGCCACCTATGTAAGTAAGAAGGAGATTGGTCGATGTTACAGATTTTTAGCTAGAGAGCTAGAAGAATTTATACCTCCACTTTTACCTTCATCATATATTTCAAAATTTTCTAATCAATTACAGGTAGCTGGTGAAGCTGAAAATATTGCTGCAACAATATTAAACATAGCTAAAAATTTACGTTTAACTAGTGGAAGAGGCCCAACAGGTATAGCAGCAGCAGCAACATATATTGCATCCATATTAACTGGTGAAAGAAAAACTCAAAGAGAGGTAGCATCAATAGCAAATGTTACAGAGGTTACTGTAAGAAACAGGTATAAGGAGCTCATGGACAAACTTGAAATAATAGTTAAACTATAAACTAAACTTTTTAATTTTTCTTTAAGCTAACTTTTATTGATAAATCATGAGTATTAAAAGCATTTTAGAGTTAACTATACCAGAAAAAAAGGTAGCAGTAGTATGGTTTAACAACTATTCAGGCGTTATTGTTAAAACTTCAAAATCAGTAGCAATTTTTGACCCTGTAGATATTAAACCTGAGGATGTTCTAAATGCTGATGTTATTGTTATAACCCATGAGCACTATGACCATTTTGAGCCCAAAATAGTAGTAAAAATATGGAAACAAACAGATGCAACAATTGTTACAACACCATACATTGCAAGGCAGCTTAAAGAAGTCCCTTCAGTCAAAATTAAAGCCTTAAATGTTGGTGAAGAAGTTACAATTGGAAGTATTAAGCTTAACGCAGAATATTCAAGCCATCCAGCAAATCAACCATTAACATTTGTTTTAACAACTAGTGAAAATATAAAAGTGTACCATTCAAGTGATAGCAGACCCTACCCTGAAATGAGGAAAATAGGTGAAAAATATAACATAGACATAGCATTTTGCACTGTTGGAATAGCTCCTGGAGCTTCACCAGTAAGTGGAGCTGAAATTGCTGAACTTATAAACCCCAAGATAGCTATTCCATACCATACGGATAAGCCTGAAAATCTTCAAAAATTTGCTGAAGTGTTAGCAGGAAAAACTAAAGAGATAAAACCTAAAATTATTAGGCAGCTTGAAGTCTATCAGTATCCTGAATAAATTAAGGCTTATAAGCTTTAAATTAAAAGTCTGAAGGTTTATAGTACTCTTGAAAAGAAGCATACTGCTCCCTATTTACTTATCCATGTTTCTTATAACTCTCAGTATAGGCTCTTACAACCCTTTTATTCCCCTTTATGCTGAAGGCTTTGGTGCATCCTATATTGACCTCGGATTTATCGGGATGGTTTACGCACTTCCATACGCGATCTTAGCAGGAGTAATAGGGTTTATAACAGATATTCTTGGGAGAGGAAAATTTTTTCTAATCGGGGTTTTAAGTTGTATACTTACAGCACCATTATTTATCTTATCCTCAAACGTTTCAGACATAATTCTTGTAAGAATCTTTGGTGGAGTTGCTTATGCTTTTCTTTGGCCTACTGTTGAAGCTATACTTTCAGAAACCTCCTCAATTAAGGAGAGAGTGAAAGTTATAGGGGAATATAGTTTCTCATGGGCTTTAGGCTTCCTTGTAGGACCATTTATAGGGGGGTTTATACTTGAAAAATACAGTTTCATTACCCTCTTTTCCGTATCTTTAATTATAGGTTTAGGCGCATTAATCCCAACAGCGTATTCGTTAAAAAACCTCAAAAAAATTTTAGTGAAAAGTAAGAATAAGCTTCAAAATTTTTTGATGATAAAAAATGTTGTAAATTTAACCTTTCTAAGAAAACTTGTACAGCTAATATTTGTAAACTTTTCCTATGGATTTACTTTAGGCTTACTTTTTGCATTATTCCCTGTATATCTTAAAAGTTTGAGTATAACACCATTCCAAGTTGGACTTCTTTTTACTATTTTTGGTTTAACTAGAACTATAACCTTCTTACAGTCAGGTAGGTTTTCCAGAATATGTGGAGAAAGAAGTCTTTTAAGTTTAGCTTTAGTTATTCAAGCATTCTCTCTTCTCACTATAGTTTATGTAAGAGGGTTTATCTTGTTTGTTGGAAGTATCATTATACTTGGATTAGCGATGGGAATAATATCACCTGTAGTAATTTCAGCAGCCTCAAAAGTTAGCGGCGAGGAAAGAATAGGTACAGCTATAGGTTTAATTGAAACAATGCTTGGTGCTGGAATGACTATTGGACCACTTGTTGGGGGACTTATAGCAGAAAAGTTAGGAGAAGAATTTCCATACATGGTCGGGTTTCTTTTAAGTCTAACCACCATAATCCCCTTAATAATTACAAAAGGAGAAAAATTAATAAAATACGATTAAAAGTTAGTTTTGTTGAAAAATTGATAGCGCAGGAGAAAGTGTTCTTTGAGTAGAAAAAAGTTTTTATGCTTAATTTTTCTAGTAGTTATTTTTGCAGGATGGTTTAGTTTCGCATTGTATAGATACCTAAACCAGATAGTTATTTTGAGTATAACTACTCCAATATACAGTTTTCAAGATGTCACTTTTGAACTTAATAATGCTTTAAGAGATCCTAATGTTAAAGCATTAATTTTGTATATTGATAGTCCAGGGGGATATGCTTATCCCTGCATCGAGATAGCAGAGCAAGTTAAAAACTTTGTTAAAGAAAAACCTCTAATTGCTGTTATGGGTAGTGAATGTGCTTCTGGAGCATACTATATTGCATCTTTTGCAACAGAAGTTATAACTTACAACAATACTATTACTGGCGGAATTGGTGTTTTAGCAATATGGGTTGACCTTACAAAGTATTATGAAGAACAGGGAATAAAAGTTTGGGTTTGGAGTACAGGAGAGGAAAAAGATTTTGGTGCACCTTGGAGATCACCAACAGAAGAAGAGAAAGCAAGTATTCAAGCTGAGGTTGATAGGATATTTAATAAAATTATGGAGGATATAAAGAAGAATAGAGATTTAACTCCTGAAGTTGCTGAGGATGTAGGATCTGGGAGAATTATCTATGGTTATGAGGCTGTAGAGATGGGTTTAGCAGATAAGGTTGGCGATATTAATACAGCTATAGATGATGCAGCCAAAATTTCAGGTTTAACACTATACATAGTTGTACCATCAACCATGGATTTTAAAGCAAGATTTCTTAGGGCTTTAGGGTTACTATAAACCGGAATCTTTAAAGAAAGAAATTTGGTGTTTAAGTTTGAAAAAGAATAGGAAATGTGAGATATGCGGAAAGGAAGTTTACCCTTTACCGTATAGATGTAACTATTGTGGAGGCGTTTTCTGCGTTGACCATAGACTTCCAGAAAAACATAACTGTAGTAGGCTTGAAGAAGTTATAAGAACTCAAAAACAGGTTCATTTAAAAGACCTTATAAAAGAAATTATTGAGTTTGAAAATGCCAAAAAAAGTAGTTCAGAGAGTCTTCTTAAAAAGTTAGGTAAAAAGTTAAGGTTTAGGAAAAAATAGTGTTGAAGAATATTAAAAAGTTTTTTAAAAGAATTTCAAGAAAGAAGGGGAAAAGATTAACTATATGCCCTAGATGTGGAAATCCGAAAATTCATCTTTCAAGTATACTTGATGGATGGATAACACCACCACAATATGTATGTGATATTTGTGGGTATACTGGACCCATGGTAATGGAAGTTGATGAAGAAGAATTTAAACAATATTTAAAAGACTTAAGTAAGCAAAATGCTGCTAGAAGTTAAAAAGTTTCTAGATTTTTTATTGAGAGGGTGTAAACTTAAAAATAGTAAGTAAAACTATCATGTGGAGATGGGAAAGTTGGTTGAGACCATATTAAATGTACCCGCAATTGCTATTTTTGGTGAGAAAAAATCTGGCAAAACAAGCCTTATTGAAGCTATTATTAGAAGACTTACAGATAAAGGTTTTAAAGTTGGATATGTTAAGCATATACCTCACCCGAATTTTACAATTGATAAAGAAGGTAAGGATAGTTGGAGAGCTGCTAAAGCTGGTGCAAAAATTATTATCTGTGTTTCACCTAAGGAAGTTTCAACTATTAGAAAGAATAGCAGCTTTGATAATAGTTTTAAAACTATAATTAATCTCATAGAGAAGATGGAGGAAGTAAAAAGCCATGTTGACTTTTTAATTTTTGAGGGTTTTAGAAGACTTTTAAAGGATGATGAAGAAATACCAAAAATCATCGTGGTAAGTGAAGATCGCAACTTAAAGTTTATAGAAGAGTTTAAAAATGTTTGGGGGATTGTAACACCTAAAACTCTTCAAATTAGGAAGCTTCCCCACAATATAAAGATTCTAAGTTTTAGTGAAATTGAGGATGTATTAAATTTTGTAGAGGAAAAAGTTAGGTTTTTTAGCATCCTGAAAAAACATCCAATGCTTAATTGTGGTTTATGTGGATTTAAAAATTGTTTTGAACATGCAAAAGCAGTTTACGAGGGAAGAATAGATATAGATAGTTGCGTAGCTTTAGGTAAAGGTATAGCCACTATTAAAATTGATGGAAAAAACGTACCTTTAAACAAGTTTACTAGTGAAGTTGTAAGAAGAACAGTTTTAGGGCTTATTTCAACATTAAAGGATGTAAACATTAAAGGTAATGAAATTGTGGAAATAAATTTAAAAAGGATTCAAGAAAAATTTAGTTAGCTTTAGATTTCAAAATTTTAATAAGCTGATGTAGACGGTGAAATACTGTAAGTATGTAATAAGCTTCTTTAACAGATAAAAATGAGCGTGAAATAATACTTCTAAAGGATTTTAAAGCCAAACGTTTTTTATGGTTTTGTAGGTTTGTTTCATCCATAAGAACATTAAAGTACTGGATAATTTTTTCCCTAATATCCTTAGAAGCTGTAGGAGTATAACTAACCCTACCTTCAAGAGTGGTGTTCTTATGAATTTCATAAAAGATTATTGCTGCAGCAATAGCTACATTTAAAACAGGATACTCCTGGCTTGCAGGAATTGTAACTGTAAAATCACATAGATCAAGTTCACTATTTGTTAAACCTGAACTTTCCCTACCAAAAACGATGCCAATTTTACAATTAGATAGGTTTCTAATTTTGGATGCAAACTCCTCAGGAAATATTGTTGTCCTCCTAATATTTGATGGTTTTTTAGCATAAATTGCCGTTGTTCCAACAACAATATCTAAATCTCTGATAGCTTCATCTAAGCTTCTAAATGTTAAAGCTCTGCCTAAAACATCAACAGCATCAGCAGCCATCATCTTAGCGTAATCGCCAAGCCTAGTCTTAGGATTAACTAATCTTAGCCTTTTTAAGCCAAAATTTTTCATAGCCCTAGCTAAAGAACCTATATTTCCCTCATGTTCAGGTTCAACAAAAATTATGACTAAATCTTCTTCTAAGCTTAACATACCAAGACAACCTAGGTTTCTTTTCCTGCATTGCCTTAAATACTTAATTTTTCAAGTAAACTTATAAACTCCTTTTCAACCCCCTTAACAATGACACCGGAAGCAGCTGTAGAATGCCCATCACCAAAACCATTAAAGTGTTTACATGCTTCTGGAAGAATTTTAGATAGTGGGGGTTTTTTCCCTTCTTTAATCATAAAACTTAATGTTTTAGGAGTTCTAGCAGAAACTTTAACATAATCTTTTTTAAGCAAACCAAAACCTGGAATTTCCCTAGACATATTCATTATACCAATAAGGTATTTTGTAGGGTGCACAATTTTTTGGTAGGAAAGGTAGGAGCAAAACGTACCGATAACTTTTGTACCCATCCCCTTAAACATATCATATGCATGAAACCATTGAATACTGCTTAGTTGATTAATACCATTACTTTTTAATTTTTCAAGCATCCTCCTATTTGCTCTTCTACGTTTTTCTTCAAGCTTTAAAATAGTTTCTTCAATATCACCTGTAAAACCTTCTAAGCAGGCTTTAATACCTTTTCTAGGTCCGTCAGCATAGTATCCAACTGAACCTAGAATTGTAAGCATAGTTGAAAGTCTCTTGTAGGATAAGGGTTTACCTAAACATAAAACTTTAACATCAATTTTATCCCCTTCTCCCTCAACTTCAACTAAGTTATTTTTTAAAGCATCCTTTAAAGCTTCAAGATTTAATCCTTTAAGTGGACCTGGTATTTCAGCTGCACCTATAACTGCTAGATGAGCTAAACGGGTATTTTGCTTATCCATATTTTTAGCAAAAAAATATGCTACTGTTGAGCCTGAAGCCTCCTCCTCCCCACTTATACCATAAACTTCAGGGTTTAAATTGTAAACTAAAGGGTCAGTTGATTCTTCAAAATCATGATGATCTAAAATTATGGTTAAATTTTTTGACTTATTTATAGCTGATATTTTTGACGCATGAGCTGAACCAATATCAACATATATGTAAACTTTACCTTCGGTAGAATGAAGTTTATTAATTACCTCCGGGAAAAGCTTCTCAATACAGATAGTTTCAATATTAAACCCCTTTTTTTCAAGCATATCCTTAACTATTGAAGCAGCACACAACCCATCAGCATCATCATGATGAATTATTTGAACCTTACTAACTTCAAATGATAAAAGACTTTTAATAGCTTCCTGCATGGATGAGAAAAGAAGGTTGAGTGAATCCTTAGCCAACAATTAAGCACCTAACATTATCTATACTTTCGGATTAGAAATTATTTTTTGCTTAATGGAAAGTAAAAGTTTATGTTAACATAAGGATAACTTCAAGTTTAGGGTGAAACTTTGAAGGTTAAGGTTAAGAATAGTATAATCGAGCTTACTAAGGGAGATATAACAGATCTTGAGGTAGATGCTATTGTTAATGCTGCTAATAGTCAACTTAAGCTTGGAGGTGGAGTTGCAGGAGCAATTAGAAGAAAAGGAGGACCAAAAATTCAGGAAGAGTGTGATAGAATAGGATATTGCCCTGTTGGTGGTGCAGTTATTACTAGTGCTGGAAATTTGAAAGCTAAATACGTAGTTCATGCTGTTGGACCTAGATATGGGGAAGGAGATGAAGATAACAAGCTTAAAAATGCAACATTTAACAGCTTAAAAATTGCAGACCAATATAAAGTTAAAACTATTGCTTTCCCGGCAATATCAACAGGAATTTTTGGATTTCCTAAGGATAGATGTGCAGAGATAATGCTTTCAACAGCAGTAGAATATCTTAAAGGTCAAACAGGAATAGAAAAAGTGGTTTTTTGTCTTTATGATGATGAAACTTTCAGGGTTTTTCAGGAGAAATTAGTTAACATGGTTGGAAAAGATGTAATAAAAATCTAGTTAAACTATTCTAGCTACTCATTCCTAAGCTTTTATTTAACAACACCCTCATCTTTAAGCTTACTTATATCTTCATCACTATAACCAAGAAACTTTAAAATGTCTACTGTATGCTGTCCAAGCATCGGTGGTGGAAGCCTAACATCACCTGGAGATTCTGAAAGTTTAACAGGTACACCTGTAACCTTAATTCTTCCAGATTTTGGATGGTCAATTTCAACCACCATCTTCCTAAATAAAACTTGGGGATCATTAACTACATCTGCAACATTGTATATTGGGCCGCAGGGTACACCAGCCTTCCTAATCAACTCTAACCATTCACCTGTAGCTTTTTGAACGAAGATTTCTTCTAAAATTTTTACAAGCTCTTCACGATTTTCTACTCTTTTAGGATTTGTATTAAATCTTGGGTCATCAGCTAAGTGCTCTACACCTAAAACTTTACATAAGCTTCGGAAAAGGTTATCATTACCTGCTGCAATGTTAATGTATCCATCCTTAGTCTTAAAAGCTTGATACGGAACTATTAACGGATGACCTGAACCTATAGGTCCAGGTATTTCCCCAGTTGCAAAATATCTTCCAGCTTGGTAGGTAAGCCATGCAACTTGAGAATCAAGCATGGAAACATCAACATATTGCCCTTTACCTGTTTTTTCTCTGTAGAACAGGGCGCAAACAATACCGTAAGCTGCAAACATACCAGCAGCAATATCTGTTATGGGTATACCAACTTTTACTGGTGGACGACCAGGCTCTCCAGTGATGCTCATTAGTCCACCCATACCTTGAAGGATTTGGTCAAATGCTGGGTAATCACGATAAGGACCTTCTTGACCAAAACCCGAAATTGAACAATAGATTATCTTAGGGTTAACCTTTTTTACAGTTTCATAATCAACACCCAGCCTCTTAGCAACACCAGGCCTAAAGTTTTCAACAAAAACATCGCATTTCTCTGCAAGTTTAAGTACTATCTCCTTACCTTTCTCAGATTTTAAATTTATAACTATACTTTTCTTGTTACGGTTTATACTTAAAAAATAGCTACTTTCCCCTTCAATGAATGGTGGACCCCATGACCTTGAAACATCTCCTTCTGGAGGTTCAACTTTTATTACTTCTGCACCCATATCAGCAAGCATCATTGTACAATATGGACCTGCAAGAGCGGAGCTTAAATCTAAAATTTTAACTCCATCTAAAGCACCCATTTTGAACAACCAAGCTAAAATATGGAGTAAGGAAAGCTAAAAATATTTTGGTAAATTTTAATTATCTAACTATTATGCTTCAATTTTTTCCTTAAAAATTCTGATTGTATCCCTTAAAAACTCTTCTGAAATTATTCCGTGAGGTGTTGGTGTTTCAAAAATTCTTTTAGGTATCCTTAATTTTTCAAGGTTAAAGCCTTCTCTAACCTTAAAGTTATATTTAGCTTTTAAAATTTCAACACCTATACTTTTAAGTTTCTCCGAATCAAACCTTAACCCATAAACTTGGAAAGCCTTAACAACAATATCAGGAGTATAAACACCTCTACCAAAAAAGCATATAACAAGACTTGATAATACTTGTCTCCAAGATTCCTCCTCAAAAAGTTTTTCAGCAACTTCTACTGGAGTTAAACGTTTACCAGCAGAGGCTGTTTTCTCATCCAAACTGTAACCTGCACTATCAAGATGACTATGTCTTGACCCTGTAAGGTATCCAACGTATGCTGATGGCCCTGTATGGTAGCCAGGCATCTCATTTCCACCAAAAGTTAAAGCAAAATCTAAACCACCATAAATTTTTGCAGCATATTCAGCTCCATGAGCTAATGCTTTAAAAAAGTCATTAGGCTGGTCAACTATAAACCTAATAGCTTTTATGTAGGTTTCAACATCCCCCCAACTAAACTTTAAACCTATAGTTTCCTTCTCTCCGATTAATCCTTTGTTTTGTGCTTCAGTTACCCATGCAAGAACAACACCAGTACTTATAGCATCAAGACCTAAAACTTCAACCTCATCAATAAGTTTTAGCAAACCTGAAGGATCATAAACTCCAAGCATTGAGCCTAGAGAATAAATAAGTTCATAATCATAAGAAATCATCTTTGTTTTATAGAAATATGGTTCAGATTCGTAAGGTTCTCTTAAAGCAGCTAGATGAATACAGCTTACAGGACAATGAGAACATGCTAAACGTCTCCCAAGGAACTTTTCAGCAAAAGTTTCACCTGAAATATTTTCAGCTTTATCAAAAAATGCTGTTTCAAGGTTTTTTGTAGGTAAACCTTTTAATAGGTTTAGAGGATTAACATTCATAGGAGTACCAAGTTCATGGTATTTTCTCATAAGGGGAGATTTTGTAAGTTTTTTAAAGATTTCACTATAAACCTCTCTGTAAAGCTTTATGTTTTCAGGTTTAATTGAACTCTTCCCTGAAATAACAACAGCCTTAAGCTTTTTACTTCCGAAAACAGCTCCAAGACCTAGTCTTCCAAAATGTCTATAGGTTTCAGCAATAACAGAAGCGTAAGTAACAAGTTTTTCTCCTGCACGCCCTATACGTATAATTGTCCTATAACCTGCAGAAGGTTCAAGTTCTCTGATAACTCTTCCAACAGTATAACTACTACCCATACCCCAAAGAGCAGAAGCATCATGAAAACTTACCTTATCACCATGGATAGATAAATACACGGGTATTTCACTTGCACCGGTAATAACAATTGCACCATAACCAGCTAATCTTATTGCTGTTGATGTTCGCCCACCACAATGAGATTCTCCAAGATTACCTGTATGAGGAGATTTAAACATAGCAACAGTTTTTGATGCTAAAGGGAAAAAAGCATTAAATCTTCCAACAGCAAATATTATGGGATTCTTAGGATTAAATGGGCTAATTCCACTAGGACACTCCTCCAGAAGAAGTCTAATAGCAACACCACTACCACCTAAATACTTCTCAAAAAGGTCAGGCCTTTCTCTAACCCAAAATCTTTTTCTGGATAAATCTATATAGAGAACCCTTGAAACAGGGTCCTTCTCAACCATAGTTTTAACTGCCTCCTCCACTTATGCTTTCAAGTTTTAAAACACCATAAGGACAAAAATCTACACAATACCCGCAATAAGTGCATATAATCGGTTTTCCGTTTTCCTCATCCCAAGATATAGCATTAACACTGCAAGCTGAAACACAGTTTTTACATCCAATACACTTATCCATTCTTAAAACCACTCCACCACCATCTCTAGCTGTAAGAGCACCAGTAGGGCAAACTCTAGCGCATGGTGGATCTAAACATGCTCTACAAATGATAACTACAAATCCACGTTCAACTCCACCTGCAGAAGTAACTTTAATTGCAGATTTTGAAATTCCGGCTTCTCCAAATCTTCTATTACAAGCAAACATGCAACATTGACATCCAACGCAAAGGTCAACATCAACAATAATTAACCTTTTAACTACCATAGGTTAAAACCTTAATTTGTTAATTTAGGAAAGATATCATATCATTTAATTGTCAGCTAAGTAGATAAAACTTGTTTTTATCTTGGATTTAAATTTAAAAGTTAATTCAGGCATGGAGAGGTTCAGCATTAATTCCAAGCTTCCTTTTAACCTGGTATGCGAGCTGTAATGCAAAACCAAAGCAGGTATAAACTTTTCTTGGTTTACATTCTCTAATAAATTCTAGAATCTGCCTAAAATCTCCATGACTACTTAAGGGGAAACCTTTTCTTTGCTTAAAATTTAAAGCCCACCCTGTTACAAGAGCTGAAGCCTCATTTTTTACTTGACTACCTCGAAACATTGAAAAAGGATATACTACAACACATCCATGATGCTTTGGTGAAAGATAGCCTGGAATAGCTTTAAGCTTGATTCCTAGAAGTTCATAAACCCTGTTAATTTTAGCAATCATAGGATGAACAATAACATCAACATTAAGAAAAACATTAAGCATTTTAATTACCTCCTGAGCTTTTCCGATAGGGTAAGCATAAAAAACCGGAATTTTTCCTTCATGGATTTTTTCAACAACCCATTTAACCATACTTTTATAAATTTCCTCTCTTGGAGGGAAAATGAAACCATTACCATAGGTTGATTCAATGATAAGTGTATCACAATCTATTGGAGATGCAGCTAAGGTTATAATCGTATCCGTATAATTTAGGTCACCTGTATAAGCAACAACTCCCTCAGGAGTATCTACTTGAAATGCCGCTGAACCTAAAATATGCCCAGAATTATGTACCTTTATTCTGCAATCTTCAATCTTAAATTCCTCTCCATAGTTAACTTCCATAACTTTAACAGGTTTTCTTCCAGTGTAGGCTTTAAAAATTTTTAGTGTTGGATTTGTTGAATACTTTAAAGAATTCCAAGCATTTAAGCCTGCAGTATGGTCTTGGTGTGCATGGGATATTAAAACATGCTTATGATTTATTTTTGATGTTTGAGGGTCAAAACATAATGTTAAATCTCTATGCTTAACGATAACACCATTATCCCAGTAAACTTTTAAGTTCAAATTTCTATTCCCGGAGTAAGCTTTATGGTTCAAAGAAAAAATAAATATCTCCACAACATTAAACTTTTCTAGAGGAGGAATCTTGAGTAGGGAGAAAAGACGCAGAGAAGAAGCTCCTATGCCTTCAGCAGCAGCAGGCCTCCTCCGTTTTTATGAAGAAGAAAGTGTCGGTATAAAGGTTAGACCTGAAATAATAATTACAGCAGCAATAATGCTAATTTTGTTTGTAGCACTTGTACCAAGATTGCTAGGTTTATAGATTAATACTAAACATCTCTTTAAAATCTTCAACCAGCTTAAGCTTACTTATGTGGCAGTATCTCTATACGCTGAACAGAGTTTAAGTGTATAAATATTTCACTTTTCTTTTCTCTTGAAACAACCCTAGGTATCGGATTTGCCACTGTTGCACGTATAACAACAGCTTCAGCATTACTTAACCATATACCTGGAGGTATATGAGAAACAGCTGCAACTTCACCTTCATAACCAAAATCTCTATCAATTACAACAACAACTTTTCTGCCAACATTTTTCTCAAGAAAATGGAAAATTGTTGGGCTAACCGAAGATTCGCTCATAACTTTCAACCACTATTAACCTATTAAAAGTTCCTTTAGTTTTTCAACCTCCAAATCTGAAAGTTTCCTTACCCTAACTTTTCCCTTCTCTGAAATTATTGCACTATTACCATACGGGTCCTTCAAAATTACAGTAAACGGTATTTTAGCTTCCTTCGCATCCCTAAGTTTTAAAAGAAATCTCTCATACAAATCACCTTCAAAGGCTAATGCTTTAGTAACTTCCTCAACACGGTTAAGCAACCCCTCAACATTTGATATAAAACCTTGAGAAGCAGGTCCTGGTTTAATTTCGACCTTAAGCTCAGGAATTTCTATGAAACCAGAGTTTGATTTCACAATTTTTGCTTTTAAATCTTCTTCACTTTCAACATGAAGAACATATTCCCTTGGCTCCTGGACATCTAAACAGATAGTGTCATTCATTTTGAAGCCGCAAGATTCGCAAATAAATGTTATGATTGCTACGGAACCAAAATATGGGATATTCTCAACCAGCTGAGTAACCTTAACTTCATTATTCCTGCAAATGGGACAGGTAAGCTTATATGTTGAAACCAACTTGCACTTTCTTCCCTTTAAAGGTTTACTAACCCTAAAACTTGAGGGGAGATTAACAATTAAAAACATTTTGTTGCATAAGTGAAGTAAAGAGAAAATGTGAAACAAAGATTTACTATTATACCAGCTTTATAAAACTTAGTTAATAAGCAGGTTTTCTTGGTGCTTCAATTTTAAGATTTAAGATAAATCTATTATGGTATGTTCTTAACCTAAAACTGTGTTTATTTAGTCTATTAAGACTTCCACTATTATTGCTTAACTAGCGTAGGATAATCTTACTCTTTTTAAAGAGCCTATATTAGGGGGTAATCTTGAAAATTAAGCTTTTAAGAGTTTAAATTTAACCGAAAGACTTAATTTTAACTTCTGCTTGATTACATGGGTAAATTGTTGAGGCTAAAAGCTTGGAAACATCTAGAATAGAAAAACACGCCAGCTTTAGGTGTTAATTTTGCCTACAATGTCTGGAGCAAAAATTCTAGTAGAGTCTCTTAAAAGGGAAAAGGTTAAAGTTATCTTCGGAATTCCAGGTGGAGCAATATTACCTGTACATGATGAACTCTTAGATTCAGGTATCAGACATATTCTTGCACGTCACGAGCAAGCTGCAGCCCATATGGCGGATGGTTATGCTAGGGCTAGTGGTAAGGTTGGAGTTTGTATGGCGACTTCAGGTCCAGGTTCAACAAACCTTGTAACAGGTATAGCTACAGCACATATGGATTCTTCACCAATAGTTGCTATTACAGGTCAGGTTGCGAAACCATTTATTGGTAGAGATGCATTCCAAGAAACAGATATTATAGGGATTACTGCAAACATTGTAAAATATAATCATCAAATTAGAAGTCCTAAGGAGATACCTTCAACCATTAGATTTGCTTTTTGGCTTGCATTAAACGGGAGGAGAGGCCCTGTTTTAATAGATTTTCCAAGAGATGTGCAAACTGAGGTAGTAGATATTCCACCATCAGAATTTATGGAAGATGTTAAACTTCCATTTGAAAAGGAACCCTATGAAAAGTTTTCAGAAGAGAAAATAAGAGAAGCTGTTAAACTACTGGTAAAAGCTGAGAAACCTGTAATATTAGCTGGTGGAGGAGTTATAGGAGCTGAAGCTTGCCAAGAAGTCTTAACTTTAGCTGAAACTCTTAAGATTCCTATTGCAACAACACTTATGGGTAAAGGCTGTATAAGAGAAGACCATCCTTTAGCCTTAGGCATGATAGGAATTCATGGAACACCTTATGCTAACCGCATGATAAGAGAAGCTGATGTTATATTAGCTATTGGATGCCGATTTTCAGATAGGTCTATAAGTATTGGTGGAAGAATAGATGAAAAAGCCATAATAATTCATGTTGATATTGATGCAGCTGAGTTAGGGAAAAACGTGAAAGCACAATTACCCATACTTGGAGATTTAAAAGCTGTTTTGATGTTTATGCTTAAGGAGGTAAAAAGTAGAAGTATAAACAACCAAGGTAAGATTTCAGAATGGATAAGCTATATGAAAAAGTTAAAAGGTGAATTTAAAATCGAAGAAGATAGGGAGAACAAGGGATATCTAAAACCACCAAAATTAATGAAGGAACTAAGGAAAATTTTACCTGAAAAATCTATAGTAACAACAGAAGTTGGGCAAAACCAGATGTGGACTGCAATATACTTTAAGGTTTATCATCCAAGAACTTTTATAAGTTCGGGGGGGCTCGGAACAATGGGATTTGGCTTTCCAGCAGCATTAGGAGCAAAAATAGCCAAACCGGATGTTCCTGTTGTGGATGTTGCAGGAGATGGAAGCTTCCTGATGAATGAGCGTGAACTTGCAACATCTATTGAGGAAAAAATTCCAGTAACAGTAATCATACTAGATAATAGAGTTTTAGGTATGGTTGCCCAATGGCAAAGAGCACTCTATAATAGAAGATACTCTAATGTCTTCCTTGGTAAAAGTCCTGATTTTGTTAAATTAGCTGAAGCTTACGGTGCTATTGGAATAAGAGTTGAATCCTATGATGAATTTAGAAAAGCTGTAAAAGATTCATTAAAAAGTGATGTAACAACAGTTATTGATGTTCCCGTATCCTATGAGGAGGATGTTAAACCAATAATATTTCCACAGGGATTGATTAGACAAGATTAAAATTTTTTAGGTATACTGAATACCCCAAATATTTATAATCCTACTTTTAAACTTTAACTTAGGAAACTTCTAGTTTTTGATGAGTTATGGAAGATATTTTAGAGGTTGCAGAAAAACTTTTAATGGAAAATTGCTTATGTGATAACTGTTTGGGTAGACAGTTTGCAGCATTAGGTTATGGTATAGATAATGCTGAGAGAGGTAGAAGCTTAAAGAATACTTTAACCTTTAAAGCCCATAAGCTTGCGCTTGAAAAAGGAAAAGTCGGAATCGAGATTTTAAAGAAAATAGCCTTAAATGGTATGTCTTTAACCGCAAAAAATACTCTAAAAAAGCTTGGCTATACTTTAAAGGAAAAAAAAGGCTCATGCACAATTTGTAGAGGAAAATTTCAGGAGCTAAACTCAATAGCTGAGAAATGCTTAAAAAAAATTGATGATTACGAGTTTAACAATTTTCTTGTTGGTGTTGAAGTACCTAAAGATGTCATTGAAGCTGAAGATTCTTTAAGAGCTAGGTATGGAATAAACTGGGGAGAAACAATTAAAAGCGAGTTTACAAGAGAAGTTGGAAAAATTTTGGCAAAAATTACCGGGAAAGATGTTGAATATAGAAAACCTGATATCGTTATCCTATTTAATCCTTTTAATGAAGAAATTAAAATTCAGGTTAACCCGTTATTTATTGGTGGGAGGTATAAAAAACTTATCAGAGGTATTCCCCAATCAAGATGGCTATGTAGAAAATGTAAAGGAAGAGGTTGTAGTTACTGTAATTGGAAAGGTAAAATGTATGAAGAATCTGTTCAGGAGATAATAGAAAAACCGGTTTTAGATGAAACATTAGGAGAAACTACCGAGTTTCATGCTAGCGGAAGAGAAGATGTTGACGCATTAGTTTTAGGTAATGGTAGACCATTTGTAATTGAAGTTAAAAATCCGAAGAGAAGAAGCATTAATCTTAAGAAGGTTGAAGATGAAGTTAATAAAACAGGTAAGGTTGAGGTTCAAAACCTGTATTTTGCTGATAGGGATACAGTAAGAAAAATTAAGCTTCTTGAAGGTGTAAAGAAAATTTACGAAGTCGTTGTTGAAGTTGAAGATGGAGAAATAGCAGATAAAGATTTAGAAATTCTTAAAGAAAAGTTTAGGGATATAGATATTCATCAGCAAACTCCTAGAAGAGTTTTACATAGAAGAGCTGATAAGGTTAGAGTAAAACATATTTATTCTATTGATGCAGATAAGCTTACACCTAAAAGATTAAAGTTAAAAATTGAATGCCAAGGAGGACTTTATATTAAGGAGTTTATTGACGGGGATGAGGGAAGAACAAAACCAAGTATTTCAGAAATTTTGGGGAAAAAGTTAAAGTGTTTGGAGTTAACCGTTTTAGATATAAGCTGTTAGGGTAGATAAGTAATGGTGCAGAAATCTAAAGGTTTCCGTTCCCAAACAAGGTTACTTTTAAGAAAAAGGCGTAGAGAACGAGGATTAAGACCCTTAGGATATCTACTAAAGGAGTATAATCCCGGGGATAAAGTACAAATTCTTATAGACCCTGCAACTCATAAAGGACAACCTCATCGACGTTATCATGGTAAAATAGGAGTAGTTTTAGGAAAAAGAGGTAGAGCATACATCATTAAGGTTATGGATGGAAACAAGGAAAGAAAAATTATCACTTTACCTGAACATTTAAGAGAAGTTAAAGTTTAAGGTTTTAAGGTGAGGAAAAATACCTTTAAAAAAAATTGAAAGTAAACCTATAACAATTCCCGAAGTTAAGGACCTACTTAAAAACCTTAATAGGGAATTAAGTCATTTCCAAAGAAAAACTTTAGAGCATGCCTTAATGTTTTCAAAACTTGATGGAGAAAAAGCTAAAGAACTTACAAAGAGAATTTCTGAAGAATTTGATATTGGCATAAAGGAAGCTGTACAAATAGTAAATTGTATGCCTAAAAGCGTAGAAGAACTTCGAGTGTTCTTTCCTAGGCATAAAGTTATTGAGCCTGAAAAACTTGAAAAAATTCTTAAACTTTTAGATGAATACAGATAAAAATTAGATTCAAACTCATTTTTCACTTAACATTTGGTCTGCTTTTCTAACAAACTTTATCACTTGCTTATCTAGTGGAGGATGCTTTCTTCGACTTCTTCTTTTGAACGGGAAAAAGCCGATATTTTGGTATGCTTTTAATGCCAATTCATCTGCTTCGCCTTCAACGTATTCCTTCCAATTGAAAGAATGTTTAAAATTTTTTAAGCTTGCATCTTGCAGAGGGCTAAAGCTATCAATTTTATTAGGATTTAGGCAAACAATAACTCTTAGTTTTTCTCTGTGAATTGAGAGAGGAGCTGTAAAAAGTCTTTGAGGATCTATAACATTTTCAATTTTTAATTTTTCAGCATTAAGCTTTAAAGCAATATCTAAAACTTTTGGCGAAACCTTCTCTTTAATATATTCAGAAATAGCCCAAGCTAAATCTAATGGATTAAACTTTTTTCTAACATCTTCAGAAATTGCATAAGGATGAATATGGATATGAATACCGTTACCGCTAAACTTAATAAAGAAGGACTTAGAGACACCATTAGCTTCTAAAATTGAAATAACTTCATAAGCGGCTTTAACAGTTGCATTCCAATCTTCTAACCTATTATCGATATCCCAAGTAGGCATGCATGCTAAAATGTTTGAAGAATCATAAAGGTCTTCTAAGTAATGAAGTTTATTATATATGTTTACCGTCGCATAAACTGTTCTAGGTTTAAGTTTATTAAGCCATGAAAAAACTTTCTCTAACTCCTTTATGGAAGAAATTTTTAATGGATGCTTTTTAGCACCAAAGTATCTAACTAGAACCTTTCTACCTTTATCATCTCTACTTTCACAATGAATTCCAACCCACCTATTCTTACAAAATTCTACGATTTCCGATTTAACTTCGAATTTATTGTAATGCTCAAAAATTAAACTATACTCCTCACCCATTTGCAATTAAAGGTTAAGGTGAGGAGAAATTTAATGGTATACAACTTCTTTATGGCAATTCCTCCTCTTTCTCACCCTTAACCTTAATCATCTTTCTTGCAACACTTTCAGGAAGGGAAATATCTTCTTTCCGCTCTCTTACAGGACCTAAAACAACTAAGCCTTTACCATCAACAACAGATATTTCATGCATCAATAATGAATGGCTTGTTTGCCTCATTTTCTCAACTAAAAGATATCTTCTTAAAACTCCACCACGAACAAATCTTCTAAACCTTATTATACCATCAGCAATATGCTCTAAGCCAAATCCAAAAGCATCGGAGGTTGTAATAGCATATTGCGAAACAGCAAAAACTGTGAAATCCCATTTAGATAAGACTTTCTTAACAAGATACGAATATCTTCTAGCCATTGCAGGTTTATCAAGCCAGAAGGCAGATAAACTGTCTATTACAAGCCTAGACCTACCATAACCTAAAGACTTTTTTGCTTCAATAACTCTATTAAGCAATTCTTCAATATCAAGACTTCTAAGAGACCATTGATCCTCTAAGCCCATCAACGCGTCAATAATAATCAATTTTCTTTTTTCAATAGCTGAAGAGAAATCTATACCAAACTGCTTAGCCTGTACAATAATAGATTCACGAGATTCTTCTGTTGTTACATAGATGCATATATCCTTATCCTTAATACCCTGAGCAATAAAGTGTATTGAGAAAATCGTTTTACCTGTTCCAGGCTCACCTGTTATAGCAACAACAAAACCTCTAGGTATTCCACCATCAATAAGTTTATCAAGTTCAGGGATTCCCGTAGATAAACGTTCAACAATACTCATAACCTTAAACCTACTCAGAAGTATTTTCACCAAGCATACTTTTTAAAGTTTCAATAGCAGCCATTTTAGTAGCCATCCTCGCAGTATACCTATCCAAACCACCTCCAATAATTACTACATCACCATTTGATGGTTGAAGAGTTGAAATAAGTAACTTAGAGATTTCATCATCTCTTATGCAATCTTCAGCTTCAAAACCAGGCATTACAAATTTACCATCACTATAAATTAAGGTTGTAGCACCAACACCACCAGCTTTAATAGCAGCATCACGCTGCTCTAAACCATAACCCACGACCTTACCAGCATTTCTTACAAGTATAGCTGCATTATATTTACCAATAGATAATGAAGTTTTTGGTATTTCAATAACCCTTGAAAGATTAGACTTAATAGTTCTATAAAGTTTTTTACCGGTTTCTGTCAACCTACAACCAGAAGTTGGATGAACAACTATAAGCTTATTTTCTTTTAGATGCTTCAAAAGGGTTCTAGTTGCACCCTCACCTAAACAAAGCTTTTTTGCAAGTTTAACTCTCCCAATACTACCCTCATCCCCAATAACCTCTAATGCCTCAATAACATGAAAAAGGGTAAAGGTTAATGTTGGCCCACCTTTACCTTTCAAAACTCTTTTAAGAGTCTTAAAAAAGTTAATACCACTCAACAGGTAAACCCTTTTAATATCCTATTTATTATTTAGGGCTAGCTTGTTAAACACCTATAAGAATCTTTCTTAAAACAGGTAGAAAAGGTTTAAGGGGAAGATTAAAAGGTTAGTAATAGTAATTGTAGTCATTTTAGTGGTTTAAATGGAGGTTTTTGAGGCTATATTCGAAAGAAGAAGTGTAAGAAAGTTTACTGGGGAAGATGTTTCTAAGGAGGATTTAGAAAGAATACTTGAAGCTGGTAGGTGGGCACCATCAGCTGGAAATGTTCAACCATGGGAGGTTATAGTTGTAAGAAGCAGAGAGCTAAAAGAAAGACTAGCTGAAGCAGCTTTAAACCAGGAATTTGTGGCTGAGGCGCCAGTTGTGATTGTTGTATGTGTAGACCTTAAAAGAGCAGCAAGAACATACGGTGAAAGAGGTAGAAGTTTATATTGTATACAGGATAGTGCAGCAGCTATCCAAAATATGCTTTTAGCTGCTCATAGTCTTGGCCTTGCCACATGTTGGGTTGGAGCATTCTATGAGGAGGAAGTAAAAGATATCTTAGGTATACCTGAAGGTTTCAGGCCTGTAGCTTTAATACCTTTAGGTTATCCAGCATATAAGCCGCCGAAACCTTCAAGAAGAAAGCTTAGTCAGATCGTTCATTTTGAGAAATTTTAATCTTAATTTTTGGGAAGGTTTATTTATTCTGGTTTTAAATAATCTACACGAGGTTTACAATGGACTACTCTCTAATAGTTGATGTATATGAGAAGATAAGCTCTACAACAAAAAGACTTGAGATAACAGATTATCTTGAAGAACTTTTCAAAAAAACGCCTAAAGAAATTATAGATAAAGTTGTTTATTTAACCCAAGGTAAGCTTTACCCGGATTACTATGGTATTGAGCTTGGAATAGCTGAAAAATTGGCTATTAAAGCTATAGCGATGGCTGTTGGTGTAAGTGAAAAAGTTGTAAATGATGAACTTCAAAAGCTTGGAGATATAGGTGAAGTTGCAAGCTATTTAACAAGTAAGAAAAAAACTCAAACAAAGCTTTTTGAATTTGAAGGTGAAAAGTTAACCGTAGAAAAGGTTTATGAAACCTTTGATAAGATTGCAAAAGCAACTGGTGAGGGGTCTCAAGATGTTAAAATTAAGCTTTTACAGAGCCTTCTTGCACATGCAAATCCTGCTGAAGCTAAGTATATTGTGAGAATGGTTACGGGGAAACTTAGGCTTGGAGTAGCAGATATGACTATTCTTGATGGGCTTGCAGCAGCATTTTGTGGTTCTAAAGATTTTAGACCAGAACTTGAAAGAGCTTATAATTTAACATCAGACCTTGGAGGGGTTGCTAAAGCTGTAGCTGAGAAGGGTTTAGAGGGTATTAAAGAGTTTAAAATTGTAGTTGGTAAACCTATTAGACCAATGCTTGCTGAAAGATTACCATCTGCTGAGGAGATTTTAAGAAAACTTGGAAAATGTGCAGCAGAATATAAGTATGATGGTGAAAGAATTCAAGCACATAAGATGTCAAATGGCGAGGTTGTGCTTTTCTCACGTAGATTAGAAAATATTACTCATCATTATCCGGATGCTTGTGAACTTATTAGAAACCATGTTAAAGCCTCTGAAGCTATTGTTGAATGTGAAGCTGTTGCAATAAACCTTGATACTGGTGAAATGATGCCTTTCCAGGAACTTATGCATAGAAGAAGAAAGTATGATATAGAAGAAGCTATGAAGCTTTATCCTATTTCACTTTTCATGTTTGATTTGTTATATGTGAATGGAGAAGATTACACTATCAAACCTTACCTTGAAAGAAGAGAAAAACTTAGGGAGGTTGTTGAGGAAACTGATAGAACTAAAATTGCAAAAGCTATAGTTACAGATAACATTAAGGAGCTTGAGAAATTTTTCCAGGAGGCTGTTGAAGAAGGATGCGAAGGACTTATGGTAAAAGCTATAACAACAGATTCTATTTATAAAGCTGGAGCCAGAGGATGGTTATGGATAAAGTATAAAAGAGATTATCAAGCCCTTCTTACAGATACTCTTGACCTTGTTGCTGTTGGAGCATTTTATGGTAGAGGGAGAAGAGCTGGAACATATGGAGCGCTTCTTTTAGCAGTTTATGATGATAAAAATGATGTGTTTAAAACTATTTGTAAATGTGGTTCAGGGTTTACAGATGAAGATTTAGCATCTATGCCTGAAATGTTTAAAGACCTAATAATTCCGCATAGGCATGCAAGAGTTTATTCTGAGATGGAAGCTGATGTTTGGTTTGTACCTAAGATTGTTTTAGAAGTTATTGGAGCTGAAATAACTTTAAGCCCTGTTCATACTGCTGCTAGAAATGTTATTAGGGAAGGAAGCGGTTTAGCTATAAGATTTCCAAGGTTTACTGGTAAATGGAGATATGATAAAGCTCCGGAAGATGCAACAACAGAGAAAGAAGCAATAGAAATGTATCAGAGGCAATTAAAAAAGATAGCTGAAACATAAATATACTCTCTTTTCTGAAATTAGAGTCAAACTTTAAAAATAGTGTTAAATAATTTTTAGTTTAACATAAGCTTCAAGCACTATACACATCTACCATCATATATAGCTTTGGTGACTGAATGAAGACTGTTTTAGGATATCTTGGTAGCATAATTCTTGTCATGGGATTAACCCTAACCATACCAGCGATGGTTGCCCTCATTTATAAGGAGTATTACGAAGCATTCTGCTTCCTACAAGTAGCAATGTTAGCTATTTTTATCGGTTTTCTTGTTAGACTTAAATTTAGACCACCAGCAGAGATAACAGTAATTGAAGCTATGGTTACATCTTCACTTGCATGGCTCATAGTTTCACTTATAGGTGCTCTACCCTACGTTTTAATAGCTAAAATGCCTTTTCTTGATGCATACTTTGAGGCTATGTCAGGTTTCACTACAACAGGTATGACACTAATAGAAAATATTCCAAGTCTTCCTCATTCTCTTTTACTTTGGAGAGCTTTTACTCAGTGGGTTGGTGGAATAGGCATAATTCTACTATTTATTCTCTTTATACCTGAAGGGGGTCTTGGTGTTGGAATTTTAAGACTTTACAGAGCTGAAGCAAGAGAGGAAAGACTTCGATATGGAGTTAGAGGTACGGTAAGGAGGATTTGGACAATATATCTTGCATATACATTCACCTGTGCAACTTTACTCTGGATTTTAGGACTTAATCCTTTTGAAGCTTTAACACATGCTTTTACTTGCTTACCCACAGGAGGTTTTTCAACTAGGGATTTTAGCATTGGGGCATACAATAACTTCTACATAGAAGTTGTTCTTATCATCTTCATGATCTTAGGAGCTACAAACTTCTTAACACATGTAAGAGTATTTTTTGAGGGAGAATTTAAAGCAATTTTTAAGGATAGTGAAGTAAAATTTATGCTTATACTGATTACGATTTCCTCAATTATTATCTCATTTGAACTTGCAACCTATAATCATCAAGGCTTCTTAGAAGCTTTAAGAACATCAATTTTTCAGGTTACATCAATTTTAACTACAACAGGATATACAACTGTAAACATATTAAACTTCCCACCGCTAACAAAGGCAATATTAACAATTTTTATGGTGATAGGGGGAGGTATAGGTTCAACAGCTGGAGCAATAAAGATAATGCGTATAATAATCTTCATGAAGGTTTTACATTACACATTAATAAAGAATATTCTTCCACCAGGAACTGTTAAAATGCTAAGAATAGGAAGGCAAGTTATCAGTGAAGAATCAGTTATAAGAATTTTAGGTTTCTTTATAGCATACTTCCTCTTAGTAGGAGTTTTGGGAAGTATTTTAACGTTTTATGGGTTTGAGCCCTTTAAAGCATTTTCTGCTGTTCTTTCAGCTCAAGCAACTGTTGGCCCATGTTTTATGGAGATAAGTAGTAGCCTTCCTGCACCAGTAAAAGCTACACTTATTTTTGGTATGTGGGCTGGAAGACTTGAAATAATACCTGTCCTCATTCTTTTTATGCCAAACACATGGAAAGAGTTTTTAAGACTTAGAAGAAGAAAATCCTAAAGTTTTAAGTTTTCAAACTACCTGTTCTACTTTTTCTTTACCCTTCCCCTTTCTTGTAAAACTATCAACTACACGTTTAATCGTTTCAGAGTTATCAGCATTACCAGTATAAAGTATGACACTATCTCCAGCCTCAACCACTGGATTCATTTCTGAAGAGTCAAATTTATCCTTCTTTAAAATTCCAAGAATTTTATAACCATTTGGTAGACGTATATCCTTAACCTTTTTACCAGTAACATCTGTACCTTCTCCAGCTTTAACGTAGAAAACCTCGTACTTTGGTTTACCCTTATTTTTCTCGTTAACTTTATAATGGTCTATCAAGAGGAAGTCTTCTACATTAAGCAATCTTTGGTAGATATGCTCAGCAACAATACTATCTGGGGGGATTATCTTAACACCAATATTTTTAAAAACTTTTTCATGGTCAGGATCTCTAAGAACAACAAGAATATTTCTAACACCAAAATCTTTAGCCATGGAGCTAACCATAAGATTTACGGAATCATCATTTGTTGCAGCAATTAAAGCATCTGCCTTCTCTATTCCGGCATTTAAAAGGGTTTCCTTATCTCCAGCATCACCATGAATCACCAACACATCAACCTCTGAAGCAAACTCTTTACACCGCTCCTCATTTTTGTCGATAACTACTGTATCATGTCCACGTTCAGCAAGCATTTTTGCAAGCGCTTGACCTACACCACTTAACCCGACAATGATAACATACAATCTACTTCTCATACCCCCCTACTTTAAAAAGGCGGGAAAAATAAAAATCTGAGAAAACCAGTTATGCTTCGATTTATTGGTTCCATTAGTAAAAATCTTCTGGAGCTGTTGCAAAATTTTTATGTTGACTATCACGAAGTATAACGCCTCATGCCGAGGCTTAGGTATCCTCTTCTTAAGAGAAGGAGAGGAGGGATTTAATAAGAGTTTCGGGTAAAACTTATACATCAAAGCCTTACCCTTAATATACCTAACCCTCATAATAAGTGAAAAGTTTTTACTTGTACTCATCAAAAACTATCGATGTACTTGTCTCAATTATGTCAACATTTTCCATTCTTAATTCCCTTGTTATCTGGTCAAGCAACTTAGCATTTTTAACATCTTTAACATCTAAAATAAAATCCCAGTTTCCAGCAATATCTCTAATTCTTACAGGTACCGAATATTTCATGAAAAGTTTTCTAATATTCTTTATCAATGTCAATTCATCACAGGAGGGTTTAACTTTAATAAAGATTATTGCATCAATAGATTCGCTTTCAGATTTAGACAAGATAATTTCAGGAAAACCTGTTTCTTCACCAATTATTCTTAAAACTTCAGGTTGACGTAAAGGTCTACCTCTACTGCTTGAAATATCCCTAATTTTCTCAACAATTCTATTTTTAACTTCAAGGGAGACATTAAAGTTGGCTAATAGCATATTAATAAGCTCCTTTGACTGCATAGCTCCAAACTCAAATACTCTTTCAAGTCCATACTTTTCCCAGTTTATGGTTTCATAAGTTTCAGGACACCTTAAAACAGATTTTTGGTGGGTACCAGCCTTATGGGTTCTTGAAAAAATCCCAATAATCGGGAGATTTGGAGGAACAGGAATTCCTGAAACAGCTGAAACATAGCTGTAAAGTTTGGGAATGCTCTTAAAGTTAACCCCTGTTCTAATATTATAAAATGTTTCAAGATTTTCCGCTAACAAGGCTAAATCTGTTATTCCGCATCTCTCACCTATACCCATCACAGAAACATGTGCACCAGTAGCACCACCTTCTAAGCCAGCTAACGTATTTGCAAGAGCAAGACCCCTATCATTATGGCAGTGTACATCAAATTCTGCATCAATATTTTCAACAAGAGTTTTTATTAAAAATTTAAAATCTTCAGGAAAAGCTTGACCTTTTGTATCAGGTATTCTTATAACATCAGCACCAGCCTCAACAGCTACTTTAGCTACATCTATTAAACGTTCAATAGGAGTGCTAGTTGCATCTTCAGCAGTATAGCCAACAAAATCAAATCCAAGCTTATTTTTTGCATAATATATTGTTTCATATATTCTTTTAAGAGCAGCCTCATACGATAAACCATCAAGCTTATAAGTTAGATGCTTTTGTGATGGAGCTAAAACAACAATAACACCCCAGACCCCGCATCTCCATGCAATATCTACATCTTCCTTTAAAGTTCTACAATGACCTAAAAGCTTAGCATTATAACCTCTTTCTTTAAAAAAGTCAACTACAGCTTTAACACCCTCAAAATATTTAGGGCTATAAGGTTGCCCTATTTCTATGTAAGCTTTTTCACCAATAACTTCATAAAGCATCTCAGCAATTTTACATTTCTCAGTGGGAGAAAAATAAACACCTGGACATTGTTCTCCTTCTCTTAGCGTTGTATCTAAGATTCTTTTAATATTAATTTCCTTTCTCATAAACCAGTCAATCCATTGCTTTTCTAAGCCTAAGATTGAATATATTTCTTGGATATAACCTTTAATCCTTGACTAGTTACTAAACAAACATCCTCAATTCTAACTCCAAATTTATATGGGAGATAGATACCAGGCTCAACTGTAATAACCTGCATATTTTTTAAAGTATCTTCACTTGTAGCTGAAAGTCTAGGAGGCTCATGAACTTCTAACCCTAATCCATGACCAAGTCCATGTATAAAATACTCGCCATAACCTTCATCAATAATAACTTTTCTAGCAATGCTATCAGCTTCAAAACCTTTTAAACCTGGTTTTATAGCTTTTATCGCCTTAGATTGAGCTGAAACAACTATATTGTAAATTTTTTGGTAAATTTTAGAGGGGCTACCCACATAGCCAGTTCTAGTTATATTTGAAGTATAACCCATAAATTTAGCACCAACATCGATAATTACAGGATCCCCACTTTTAATCTTTTTCTCAGTAGAATCTGCATGAGGAAAGCTTGACCTAAAACCTGAAGCTACAATAGTTTTAAATGCTAAACCCTCAGCACCCCTTTTTCTTACCTCATATTCAATTTCAGCTGCAACTTCAATTTCTTTAATACCAGCCCTTAAAAACTCTAAACCTGCTTTAACTCCAATAGCAGAAATTTGTGTTGCCTTCTCAATAAGTTTAACTTCAAATCTATCCTTGGTCTCCCTAAGATTTATTAAGATGTTTGGAGAAAGTTTAAAAGCCGTGTTTTTAAGTCTTTTTTTAAAGAGTTGTAGCTCTGTTAAAGATAAGCTATCAAAACAAACATTTTTAACCTTTTTTTCTAAGAAGCTTTTAAGCAGATTTTCTTCAAATTTTCCGTGATTAAGAAGCTTTATGTTTACATTTTTAACTTCAAATTTAATACGAGTTTCTTCAAGTTTTGGAATGTAAAGTAGAGGTAGCTTATCATCTAAAAAAATCATTAAAGCGAAACCTTCACCACTAACTCTACTATTAGCTAAAAGATACTGGATATTTGGAGGAAGCCTACAAACATAACAATCAAACTCTGATTTTTCCATTATACTTTTTAAAGCGCTAATTCTCTTAGCACTAATACGTTTAAACGTACCATCAAACAATATGCACAACTCCCTTTCAATCTTTAGATCGAAGTTGAATTAAAGTTAAAATCAATCTATTTTTCAACTTTATCTGGAAGATAGAAATATGTTGAAGAATTTTTAAGTGTTTTTTAAGTTAACATGTAACTTAGTTTTTTTAGCTTTAAAAACAAATTGAAGGTTACTGAAGAAAGAATTAGGTTAGCATACATTATCGATCGTTAAAGCAGTGGAGGAAATGTAATGGTTTTCATCAAAAAACTTGAGATTTACAATTTTAAAACGTTTGCAAAAAAGACTACCATTCCTTTTGATAAAGGATTAAATGTTATTATGGGTCCAAACGGAAGTGGAAAAACAAACATAGTTGATGCTATAAACTTTGTTTTTGGGGAACTTAGTGTCCGAAGTTTAAGAGCAGCAAATTTTTCACAACTTTTATGGCATGGAAATAATACTTTTCAAAAAGCAAGATATGCTATCGTAACAGTACATCTTGATAACACTGAGAGAAGAATACCAATAGATTCTGATGTTGTTGTTATTTCACGTTATTTAAGCTCTGATGGGAACAGCCTTTACAAAGTTAATGGCAAAAGATACCCCAGAGGAATTCTAGTTGACATGTTAAGGCATGCATCCATAGGAATGAATGTAGTTACTCAAGGTACGATACTTAAAATTTCAGATTTTAGCCCTGAAGATAGGAGGAAACATATTGAAAGTATTATAGGGATAGCTGAGTACGACAGGAAAAAAGAGGAGGCTAAAGCACAACTAAGAGAAGCAGAACTAAATTTAAAGGCAGCTATCGGAAAATTTGAAGAAGTTAAAAAGCGTTTAATAGAACTTGAAGTAGAAAGAAACATTCTTTTAAGGTATAATTATGTTAAAAATGAGCTAAAAAGGTTAAACGCTATTAAACTGTCAGAAAAAATTAGAAAACTTCAACTTGAAACTGAAAGCATTAATGAAGAAGTCAAAGTTAGAGAAGAAGAACTTAGAAAACTTAGAGAGAAACTTGGGGAGCTTGAAAATTTACGTTTAAGTGAGGAGGAAAAGTGGAAGGATTATGCTATTAATGTAGTTGATAAAGGTGAAGATAAACTTCTCCTCGTACAAAAGGAGATAGGAGAATTAAACTCAAGAATTGCTGAGCTTAAAACTTTAATTTCCTCAGCAGAATCTGTTTTAAAATCTTATGATGAAACAAGAATTAAGAAGATAGAAACTTTCAGGTCTCTTAGAAGACAACTCTCCCTTCTTAACGAAGAACTCAAAAAATCTAAAAAGCTAAAAAATGAAACAGAAGAGGTAATCAAAGAAAAAGAGAAAGAAAGAAAAGAGATTTTAGAGAAAATAGAGAAAATAAAAAGGTTTGCAGATGAAAATCTAGAAAAACTTTCAACATTAGATGAAAAAATAAGCAAATTAGAAAGGGAAAGTGGAAGACTTGAAGTAAAAATTAATGCTGAAAAAAAGAGTTGCGAGATTTTTGAGGACCAAATAAAATCCTTAGAAAGTAGAAGAGAAGCCTTTAGAAATCTTTATGAAAATTTTGTTGAAAGATTTAAAAAACTTGGAGAATTAAAAGAGAAGGAGCAAGATTTACTGGAAAAAACTGTTAAAACAATAGAAAAAGTTAGGCAGAGAATAGAGGTTATTGAAAAAGAAATCGTAAACTCCGAGAAAAAAGCTAAGCAAATTAGAGCAAGTATAGCTGAGTTTGCATCACGAAAAGACCTTGCCAATATGTTACTTTCAGAAGAAAAAGCACTAGAGTATATCGAAAACCTTGCAAGCATTAAAGCTTTAACAGGAATTTATGGAAGAGTTAAACAAAAAGTACATGTAGATGGAAAGTATAGGAAGGCTGTTGAAGCAGCTTCTGATGGGTGGCTTCAAGCATTAATTGTTGAAAATTTAGATGTTGTCAAAGCATGCGCAGAAGCGTTAAAAAAGGCTAAAATAGGTAGAATAAAACTTCTACCTTTACAATCCATCCAAGATGTTAAAACAATCCAACCACCAAAAATTTCAGGTATACTTGGAGTGCTAACATCATTTATTAGAAGCTCTGCAAAATATAAGCCTGCTGTAAACTTTATTTTTGGAGATACTCTACTTGCTGAAGATGAAAATTCAGCATTAAAAGCTTCACTACAAGGGTACAGAGTTGTAACATTAGATGGTGAAGTTTTTCAGCCAGGATTAAAATTTGAAGTTGGATTTTACAGGGAGCCCGTGGACTTATCAGATTTCCTTCCAAGTGATAACATTGTTAAAGAAGTAACCCAAGCAATCAGCTCATTTGAAAAGCTTATTGAAAGTAAGAAAAATGATCTTAAACGTTTAAATAGAGAACTTTTAAGACTCGAAAGTGAAAAGGTTTTACATGAAGATGCTGTAAAATTTTTTGAAAAAGATCTTTCAACTATAAGAGAAAATATTGAAAGAATTCAAAGAAATATTGTAGAACTTGACAGGAGAATTAGGAAATTAAAGAATGAGTATGAGAAATCAAAAAACTGGATTAATGAAGCTGAAAACAGGAAAAAGCAGATTTTAGAGGAGCTTCATAATGTAAGAGGTGAAGCTTCAACATTTAAGCGTAGACTTAAACCGGAACATGTAACACTTTTAGAAAGCAGAAACGCAAAACTAGAAGCTGAAATAAATGAGCTTCAACGTAGGCTTAATGAAATTAACAATAGAATATTAACTGATGAGTTAAACATTAACAATATGCTTCTTCCCTCTATAACATCTATCAAAAAGGAGATTATAGATTTAAATAAGAATATCAGAAAAGTAGGAAGAAATGCTGAAGAATCAAAAGAAAAAGTTAGGGAGTTAAAAGAGAAACTTAAAGAGCTTGAAAAGGAAAAAGAGAAAATTTTAGCAGAACTTGCAAGTAAAAGAGAAAAACAGAAAATGTTTATAGATGTTTTAGAAGAAATTAATAAGCAAATTAAAACTGTTAATAGTGAAATTGAAATTAAACTTCAAACTGTAAATAATCTCAAACAGGAGCTTTTAAGAAAACAACTAGAACTTGAGCAATACTTTAAAGAGCTTAAAGAGTTAGGATACGAGGAACCATTAAACCTTAAAGAGGAAGAATTTGAGGAAAAATTGTTTGAAAAACTTAGAAGAGAATATGATGATTTAGCTGGCAGAGTAAACATGAATGCTTTATCACTCTATGAACCTCAAAAAAACAACTATAAAGAACTTTCAATCAAGATAAACCAGCTTGAAGCTGAAAAAAGAGAAATTTTAAGGTTTATGGATGAAATTGAAAGAGAAAAAAGAGAAGCCTTCTTTGATGCATTAGAAAAAGTGAATGCAAAATTTTCCGAAACATTCCACAGTATAACAGGGGGGAGAGGTTGGATTCAACTACAAAATCCAGATGAACCATTTTCAAGTGGACTTGATATTATTGTTGAATTTCCTGGGAAAAACCTTATGCCTATTACAGCTGCAAGTGGAGGGGAAAGATCCATTGTTGCTATATGTTACATTTTTGCACTTCAAAGTTTAACGAAATCCCCATCATTTTATATTTTTGACGAGGTTGATGCTCACCTTGACCCTGTAAACACTCAGAGGTTAGCTGAACTTTTATCTAAGGAATCGAAAAACTCTCAAATAATTGTTATATCCTTTAAGGAGCCTGTAGCAGTAAAAGCTGACAGAATTTTTGGCATATATTTAAGGGATGGTGTATCACACCTTTACTCGCTACCTTTACAAAGGTTGGGAAAATGAGTAACCAAGTAGAAAAGCCCTTTTACCTGAGGCATCCATGGCAGATTCTTTTTGACCTAGTAAAACTTTACAAGATACAGCCTTGGAGTGTAAATATTGCTTATCTTTTATCATCCTTTCTAAGTGAAATGCGAAATAAGGGATACATTGATTTTGCAGCTTCAGGTACAGCTTTACTTTCATCAAGCATAATTTTACGTTTACAATCTGAACATATCTTAGAACTCGAAAAACCGGTTAAACCTAAGGAAGTCACAATTATCCAAGATTATATTCCTCCACCCTTAAAAATTCCGCTTAGAGTTGGAATTTCAACTACAACCTTAAGTCAGCTTCTTGAAGCCTTAAAAGAGGCATTAGAAAACGAGAAAAATGCTATTAGACGTGTTAGACTTATACCTGTAGAAAGCCCACCACCAGATTTTTTTAAAGACTATAATGAGTTTATGGCTGAAATTGAAGCTAGAATAGAAGAGTTCTATGAAATCCTCAAATACAAGTATATAGGAAAACTTATACCCTTCTCCACTATTGTAGAGGGAAAAACAAAACATGAAATTGTAAGAATATTTTTATTCTTACTTTTTCTAGCATCTAAAGGTTTAGTTAAACTTTACCAAGAGGAGGAATTTGGGGAGATATATGTAGCTATAGTTGTGGGGCCACAGAAACATGAAGAGTCAGCAAGAGGTTAAAATTCTTCCTGATGAAGAATTTAAAAAGAAGAAAGCATTGATTGAAGCTGCTCTTTATGCAGCAGGTTACCCCCTGGAGCTTAAAACTTTATGTTCAATTGTACAAATCTACTCAAAGAAAAGAGTTTACGAAATCGTTAAGTCGCTTATTGAAGATTACGTTTCTAGAGATTGTGCACTTGAAATTGTTGAACTTGAAAATGAAAGATTTGTTATGCAGCTTAAACCTCAATATGTTGATAGGGTTAGAAGGTTATCACTTAGACCCCTATTAACAGAAGGACCTTTAAAAACTCTTTCCTATATTGCTTATAGGCAACCAGTACCATTAGCTAAAGTTATTGCTATACGTGGAAGACAGGCTTATGAGCATATTAAGAAGCTTCTTGATATAGGATTTATCTCACGTGAAAAAATAGGCAAAACATACATTCTTAGAACAACAGAAACATTTTCAGACTACTTCAATCTAAGTCGAGATTCAAGATTAATGAAAAAACAGCTTGAAATGATATTTTCACAAGAAAAAGAAAAATTTGAACTTAAGGAAAGAAAAATAGAAAAATAAAAAATCTTTATTTTGGAACTAATTTTTGTGGAAATTTTTTATATATAGCATTCCAAGTTAGATTGAGCAATGCTTTAAGCCTTTTGAGGCTGAATAAGTTGATAAAAGATAGATTCGGAAGACCTATCACAAGCCTAAGAATCTCATTAACGCAAAAATGCAATCTAGAATGTTTTTATTGTCATAGGGAAGGGGAAAATAAGGAAAACGATGATGAAATGACAAGTGAGGAAATTGCAAAAATTGTTGAAATAGCATCCCATTTTGGAATTTCAAAGGTTAAATTAACTGGCGGGGAGCCCTTACTAAGAAAGGATATTTTTGATATTATCTCAAAAATTAGAAGTATAAAAGGAATAGTTGAAGTTTCAATGACAACTAACGGCACACTTTTAGCTGAAAAAGCTAAAAAACTTAGGGAGGTGGGTTTAAGCCGAGTAAATGTAAATTTTCCGTCAAGAAAAAGGGATGTTTATAAGGCTATTACTAGGAGGGACTATGTTAAAAATGTTGAAGAAGGTATAAATGAAGCTTATAAAGTAGGTTTAAACCCTGTTAAAGTAAACATGGTTGTTCTTAAATCTTTAAATGATGAGGAAATATGGGATATGATAAATTACCTAGCAGATAAGGATTTAACATTGCAACTTATAGAGTTAGAGAAACTTGGCAATGTTAAAGAGGAGATATACAATAAGTATTTTTTCGATTTAGATAAAATTGAGAAAAAACTTTTGAATGATTCTTTTAAAGTTGAGGTTAAAAATCTTCAGAACCGTAAAATATACTACCTAAAAAGTGGAGGTAGAATTGAGCTTGTCAGACCTTTCCACAACTCTGAATTTTGTATGAATTGTACACGAATCAGAATCACATCTGATGGTAAAATTAAACCTTGTTTGATGAAAATGAATAATCATGTTGACATCTTATCAAGCATAAGGACAAATGCATCAGATAATGAGCTACATAAAATTTTTCTAAAAGCTATAATGCTGAGAGAACCATTTTTTAGGTAAACGTTAACCTTTAATCTTAGATAAAACTTTAATAGAGGATATCTCCATAAAAGGATATTCACCTTTTTCATCTTTCTCATATTGCTTAACCATATCAAAGATTGTTAAGAGGGCTATAGTTGCTGCTGTTAAAGCCTCCATTTCAACACCTGTTTTAGCTTCAGTTTTAACGTTTGCTACAACTTCAATAATGTTATCACCTACAATTTTTGTGTCAATTTTGATATGAGTTAGAGGTATGGGGTGGCATAAAGGTATAAGATTGCTTGTATTTTTAGCAGCTATTATTCCAGCTATTTTTGCTACTTCAAGAGGATTTCCTTTTTCAGCTTTCCCCTCAGTAATAACTTTAATTGTTTCCGGTTTAAGCTTAATAAAGCCTTTAACTACAGCTTCCCTGTAAATTTGAGGTTTTTTAGATATATCCACCATAGACATAGGCTTCACAACAATGTATTTCTAAGCTTCTAAGAACTTTAAATTTAACCTAAACACATATAACCCAGTAAGACAAGAATATACTAACCACAAAGCGAGAGTAAGCACCATGGAAGAATCTGTTAAAGTTCAAATTTCAGGAATTGCTCAGGTTAATACCCCTTATGGTCCAGCATCAGCTCTTCTTCTTGAGGATGATAGAGAAAGAGTCTTAATAATAGTTGTAGGTGGAATGGAAGCTTCATCAATAGCTGCTGCTGTTAGAGGTATTCAACTACCAGCACCAAATACCCATGACTTTATGATGAAGGTACTTGATGGATTAAACGTTAAAGTTAAAAGAGGAGAAGTTTACGACCTTCAATCAAATAGATTTTTAGCAAAAATTATTGTTGAATCTAGTGAGGGAGAAGTTGAAGTTGAAGGTAGGCCAAGTGATATCATAGCACTTACAGTAAGAGCTGGAGCGGATATATACGTTACAGAGGATGTCATGGAAAGAGCATCAATAGAAAAATCAGTATTACTAAGGGAAGCTGAAGAAGCTGCAAAAACAGCTACCGAAGTAGAAAAAGGTGAAGAGGAGGGGTATTAAACCGAAAAATTAACCCTACTAACCTTAACAAAAACAACCAAAAATTATTTTCAATTCCAGTCTATGTAGTTTTAAGTATCAATAGTAAATTTTAAAAAAGAAAAAAAGTTAACTAGATTTAAAATAATACTTGAAAAGATGTTGCTTAGGAAAAGATTAGGGTTTATTCTCGTTTTTATGGCTGGTGTTTGTTGGGGATCTGCTGGTGTTTTAAGTAAGCTTCTTATGAATCTTGGATTTACCCCTGAAGTTGTTGCAATGTATAGAGTTTTATTAGGGTTTACGCTTTTACTTCCTATTTTTTTAGTTTTTAAATTTAACCTGTTAAAGGTTGAAAAACGTCAGTTAATATTTTTAGCCTTAGGAGGAGCTATTGGTGTTGCACTTGGAATCATAGCATATTTTTATGCTGTTAAACTTATTTCAGCATCAATTGCTGTTATTTTACTTTATACTTACCCTGTTTTTGTTTTAATATTCTCCAGAAAATTTTTAGGAGAGAAAGTAACACGGTTAAAAGTTTTAGCAGCAGTTTTGGTGCTTATTGGATGCTTTTTAACAGTTAAAGGTTATAATTTGCCCAGTGTAAAACTAAATTTTGCTGGGATCTTAATAGGGCTTGTTTCAAGCTTTTCCTTTACATTTTACACTATTCTTAGCAGATTTATGCTTAGCAACATTAGCGAGGAAACTGTTACATTTTACACGTTAGGTTTTGGAGGGGTCGTTCTTTTAATGCTTAACATTTTAACCGGAAATGCTTCCCCCATACTAAACGTAAAATTTTGGTTTTTAATTTTACTTCTAGCAATTATACCAACAGTTTTAGCGTTTACATTCTTTATTTTTGGACTTAAAAATGTTGAAGCAGGCAGAGCAGGTGTTTACACAACATCGGAGATAATTTCAGCTCTTATACTGGCGTATGCTATACTAGGTGAAAGGCTTGAGGTGTTACAGCTTATAGGAGCATTAGTAGTTTTCTTTAGTAT
>CAZMUQ010000010.1:0-40156 GCA_964569845.1 uncultured Candidatus Bathyarchaeia archaeon
GCCTTATGGATGATATGAGCAGGAAGGATGGCCCATACAGAATAAACCCAATAAGGGTTAGACCGATAGGTGAAAACAAATATGAAATTATCGATGGACATCAGAGGGTTGAAGCAGCAATAAGGCTTGGCTGGGAAAAAATAAGAGCAATAATAACAAAATGTTCGGAGACAGAGGCTAGAATATGGAATTTCCGCTTAAATAATGAGCGGGGAAAAATAAACCCGATACGAGAAGCAGAATTCTACAAGTATCTGCTGGATAAAGGTTGGAACCTGCACAAGATTGAACGTGAACTTGGAATTAAGAGGCAGAGAGTTCAGCAGATACTTAAAAGGCTTAAGGTAAGTGAGGAAGCTAAAGAAATCCTGGAAAAGGTTCCAATGCCAAGCGAAATCCAAGAAAAACCTTCAATGACAGGCTGGAAAGGTCCAGAAGCAAAACATTATGAGGCTATAGGAAAAATCGAGGATAAACAGCTTCAAAAAGAGGTTGCAAAAATCACGGTAGAACACGCCCTACCAGCAAAACAAACAGAAAAACTTGTAACCCAAATAAAGAGGGGATTAAAACCTGAGGAAGCCCTAAAAGTAGTTAGAGGCGAAACCCAACCAGAAGATGTATACGTTTTCACATGTAGCTGCGGAAAAAGATACATAGTAAACTGGAAGGAAAAAACTGTAAAACCAAGCTAACAAAAATTTTTAGCCAAATCTTTAGAGGTTCAGATTAAACTATTTTTGATTTCCGTAAGTAGAAGGAAGCCAGTGTAAATGATATTAAGCTAAAGATAACAAAAACCAAGAAAATGATAACTTCGCTTACTATGGAGGTGAAAATTTTTGGCAAAATTAAACTCACAAAAGACAGTTAAGAAGATAAAGGCTGTAACCAAGAAATTATCCAGACTAGCGGTAAAAGACAGAGAGTTGAACCTTCAGGTTCAAATCCCGCCCGGAGCACCAACATAAAGTTTTTCTCTCGGGGAAAAGGCTTTTTTCTGAACTTATTTTTTCCAGAAAATTCATCCCAAGCAAAATCTTTATCGGTGCTGGGTTAGGGATTTTGTGACAACAACTTGAAAATTTTTAACCTCTAGATTTCCAATTTGAATCTTACCTAAAACCTTTACCGGGACTTCTATAATTCCTGACGCTGTTACAAGTTTTGCTTTAGGAAAATTTTTATCAGGTTTGTACCTTAAAATTTTACTTTTAATTTTTTACCACAAATTTAAATTACCACTAAGTATATGGTGGATTTAGAGTTTTAAGGTTTAGAGGAAGTTCACAATGTTTTATATAGTTTTTTTAGCTGTATTTTTTCTGTTTATTTCGCTAATTTTTTCTATGTTTGGTTTGGGTGGAGGTTTAGCTTATGTTTCATTGCTGGTTTTAGTAGGTTATACTGTTAAGACAGCTAGCATAATAAGCTTATTTGCTATACTTTTAGCTTCTTTTTCAGCTTTCTCAATCTTCTTTAAAAGTGGAAGGTTTGATTGGAAGCTAGCTGCACTTATTGACCCTCCAACAGATATAATGGCTTTTGTTGGAGGATACTATGCAAATCTTCTACCAGAAATAGTTTTAACCGTAATCTTGGTTGCTATGGTTCTGCTTGCTGGAATGCTAACTATCAGGAGAGTAGAGTTTAAGCGTGCAGGAAAGGGTGGAAAATTTGTTTGGAGAAGAGGTTTTAAAGGTGAAGTTTACACGGTAAATATACCTTTAACGTGTTTAATGACAGGTGTAGTAGGTTTTTTTGTAGGGATGATTGGAGCAACAGGAGGAATATTTAAAATTCCAATAATGGTTTTACTTTGCGGAGTACCAATAGAAATTGCTGTTGGAACATCTTCAGGTATGGTTTTTCTTACAGCCCTTTTTGCACTTATAGGACACTTAACAACCGCTAAAATGGTTAATTGGTTAACTATAATCCCGGTGGGAGTTGCATGCTTACTAGGAGGAATTATTGGGGCAAGAATATCAATAAAAGCTAGAAGAGAAACAATAAGAAACACTTATGGTGTTTTAATGTTTGTAATTGCATTAATAATAGTTGTAAGAAAATTGATAAACCCTATAATTTAACAAGCTTGCAACTGTTAAAAAGTTGAAATTTCATCAGGAAACCAGGAAATACACTTTTACTATTTAAGTGTGTTTTAAATGTTTTCTGCCTATTCTACCAAGTAGTTAAAAGAAGTTTAAGGAAAAGTAGTTATTTGTTGAAGAGCTATCTGATAGTTTAGGTGGATTATTTTTGTCTGAACTTGCATCCTTTAAAAGACGTGCCTACCTACTTGCTGATGTTAAACCTGGCAAAGAAGCTGATACTCTACGTGAAATAGAAAAAATGGATAAGGTTATAACCGTAGATTTTGTTCATGGTGAATATGATATTGTCGCCGTTTTAGAGGGAAATTGGAAAGAAATAGATGAAACAATAATTGCTATAAGAAAACTTCCAAGTTTAAGAAAAACAGTAACCCTTACAGCTTTTGAACTACCCTTAAAAGATTTAGAGTAGATGGAAAAAAGCAACCAATTTTACATTTAAATTTTTGCAGATTTATCTGGTAAGGGTTACTTTCTAAATTTTTGAAGCTTTTTTAAAAGCTCCATATCACCCTCATAATCTCCAGCACATGTTGCAATTACTCCATCCACAACTCCATCCAGCTTTGCTGCAAACTCTTCAACACGATCTATAGTTGTTGTAGTTGGCCAACCTATCATTTTTAAAGTTTCAGCATTTTTAGGTGTTCCCACTAGGAAGTATGAATATATAGGCTTATTTAGACGCTTACATTCCTTAGCTAACTGCTCCAATGTAGGTAGTGATTTTTCCTCAAGCCGCATAAAGAAGATAAAATCCCATGCATCTCTAGCTCTAGCAATAAGGTCTTCAGCAGAACGTCGTGCAGTAAGCAAGCAACCCAACTTTAAATTTTTTATACGTACTGTTGTCCTTAAGAATTCACGAGCCTCTTCAGAAGATTTTAGCATCTTTATAGGTTCTCCATGTTTAGGAATATCACCCATTGTAAGCACAATACCATCAAGACCTACAGCATCAGCTGCTAAAGCTAAACCTCCAACCTCAACAGGACCTTTATAATGAAGTATAAATATAGGTATCACCATCTTATCAGGATACCTTGTTTTAAGAACACAACCTACAGCTGTACCACTAGGTGCTGGAACACCTGCAGCACTATCAGTAATATTCCACCCATCCACTAAGTCCTTTGTTTCTTCAGCAAGCTTAAGAAACTTACGTGTTGGAACAAACTCATGCAATATTTTCATAAAACATTCCCCTCCATCTTAACAAAGAACAAGTTCTAATAAAAATTAAAAGGCTGTTAATAATTATAAATTCTTCGCCTTTAGATGATTAGTGATTTATCTAAGCATTAAGTAATGCTTATTCTGAGTTTAAGACTTCTGATAGTTCTTCTAAAGTTAAAGGTTCATTTTTAAATCTTAGTTTAAGTAGTTTTATAGCTTGCAATACTATTGGAGGTTTCATATCTGCAAGTGTAAGTAAAGATTCATTAGTTAGCATAGACTTAGTATCTAATCCTCCTAAAGTTGAACCATTATTAAGAATATAAACACGGTTAGCAACTTTAGCAACAAATTCTATATCATGAGAAGCTACAACAACAGCCTTACCTGCACTTCTTGCTTCAACCACAATTTTTTCCACTTCTTCTATAGATTTTATGCTTAAATTTGCTGTAGGTTCATCAAGCAATAATACCTCAGGATTATAAGCAAGTATAGAGGCTAAAGTTACCTTACGTTTTTCTCCAATACTAAGCTTGTAGGGAGGCTTATCTAAAAGACTGCTTAATCTAAATCTTTCCGCAACCTCGACAACCTTTTTATCCGCTTCTTCAGCAGGTAAAATTTGGCGAAGTGTAAAAGCTATCTCATCATATACTGTTGAATTAAAAAGATGGTCATCTGGATCTTGAAAAACTAAGCCTATTCTTCTTCTAGCTTCAGGCAGCTGATTTTTTAAAGGTTTATCATCAAGCAAAACCACACCTTTACTAGGGTTAAGTAATCCAGCAGCAACCATAAGAAGTGTTGTTTTACCACTCCCATTTGGACCTATTATAGCTACTACCTCACCTTTATCAACAGAAAAACTTGCATTCTTTAAAACTTCTACACTACCAGGATACTTAAAGCATACATTTTCAACTTTTAGCAGCATAATCTCTAGCCCAACAAAAAATATTAAAATACAAATAACAAGTAGTAGCAATACTAAGTCTTTTCCCCCAACCTTCATTTTTACAGAATTTTTCCATGGAAAATCTAGGGATACTAAACTTCTAGCTTTAATTGCTTTTTCAAGCCTCCAAGCATGCTCATGACTTTTTAATAGAAGATCCTCAATTACTGTGGCTAATATTCCCCATATCTGTTTAAACTTTACTTTTTTACTATACGTGCCTCTCTAGCTGATAGCATTTTGGATATTTCCCCTAAGAGTAAAGGTATATGCATTTTCAACCACCATTAATAACGATTTTTAATTGATTTTTGATAGTTTTAGGTAGATATAAATATTACTATGATGTAAAATAGTAATACTTAATAAAACAACAAATTCTATTAGCTTTTAGCTTTAGCTACCTTTATGCTTTCTAAAACTATTTCCACCCCCAAACTTGCTCCTATTCTATCAGCTCCAGCATCCAACAAAGCTAATACTTCATGATAGCTTCTTACTCCACCTGCAGCTTTAATTTTTAAGCTATCTCCAACAATTTTTCTTAATACTTTAACATCCTTAGCTGTTACTTTTGAATGGAAACCTGTACCTGTTTTAACATAATGGGCTTTTGCCTCCTTTACTATTTGACATATAATTTTTCTTTCTTTTGGAGTTAGTAATCCAACTTCCAATATAGCTTTTACAGTTTCACCTCCCTCCTTCAGAACCACTTTAACAACTGAAGCTAAATCCTCCTTAACCAAATCATAGTTTTTTGATTTTAATGCACCAATATTAATAACCACATCAACCTCCTTAGCACCCATTTGAACAACTCTTTTTGCCTCAAAAGTTTTAACTTCTGTAAGATTTGCTCCAAAAGGAAAACCTACAACCGAACATACTTTAACACCAGTATTTTTAAGTAAAGTTGATGCTAAAGGCACCCATACAGGGTTAACGCAAACTGCTATAAACCCAAATTTTTTAGCATTTTTACAAAGTTTTATAATATCATTTCTACTAGCTTCAGGCTTTAAAAGTGTAAGGTCTATTTTTTGCGCTAACTCATACCCGTAAATTTTAACCATAACAATTATACCCCTAAATCTTAACTACTGTAAAATCGAGTTATTAGATATATTGCAAAGTTAAGGTTAGTAAATTTCCCCAATATTTAAAGATTTAGGGAAGGTGTAAAAGGTGGAAGTTAAGTTTGGTGTTTTTACACCTCCAAGAGGTTTAGAGTGGATCTATAAAACCGCTGAATTAGCTGAAAACGGGAATTATGATTCTGTTTGGATGCCTGACCATTTAGTCGGTTGGGGTAGAAAACCTGATACATTAGATCCTTGGACAACAATAGCATCTATGATGGTTAAATATAGAAGGGTTAAGTTTGGTGTGGGAGTTACAGATCCACATAGAAGGCATCCTGCAGTTTTAGCTCATCAAGCTATGACTTTAGACTCAGTTTCTAGTGGAAGATTTATTGTTGGAATAGGGGCTGGGGAAGCTATGAATTTAGCTCCTTACGGGATAAGTTATGAAAAAGCTACACAAAAATTGGAAGAATTTTTAACAGTTGTAAAAGCACTTTGGATGCAGGATAAGGTTAACTTTAAAGGTTTATTTTACGAGTTAAAGGATGCATTCATACTGCCAAAACCATCAGGTATACCAATTTTTGTTGCAGGAAACTCCCCTAAAACTATGGGAATTACAGCCAAACTTGGAGATGGATGGATTCCGTTTAAAATGTCACCTGAAGTTTACAGAAAAAATTTGGAGAAAATTAGAGGTATAGCAAGAAGTATAGGTAGAAATCCTGATGAAATTACTCCAAGTATCCTACTTTATACTGCCATTTCCAGAGATAGGGATTATGCTAGAAGGATAGTAGAAGAGCAAGGAAAAATTTTACTTGCAATTTCACCAAGAAGACTTAAAGAGCTTGGATATAAGCCTCCAACAGAAAAACTTAATGCACATAAAACTATTTTTAGCTTAGAGATTTTACCTGAACTTGAAAAAGTTAAGGAGGTACCCTTTGAAGCTTTAGAAAAATCCTTTGTTTATGGGAATGCTGAAGACTGTATTGAGGGAATTAAAAAGTTTATTGATGCTGGATGCAGATACTTCACACTTGGAGTGTTAAATCCTGGACCTGAAAGAGATGAAGCAATAAAAACATACTCTGAAAAGGTTATCCAGTACTTTAAAGAGGAAAGTTAAAAAGATTAGATTTTAGCGGGTAATCATTTGGCTTGGCAGCCAAAGAGCTAGTTGCGGGAAAAAGTACAGTAAAGCTATGGTTATAAACATCATAATTATGAATGGTATAGAGCCTCTTAAAACATCAGTTAATGGAATATCTGGTGCAATACCCTTAATAATGTAAAGGTTTAATCCTACAGGTGGCGTAATTAAACCTGCTTCCATGTTAATTGTAACAACAACACCAAACCATATTGGATCAAATCCTGCAGCCAATATAACTGGGTGAAGAATTGGACAAAGGATAAGTATAATAGCAACAGGAGGCATAAAGCATCCAAAAAAAAGTAAAAGTAAATTTATAACTATCATTAAACCCCATGGTGGAAGGTTTAAAGCTACAATAGCATTTGCTATAGTTTGGGAAACGTAAAGTTTATTTAAAACTACACCAAAAAGGTAGGCTGTAGCAATTATCATCATAATCATAACACTATCCTGAGTTGCATCTTCAAGAATTTCTATGTAATTTCTTATGGATGTACGGTAAATTATACCAACAAGAATTAAGGCTGCAATAGCTCCAACAGCAGCACATTCACTAGGAGTAGCCAATCCTAAGTAAAGAGAACCCATAATGATAAATATTAAAAGTATAAAGGGTAAAACCTTTGGAAGTATAATAAATTTCTCCTTCCAAGTATAACCTTTAAATGGTTCAACAGTATGAGACATTTGAAGTGAAGCTTTTTTAGATTCCCGGTAGTAGGTTAGAATAGTCCACGTACTAAACAAACCTGTCAATATTAGCCCGGGGATAACACCTGCAATAAAAAGTTTACCTATAGATGTTTCTGTAGCAATACCGTAAACTATCATGGTAACACTTGGAGGTATAAGAATTCCAAGAGTACCTCCAGCAGCAATTACACCAGTAGCAAGCCTGTTAGAGTATCCTCTTTTTCTCATCTCAGGAATACCCATCTTCCCTATAGCTGCTGCTGTAGCTGGACTTGAACCACAAAGTGCTGCAAAAATTGCACATGAAACAATATTTGTTACACCAATACCTCCTGGAAGCCTATAAAGCCATCTATGAACAGCCTCATAAAGGTCATCACTTGCCCTAGAACGGCCAATAGCTGTACCAAGCAATATGAATAAGGGTATAGCAAGCAAGCCAAACTCACTAAGCCCCTCAAATATTCTTAGAGAAATAAGGTTAAGCTCAGCAGGATTCATTAAGAGAACTATAAATAATAGGGAAACAAAACCTAAAGCAAAAGCAATAGGCATACCACTTAAAAGGAAGATTAAAGCAACAAGAAAAACTATAATTCCAAGTATAAGTAAGTCCACCTTTCCACCTCACCCTTCCCTAATATGCAGCTTTTGCTTCTGGAGGAAGCTCCTTAACAACCTCCTCAGGTTTTTTAAGAATCAACTCCGCAATGTAAACTATATATTGTAGTGCTAAAAGAATCATTCCAAGAGGTATGAATGCGTAGGGGATTGCGAGTGGAGGATTCCAGAGAGTTCCAGACCTCCAACCTAAGCGGTATGCATCCCACCACATTATCAAACCTTTCCATGCAACTACAATAACAAAGATTAAGGATAATATGGAGCCTGCTATTAAAAGCCTATGCCTAACTTTGGGAGGTAAAAGCCTTATTACCAGCTCTATATTTATATGGGAACCATGCTTTAGCCCATAACCAGCACCAACAAGTGTAACAAACATAATAAGGTAGATTGATGATTCTATCTCCCAAATAGTTGGAATTCTAAAAATATACCTAACAAGCACCTCATAAACCAAAATAATACCGGCAACAACAAGAAAAATAAAACATATTCTACCAACAATCTCGTTTATCCAATCTATGATAGAAAAAAATATATTTTTTTTACCATTTTTTTTAGTCATAGTTTAGCCTCCATCAATAATAGCTCTATCTTTGGATAAACTAAATTTAATATATCTAATAGATATCGCAGGACTATGTACATAAAAATTTTGGTTTGGAGATTTATGGTTTTACTTTTAACGCTAAATCTAAAAGCTCCTTACCACCTTCAACAGTTTCTGAGAAAGCTTTCCATGCTGTATCTTTTGCAGCTTCAGCCCAAGCATCCCATTCATCCTTAGTCATATCATGAACTTCTACACCTTTCTCCTCAAAGAAGTCTGCAGTTTTCTTATCATACTTCTTTAACTCCTCAGCTAGCCAAACATTAAGCTCATCTGAAACCTTCAATATAGCATCCTGCTGGTCTGGTGTTAAGCTATTCCATGTTGGCATACCTATTACTAAAGGTTCCAGCATAAACCAGATAGCATAACCCTTTCTTGGAGAGTTATAGTAGTTTAATACCTCATAAAGCCTGTAAGAGTAGAATGATGTTGAAGATGTTAAGCATGCATCCAAAACCTTTGTTTGAAGCGCATGGTAAAGTTCTGATGAAGGCATGCTTGTAATAGCTGCACCAAGCTCATGTAACATATGCTCAAACATTTTACCTGCAGCCCTCATTTTTAAACCTTTAACATCCTCAGGCCAAATTATTGGATGCGGAACACTCCCAATACCACCAGCAAACCAAGCACCATACCATACAAGCAACTTTATTCCATTTTTCTCACATATTTCTTGAAGCTTCTTACCTATTTCAGCATCTTTCCACTTCATTCCATGGTCAACATTTGTAATAGTACAGGGCATAAGAGTTATTGAAAACTGTGGAACTTTACCTGAAGCATAATCTAACGGGTAAACTGATAGGTCAAGTGCACCTTCAACTAAGGCATCATACTGCTCCTTAGGCTTGTAAAGAGATTTAGCAGGATAAATCTCAAATTTTAAGGTACCATCAGTTTCCTCCTCAACCCTCTGGGCAAATTTCTCACAAAGAATATGTCTAACATCACCAACTGCAAATTGGTGAGATATTTTTAAGGTTCTTGGTTTAGGTTTTGCTGGAGTAGGAGGAGCAGGAGGCTTTTGAGTAGCTTGCCAAGCAGCATAACCACCCACACCAACAACAGCAGCAGCAATAATAGCAGCAACACCATACTTTAGAAACTTTCTACGTGAGGTATCAACACCACTTGACATAAAAAATTAACCTCCTAGATAGTTTACTTAATCTCTTAAGAAAGAAGAGATATTTAATCTTTTCCCCCATCAATCTTAAATTTAATCTAAAAATTTAAAGTTAAATTTTATTGTTGAAGCTTCTTAATTATTTCATCCCTAAGTTCATCATTTGTTTTTCCTTCTGATTCTATCCCAAGTTCTTTAGCAAGTTTAACAAGCTTTTCCCTTGACTCTAAATCTATAGTTTGGGATTGCTGTTGTTTTGGTTTTTTTATAGGTTCCTCTTTTAATTCTTTTTCAATCTCCATTTTTCCACGTTCAAATTCCATTTTAGCTCTTCCAAGAGCTCTTGCAAGTTCAGGTATCTTTTTTGCTCCAAAAATTAATATTAATGCAAGGAAAATCAGAATAAGCCATTCCTGCCCAACAATCAAAATTTATCACCAGCTAGGATCGCCGCAAATTTTAATTGACACTAATAATATTTAGGATAGTAATATTTAACTTTTTAACTTAAGCTTTTTCTTCTATACTTTTTGGAAGAAGACTAAAACCTTTTACTGAGAGGACATATCCAAGTAGGTATAGTATGATAAGGGGTAGTGCAACAATACACATCGTAATACCACTACCATCTGGAGTAATAGCTGCACCAAAAACAAAAAATGCAAAAATAGCTATTCTAAGATATTCTCTCCAAGTTTTTGGTTCAACAATCCCCAAAGATGAAAGTACAATCATAATTATAGGTAGTTGGAAAGCTAAGCCAAAGCTTACAAGAAAGAATATGACAAAGGACATAAAGCTTTCAATTGTAAGGAATGTTGCTATTTGAAGAGCAAAACCATACCTATAAAGGAAGAAGATAATGAAAGGTATAAGAACATAATACGAAAAAACACAACCAGCAATAAAAAGTATTGTTGATGGAAGTATAAGCTTAATTATAAGCTTTTTTTCATGAGGATATAAACCTGGAGCAATAAAACTTATAACTTCATAAACTATTACAGGCATACCAAAAACTATGCCAAGAAAAATTGAAACATAAAGTATAGCTGTAATTGCTTCTGCAGGTGTTGTTTGAATAAGCCTTACACCCTCAGGAAGCAGATCCTGCTGAAGCTTTCTTAAAAAATCAGCTGCAATACTGTTGAATATTTCAGGGTAGGGGTAATAGTAAGCAATATGGTTGTAAAATTCTGCTTTCCGAATTTTAAACATAAAGAAGAAGATTGTTAAAAAACCAACAACTATAAATATACGTATTAGTCTCATCCGTAATTCATCAAGATGATCTAAAATACTTCTTTCCTTACCACCACTTTCCCCCTTTACCAATTTCCCACCATCAATAAAAAGTTAACATTTAAATTGTGAAGGCTAATTTTTAAGCTGATCATAACAGTAAATATTTAGGCAATCTTCTATATTTAACGAGAAACCAGAAACTTTAAACTTTACTGAATGATGGCTAAAATTAAAGTTTAAGCTTAATATGGCTTAAAATAAGCTAAGCTTAAATGTTGAAGGGGCTAAACTTGGAGAAAATATTATTCAAACCTGTATGGTTTGATTCTTTAGGTGCTAAATCCTCATGCACTCTCATACGTACACCAGATGTAAGAATTCTTATAGATCCAGGTGTTGCTATCATGCACCCAGGTTTTCCAGCATCACAAGAAAAGAAGGTTTTCTGGTTTGAAAAAGGGCTTGCAGCTATAAGGTCTGCAGCTAAGAAAGCTGACATTATAGTTATCTCCCATTACCATTATGACCATTTTATAGACTTTGAAAAAGAAATTTATCAGGGTAAAATTGTTTTAGCTAAAAATCCTAACATATTTATTAATGATTCTCAAAGAGGTAGAGCTGAAGCTTTTTTTAAGCATCTTTATGAAGCTTTTGGAGCTAAAAAGTTTGAGGAAGTTCTTGAAAAGCCAAAAAGCGGGGAATATGAAGACCCAACAAGAAGTTTAGCTATATGTATGAAAAAAGATTTTAAAGATTATAGTGAAAGAAGAAGGGTTCTGCTTAATCAAGGTAGAAAATGGTTTTTTCAGAGAGTTAAAAAATGGAATAGGTATAGGTGGATACCTGAATTAGACTTGGATAAAGTTAAAGTTAGGTTTCCAGAAGGAAAAGAATTTAGTTTTGGAGATACAAGATTAAAATTTACTTCACCCCTTTTCCACGGTATTGAATTTTCAAGAGTTGGATGGGTTTTTTCAACAATTGTTGAATATGGTAATATGAAGCTTATTCACTCCTCAGATTTAAATGGACCTATAATTGAAGATTATGCTGAAATAATTGTAAGAGAAGATCCTGATATACTAATCTTAGATGGTCCTATGACCTATATGCTTGGCTATACATTAAACATGACAAATTTTAGAAGAACTGTTGAAAATGCCTTAAAAATTGTTGAAGAAACAAAAGCTAAAATAATTATCTATGACCACCACCTACCAAGAGAACCAAAATTTAGGGAAAGAACAATAGAAGTATGGGAAAAAGCCAAAAAATTAGGAAAGAAAATCTATACTGCAGCTGAATTTCTAGGGAAAAAGCCTGCTGTTCTCTCTTAAGCCGCAGAACCGGATTTTTTAGGTTGAGATTTAGATTTTTCCTGAAGTTTTTTAAGCTCACTTCTAATTTCCTCTACAAGCTTAGTAATTTCATTTTCCCTTTTTTCTTCAATATCCTTAACCGCAACTACCTTAAAATTTTTCTTAAAACCTCCCATTGGAAATGTTAAAGTAGAAGATGAAGATGTTAAAGGTTTCTTACCGTTAACCTTAAATTCTTTTTCAATTTCAGCAGATACTTTTTCTGGATTTGGAATTGATTGGAAACCTAGCTTTTGTAATTGTCCAATCTTCTCTTCACCTTTATTGTTAGCACCCTTCTTTTCGTTCTTCTCTTCTAGTATAGATACGCCTTTACTATTTTTTTCCTGAAAATCACTTTTATCCGGCTTCTGACATTTAAACTCTAGGTTTGTTTGAGAAGAATCTAAAGGCTGTTGAAAAAATGCTTCAATTTGAAATGTTATTTTAAATGTGAAGTATAAAGTTAAAGCTATTGATAAACCAAAAAAGAATTCCAGAATCGGGAGATTGTTAAGATAACCATTTAAAAGATTTAATGTAAAAAGTTCTAGAACTGTTAAAACAACAGCAAATCTAGCAATAAAAACATTCCTAGAGTATCTTAAGGCTTTATCTAAAACATTGTTTGGGAGACTAATTGTATTAAAATTCCCATTTACCGTTAAAAAATTGTTTAAAGCAGTGAGATACCTACCATAACTTCCACAAACCTTCTCAATGATTACAATTGAAAAGATAGATAAGCATAAAAGTAAAATTGTTATTGAATTTATTCCATAAAAGCTTTTATCACCTATGATTGTTTTAGTTGTAATAGAGGCTAGGAGAGTAAAAATTAATGGCAGATCTGAGGTATTAAGAAGACTTAAGTTGAAATCTTCATCTAAATGCTTAAGTTGCTCATGACTGGCACTTAATTCCCCAGTTAAGCTTAAATTTCTTAAAATATATCTAAGAACGTCAGTAATGATGATAAAGTACTCTAAAAACATGATAAACACTGTAATAACCAGCAATAACACTAGGATAGTAGCTACATTATAATACAAGTTTGAGAAAAATAGTATTGTAACGGTTGTAAGACTAAACAAGATTGCAACACCAATAACTGCAACAAAAACAACTTTTTCCCTTACGAGTTTCATGTCAAATTTGGGTAATTTTGACAATATTACCTTCTTCAACAATAAGCTACCCCTTAACCTGTAAGTATAGAGAATAGATAGTTAGATGTAGCTTGATTTACAAAATTGTAAATTAAACTTCCACATGTTAGGAGAAGTCCAATATAAAATATTAGGGTAAAGCGTGAATCACCCTCAACAGAATATAAAGTTATAGCATTATTTATTGAGAAGACGATAATCATCAGCAAAAAGTATATGTCAATAAACTCTATTGGGAGAGTTAAAGTGATAGGAGAAGCTACAGCAGCGACACTTGAAAAAGTAGTAAGAAGACTAAAAAAACCACCAACAACAGCCATAACACCGCACATAGCGATATGAAGAGGAACAACAATTCCAGTTAAGTATGAAACAACCTGGTATCTTTGTCTCCTAATTGTTGTATAGATAAAATATAATGATTCAAGCATCCTTGAAACTTCACTTACATCACCACCCCTTTGTAAAACATCAACAAAAATTCCATTAACACGCCGTATAAGTTCACTATCAACCTCTGTTTCAAAACTCCACCAAGCTATAGTTGAATCAATGCGGAAGTTTAGCTTACTGTATAATCTTTTTATTGGATTATTTAAGGGTCCATAATTAACGTTTAAAGCATCCTTTAATGCGGTTTTTACAGGAACTTTTGCAGCACATATTGAAGCTACCTGCCTAAGAAAAAATGGATAGAAATCTTCACAACGCTTAACTTTAGCAACATAACGTTTACCAAGCAAACCTGCAACTAAGAGAGGAAAACCTGAAAATGCAGCACCATAGAAAGGATGATAGGAAACAGAGGTCATAATAATTATGGGGAAAGAGGAAGTAATTATAGAAATAATACCTATTAAGTTTAAAATTTTACGCTTAAAGGGTTTAGTTTCCCCTTTTGCTAAAACTTCATCAGGTCTTGCAACATTAAACATAACCCATGAAAACATAATAAGAGTTGTAGAAATTGTTGCTGTTACAAGTACAGCTAAAGGTAACATGGTTTCAAGTGAATATAGAAGGCCAAGCATAAGAGTTATTAAACATATAAATGTGGCTGAGGAAAGAACTGAAACATAAGCATCACTTAAATGCTTCAGCTTACCCATCATTCGCTCCCTATCTTCAGAGTAGGATGCAATAAAGTTGTTATATTCCCTAGACATAAAAAGTTCAAAAGGTTCTCCTGAGCGTATAGATCTAGCCATACGAGAAAGAAGCTCCCTAAAAACTTTTGAAGGAGATTCTTTACCTACGGCTTCACATGCTAATGCATGCTCATAACGCCAACCCTCAGTTAAAATTCTAATCTTCATAAAGAAGCTACTAATATCCTTAAATACGCGTTTTTCTGAAGCAAATTTAAAAATATAAGTTCGAGGAATACGAGCAGTAGCAATAGACCAAAGGTAAAGTAAAAAAAATGGAAGCTCACTCTCAATATTATATTTTTTTACTGATAACCCTTTAAGCTTAGAAAAAATCGATAATCCTTTAGGGTTGAGCTTTAAAGTCAACAGCTCAACCTCCTAAATTCTTAAAATTGATGATCTTTCAGCTACAACCTGTGATCCAAGCTTAAACATGCACATCCTCCTGTACTTATGGTAAGCATTTTCTAAGCCAACATTGTGTATCCATGTAAGATTCTGCCAAACCTCATAATAATCAAAAATTCCAAGTTTAACCATAAAATCCAGTATTTTTGCCCTTAACTCCAACTCTTCATATATCTTTTTTATTTCAAATCCTGAAATTCCCTTCATAACAGCAATCTTTGTTTCTAGGAGATAACTTGAACCTACTCCTCTAAACTCATAAGTATCCTTTGAGGGCTCCCAATTAAAAACTTCTATAAAGTTAAACTGCATTTCAACAGGGTCATACCCTAAAACCTCGTTTACAGATAAAACTCTACGTTTATATTTTCCCGTTTCAGGGTCATGAACAGCACTCTGAATTATTACAGCATTAAGGTTGTCTATGTATGTTTTAGGTATATTTATAGGGTGACCTGTAAGTCTCTGAACAAGCTTACTGACAGAGTCAGCATGAAAAGTTGCAAGTACAGGGTGGCCTGTCTGCATAGCTTGGAATGCTATTGCACCCTCCCTACCTCTTACCTCACCAACAATAATGTAGGTTGGTCTTTGCCTTAAAGCAGCCTTTAAAAGTTGAAACATTGAAACAGCCCCCGCTTCTTCAGCAGCAGCATCCCCGGTTTCCCTAACAACCTCTCTAACCCAGTTACTATGAGGAACGTGAACTTCTGGAACTTCTTCAATTGAAACTATTTTTGCTGAGGGGGGGATGAAGGGTGTTATTGCTGAAAGTGTAGTTGTTTTTCCACTTGCAGTTTCACCTGAAATCCATATAGACATACGCTCTTCAAGAAGCATCCAAACATATGCAGCCATCAAAGGATTAAAAGTTCCAAATTTTATTAGTTCCGTTATACTTATAGGTTTTGAAGCAAACTTCCTAATAGTAAAGTTGCTTCCTCTCTGGCTAATATCTTCGCCAAAAACGATGTTTATTCTTGAACCATCTGGAAGTGTTGCATCAACTATAGGACTCCTATGTGATACAGGTTTACCCGTAAATTCACTTAATTTTATAACAAACTTATCAAGTTCATCAAAAGAGTTAAAAACTATAGTAGTTTCCATAGCTCCAAAAATCTTGTGATGTATAAATATTGGACCTTTACCACTACAGTGAATATCCTCTATGAACGGGTCCCTAATCATAGGCTCTAAAATACTTGAACCGATTTTTTCACAATAAATTTCATATTTTAACTTTTCGTAGGTTTCCTCATCAATAAAAATGTTAAAAGAGGAAGCTTTAATCCTGCTTCCCTTTGGAAAAAGCTTGTCTAATAACTCATAAAGAATTTTCTCACGTTCTTCAACATTTTCGGGGACAATTTTCTCATTAATATTTAAAGCTAAAAGTTTTTCAACCTCGCTAAGTATAGTACCCCTATTTTCAGTAAGTCTAGGCTCTATTGGATGATATTTTATACTTTTTGTTTTAGGGTCAGGATGAATATGGATATATACAGGATCCCCAACAGGATAAATTATGTTTGGCTGTTTAATTACAGCTAAATCCCTTGTAGGTTGAGCTACAAGCCAGGGAGGTTTTAAAACCCTAGACTTAACCATATCCTTAATTATGGATATAAGGTAGTATGCTAAATGCTTATTATTTAGAATACGTTTACGCCAATTTTCATCAAATCCTTTAAGAATAGAAAAACTTTCTAAATTTTCATTTAGAAAGTTTGACAAAATTTCACCTAACCCTTTGCTGCTGTGAATGGTAAAACTTTTATACCAAAAGCAGGACTTACCTCAAAACTTATGAATGAACCTGAAGATTGTGATGCTCCTTTAAGTTTAGCTACATTTAAAGTTAGAAAGTTTTTCTCACGAAAAGTTCTGATTGAAAGATTAAAATGTCCATCACAAATAGCACGAATTCTTACTAAAAGTTCCTGGTTAAGTGAATAGGGATGTAGCACTAAAATAAATGTTTTACTGTTAAAATCTACAAGTTGACGACATTGAGAAAAAAAGTCTAAAACATCATTCTCATTTGCATGAACAATAAGATGAGTTAAAGAATCAACAACAACCAAATCTAAAAGATCACATCTTCTTTTAACATAATTTAGAAGTGTTATTAGGAAATATTTTGATACCTCTGTTGTCCACCTTGTTTCAGAAACATGTAAAGGAGTAATTTTAAAAACTCCATAAGCAAAAAAATCCATAACATTCCAGTTTAAGCTTTCCATGTTGGATAGTAAACCTTTAACAGTATTCTCGGTTGTTATGTAGAGGACTCTTAAACCAGCTTTTAAAGCTGCATAGGTAATTTGTTGAACTAAAACACTCTTCCCGGAATCATTTGGACCCTCAACTAAAGTTAAGGAGGGTAGTGGAAGACCGCCTATACGTTTATCAAGTTCAGGATTTTCAAATTTTAGTAAAGGTTCTCCTTTATCATTCTTTTGCAACTTACTTATTTATACCACCTCCCTGGAATATTGAGAAGAATTTAGGTTCTTTCTTAAAAGATAAAAAACTTTGAGTATGTAGGATATTGACTTAGAAAGAAAAAGCATAAAAAGAACATTTACGGGGTCTTCATCCTTTATTGAAAGTTCTTCAATTTTTTTAAGAAAATTGATGATAAGTAGATGGTCTTCAACATCGATCTCATCTTCCAGGTTAGTGTTACCTTGCAAATTTAACTCTAAATTGTATGGTTTAAGTAAATTCAAAATATCTAGCAAATCTCGAATAATCGTCGGAGAAACCCAGCCTCTTTTAGCATAATCCGTTAACAGAAGATCCGCTTTCCTTCCACCTACGCGAAGCAGCAGATATTCAGCAACAAGCATAAGGTACGCTGTTCGATAGGTCACCGATAACCCTTCACTAAAACAGCCTGAAAAGTTATCAATTTTCTTAGCCAGAGAAGTTTTGCTGCTTACTGGGCAGGTTAGGAAAGATGCAGGAGGATAAAGGTGCTGAATACTGTTCGTAGGTAAGTTTTGTTGCATCTTATGGTTATCATTATTAATGCTGGTGTAATGTTTAATATTACTGCCAGTATTATTAGAAGCATTATCGTTCCTAAAGGAGTTAGCTTGGTTATTAGTAGCTCTATCATTATTCGAAGGTGAAAATATAGCAGGAGATGATGCAACTATAATCTTTTCTTTTTGTTCATCACCACCATCTTTCGCAATTTTTCTCTTCATTTCTTCACGTTTTGTTTTACTAACTTCATCCTCCATCTGCTCCATAACTCTTTGTACAAGATTATCAACACCAACTGAACGTAGAATGTTAAAAGGATTATCAAGCTCAGCAATAAGACCTCGAATATCCGTAAGTGTAGCTTTTAAAGCTTCGGAAAGCCCTTTAATATCTTTTTCCATAACTGTTATTCTTCTTTTAAGATCCATAACTTCAACGGAAAGATCTTCATCCTTTTCTGTAGGCGAAGAAGATTCTATCTCTTCCTGAAATTGGGTAAGTTCACTTTTTAATTCAGAATCTTCACTATCAACCTCCACTTCAGATTTTTCTGTTTTTTCAGGTTCAGACATAATTAACCTACCTTAAAATTTAGTAGCAAATTTACCATGATGCTATCATCTTCGCTATTTGATAAACCTGAGTAGTGTATGGATGCTGAGGATGTTTTAAGATAAAAACACCTTTACTCCTGTTAGAAAGAACCTCCTCATAGAATGGCACTAGACCTAGCACAGGCATACCAGTATACTTTGAAATATCATCTGTTAAACTTGGAAGTTTAGCAATTTCTGGTGGAACCATATTTAGTAGGATGTAGCAAACCCTGTTTAGCTTCCTGAGAACACGTGTTAAAAGATAGGTTCCAGAAATATCCTGTCTATCCATACGCATAAGAACCAAGCTTAAATCTGTGCTTAAAACGGCTAGTAAAGTATCCTCTGATAAACCAGGATGCGTATCAAATATAAGGTAATCTATACTGTACCTTTTTTGTAACTCTTCACCTATAATCTTAAAGACGTTTTCTTCATACTCCTTCCTCATAAGGTTAGCTATTTCCTCCGGCTTCATGCTTGAACCAATAAAAAGGAGCTCCCCACCTCCATGTAGTCCGAGATTTTCAGTAATGTTTAAGACACATTTCTCAAGGGAACATTTACCATAAAGAAAATCGTTTAAGGAACCATTAAGCATAGATTGATTAATGTTAAAAATAACGTGCAACCCTGGTGAGGACAAATCAAGATCAACTGTCGCAACCTTAAATCCAAGTGTAGCTAAAGAAGTTGCAAGGTTAGCGGCAGTAGTGCTTTTTCCTGTCCCGCCTCTATAAGAATGAATTGCAAGACTCATCCTCATTTCTAATCAACCCCCAAATGTTTCTCCAGCTTACTAAGCCTATTTTCAACTGCTTCAAGTTTGTCTTCTAAGTTTCGAAGCTTATCTTCAAAATCGCCTAAAGCTTTGTCAAGTTTAGATAAGTCAATATTTGTGCTAGCTAAGGTGTCAACTATAGTTTTCCTTAAGTTACTTCTCCCCGTCATAACTAGTAACCCCTGTAATGCTTAGTTGAGCTTAACTCACTATTTAAGAATGATAAAAGTAGTTTTTAAATCTTTCTCTTTTTGTATAAAAATAATTTTAAAGTAAGATTTATATAGCGGATAAATCCTATTTTCTTAAGAAAACGGAGGTTGTTGAGCATATGAGTACCAGAACAGGATTAACAAAAACCGAGAAAATCTTAACAAAGAAAACAAACCATGAAGTTGAAACAGGAGTAAGGGAACTAAGAGAGATACTTACAAGAATTGCCGAAGGATATCTAACAGTAGACACAAGCAGACTGGCTGCTGTTAGTGAGTTAAAAGGGGTAGCAGATAACATACAGAAAATGACTAACAATATCAAGGAGATAGTTTCAGTTGTAAGAAATGCAAATAACAGAGTTGTTTCATCAGCTGATTCCTTAGGAAGTATGAGTGAAGAAATAAGTAACAGTGTACAACAGATTGCTCAAGCAACCCAAGAAGTCGCTAAAGGAGCACAAGTAGCATCTCAACGAGTTAACCAGGTTAATTCTATGGTAGAGGAGCTTACTAAAGGCCTTCTGACCATAAGAGATGAAACCGAAATTATGGGTAAGAATATGGCAGAACTAGTTGAACATGGTGTTCAGGGTGCTGAAAAAGGGGAAACTGCAAGAAAAGACCTTGACTCATTAGCTCAAACCATTGGAAGTATGATGCAAATGGTTGCTAGCCTATCTGAATCAGGTAAAAATATTGGTGTAATAACTAGTGATATAAAAGATATTTCAGATCAAACATCTCTTCTAGCTTTAAATGCCGCTATAGAGGCTGCTAGAGCAGGTGAAGCTGGAAGAGGATTTGCTGTTGTTGCAGATGAGATACGAAAACTAGCGGAGAATAGCCGTAAAAGTGCAACACAAATAGGCGACCTTATTTCTAAAGTAATTGACCAAATAAATGAAACTATCAGACGAATGGAGGAAACAAACAAAGTTGCAAAACAAACCGGTGAAGCTATGGATGCAGCATTAGTTAGTTTAAAAAAGATTATTGACAGTATAAACCAATTAAGTCAAAGGGTTAATAATGTAGTTAACCAGGTGGCAGAGTATGTTAAGAAGAATGAACCTATGAAACAAGCATTAGCAGAAGTTGCTACGGTTGCTGAAGAGAATGCATCTGCAGCTGAAGAGGCTAGTAGTGCAATCGAAGAATTAACTTCAGGAGCAGAAGAAATGGCCAGTGCAGCACAAGAACTAAGGTCACTAATTGCAGATGTTGAAGCTGCTTTAGGACGTTTTAAGAGCTAACCGGGAGGTTTAACATGGGAGGCTGATGGTGGTGAGCGAAAGACAGATTGTTACTTTTTCAATAGGAAAAGCTAATTATGGGATTGATGTGCAGCAAGTTAGGGAAGTTGTAACTTACAGGGAATGTACTAAAATACCTAAGATGCCTGGCTTTATTGAGGGATTAATGAATTTACGCGGACAAGTTGTTCTTGTAGTTAACCTAAAAGGTTTCTTAGATATGCCTGAAAATGAGAGTCAGGGGGAAGGTAGTAGAAAAATTATAATTATAGATGCTCCAGATCTCCATATAGGTTTCCTTGTTGAGGAAGTTTACAGCGTAACCAGAGTTTCCCAAAATGATGTTGAAGCCCCTCCTACATCCTCACAAAAAATAATAACCGGCATTTTTAAGAGAAACAAAGATTTGATAATGATAATGGATGCACTCAAAGCAATAGAAACACTAAAGGAGATTATAGGAGGAGTACCAACATCTACACCACAAGCAGAAGTAGAAGGCGTTTTAAAGGCTACCTAAGGAGGAAAAATGCGTAGATGGTGAAAATTCTTGTTGCAGATGATTCAAAGTTTATGCGGATGCTTATAATAAGGCTACTTTCCTCATGCGGAATAAAAAATATAATAGAAGCCTCTACAGGAGAAGAAGTATTAGAAAAATGTAAACAACACAAACAACTTCACCTTATTTTTTTGGATATTAATATGCCAGGGCTTAATGGCCTTCAAACCCTTAGGGAAATTAAAAAAGTAAATCCTTCCGTAAAGGTTGTTATTGTTAGTGCAATAGGTCAAGAAGGTACTGTAAAAGAAGCCTTACAAAGTGGAGCTGAAGAATATATTACTAAGCCATTTTCTCAAGAAAATATTCTAAAAATTGTTAAAAGGTTTCTTGCTCAATGAAGCAGATTGACAGTATCCGTGTTGTCATAGCAGATGACTCCCTATTTGTCAGAAGGATGCTACGTGAGATACTTACCCTAGAATCTGGTATAAGTGTTGTTGGTGAAGCTAAGGACGGTATAGAAGCTGTTAAACTTGTTAAGGATCTAAAGCCGGATGTACTTTTACTTGATATAATAATGCCTAATAAAGATGGCCTTTCAGCTCTTGAAGAAATAATGCAAAGTAACCCTATCCCTGTCGTAATTTTTAGTGCGCTTACAAAGCAGGATGCAAGTATAACTTTTGAAGCGCTTGAAAAGGGTGCGGTAGATTTTATCCTAAAACCTGGAGGCTTACCTATTCCTACCAGTTTAGAAGAAGTTAGGAGAGAGCTTATAACAAAAGTAAGAATTGCAGCCTATACTGGACCTATAAGATTAATCACTAAACACTTATCAGAGAAGGTTATTCCCGTTAAGAGAGAAGTTTACAGGGAAGCAGATATTGTAGTGGTAATAGGAGCATCTACAGGAGGACCATCTATAGTTGCACATATTATTTCTAGACTTCCACAAGACTTCCCTGCAGCTATTCTTATTGTTCAACATATGCCGGCTTTATTTACAAAGGTGTTTGCTGACAGATTAGACAAAAATTCTAATTTGAAAGTAAAAGAAGCTGAAGAAGGTGAAAAAATTGTGGAAGGTGTCTGCTATGTTGCTCCAGGAGATTATCATTTAGTTGTTGATTGGGGAGGTATTATTCATCTTAATAAGGGCCCTAAAGTACATAATGTTCGCCCAGCTGTTGATGTAACAATGAAAAGTGTGGCTAAGATTTTCGGGTCAAAAAGTATTGGAGTTATACTTACAGGAATGGGTTGGGATGGAGCTGAAGGGTCTTTAGCTATTAGAAATGCTGGCGGTTTTGTAATTGCACAAGATAAGAAAACATCAATTGTTTATGGTATGCCCAAAGCTGTTGTTGAAGTAGGAGCTGCAAATGTTGTCTTACCCTACGATGAAATTCCGCAGATGATTACACGTATAGTTAAAATTAGAAAAAAGGGAAAGGGGGTCTGATTGGAATTTAGAGAAGCGATAGATAAGTATAAGGATATATTTATAGATGAAGCTAAAGAAAATATTGCAAAATTAAATAACCTTTTAATTCAACTTGAGAAAAACCCAGAAGAAATTGAAATTGTTAATGAAATTTTCCGGGTAGTGCATCTTCTAAAAGGTTCTTCAGCAGTATTAAACATTACATCTATTGTTGAGTTAGCACATATAATGGAGGAGATTCTCACTAAGGTAAGAAGTAAAGAAAAAACCATTACACCAGAAATAATAGATAGTTTTTTTGAATTTGTGGACAATCTAGAACAAATAATTGACAATTTCTCAAAAGAAGGAAAAATCGATTTAAATGTAAATGAGGAATTAGTTCGTAAGTTAAAGGGTCTTGCTAAAGAAGAGGAAAGAAAGGAGTTAAAGGAGGATTTTATCAACCAGGTAAAGAGCATATTGGGAGAAGAGGAAGTTGAAAATATTAAACTTGCAGTAAGCCAAGGCCTTAAACTATATGTGGTAAGAATCGTAATGGCTAAGAGTGCTTCTCTAGCTTCTGTAAGAGCATTCAGTGTTATGCAAAAATTGGAAGAAAATGGAACGGTTATTGTAACTATACCTAATGGTCTAGAAATCTCAAGTGGTAAGTTTAAAGGAGAAATTATAATGCTAGTAGCCCATAAAAAAGAGGAGTTTGAAAAGATTTTAAAGAATGAGGCGGATATTGAGGAGGTGAATTATGCTGAGGTCAACCCTCAACAATTGGGGATTTCCATCCAAAGGCTGGAAGAAGTAGAAAAGAAAAAAGAAAGTAAGTCTGATGAAGTGGAAAAGCTCATAAAAAAGGTTGAAACAATTCTTCAAGAGAAGAAATCTGCAACTTTTGCAAGCAAGGATTTGTTACATGGATTAGGAAGTATAGAGGAAATTAAAGTTAAGGTAAAGGATGTGGATAAACTACTCACTCTTGTTGGTGAACTTGTATTAATAAGAAACAGGTTTCTTAGGATAAGTAAGGAAAATAACCTACAAATATTAAGAGATGCCGTAGCTTCACTTAATCAAGCTACAAATGAGCTTTATTCTGAAATCTTAAAAATACGTCTTACTCCAATAGAGCAAATTTTTAACATATTTCCGAGGTTTGTACGTGACCTTTCAAAAGAAATGGGTAAACAAGTAGATTTAATTGTAGATTGCGGAGAAGTAGCATTAGATAAAAGTATTATTGAGGAGTTAACGGATCCGCTGGTAGGTCTTATAAGGAATGCTTTAGACCATGGTATAGAGTTTCCCGAGGAAAGAAGAGCTGCAGGAAAATCTTCAGTTGGAACATTAAAATTATCAGCAAAACGTGAGGGTGGCTTTATAGCTATAACTGTTGAGGATGATGGCAGAGGAATAGATACAGACCTTGTAAGAAAAATTGTTGTTGAAAAGGGTCTAGTTCCTAAATCTACTGTAGAAAAGTTAAGCAATAAAGAAGTTCTCATGCTTATATGTCTTCCCGGTTTTTCCACGAAAAAGTATGCATCATTAATTAGTGGAAGAGGAATCGGGCTTAACGCTATAAAGCAACGTATAGAAACTATTGGAGGTTACCTTGAAATAGATAGTGAAAAGGGTAGAGGCACAAAAGTTACTTTACTAGTACCAACAACTATAACAGTTTTAACAGTGCTTCTTGTTAACGTTGGAGAAACAGTTTATGCTATACCTTCCTCTATAGTTTCATCAATAATAAAACTTAACATGAGTAATGGTAATATTGTTAAATATACTAGCAGGGAAAATATCATATTTCATAAGGGAAAATTAATCCCCATCTACAGTCTTTCACAAATGTTAGGATTTTCATGTAAAAATGAAGATTATGCTGTTATTTTGCAAAAAGGAGAAAAACTCTATGGAGTAACAGTTTCATCGATCTTAGGATTTGAAGATGTAGTTGTAAAATATGAAGGAATATTATCAGGGATACCGTGGATTTCAGGAGTAACTATACTTAGCAATGAGAAAGTAGCCCTCATAATAGATCCGCTACAGTTAGTGGGGGGTATAGCCAATTAGGGCTAATAAGCTTATTTATAATGTTGGTAAAAGAGGGCTTACTAAAGCAGTAGATGCTCTTTCACAACTTTTAGGGGTAAGTGTAAAGCTTAAAATGCTTAAGGTTCGTGAAGCTAAACCTGAAAGTATTTTGGAATTTATAGGTGAAAATTTTTCAGCAGTAATCGGGATAGTTTCAAGGCTTGAAGGATTCACTAAAGGATATTTGATGCTTATGTTTAACATAGAGCAAGCTAAAAAACTTCTTGAAATTATTCTTAGTAACAACCTTAACCTTCCATTTGATAAGGTATCTAAAAATTTTAGGTTAGATTTGTTAAGAGAAATAGGGAACATCATAGCGGGAAATCTTACAGGAGAAATTGGAAACATCATAAAGAAACGCTTATCCTATACGATACCTGAAGTTAAACCAGAACTACTTCCGGCACTTGTAGACCCTATATGTATCGATTTGGCTTTAAAAAATTCAAAACTTCTTTTCATTAATAGTGTTCTCTCTTCTGAAGCTTTTCAACTTCAGGTAGGTATTGTCCTCCTTTTAACATTTTAAGGTGGTTACAATTGAAGATTAAACTTATCCGTATACCAAAGCTGGATTTTAATCTTAGGCAGAACAGTATAATGGTTAAAATGGCTGAATACCGTGTAGCTTATAATCCTACGAACCTAAGTACATGGACTCTTGGAAGCTGTGTTGCTATTATTCTTTTTGACCCTTACCGTAGGATTGGAGGTTTAGCCCATTGTATGCTACCTGAACCTCATGGTGCTGTTGATTCTACTGGGAGATATGTAACCACAGCAATACCTGAAATGATCAAGAATCTTAAAAAGTTTGGTGTTCAAGAAAAAATGTTAAGAGCTGCTATTGTTGGCGGGGCTAGTGTACTTAAGCTATCCTCAATATCCACTAGAGATAATCTGGGCAGTATAGGATTACGTAATGCTAGAAAAGCCAAAAGTGTCTTACATAGTTTAGGTATACCGCTTGATGTAGATGAAACAGGAGGAAATAAAGGTAGAAACCTTCTTTTTAAGCCTGTTACAGGTGAGGTGCTAGTAGCTTATATTACAAAACCTAACTGGTTGTAAAGGAGGTTAAATTAAGTGGATAGTTATTTTAAAGAAGCTAAAGCAAGCTTTATTGATGTTAATTTCCTAAAAAGGGTTATTCAACATAGAATTGGTATAGATCTTTCAGGGTATAAAGACGATTTTATTAGAAGACGTGTTTACTCAAGGATGCTATCATGTAATGTGAAAGACATAAATCAGTACTTAAAATTGCTAGAGAAAAATGACGAGGAAAAAAGAAGGTTTCTTGATTCTTTAGATATAAATGTTAGTCAGTTTTTTAGAGACCTTTTTGTTTGGAGGATTGTAAGAGAAAAAGTTGTTAAAGAGCTTATGAAGCATATGATTAGCAGAAAAACTTCCATAAAAATTTGGAGTGCAGGTTGTGCTCATGGTCAGGAACCTTACACTATAGCTATGATAGTTTCTGATGTTTGCAGAGAGTTAAACATAAACCCATCAGTAAAAATTTATGCAACTGATATTGATGATGATGCCTTAAAAAAAGCTAAATTAGGTTTTTATAAGCAAGAAGAGGTTAAGGATGTACCTTACTTTTTCCTTAAAGAGTATTTTCAGCCTGAAGATGGAGGATACCGAGTAAAAAGTGAGATAAGAAATCTTGTATTCTTTCGTAAACACGACCTTATTAGCGAACCACCATTATTATTTGTGAATACAATTTTTTGTAGAAATGTTTTTATATATTTTAATAGAGAAAAACAAAAAAATGTTTTATTAAAGTTTTATCAATGCTTATATAAACCAGCATACCTTATCCTAGGAGCTACTGAAAATCTGTGGACTGAGGAAAATAGCATGTTTGAAGTTGTGGATAACCGTGCAAAAATTTATCGTAAAAAATTGTTAGAAACAAGTTAAGCAAGTAAATTTTTTAAGTAATTGTGAAGCTATAAGTTTCGCTTGTAATACCATAAACAGTAAACCTAACATAGTATTTTCCCGGTGAAAGACTAGAGTTCCACAATACAAGAATTTCTAGAAGTTCACAAGGATTCCATGAATCACTATTAGGATTATCAGAGATTATTGTGAAATTCCATGATGGTCTAGACGAACTATTGTATGGAACCACTTTAAAACTTCCTTTAGGGCCAAAGATCAAAGTTGACTTAGTTATAATGTTAACTGGAAAATTTATCTCACCAATATTTTTAACCCATATCTTTGCCTCATCATCTCCTACTTTTGCAGCATAAACAACCTCTATATCACCTTTAAGTTTCATAGAGATTTCATCAACAACCCCTGGGTAAAGATTTCCGTATGTTTGAAGGCTAGAAAAAACAGTTAAAGAGATGGAAGTAACTAAGATTATCAACGTAACTGTAAAAATAACTTCTGAGAAAACGTAGTTAGAAGACATTTTAGAAAAATGTGACTAATTGAGTAAAAAAGCGCTAAACATCATCATAATGGTTAATTTTTCTTTCGTTTTGCAATAGGCTATTGAACTGATTACTAAATTCCCCAAATTTTAATATTTCACGGAAACCCCGCCAAGTTAGTTTTCCTGATGGATCTATAAGCTTATTCTTATAAAGCCAATGTAAACAACTTAAAACAGTATCCTCGTTTAGGTCTAGGAGAAAAGCAATCTTTTTAATGTTCATTATTCCACCAGAAAGTAGCAGTAGAATTTTTAAAGTTGCTGGACTAAACATTTCACTCTGAAGAAGAAGAGAGTTAAGCTGCTTTACTTTTTTTAAAAGCCTATCCCAAAATGGTTTGAAGATATTCTTTGGGCCAGCAAGGAAAAGCATATTTAAAGATTTATGGTTTAACCAATCATGAAAAGGAATTTTGTCCACTTTAAGAAGACCAACTTTAAAACTATTGGATAAGAAAAGTTCTTCACTATCCAATTCTTCAGCATCAGCTATAAGTTGTAAAGGTATTCTTATTAATGTTTGGTGGGGTTCATTAGCAGTACGAATATTCAAGAATTCGCCAGTTAAATGCAGATATCCTCTAAACCAGTTTCCAAGGGATAGAGAAAAATGCTTCTGAGTAGCGTAGTATAAGAGAGCTTTTGCGGAAATACTAACTTTTCTTATCATTATCAATCACACACCTAAAACTTAAAAGTGATTTCAAACAAGCTCATTTTCTCCTCAACTTTAAGATACTTCCCACTACGAACTTTAACATCGGAACCAAGTAAACAACCAAGAAAAGTTTGGATAAATCCCTTAACAACATAAGCTATTAATGGGATTCTGCCGAATGGGTAAGTTAAATTTTTACCTCCAAGAACTTTAACAATCGCTTTACCTTTCCTAGATCCCGCGTCAACCCTAAAATCTTCAAAAATTGATTCTAAAAGATTATGAATATAATTTCGCTGTTCTTCATCAGTATAAGAATTTTCCTTTTTGAGCTCTAGGTAGCAGCGATACCCCCACCTTCTTCCAACATGGAAAAGTATTGATGCTAATGCTTCAACCCCAAGAAGCTCCACTAAAGATTCAAAGAGGTCATGAATCACCTCAGTTGGAATGGTTAATGAATACTTCAGATAGCTAGCTTTATCAACTTGTAAATATCTGGTTGCTGAGGAATTTTTACCAACAAGATATGTACATATAAAATCTCTAAACCTGTTTACATCACCTATCTTTAAACCTCTTTTGTACACCGTTACATCACCTAATCAATTATTGTAATACCATATTAATAAACTTTTTGTATCAACTTTTTAGTATTTAATTAAGCTTTTAAAATTACTTTTATAACATAAAGTTTATATTTAAGTTTTACATAAATAAGTCTTGAAGAATACGTGGGGAAGGAAAACATGGGGAAGACCAGAAAACTTCCAACGTGTAAAAAGGGATTAACAGGGCTGGAAACAGCAATTATACTCATAGCCTTTGTCATAGTAGCTTCAGCCTTCGCCTTCACAGTCTTAAACATGGGTATAAAAACTGCGCAGAGGAGTAAAGAAGTTATGGGTACAGGTCTAGCAGAAGCATCATCAGTCATAGAGTTAGATGGTTCAGTTGTAGCTTATGCAAACACAACAAACGATATGGTTACAAAGATAGAGTTTTACATAAAAACATCAGCTGGAAAACATCCAGTAGACCTAAGCCAGAATACAACAGCAATATCATATACAAGTCCATACACCCATGAAGACAACGTTTATGATGGAACGAATGCCAACATAACTGAGGTTATAGGTGATGGGGATAGTTTACTTGAGTACGGGGAGAAGTTTAAGGTTGAGGTAAACGTAGAAAACTTTGATACAAATTTAGAACCAAATGATAAACTTATAATTGAGGTTAAACCTCCAGTTGGCTCTGTGCTTACTGTTGAAAGATACCTTCCACCAGCATTTGATGAGGTGATGGATCTAACATGAAGCTGATGTCGTAGCCTTAAAATAAAAAATATCTTATTTTTTTGTAGTATTTTGGTAGCAAATTTGTAGGAAAAAGATATAGGAGAAATATGCTTAATATTAGTTTAGGGTTTGGTGGTTATGAGTAGCTGGGAAGAAGAAGCAGTATCCTTTACAGGGAATATTCGCAGAAGTGGTAGTAGTTATGTTATTACAATCCCATCCGAACTTTTTTACAGATTTCTCCTAAAGGAGGGGCAAACCGTAAGGATCTATGGTATGACTCGCAGAACACCTGAACTTCAAGGTATGGTTGGAGTTTTTTTAGGCTCATTTCAAGTTTTTGAGAAATATTATGGTATTAAAATTGTTGCTAGAAATATTGAAATTGCCACTATTGAGGAAGAGGGGGAGGAAAAAGCTAAAACTATACCCGTGGTTGAAGAGATAGCAGAAAAATATTCAGCTACAGGAATGTTTGTAGATATCACAGATGAGGGAAAGGTTGAAATAAGAATACTCTTTGGATTTATAACTCCACACTCGATTCTAAAGCCAAAAACAAGGCAGGATATTGAAAAAATAATGAGTGAAATTATAGCTGAAATTAAAAGAAGAAACGGAATAATTGAGGAATCTGAAATTTTTGAGGAAGAAGCTGAATGGCACATGGTAGACCCAAGCCTTATAGCTAAAAGCCCATACAAAAACTCGGAGTTTTTAAGATGGGAATGGAAAATTTAACCGTTATACGAATGTTATAACACAAAATGTCATCAACTATTTTAAGTGAAACAATTTTAATGGTTGCTGTGATTGTTGCCGCGTCAATTTTTTCCGTAATTTTTATTTCAAATTTTCAGCTAATTTTAGGTAGCCAGCAAGAGAAAATAGCAAAATCTGCAGAAAAAATGGAAACAAAAATTGAGGTTATATTTGCAGATGCCTTACAATTTAATAACACTGTTAAAGCTTGGGTTAAAAATATAGGTCAAAAATCTATACCTGAACAATTAATAGGTTCAGGTTCTGATGTTTTTTTAAAAGAAAGGAATGGAACAACTTTAAGGGTACCATTTAATGCCGAAACAAGTCCTTCTTGGAGCTATACATTAAATAGTGATGATGATGAATGGGATCCTGGAGAAACTTTAGAGATTACTATAAATCTTCCAAGCGGGGTTCTTGATGCAGGAGATTGGATCGTTAGATTTGTAACTTATAATGGAGCTTATAGCAGCTATATTTTTTCCTTGTAAATAAGGGGTTGGGGTTTAAGATATGGGGTTTAGTGTTGTTTTTGCAGCTATAATTACCTGCCTAGTTATCCTTTTTGCTGTTGGTGTTATAACATTGAATCTGGCTAATTACTGGATTTTTGTTGAAGAGATAAATGAAAAAAGTTTTAAATCTTTGATGGAAAAGAAACAAACAAATGTTGACATTATCAATGTTGAGCCTGTTACTGTAAATAACACGGCTTCGATAATTTATCTGGAAACTTTAAACAGAGGAGAAACATCTATAAGTGCTATAGATTTTCAGAAAATGGATTTAATATTAGAATACATATCCAATGTAACAAATGAGAAAAAGATTTTATGGTTACCTTACAATCAATCAGGAGAATCTGATAATTGGATAATTGAAGATGTGTATACAGAGTTTAATACAGCAGAAATCATAAATCCTATTAACATATCAAAACCTAGTGGGCAATGGGACCCTCACGAAATATTAAAGATAAAAATTCAATTATCTGAAATAAACTTAGTAAGAGCTCAGAGCGGAGATTACATCTTAATACTGATTTCAACACCTAACGCGGTCAAGTCAACATACCTCTATACCTTTTAACATGATATACAAATCTGCCTAATAATGAAACTACTTTATCCTTCTCCAAGTTTAACATGGAACTTAGCCTATCAATATTTTGCTCTCCCATGCGTAAAAGCTTAAAAACATCTCCTACTAAGCTGTTACTATTAAAAGTTTTTAATCTTAAAACCTTATTCAGTAACCCCCAAAAACGGAGGAAAACGTTATCCTGAGCAGCTAAAGTTAAACGTTTAACATGTATAACATCAATTGACCCTTCTAGAAGAGCAAAAAACTCTATGAAACCAGCAATAAATTTTCCTAAAGTTGGAATAGTTAAATCCCTAACAATTCCTGTTCTTGTTATTGATACCAAGGGAACCATGACACATTCATCATCAAACCTAAAAACTAGTTTATGATCATCAAGATATGCAAAACTTAAATACCAATTTTTGTTAGGTTTAGAATCATCCGGTAAAAGGTAAAGGTAACAGTAACATTTGGTAAGCATATTTTTGGTATGGGGAACTTTTAGCAAGTTTGCCACCAGCTTTAGGTCTTTAAAATGTGAGAGTTAAGCTATGTTTCAAGAGGTTTTGTGAGCTTATTAAGGTTTGTTTAAACGCTAAATCAAAATTAAATATTAAAAGAAAAAGAAAAGCTAGAAAATTAAGATCTTGTAAGCTTTCTTGCTTCCTTTCTTGGTATATAATGAAGAGCCCCGGTTGTACAAAACTTAACACACCATGGATCTCCCTCACATAAATCACATTTAAGCGAAATTTTAAGTATAGGATCATAGTGGGGTATACTTATTGGACATGCAAAATTGCATGACCTACACCCGATACATTGCATAGTATTGATTTTAACAATTCCTTTTTCATCCTTTCTTATAGCATTAACAGGACAAGCAGCTTCACATGCAGGATACTCACAGTGGGCACAATGAGCTGAGATAAAGTATGCAGGTTTGTCAGGGTTTGGGAAAACTTTTACATGGGACTTATCTTCAGATATAACTTTAAAATGTTTAAAGGAGCATACAATCATGCAAAACAGACAGCCACTACACTTTTCAGGGTCATAGTAAAGAACACCCTGCTCTTCAGCTTCAACTATTTTTTGAAAACTCACTTTTCCATCCCCCCTAAGAGAATTTTAAGCTCCTCATGAATTTTTACAAGTCTTTCAGCTAAGGCCTCCTCCTCTTCGCTACCAGCTTTAGAGGAAAAATCTTTAATTAGCTGGTCAAGTTCTTTAAGATTTTTTGCTTTCCCGAAAAAATTTAGATACAGGTTTACAACTTTTGTTCTTAGATGATATCCTACGTAAAGTTTTGCTATCCTTCTTAAATTATCTTTAACTAGATAAGTTATTTCCAATTTTCTTCTACCCTCTTTTACCTAGACTTTTTTCTTTCAACTTTTGAATTGCTAAGGCTATTCCATGAATAATTGCTTCAGGTTTAGGAGGACATCCTGGAACGTAAACATCAACAGGAATAATCTTGTTTACAGGTCCTCCAAGCCCATAACTTACATAGTCACCTTCACCATAAAAAACTCCACCTGTTAACGCACAGGAACCTACAGCAACAACAACTTTTGGGTCTGGAATTTGTTCATAAATTCTTTTTAAAGCTTTTGTTATTTGCTTTGAAACATGACCCGCAACAACAAGTATATCTGCCTGTCTAGGAGAACCTGTAATTTTTATACCAAGCCTTTCAACATCGTATCTTGGAGTTAAGCATGCAACAATTTCTATATGGCAACCGTTACATCCACCACAGGGTGCAAACATTATCCATGGAGATTTAACTCTTGACCAAGCTTTTAAACCCAAAATTAATAAACCCCCTAATAATATTTTCTTGGATGATAGTTTAACTTGAAACTAAGCTGCTTTCTGCATGTTGGGCAATATTTAGAGTATACTTGAAAATCTTTTTCTATGGTTTCCCTCTGAACAGGATTAATTTTGCTTAAAACCCTATCCCTAACTTTTAAAATCTGAGGTTCAGGAGCAAAATAGCATCCACAATTTTCACATTTAACTTGGCTTACTTCAACAGTTTCCTTGGCTTGACTTAAATCATAAACTGCAAGTTCAAATTTGCTTGTAAGTGTAATAGCATCTTCAGGACACACTTCTTGGCATGTTGCACAGTAAAGACATTTTCCAAGATTAATTTCTATTCTTCTTTTTCCATCCTCCTCCATTATTGCTATAGCTTCAGGTGGACAACAATTAAAACATCCACCACAACCAACACATTTTTCCATATCAAATTCAGGTTTACCACGCATACCTTCGGGTGTGTAAGCAGGGGGGCCAAAAGGATATTTTATTGTTACACATCGAGCTAAACTTTTAAATGCTTCAACCAAAACTCTTAAATTAACCATTTCTACATTCGCCTCGATTTAAGTCTTGATTTTTCAGCTAGCATACTAAAGCTAACAGGTTTAACTTTTTTCTCTTTAACATCCTCTAAAACTATTTTTATAGAGCGGTCAGTACATGCTATGCAGGGATCTACACTTGCAATAATTATAGGTGCATCTGCAATTGTTTGGTTTCTAAGCATGTAAAGCGTTGACGGGTTGTTTAGGAAGGATGGTGTCCTAATTCTAACTCTGTCAGGAATGTGGGTTCCATTAGACCTGATATAGTAGGCTAATTCTCCTCTTGGAGCTTCAACCCTACCAATAGCTTCTTCCTCCTCAGGAAACTCTTTAGGAACCTCAGCTTGAATAGGCCCACCTACTGTTTTTAGTAAATCTAAGCATTGGCGGCATATACTTATACTTTGCAGAACCTCTAAAAGTCTAACAACAACCTTTGCATATACATCTCCATCCGGCCGAGTTACCATATCCCATGATGTTTCTCCATAAGCTAAATATGGGTCATCTTTTCTAACATCAATTCCTACATCTGAAGCTCTAGCCGTAGGTCCAACTACACCAACCTCTTTTGCCTCATCCTTTGTTAAAACTCCAACACCAACCGTTCTTTTACGAATTAATGGTTCTGTAGTCGCCATTTTTACATAATTTTTGGCTGCCCTTTCAACGATGTCAAGTTTTCTTTCTATTTTAGGTATCATATCACGTGTAATATCTCTACGAACACCACCAATAATATTCATTGCATGAAGTACACGGTTACCAGAAACCATTTCAAAAATATCTAAAACATACTCTCTATCTCTCCAAAACCACATAAAAGCTGTTTTATAACCTATTAAATCCATTCCAAGACCAGCCCATAAAAGATGACTATGGATTCTTTCAAGCTCCTTGATGAAAGTTCTAATATACCTACCTCTATCTGGAAGCTCTATATCTCCAAGCATCTCCACAGTTCTACAATAAGCAGAGGTATGGGTGTGAGAACAAATTCCACAAACACGTTCTGAAATGTAAATATTCCGCCAATAGCTTCTCCTCTCCATAAGCTTCATTATACCCCTATGGTTAAAGCCGGTCTTAAGGTCGGCTTCAATAATTTTTTCACCATCAACCTTCAACCTATAATACCAAGCTTCAACAAATGCTGGATGGAAGGGGCCTATTGGTACTATGCTTAATTCAGGTTTACCTTCAGTATCAACTGGTAAAGGAATCCATTTTCCAACCTTTTTACGTTGCTCTTCAGGAGTAAAATCAACAATCTTTTTAACTTCTACACCCTCAACTTCATGAGGCCATTCATAGGGTAAAACAAAATGTCTAGGATCAATTAACCCTTTGAAGGTAATGCCATTAAGCTCACTCATTTCTCTTTCAGCATAAACTGCTGAATAGTATATGGGAGTTATGGAATCTATCTTAGGATTTTCACGAGGAATTAGAGTTTTAACTGTTAATGTTAAATTTTTAGTGAAAACTTTATCTTTGTAGTCGAAAGCATAATGGTATAAAACTTCAAAACCTTTAAATCCAAAATCGTTTACAGAGATTGTAACAAGACGCGCATCAAACTCGTTTTTAAGCATTTCAGCAATAAGTTTAATAGTACCACTTCTCACATTTACATAAAGCCTTCCCTCCCTACCTTCATACTCTCCAAGGTAATCTTCTCCTAGGTTTTCCCTCAACTTTGAAACAATTTTTTCTTTGAGGTTTTCGTAGGAAAAACTCAATTTTTACCACCTTAAAAGTGTAAGTTTACGGATATCCAAACTTCCTGTTTTATTGTATAAGCCAACAGCTAACCCCATAATCAAGCTAATTGTAAAAATTTTTACTATAGTTAAGCTAACATCAGCAAGAATGGGAATTTCTACTCCCATAGTTAAAATATGGGTTGCATTATTTACAAGAGATAAGCCAAGTCCAAGTTTTATCAAATCTGCTTTAACAATCATCATGTAAACTCCTATGGTAAGTAGGGAAAGGAAGAATATCATTTTTAGGCTTAGATGGTTTAGAATAGCATAAATAGTAAAGATGCTGATTAGGAAGATTAAAATTGAGATTGATGTTAAACCGTCTGTGAAGGGTTCCTCGGAGTAGCTTTTAGTTTTACTGATTGCTAAGAAGATAGTTAAAGGAATAATTACAACTAGAGAGATAACCGAGAGAACAATGTTAAAAATAGTTGTATTACCGTAAAGGGGTAGGGATAATAGAATGCCTTGAATAAGTAAGGATGTTGCCGCAACATACAGGTTTCTATGTTCACATACAATTATTCCAAGGATAATTGAAGTAAGGGCTAATTCAAGAAACATTTACTTCTCACCTTAAACTATAATTATAGCCTTAGTAATTATAGCTAAGATTAAGCCTGCAATTGATAAACCCAAGATTCCAGTTAAATACCATTTAAAAGCCTGGTCTATCCTAAAACGTGCATTTGCAGCATGAATTAAAGCCATAATAATAACAAATATGGTAATCTTTACAAGAAACCATAAAACATTCCATGGACATGGTAAGCCATCTCCACCACCAAGAAAGAGGCTTGAAAACAATGCCCCCATAACAATCCACTTAGCAAACTTTGAAAGAGTAAAAATTCCATAAAGTGGTCCACCATACTCTGTAAGCCATCCAGCAACAATCTCCTGCTCAGCCTCGGAAATATCAAAAGGTCTAAGGCTAAGCTTTGCAATTAAGCATATAAATAAAGCTACAGCTGCAAACGGATTTAAGACTAAGAACCATGTATGGCTAAGTTGATAACTCACAATCTCTGAGAAATTTAGGGAACCTACAACAATTGCGGGGCTAAGAATAGATATAACAAAGGGAAGTTCTTTAGCTAAAAGTAAACTTACCTCCCTACCTGCACCTACTGAACCGTAAGGACTACCGGAACTGCTTCCAGCCAGCATAACCGTAAAAGATGGGACTACAAGCAGATAAATTAAAACTATTAAGTCACCCATAAAACTTACAGGCGGTTTTGTAAATCCAAACGGAATAATTAGTAGAGCAAGAAGTAAAGCTACCAAGCTAATAAGTGGTGCAAGCATCATACTAGATCTTGAAGCTGTTACAGGAATTATCTGCTCCTTAAACATAAGCTTAAAAAAGTCTGCATAAGATTGGTACCATGGTGGTCCTCTCCTAGATTGAGCTCTAGCCTCAATTTTTCTTTTAACCCAATCATAAAGACCTCCAAATATGAATGAGAAAAGCAAACCAGGATATATTATTAGACTAAAAATAGCCCAACCAATACCTTCCAACATTTCTAACATCCCCCACTAAACGTGAATAGCAGGTAAAATATGATAAGGAATATGATTAAGAATAAGACAATCCAAGTAAAGTAATGATTTAACATTCCGGTATGAAAACGCTTAAACACGTTACAAATAGGATCAGCTGCAAAACTGAATGGTTTAGATGGAACTTTGGCCTCATCCATGCCAACGTATGGTGGTTTTGCAAGTCCACCTGTAAATGGTAAAAATTTATCTGAAATTTCAATTTTCTTGGCAGGTTTAACTGAGAATCTGTAAAGTAGGAAGCCGACAATTAAACCTATAATCATTAAAAGTGTTGCATAAGTTGGCCCCCAAACTCCAACCTCAGTAATAATGGGAAAAAGATTTAATGATGGAGGCGTTGGGTTAAGGGCTTTAGTAGCATCTACAAGTATAAGTTGAATTGGAAGTTGAGGCACTATTCCAAAGAGTACGCATAAAGCTGATAAAAGAAGTAGGGGGGCCACCATTAAAATGGAGGGATCTCTCACATTTTTAATGTTTTCAGAAGCCTTTAAACTAAAGAAAACCGAGTGTACCATCTTTAAAAGGTATAGGAGAGTTAACGCGCTAACAAACATGCCAACCATAGCAATTAAAGGTTGACCTGCTTCAATACATGCCTCATAAATCATCCATTTACTGTTAAACCCGTTTAGAAGAGGTATTCCTGCTAAACCAAGTGATGCAATAATCATTGTTGCTGCGGTTAAAGGCATATTTTTAGCTAAACCTCCAAGCCTATCCATATTTCTTGTTCCTGTTTCATGTTCAACTGCCCCCGCACCAAGAAATAGGAGCCCTTTAGCAATAGCATGATTTAAAGCATGGAAAAGTCCTGCGACAATACCTAAAGGTGTTCCAAGAGATAATCCTACAGTAACATAACCCATTTGACTTATACTACAATAGGCGAGAAGCCTCTTAATATCGCTTTGAATAAGCGCCATAAATGCACCAACAATCATAGTTATAACACCTAGCCAACAAAGAACCGTATTAAATCCTGAAAAAGATGTAAGCTGAAGAAGCTTGAAAAGTGGGAGAAAAGTTGTAGTAGCCCCAACCTTAATCATTGCACCTGAAAGTAGGCAACTTATTGGGGCAGGGGCTTCTGCATGGGCATCTGGAAGCCATGCATGAAGAAAGGCATATGGAATTTTAATGCCGAAACCAACCATAATAAGGATTGTTGAAAGTAAAGTTGCTGGGTTTGTTAAAGGTTGAAGTTCAAGTATACTTAGTGTTCCAGTTTGAGTATAAAGTAAAACTATGCCTATAAGAGCTAGAAAACCTGCAAAAAAGCACTGGAAAGCATATTTTAATGCAGCTTCAAAAGATTTTTCATCCCTTTTATGAGCAACAAGAATTGCAGATGTTATCGTTGTTAACTCTAATAAAATGTACATCCATAAAAGATTCCATGAAAAAGCAAGCCCGATCATGCTACCTATAAACAGTAAGGTAAAAGCATAATACCATGCAAAATTATCCTTCACATAGCTAATAGAATAGAGTAGGGAAAGAAAACCTAGAAATGCAGGTATAAATGCTATAAAAACAGTTAAACTATTTACTATTAACCCATTATAAGAGAAGGAAAACATTTCTCCTCCTAGAAATAGGAGGAAGATAACCATAACTAGGGAAACTAGGGAAACTAAAGTAGAAAATATTCCTGCAGCTTTTCCGCTAATTTTACCAAGAATATAAGCTATAATGGAACTAGCGAAAAGTAAAATTACTATTGTTAATGGTGAAAGAACCATAATAAAGACCTCCTAACCATGTGTTTTACCTTCAATTTTATTTATAAGCTTCGTTGGGCGGATCCTCCTATAAATTGAGCCTATAGATGTTGCTGAAAAACCTTGAGCAATAGCTATAAGTTCAAGAAGATTTATGCATGGAATATCATAGATTAGGCCTTCATCTTTAAGTTTAAGCTGAGCCATTTCAAGCTGATTTAAACATGCTGGACAAACTAAAACAATACAATCAGCACCAGCTGACTTAATCTCATCAAGCTTAACCTTACTTCTTTCCCTATAAGCAAAATCTAAGTTTAGGAAGCTTGTTGGAAAACCACAACAGATTCTTTCACTTTTATATGGGATAACTTGGCAACCTATTACTTCAGCTATTTTTTTAAGTTTTTCAGGCAGGTTTAACTCATCAAACTTTCTAAGCTTACAACCTGGTTGAAGACAAATTTTAATATTTGTTAAAGGCTTAACAATTGTTTCCTCCAACTTTTTTAAACCTACATCATCATACAAAACCTCTAAAACATTTTTAACTTTAACTTTACCAGCATACTCTAAACCATAATTTGAAAGTATCTGGTTAACTTTTTCATTTACCTCTTTATTCTCCTTTAAAATTTTTTTAGCCTCCATTAAAGTTTCAAAGCAACCACTACAAACAGCAAAAACATCATAACCAAGCTTTTCTACTAAAGCTAAGTTTCTAGCAGCTAATGTAATCCACATTAATTCATCAGCAATTCTTGGGATATCGGTTGGAGGGCAGCAAGAAGCACCTTCAATATCATGAATTACGATACCAAGTTTTCCAAAAACTTTTCTAGTGGCAGATTCAACATAAGGTTGAAATGATGGAATTAAGCATCCAAGGAAAAACGAGTATTCCAACTTTAAATTTTCATCCTCCTTACTTAGTATTTTAACTTCCTTTTCTCCAGGTCAAAACCAATTTTTTTATCAAACATTAATTTTTTAGCAATATCCTGGATCTGTTTAATCGCAAACTCATGTTTGTATGCTGTTGGGGGGATATCAGATAAGCCAATTTTAACCCTTCTACCCTTCCACATATCAACAAACTCCTGAACATGACCAATTGAAAGAATATTTGATATTGAAATTCTAAATTGGGGAGGAAGAAAACCTTTAAGGTCCTTCCTTAAAGGATAAAATTGCAGGTTCTCTTCCACTTTATCCCCCATTCTAAGTCATACCCCAACCAAAAATCTACGAAAAATTTCTTTAAAGAATTAACTCTAATAAGTATATAAAAATTTCCATGCAAAAATTTTTACATAACATTCTCAAATGGAAGAGAAGAAATTGTCTATAAGTAAAGAAGATTAGCAAAATATTTTTAATCTGATAGCTTAGTGTGGATTAGTAGCAAATATAGAAAAATTTGAGGGGGAATTAAAATGGTTGTTTTAGATGGTTATGAATTCCCTGAAGACTTATATTACACGCCTGAAGATGGTGTTGGAAATTCGTGGGCAAGAATTGAAAGTGATGGAAGCGTAACAGTAGGGATTGATGATTTCTTTCAAAAACAGGCAAAAACCATAAGATACGTTGACCTCCCATTTGAGGGAGATAAGGTTGAGCAGGGTAAAGCTTTTGCAACCCT
>CAZMUQ010000011.1:0-31053 GCA_964569845.1 uncultured Candidatus Bathyarchaeia archaeon
ATCTTGAAATTATTAGTCTTTGAACTTCTGATGTTCCTTGAGCTGGAATGTATGCTTTTGCATCTCTAAGATACCTTTCAACAGGATAATCTTCTGTAACTCCGTATCCTCCAAGAATATTCATAGCTACATCTGCAGCTTTAACAGCAGTTTCACATGCAAAAAGTTTAGCCATAGCTGTTTCTTTACTATGCCTTATAGGGGAGCCTTTAGCCCCACAAAAACCTGCATCACAAAGCCATGCAGCTTTCCAAACAAGAAGCCTTGCAGCCTCAATTCTAGTAGCAATATCAGCTAAAGCAAAACTTATAGCCTGATATTCAGATAAAGGTTTACCAAAAACTTTTCTTTCAGCAGCAAATTTTAAGGCACAATCTAATGCAGCTTTAGCAATACCAACATTTCCAGCAGCTAACGATATTCGGCTATCATCAAGAGTCATTAAAGCTATCCTTATCCCAGAACCCTCCTCACCAATAAGATTCTCCTTTGGAATTCTACAATCCTTAAAAGCTATTTCCCATGCATGATGACCACGCACACCTATACAACGCTCAGGTCTTACAAGCGTAAAACCTGGAGTATCCTTTTCAACTATAAATGCACTTATCCCTCTAGAGCCTTTAGCAGGATCTGTTTTAGCAAAAACTATGATTATATCCGCAATATCAGCATAGCTTATCCAACGTTTCCTACCATTTAAAACATACTCATCTCCAACCTTCTCAGCCCTAGTATTCATACCCCCAATAACATCTGAACCTGAACCCTCATCAGTTAAAGCATAAGCTGTAATCGCCTTACCCTCAGCAATCCTTGTTAAATATTTTTTCTTCTGCTCCTCACTTCCAGCAACAATCAACGGGAATGTTCCAAGCAAACTTACCTCAATAAATGTTAAAGCTGGTGTTAAAGCATAACCAACCTCCTCTGAAAGAAGAGTTGTTGAAACTCTGCTAAGCTCTAGGCCACCATACTGCTTAGGAATCCATATTGCTGGAATACTGTATGGAGGTTTACACATTTTCTCAATAAGCTCTCTAGGAATCCTTCTTTCCCTATCAGATTTATCAGCCCATGGAATTAGCTCCTCCCTAGCAAACTTCCTAATTTTTTCCAGCATCTCCTTCTGCTCAGCTGTTAAATCAAATGAAATAGGCATTTTTAAACACCTAAAAACTAAAGCTTATGAATAGTATTTCTATCTTTAGAAAAGATAAACCTTATGGATTAACGTCTACCTGAAAACTTCCTAATTTTAAAGGTTTCCCGCTCCCTTAAAGATCTGGATAAGGTAAAAACTAAAAGTATGAGGAAAGCTACTGTTAAGGCAATAATCCAGTAGATTGTAAGCTGAAGCTGAGACCTTAAACTTATGATTGAAGCATCAAGAAGAGATAATTCCTTTTTTAGGGAGGATATTTGAGATTCAAGCTTACCTATTCTTTCCGAAATTCCTATTAGGGGATTAAATTTTATAGGTAATTTTGCAAGATAACCTGTATTCTCACGCATAGGGTCTCCAAAACCAACAAAATAGATGTTGTAACCTTTAGGATCAACAGTTAAACCGTAAACTCTACCTAAACCTGAAAGCATAACATTTAAGGAAGCATTAACCTCTGAAAATTTAAGAAGATTTCCAGCTTTCACAGTTAAATATATGTTTCCACTAGAATCAACAGCAACACTATACGGATATGTAAGATTCTCCAGCAAAACTTTAATTTCCCCAGTTAAGCTGGAAATCTTCTTTAAAGTACCACCCATAAACTCCACAAAATATATGTTTCCATCAGAATCAACAGCAACATTGTAGGGTACATTCAAATTTTTAGCAACAACCTCAATTTCCCCAGTTTGAAGATTAATCTTCTTTATAGTTCCATTGATACTTTTAATTGTAAAATAAAGGTAACCTTTCCCATCTAAAGCTAAACCCCAAACACCAGTAACATTTTTAGCAACAACTTCAACATTCTTAAAATTCTTTAGAGAAACCTTCCTTATTAAACCTAAGCTAGATTCAGCAAAATATAACCAGTTAGAATCAACAGCAACACCAGTAGGTGTTGTAAGATTTGAAAATATGTTTTTTACTGTACCATTATTAAAGAGAATGCTAAGCCTACCTTTACCAATACCCCCATACTCAGTAAAATATATGTTTCCATCAGAATCAACAGCAACACCAACAGGATGATTTAAACCTTTAAGTAAAGTAGTATACTTAGATTGAGCATAAGCAGCAGTAGGAGATGTTTGCAGAAAAGCTGGAAAGGTTACTAGGAGAAGAACACATAACACTAAAAATAGGTAAGTGGTGGTACACCTCAATTAGCTTCACTACCCAACTTTTCCTTATCCTTAACATTTTTAAGCTTATCAAGATAAAGCTTATAGCTTGCTGTTTTAGCAAAAACTTTTGCAGCTCTTTCAGGTGTAGGATAAACTAGGATACCATTAGATTCTAGAATGTTTATTGATGGAGTATTTGAAGCTAAAGTAGCAACATAAACAGGTTTACCTGTTTCCTTGATGAGGCTTAAAAGTTTTCTAGCTATTTCACATTCAGCATCAACAAGTTTATCAAGTATAGATAAGTTTAGCTTCCCAGCATACGGAGAATTCTTAAATTTTTCAAGAGTATTTTGCGCCCAACCAAAACCAAGATAAATCACTCCATCAACATTTTCATCCCTTATAACTTCTTCAACACACCTAAATTGAGCAATAGGGTTAGCAACCGCAACAGTATCAACAGGGTTAGATTTACTCCAGTAGCTTGGTAGAAGCTTATTTATTCTTTCTACAGTTTCTCTACTAAGAGGAGTAACATGTAAACCAAGCTTAGCACACGTATCTGCACAAACAACACCCCAACCTCCACCACCAGTAACTATTCCAACTCTTTTACCTTTAGGTAAAGGCTGATTTGCAAGAGCTACAGCTGTATCAAAAAGCTCCTCAACGTCATAAACTCTAATAACACCTGTTTGCTTAAAAAGTGCATCAACAATTTCATCTTTAGTTGCCATAGCCCCAACATGAGACCTCGCTGCTTTTGCTCCAGCTTCTGTTGCACCTGTCTTAAGTATAACTATAGGCTTTTTCCTTGTAATCTCCTTAGCTAACTTTGGAAATCTTGAGTTAGGCTTAAAACCTTCAATATACGCTATAATAACTTTGGTTTCAGGATCATAACCAAAATATTCTATAAAATCTTCACAGGTAAGGTCAGCCTCATTACCACTACTAACAAACTTGTTAAATCCTACTCCTCTCATAAAACCCCACATAACCATATTTGTGCCAAGATTTCCGCTCTGGGAAACAAAAGATATTTTACCTTTAAAGGCTGAAAAGTCTGAGAGGAGAGCAGGCATTAAAATGTTAAGATTTATTGACGTGTTAAATATGCCCATACAATTTGGACCCACAACCCTTATTCCCCCCCTTCTAGCAATACTAATAACCTCATCCTCAAACTTTTTACCTTCATCCCCTGTCTCCCCAAAACCTGCTGAAATAACTACGCAAGCTTTAACATTCTTCTCAACACAATCCTCCATAACTGATGGAACCTGCGACGCTGGGACAACAATTGATGTTAAATCTACATCCACAGGAATATCTTTGACGCTTTTGTAGGCTTTAAACCCTAAAACCTTGTCTACCCTCCTATTTACAGGATAAATTTCTCCCTTAAATCCTCCACAAATTAGGTTAAGGAATATATTAAAACCCCATTTTCCAGCAGTTTCAGTTGCACCTACAACAGCAACAGATTTAGGGTAGAAGAGGGGTTTAAGCTCCTCGTATATCACCTTCCCCATAATTAAGCCTCCCCAACCAAACTAACCTTATTTATAAAGGTTATGCCGCAACTAAACCACGGCGGTATCAGTAGGTTTTAATAAAGTGTAAAAATCTATTTAACTTTTATATCGGCAAACAGACTACACGGTTGATGTTGATGGTTAAAATAGTTTCATTTGATTTGGAAGGAACACTTGTAGATATGACTTTTAGTGATAAAGTTTGGAATGAGGGGATACCCGCACTTTATGCTCAAAAAACTGGTTTAAAATTTGAAGAAGCAAAAAGAATTGTTTTAAACGAATATATGAAGGTTGGAGAAGAACGTATTGAATGGTATGATATAAGATACTGGTTTAACAAATTTGGACTTTCAGATATAGAAGGCTTATTTAATAGGTATAGGGATAAAGTGTACATTTACCCTGAAGTTAAAAATGTTTTAGATTTTTTAAGTAGAAAATTTACCCTAATTTTAACTTCAAACTCCGCTAAAGAATTCATAGAATTTTTAACTAAAGAAATTAGAGAATACTTTAAGCATATCTTTTCAGCAACCTCAGATTTTAAGATTACAAAGAAAAAACCTGAATTTTATAGAAAAATTTGTGAAATTTTGAATGTTGAACCTTGGGAGATTGCCCATATTGGAGATAGATGGATAGATGATTTTGAAGTCCCAAGAAAAATTGGGATTAAAGCATATTTTCTTGATCGATTTGGAAAAGCTAGCAGCCTAAACAAATTTTCTATTGTTAAAGATTTAAGTGAGTTTGTAAGTAAAATTTTAAAGGGTGAATATGAGTAAGGCTGAGGCACCCAAACCTATAGTTAGTAGGCGTATAGGAGCCTCTTTTAAAACTAGAATTGGAAGAGGATTTTCCATTGAAGAGTTAAGAGAAGTAGGATTATCTGTAACTGAAGCAAGAAAACTTGGAATTTATGTTGATGAAAGAAGAAAATCAAAGCATCTGGAAAATGTTGAAGCCTTAAAAAGCTGGCTTAAAAATACTACAAAAAAGGCTTAAAAAATTGTTTAATAGCTTTCCATGTCATCCAACTTATGGTGTTCATAAATACTTTTAAGCTTATGTCTAACAATAGTATGTTCAAGCTCATTTTCAAGTATTGTAAAAAGTTCTTTAAGACATTTCAAAAATTGAGGTTGAGATCTTCTTCTAGGCCTTTTAAGGTTTACATGGTATACATGTTTAACTTTTGCAGGTTTTCTTGTTAAAATTATAATTCTATCACCCATTTCTAAAGCTTCAGCAAGATTATGGGTTACAAGGATAAAACTCTTATCGTAATCTTCCCATAACTCTAAAACTTCACTTCTCAATATTTGAGCTGTATATTCATCTATAGCACTAAAAGCTTCATCCATCAAAACAATATCAGGATCAACTGCTAAAGCTCTAGCAATAGCAACTCTTTGCCTCATTCCACCTGAAAGATCTTTAGGATAAGCATTCTCATAACCTTTTAAACCCATAAGATTTACAAGCTCCTCAGCAATTTTTCTACGCACAGTTTTAGGTACACCTTGAGTTTCTAAGCCAAACTCAATATTTTGAATAACAGTTCTCCACGGGAAAAGTGCAAAGTTCTGAAAAACCATGCTAATTTTGGGGTGAGGAGATAAAACAGGTTCACCGTAAAGTCTAACTTCACCCTCAGATGGTCTTTCAAGTCCAGCTAGTATCTTTAGCAATGTTGATTTTCCACAACCACTTGGCCCAACAATGCATAAGAACTCCTTTTTCTTTACGTCAAAAGAAATTTTTTCAAGGGTTGGAGAATGCTTACCATTAAATGTTTTATGGTATTTTGCTACATTTCTAGCTTCAAGAATTCTCATTAATCATGCCACCTCTTAACTCTACTTTCTATAACTTGGAAAACAAGTCTATCAACCAGTATAACCACAATACCAACCATGAAAATGCCTGCAAAAGCCTGGGTAAGTGAACCTTCTCCAACTGCAAGATTTATAAGAAAACCTACACCATGAATTCTTGCTATAACTTCAACAGCTAAAATTACCTCCCATAAAAATTCGTATGCAAGTCTAACTCCTGTTATAAATTGGGGAAGAATTGCTGGAAAAATAAGCTTTGTAAAAAGTTTTAATCCTCCAGCATTAAACACAAATGCAACATGAAAATAGTCTGAAGGTATATGTTTTACACCCTCCCTTAACGTGAAAAATAATGGGAAAAAAGCTACCATTACGGCTATTAACAGGGCTGTTGCTGTACCTTTTCCAAACCAGTAGATGAAGAAAGGCATCAAGGCAACATCAGGTAAAGCACCAACAACCATCATTAAAGGTGTAACAGAACTATCAATCCTAGTCTTTAAACCTGTTACTATTGCAAGTGGGAGAGCAAGCAGGATAGCAACAACAATTCCCATGGTAATAGTTAAAAGACTTTCAAAAAGGCTGATTGTAAACTCTGGCTTTACCAGAAGATTTAACAAGAGTACAGATAAAATTTGAGAAGGTGCTGGTAAAACTTCTGGTGAAATTATGTTTAATCTTAAGGAAAACTCCCAGAAAAGAAGCATCAAGCTTAAAGGTATAAGAAATGAAAGATTTTCAAACCGGACGGAAAAAATGCTACTAAGAGCTAAAGCCTTCTTACCTGCTTTCAAAGTTGTCTTTCTAACACTTCCCACAGAAGCCACAGTAAAACACCAAAAACTGGGTTAACAGAATAACAGATAAAACTTTAAACAAGAAGCAAATGATAAAGTAAAGATTTGCTTTTCAAGCTTTAACATTAAAATTTAAGCAGGTTAAATCAAAAACTTGTTAAAAATTTTGGTAGTGGAAGGGCTAATTAAAAAAGCTTTTAATAAAGTTCTAGGATTGCTACTCATTCAATTTGGCACCTTAGAATGACAGGTGAAGTTAAATACTATAATAAAAGTTTAGGTTGTTGGTGAGGTAGAATGGTAAATCGGAAAGAAGATGACAAAAATAGAGCGCAAGTACCATTAAAAGTAAAGTATTCAGAAGATTTTAAGAGAATTTATGCTACTGGAGCTATTGGAGGTTTCCATAGGTACGATTTGAGAATAGCATTTTTTACTGATTACCTAGTTTACGGAGAAAATCTTTCTGATAAACCTTCTGCTGTAAGAGAGATAAAAGTAGAAGTTATTTTAAGCCCTCTAGCTGCAGTAGAACTTAAAAAGTGGCTTGATATGCAAATCCAAAACATTGAAAAAATGGAAAGTGTAAAAAGTAAGTCTCCAACTGTTGTTTAGCTTTAAAAATAGAAAAATTTAAAAATGTGTCTCCTAATCTAAACTTATTAGCACTAGGTACAGGTGTTAATTGTTAACTTTAAAATTTTGTGTGAATAATAGGTTGAGTAAGAAAGTTATCCTTGATTCAAACTTTCTTCTTCTACCACTTAACCTTAAAATAGATATCTTCAGAGAAGTGGAGAAACTTTTAGCTGCAAAAGTTGAGTTTATATTAGTACCAGAAGTTTTAAATGAAATTGAAAAGTTGATTAAAAGCGGGAAACCATCTATAAGTAGAAAAGCTAAACTTGCACTTCAACTTGCCAATAATAGATGCGTAAAGATGAATCTTGAGGAAAAACCTTTAAAGGTTGAGGTTGATGATTACATTGCTAATCTAGCTGAAAAATACGGTTATATTGTTGCTACAGCAGATATGAAACTTAAGAAGAAGCTTAGGGATAGGGGTATTCCTGTTATATACCCTAGAAAGGGAAAATATCTTGCTTTAGAGGGGTATGTAGGCTAAATGTTTGAAATTGTTAAATGTCAAGATGTTGTTAGAGTTCCACCTGAAAAGTTTAATCATGACCTTAAGGTTGTTGCATTAGAGGAACTTAGTAAGAAGTATGAGGGAACATTAAATGCTGACCTAGGTTATATAGTGGCTATTTTAGATGTTAATGTTTCACCTTCAGGAAAAATCTTACCTGGTGATGGAGCAACCTATCATCAAGCAGAATTTACACTTCTAACATACAAGCCTGAACTTCAAGAAGTTGTTGAAGGTGAAGTTGTGGAGATAGGAGATTTTGGTTCATTTATAAGGGTAGGCCCTGTTGAAGCCTTACTTCACATATCTCAAATTCTTGACGATTATATTGTTTTTGATGGGAAAAAAGGTATCTTGCTTGGAAAAGAAACACAACGTAAACTATCAACAGGTGATAAGGTTAGGGTAAGAATTACTGCTGTAAGTATGGGTAAAGGAGGCTTAGGTGGAAAAATTGGTGTAACAATGAGGCAACCATTCTTAGGTAAACTTGAATGGATAGAAGAGGATGTAAAAAAACTTAGAGAACCAGCACCAAAACCTGAAAAAAAGAAAGCAGTAAAAATGGAGGCTAAGAAAAAGTGAGAGAAAAAGCATGTTTAAACTGCCACATGATTGTTTATGGAAATGTATGCCCAAACTGTAAAAGTACATCTTTAACAGAAAACTTTTCAGGACTCTTAATAGTTTTAGATCCAGAAAAATCTGAGCTAGCTAAAAAAATCGGGATAACAAAACCAGGCAAATACGCTTTAAAAGTCACATAAAACTCTTTTGCTTAGGGTAGTTTTATTCTAAAAACTTCAGCTCCAACATTATTTGTATTTGTATAAAAAACTTCACCCTTAACTTCCCTTTCCACTAAAAAGTTTTTTACCTTTTCAACAAGTTTTTCAGCCTTCTTAATTCCTTTAACCAGTCCATAAACCGTAGGACCAAAAGAGCTTAAACCAGCACCATATGCTTCACCTTGAGACATCCATCTTATCAACTCTTTAACAATTTCATGCTGAAGTTGAACTTCAATTTTCTTAAAACCTATGCTTTGAATTTCTGTTAAGGCTAAGCCTAAACCCTCAATATCCCTCTCAACAATTGACGGTAAAACTTTCATTAATATTATCCTCGTAAGTTTGCAAACTTCTTCAGCTGAGATTGGGCAATACTTCTTAAATACTTCAACTTCATATAAGCCGAAAACTTTACGCTTAACTTTAGGGATGCATATAACAAAAAACCAGTCTTCTGGTAGATGGTATCTAGCTAAAAGAGGAGCAGGTGAAGCTTTGGAGAAATGTGAGGGCAAAAAAGATTCCTTTTGCTTGCCTTTACCAAAGCTATGACCTCCATCAAGTATGAATCCGCCTCCCTCAAAAGCAGCAACACCTATACCTGAAGTACCTCCTCTACCCATAATTTCTGCAAACCTTCTAACATCAGCATTTATACCATAAACTTCAGCTAAACATTTTGCAACAGCTAAAGCTAGCTGCGTTCCAGAACCTAGCCCTACATGTTCAGGAATATCCTCAATAATCTTGATATCAACAGACGGTTTCAAATTATAATGTTTTAAAAATGTTTCAGCAAAGTTTAAAGCTAAATCTTTTCTAAAACCTTCAATCTTAACACCCACACAACTTGTTTGGTTAACTTCAATCTTTACTCCCGGATAATTAAGTGCAACACCTATACCTCCATCAACTCTACCAGCTTCACCATTAAGATCTATAAGTGTAAAATGTAGCCTTGACGGGGTCTTAACAACCACTTTAAAATCAGTTTTATCTAGATTTTTCATGATCATTGCACACTATAACCTCACCTTTTACCTCTAAGCATACTTCTCCTTACAATTTTTAAGAAAAAGTTTCTCTTCTTAATTGAGCTGTAAAAGGCCTTTTTAACCATTTTTTCAAGTTCAGCTTTATTAGTTGATGATTCCTCACCAACAACCTTCTTAACCTCGGTGTAGGCTGATTCTCTAAATTTTGGTTTTAAGTCTAAAAGTTTACCATTAACCATAATCTTAGCTTTTTTAGGTTTATCCACAACATAACCTACAGGTTCAACCCTAACCCCAAGCTTTCTAATTTGGCTTCTAACTTCTTCCGAAAAATCCTTGGGAACAAACATTAAAAGCGAATCTAAAGATACACCCAGTGGGTCTATAGATTGATGTTTAAGCATTTCTAAAACCTTTTTATTAACCATTTTTTCCACAGCTTCACCATCTATAACTAAACCTACACCCGCTTCCCTGCAAATAGTGTTTGCATCACCACGTATACCCCCATTTGTAACATCAGTCATAGAATGAATTTTTGAAATTAAATTTGATTCTAAAAGAAAGTCACAAACTTCGAGAAACCTCAAGTTTAACGTTTCAAGAATAACATCAAAATTTCCACTATATATGGCTGAAGTTGTTATTGTCCCGCCGCCAGCACCTTCACTCATCAGTATGATGTCGCCTGGCCTTATGTTTCTTTTAGCAGTAACGTTATTTTTAGCTTTAACAATTCCTACAGCTCCAACACAACTAACCATTCTTTCACCTATAACCATATCCCCGCCTACCCTTAGCGTACTTCCAGCTACTAGAGGAACCTTCATTAAACTTGAAACAACATTTATTCCAGCAACAAAATCAAACAATTTTCCAATATCACCATCATCAGCTAAATGTAAATCATCAAAAAGAGCAACAGGTTTAGCACCTTTAACATAAACATCCCTTAAACAGGCTCTTGTAACATGAAAACCTGCTAAGAATGGAAAATTACTTAGCCTTGAATGTGTACCATCAACAGCAACAGCAATAATAAGGTCTCCAAATGAAACCATACCTGCATCATCAAGAGAAAGCGGCCCTAAAAATGGATTTAAACCTCCAAAGGATGCTAATTTTGCAATAAGTTTATGAACAAAAATATCCCCCTCACCACGTGAACCTACACCCATAACACCCATAGAAACATTAGATCTTGGGTAATCAATAAGTTCACGTAAAATCTTGTTTCTACTTTGTTTAGCACTTCTACTTCTTAAAACTTCTCTTAAGATAGCATCAGCAATCTTTTCAGCTTCCTCCTTAGATTTGCCTTTTTTAAACGTTAAAATTTCATCTATAAGTCTTAGCTTTACTTCCGATTCTGGAAAATTTTTATCTAAAAGAGTATTTGCTAATCCTTCAAGGTCAGACATTAAACTACTCTCCCTAAGCTTACCTTTTAAGCTCTATCTTAGCTTATAGTCTATGATATTTACCGGGTATTTTAAGGTAAAGCTTTAAAAGCTAGGTCTTAATCGGATGGATATACCTAAATTTTTCACATATTTTTGGTTACAATGTTAATGGAAAGCATGTAAACTTGCATTCCCAAATGTAAATTTAGATATGCCAGTATTTGTAAAAGCCGTTGATTTAAGCTTTAAAAATGGATGTTTGGGATGGTAACCCTTAATTTATGTTTTACTGAAAATTTTTGCGGTGATAGAAGATTGATAAGATGTCCAAGATGTAACAGTGAAAATGTTGATGCAAACAAATCATGGGATGTTATTCCCAAAAGTGGAAGAGGAAAACCTATACGTGTCACAGTTTACCAATGTAAGGATTGTAACCATAAGTTTAGAAAAGCAACAAAAATTGAGGTTGAAACCCCAGTACAACCAGTAGAAACTACAACCCCTCAAACAAGCAGTTTAACTAGTGAACAGCCATCTACCTCTAATTCAACAGTTGATGAGGTTATGAGGTTAACAATTGTTAAGGAGGCCCCTATAAAGCATGGAGATGGAGAAAAAGAACTTAAAGACCAAGTATACGATTACATTAAAACTCATAATGGATTGTTAAATATAAAGCAATGTTCAATGGAGTTAAACGTGGATCCTGGAGAACTTACAAGGGCTATTAAAGAAATGCTTGATGATGGTTTTATAGCAAAAATTGAGGAAAGTACTTCACCAATGGAGGAAATAAAAGAGCTTAGTGGATTTGAAGAGGAAAGAAGAGAGGTTGTAGAGGAAGAAAAAGGCACAAAACACCTATCCTTGTTTGAGAGAATAAAAAGAGCTTTCACAGGGATGAGCTAAAAACACCTAACTAAACCATTTTTAGGTGATTTTTTATGAGTATTCAGGGAGAAGCTTTCCGCAAGTTTGTAGGAAAACCTGTAAAGGATATTTATGGAAGATACATAGGATACATTGTTGGTTTAACCTTAGATTTTTCTGGTAGACTATACTCAATTGGTGTTGACCGTGGAGGGAGATTTGAAGAATTCTCCCAGCCACAAATATCAATTAAAGATGATATGATTATTGTTACACCACGCTGGAAAATTGAAGCTGAAAGATTTAGAAAAGAATACCAACTAACTTACAGCAGGTTTAAAGCCTTAGATGAGCTTCTAAAAAATAATGAAATTCCTGACTACGTTTATGAGGAACTTTGTAGGGAATATAAAGAGTCTATGACTAAACTTGAAGATGGACAAAAAGAGCTTTCACTAGGACTTTCTGAAAGAATGGAAGAGTTAGACAGGAACATAAGAAATCTTGAAAAATTCTTAGGATATCTTAAAGTTCAACATAGGACAGGTGAGCTAAGCGAAGAGGCATATAAAATAGCAAGCGAATATATCCTAGCGGAAATAGAGAAATCTCTTAGGGAAAAAGAGGATCTTAAAAGATGCCTAGAATCTCTTGAACCTATGGAAGAGGAAACAGTAAAACCAGAAGCAGCCCATTTACCTGAAGCTCAGGAAGAGAAGGAAAGTGAAGAGCGAAGACCCTTTGTGGTTCGATTACAGCCTGAATAAGCAACCATAAACATAAAAAATCTATTTTTTATCACAATTTCAGCTTTTTAACCTGCTTTGTATGGGTTTGGTAGATGTCTCTCTGGGTTGCAGTTAAAACATTTAAAATTAAAAGTTCCTATATAAAGTCTGCAATTTTAGTTATAACTGTTTTAGCAGTTAGCTTCACATTTATATTTTTAGGTTTTAATGGTTTAAAGAACTTACCTTTACAAGTTTTTTCATCAACAATTTTAATAATAGCATTATCAAGCATTTTTCTTCATGTTGCAAGGTGGATTTATAATGATTTGGGGGTTCTTAGAGCTCTTGGAGCTAAAAAGTCTACAATAATAAACGCAGTATTCATGGAGTTAACACTTTTAGGTCTTGTTAGTGTAATATCAGGAATTTTTCTTGGGATGCTGTTAATGTTTGTAATTCCGTTTATTGCACCATTTTCATCTTTTACTTTAGCAAGTTTCAACCTTAATGACTTTCTACTACTATTAACCTTACTTGTTGTATACGTGTTTATCAGCATTATTGTAAGCATAATTAATGTTTGGGGAGAAATCAGGAAAAAGGTGGTAGAGAACCTTACCTACACATGATAATTACATCTTGATAATGGAGCATGTTAAGAAAACGTATAATGGTCAACATGGACAGATTAAAGTTTTTGAAGATGTAAACCTCAAAGTTAAAATTGGAGAATGTATTGTCATTACAGGACCAACAGGATGCGGAAAAACAACCCTTCTAAACCTTATTGCAGGTTTTGATTATCCGGATAGCGGAAGTATAAGGGTTAATGGCGTGGACATTGTAAAGCTTGATGCAGATACAATTGCAGCTTTTAGAGCAAAAAATATGGGTATTGTCTTTCAATCAAATACTCTTATACCCGAGTTAACAGTTTATGAAAATCTTGAACTTCCACTGGTTCTTCTTGGAGTTAAAAAGGAGGATAGAAAAAAAAGGATAAGTGAAATTGTGGAAAAAGCATTTATAAAGGGGTATGTTGAAAGAAAAGTTTCAACTTTAAGTGCTGGTGAAAAACAAATAATAGCTATTGCTAGAGCACTTGTATCAGATCCGCCAATAATTTTGATGGATGAACCTTTAGAAACACTTGACCCATTAACATCAGATGCTATCCTAGCTTTTCTTAAAGGAGAAATACTTGAAAGAAAAACTGTTATTATCACAACACACAAGAAAAGAATAGCAGAAATAGCTGGAAAAATTGTTCCCTTAAGGAAAAAATTAAGCATCTAAATATCCATCCTTTTCTTTTCTAAACCTTATTTTGTTAAAAGGTATTAAAGGGAAGTATGCTTAATTTTTAACTATGCATAATAAGGGTTCAATGAAGAAAGCATCGATAGTAGGTGTAAATGTAATTTTACTTGGACTTGTAAGCTTTTTAACAGATGTTAGTAGCGAAATGATTATGCCTATTTTGCCAATGTTTATTGTTGCTTTAGGTGCAGAAGCTTTTATTGTTGGATTGATTGGAGGATTAAGTAGCAGTATTTCAAGCATTCTTCAAGTTTTTTCAGGATATCTTTCTGACAAAGCTGGAAAAAGGAAACCATTCATATTTACAGGTTACCTTACATCTTCAACCATAAAACTTTTTTTCCCATTTTCTACAATTTGGCATCATTTACTAATATTAGTACCTTTAGAGAGAATCGGAAAAGGGTTAAGGACAGCACCACGAGATGCTTTAATAGCTGCTTCAGCATTAGGAGAAGTTAGAGGTAAAGCTTTTGGAATTCATAGGGCTATGGATACTGGTGGAGCTGTTTTAGGTGCAACTTTATCCTTTATCCTTTTCTGGGTTTTAGGCTTCAATTTTAGGCTTATACTTTTAATAGCAGCTTTAATAGCCTTTCTTGCTCTTATCCCACTCATCCCTGTTAGAGATGTCAAAGTTAAACCTTCTAAGATAAGAAGCTTAACTCTTAGCCTTAAAGGCTTGCCAGGAAACTTCAAGTTTTACCTGATAATCGTAGTTCTTTATGCTCTTGGAAACTTTACTTACATGTTTTTTATTCTTAAAGCTCAGGAAGCTTTCGCTCAAACACTTCCCTTACGTTATTCTCAAGCCCTTCCAATTCTCTTGTACGTCTTATTTAACCTTGTTTATGCTTTATTTTCCACACCATCAGGAATTCTCTCAGATAAATTTGGTAGAAAAAGGATACTTTTCTTAGGCTATATCCTCTTTAGCTTAACATGTTTAGGTTTTATGTTTGCACAAACATTACCATTATTTGCCTTATTTTTCAGCCTTTATGGTTTAACCTATGCTCTTATTGATGCAAACCAAAGAGCTTATGCATCAGATCTTTTACCGGAAGAATTAAGAGGTTCAGGTTTGGGTGTTTTCCATACTTTAATAGGTTTTGCAACATTACCAGCAAGTGTAATTGCAGGTTTATTGTGGCAGATAAATCCTGAATTAACATTTATGTATGGGGCGGTAATGAGTCTTATAGCTTCAAGCTTGATAGGTGCTTGGAGAATAAAAACTGAAAAAAAGCTTTAGCATTAAATAGTTTGTCAGCCGGCTCTTCCAGAAGTTTCTCATCAATAACTTGTTTTCAAGTGAGCTAGGTTCATCATCCAAATTATGTTTATTAAGCTTGAAATTTAAACTTTCTTAGTCAAACAAGACTGTACTCGATTTTTTCTCCTTTTTTACTGAAAAAAGCTAAAGTTTTATAAGTGTATGGAGGGCAAGCTATCATCATAATTTTTCCATAAAAATTGTTTAAATCTTGTGGGGAAGGATTTAATGTTCCAGATGGATGTGAATGTGCTAAACCTACTATTGAAAAATCAACCGGAAGCATGTAGATTGGAAAGCTTGAGAAACCTTCACCATGTAGTGCTTTAGGAGGGATAACAACTTCTTCGATGATAATTCCATCCCTAAATTTTCTTCCCCTAAGTAGTAGTATTCCCTCTTTAGGGTGAATACATTTGAAAAAGTCTAGAATCCCTTGACATATTTCCTCTTTTATGTAGACTTTCACTTGGAAAACCTCGTAAGCTGAGTATATCCTTATAAAATGTTTTCTTAAATAAAGCCATTTTGATGCCTTTTTACCATAAATTAGGCGAAAAGCTTATATATAAGTTAACCCCAAGACTACTTACCTAGGTAGACTATTGAAAGTGACTGTAATTCTACACTTTTTGACGAAAACTAAGGATGAGAAGTAGGGTGGAAAAGGTTTAACCCTAAAATAATTTTTAACTATAGGATTAAGCTTATTGGAGGTTCACCTAATTGAGTAGTAATAAAGGAGAATTAAAACAAGAAAAAGAAGCTCAGAAATGTCCTGAATGTGGTAGCACACTTCTTGTAAAAAGTGAAACTGGAGAAATTGTTTGCGGTAATTGTGGACTTGTTATTGGTGAGGAAGCTTACGATATGGGCCCTGAATGGCGAGCTTTTACACTTGAAGAAAAAGCTGGTAAAAGTAGAGTTGGAGGCCCCGTATCTATTCTTCACGCTGACAAAGGTTTACCAACAGTTATAGATAAGGTTGGTAAAGATGCATTTGGAAGAAAAATAGATTTACCAACAAGAATCCAAATGCTACGTTTAAGAAAATGGCAAACAAGAACACAATATCAATCTCCTATCGAGAGAAATCTTCTTCAAGCTTTAGCTGAGCTTGACAGAATAGCTGATAAGCTTCATATACCTGAAGATCTTCAAGAGGAAGCGGCTGAAATTTATAGAAAAGCTTTGGATAAAGGTCTTGTACGTGGACGTTCAATATCAGCTATAGTTGCAGCCTCAGTATATGCAGCATGCAGAGCTTACAATAGGCCACGTAGCCTTAAGGAGATAGCATCAGTTAGCAGAGTTAAGAGGAAGGATATTGCAAGATGCTACCGTTTACTATTAAATGAACTTGATTTAAGAATGCCCATCCCAGAACCTAAATCATATGTTTCAAAAATAGCAACAAGAGCCGAAGTTCCAGAGGAAACTCAGCTAAAAGCAATCCAAATTCTTGATGAAGCTGAAAAAAGAGGAGCTGTTGTAGGTAAAGACCCTGTTGGACTTGCTGCAGCTGCACTCTATATTGCATGCGTTCTTACAGGAGAAAAGAAAACTCAGAAGGATATAGCTGAAGCTGCAGGTGTTACTGAGGTTACTGTAAGAAATAGGTATAAAAGTCTTAAGGAACAACTTAACCTAGATGTTTAAATAAATTTAAGGGCAACCTTTACAAAACCTAATTTTTTAAAGAAATTTATAACATTAATAATAGTACCTCCAAGCTATTTTCCATTTTTTAAGCTTAAACTTAAAAATAACATTCCTCTTTTTCCATATACTCTCCTAAAGAAGCCTCTTGATAAAAAGTAATTTAAGGTATATTGAATAATATTAAAAATTAGATACCTTAAATTAGAGGTGAAAATTTGGCTTCAAAAATAAATACTGTAGCAGTTATTGGTGCAGGTACAATGGGACATGGAATAGCGCAAGTTGCAGCAATGTTTGGATGTAAGGTTAACCTTGTTGATGTTTCTGAAGATTTTTTGAAGATGGGTATGGAGAGGATAAAGTGGAGTCTTGGGAAATTTGCTGAGAAGAAGATTATTTCTGAAAGTGTTGATACTGTTTTAAGTAGAATTAAACCTACAACAAGTCTTGCTGAAGGTGTAAAAGATATTGACTATATGGTGGAGGCTGTACCTGAAAATATAGATTTAAAAATGAAGATTTTTGCTGAAGCTGATAAAAATGCTCCAGCACATGCAATTTTAGCTACAAATACAAGCGGATTATCCATTACCATGATTAGTGAAGCAACAAAAAGACCTGATAAAGTTGTTGGGATGCATTGGATGAATCCTCCACAACTAATGAGGCTTATAGAGGTTATTAAGGGGAAGCATACAAGCAGTGAAACGTTACAAACAACAATAGAGCTTTGTAAAAGATTTGGGAAGGAAACAGTTGTAGCAAAAAAGGATGTTTGGTTCTTCCTTGCAGCAAGAGCTCATACTGGTTGGGGAACTGAATCTACCTTAATGTGGCTTCGTGGTGAAGCAAAAATTGAGGAAATAGATGCTATGGCAAGATATAAGCTAAACCTCCCAATGGGACCATTTGAACTTTCAGATTTAACAGGACAAGCAGATATAGTAAAGGAGGCATACACCTCAATAGATAAAATTTTAGCCAAAAACCCCGATTTTGAACCTAACCCTGTAGGATTATACATGTTTAAACGTCTAGCTGAGCAAGTATGGATTCCACGTAGCGAGCAAGGTAAAAGTGGTATGAAAACTGGAGAAGGATTCTACAAGTATCCTGGACCTGGAAAGTATGCTAGACCTGACCTTCCAAAAGAACTTGCAGAAAAAGTTGACCCTATACAAGTTTTAGCTCCAGCTGTAAACAGTGCAGCTTGGTGTGTTACCAATGGTGTTGGATCAATTGAAGATACTGATAAATCTTTTGAGCTTGCATTTGGCTGGCCTAAAGGAGCATTTAAACTTGCAGATGAATATGGCATACATAATATTGTTAATGTGCTCCTAGAAAAAAAAGCTAAAGTTCCTGACTGGCAAAAAGTATTCTATACACCAGATCCACTACTTACAAGAATGGTTGAAGATGGGAAACTTGGAAAAATAACTGGAGAAGGATTCTATAAGTATTAGAATTTTTTTAGGTTAAATAACATAGAGGTAAACCTAAAACTTTTATTTTTTTACCTTAAATATACTTTTAGGCTCGATGACCTAACTGACCTGGAAAGATTACCTATGATTTACCTCCTCTCATAATGGGAGAGCCCTTAACTTTTGGATGATGAACGAAGGACGGAGCTGAATCTTATGAAGATTTCAGCCTTAACTGACAAAACTTTAAACTTCAACTCTTGGTGTTAACCTTTGACTACCTTAGAGTGTAAGTACATGGAGAAAGTAAGAATTGGCGATAATGAATGGGTATGGTGTTCTATTTTTAACGCAGAAACTAGTAACCTAAATTGTAAGAAGTGTAAGGAGAAAAATTTAGAGAATCTTTTATGTTTTTATGGTAGAAAAATTGGGGTAAAACCTTTAACTTTTAGGATATTTTTAAGTTTTAGAGAGATTTATGAGCGGAAGTTCAAAGGTTAAAGTTTTCCTCCTTATAAGTCTCCTACTTAATGTTTCCTTAGCATATGTTTTAGCTATAAATTACACTACCTATACTGAAAGTATAAACTACTATAAAGCACAGGTAAAAAATCTTACTAAAGAAATTGAGAATCTAAAGAAAGAACAGGAATTTATTAAAAACCAGCTTAACTACTATAGAAACCAAACACTCTATTATTCAAGTTTAATAGGAGAAGCTAAAGGTTATGGTGGAGTTGAAGGTTCTTCTGAAGTAAACTTGGTAGCGGTTAAGATTATTGAAGCCAGCATTTTTGGATATAGATTTGAAGGAGTAACATTAAAAGGGTATATAACATTAAAGCATGGAAACGGGGATATTCTTGTAAATACTGAGCCTAAGATAGGAATAGATTTACAATCAAGTCTAAGAACAGCTGTTCATGTAGCTGAAAATGTAACTTTAACACATTTAACAAAAACAGATATTATTTTAAAAGTTACAGCTGAGGAAGAAGTTAACGTGGTTGATGGTCCTAGTGCTGGTGCAGCAATAACAGCAGCAATAATTGCAGCTATAAAACATGAAAAATTAAACCAGTCAGTATACGTAACTGGAACTATTAATCCTGATGGTTCAATAGGTCCTGTTGGAGGAATTCCTGAAAAAGCATTAGCTGCAGCTGAAAAGGGGGCTAAGCTTTTTCTTGTACCAAAAGGTCAAAATACTGTTGTAGTTTGGAGGGAAAAAGAGAAACATACTCCCATTTTTACAATAATTATTAGAGAACCATACACAGTTAAGCTTGAAGAATTTCTTAGAATGAATGGTTACAGTAATGTTAAGGTTTTAGAAGTTGAAAATATTCTGCAAGTATACAACCTTATGAAGCTATAAAATTAGACTTTAGACTATCATTTTTACTGAAGGAGGAGGGAAAGGTTCAGATTTCTGGTAAACATCAATTACAGGTTCCTTTTTTATTAACGCCTTAAACTTTCTACTACATTTTTCACATGTAAAAGATCCAAAAGTAATTTTTACTTTTCTTTCCTTCCCTAAAGTTACAGTCCATGTTTTTATTAAATTTTTAACTTCCGAGCCACATTTTGAACATCTAACCATAATTAGCCCCCGCACTTTATAGTAAGCTTACTTCTACAAGGAATCCCTATGAAGGATAGGATACTTAACCTTTTCTGGTAAACCATTTAAATGTAACTTAAAGCGATACTTCTAATAACATCAGCAACATCTTCACATCTATCTGCAAGGTTTTCCATTCCATCAAGTATCTCCTTTAAAATTAAAGCTACACCAACATCACTACTGTTTTTACACCAGCTTAAAAATTCAGGAATAACAAATTCCACCCTAAAATCATCTATTCTCTCCTCTAAAGATTCAACCCTTTGAGAAGCTTCTATTGCTTGCTTAGGATTTTCTGTTAATGCTTTAAATGCTGTCTTAACTTCCTCAGATATTTTAAGAAGATTATCAGCAAAAACTCTTAAAGTTTCTCTTAAACTTTCAGTTAATGTGGAAGGATCTATAAATTCAAGCTTTCTTGAAGATGCTTTAGCATAAGCAGCAATATCATCTACAGTCATTATAAGCCTGATAATTTCATCTCTATTTATTGGATGAAAAAACTCCTTAGATAGCTCACCAAGTATATTTCTTTTTATTTCATCAGCTTTTCTTTCATGCTTAAAAGCTTCATCAAACATTTTTTTAGCGCCTTCTCTGTTAAGAGAGCTAAAAAGCTGAAAAGCCTTATGCATTGCAATAACTGTTTTAACAACATTTTCAAGATGACTTTTACAAAGTTCTAGAATTTTCTTTTCCTTTTTTCTTCCAAGCCAAACCATTGAACTTGCAGATTTGAAGCTTGAAGCCATTTTTTATGTAACCTCCCCTATCTACTGCACAATATTAGACTTATAGGAGGGAGGGTTCTGGTAACTCTTTGAGAGGTGAGAGTTGAACCTTCCCCTCTTAAGCTTACTCAGCCTTTCCTCATTGGCTGGTAGCCTTGTTAGGGCTGAGTCCATAGCTACATTTGAGGGGTGTTTAAGGGCGAACCACACCCTCACATCTGACTTTTTCAAACCTACACATGCCCATAGGGGGGCTATCCAGGCATCCATCTACAAACAAATAAAAACGGAAAATCTATACTTAAACCTTATCTCCCAAAAAGTTACCAGAACCAGAGGGAGAAAAATTTAAACATAGCTAAGCTTAAAACTAGAACACAAGGTATTGTTAAAACCCATGCTAAAACTATTTTTAAAACTGTTTCCTTATCAACAGTTTTCCTACCTAAAGCTAAACCTACACCTATAATGGAACCTACACTACTGTGAGTTGTTGAAATAGGTAAACCCCAGCCAAAAAAAGTGTAAGGTATAGTAGTAAATCCCCAAACAACTAAAGCACTTGAAAGTTCAGCTGCTAGCCCCATAAGAGGAGTTAAACGTGTTATACCATAACCAACTGTTTGAATAACTCTATAACCCCATGTAAAACCTCCAAGAGAAATACCTGCTGCACCAAAAAGTGCAAGAATAAGCATTGTTTCTCTTGTAGGTAATCCTGTAAAGTGCTCAGTAACAGAAACATATACCCCAGTAGCATTACCAACATCATTAGCACCAAAACAGTAGGCTGAGAAGGCAAGACTACTAATCAGTAAGTACTTTATAAGTTTCTCAAAATTCCCTTCAGAAGAGAATTTCCTAAAAATGTTATTTAAAAACTTGAAAAATATAATTGCAAATATTAGGGAAAGTACAGGAGACAGGATAATCCCCAAGAGAACTTTAATAATCACATCTAAATTTAAATTAAAACCGTAAGCTGCAAGACCATAACCAATAACTGCACCTATAGTTGTATGGGTTGTTGAAACAGGAAGACCTCTCCAAGTACATAAGATAAGCCAAATAACAATAGAAAAAACTACAGTAAATGCGCCTAAAAGATTTATATGTTCAACAATACCTTTTGAAAGTGTTTTCATAACCATATGACCTTGAAGAATAGCACCTATAAAAACAAAAATTGAGAAAAGTGCTAAAGCTCTTCTTAAACTTATTACACCACTACCAACAGCACAATCTGTCGGGTTTGCGGCGTCATTAGCACCAAGACACCATGCAATCATTAAGGTAAAGATAAGGCCAATGATGTAGACCGCAAAAATAAACATTCTTTCTTCTATTTGCGTATAGAGAGTAAAAGATTAATTATAGTTTGTCTAGTTAAAGTATATAGGACTATATAGCTTAAAACATTTTAAGGTTTCAATAATGAAAGAAGAAAATTTCCTCAGAAAATTACAGGTAACAGGCGGGTCAACAATAATTGTTTCTTTGCCTAAAAGCTGGGTTAAAGGTTCTGGTGTTAAACCTGGAAGTTATGTTTCACTTAAACCCCAACCAGACGGCTCAATTCTGATTATTCCTAAAAGTATAGGCGGTAGAGAAGCTTTAAAAGAAATATCAATAAATGTAGCGAGCGGTATGACTGTTGATGAAGCTGTTAGAAAATTTGTAGCTTACTATCTTGTTGGCTATGAACTTATAAGAGTAAAGTTTAACCAAGGAACAATTGAAAATAAAACTATCATTAAGAATATTTTAAGAAGAAAGTTTATAGGGGTAGAACCTATTAGTGAAAGTGCTGATGAGCTTGTTGTTCAATGTATAGTTGGATATAAGGAGATTCCTTTACATACTGCTTTAACAAGAATGGGAGTACTAACAATTTCAATGATCAATGATGCAATGAATGCACTAAAAAATGTAGACCATAAAATGGCTTTAGAAGTTTTTGATCGAGATGATGAGGTTGATAGATTATACTTTTTCACAGTAAGACAACTAAAAAAAGCAGTACGTGAAACAGCAACTCTAAATGAAATAGGCCTTCCAACAGCAAGAGCATGCCTAGGTTATAGGATGATCATAAAAAGCATTGAAAGAGCAGCAGACCATGCTGCAAGAATAGCTTCACTTGCAACTGCCCTAAAAAAACCTGCAACAGAAGAAATTGTTAAAGAAATGGAAAAGATAAAAGAGATATCAACAGCAACACTTAAAGAAAGTTTAAACCTAATCTTTAAGTTTGACTTTAAGAAAGCTAACCAATTAATAAGTAGGGTTGAAGATGTTAAAAGCTTAGAAGAAAACCTTATAAGCAAGATACTTAAGCAACGCTTAGCAGCAGATGAAATTGTAACCCTTAGACTTGCAATTGAAAGCTTAAAAAGAATAGTAGAATATAGCGCAGATATAGCAGAAACAACAATAAACCTTACAATAGAAGAACCATTCACATAGTAATCAAAAAGCTTTTTAATTGAGAGGAGAAAATTTTAAAGTATAAACCTTTTTCTAGGAATTACTTCCCTCATTTTTTAGGTAGTTTAAGTTTTTCTTCAGATTCTATGGATCTTCGATTCTCAGGTGAAATTTCAGTTTTTACATGTTAAGTGCAGTCATATAGTTATTGTTGAAACCCTAAATTTCAAGCATAACTAAAATCCAAATTAAATTTTTAGAAATGTCTTGGCAGAATAGCTGTGATGGGGTGGAGGGGATTTGAACCCCTGACCCCCGCGTCCCGAGCGCGGGATCGTAGACCAGGCTGGACCACCACCCCATATGAATAAATGGTTACCGTTCCATAATGAATGTTTGTTAATGTAAAACTTAAACTGTTTTTTGCTGTTAAAATTTTTGGGAAAACTTAAATTTTTGTGGTTAATCTTTCTTTCTGAGCATATAAGGTATTTGGAGGTTTCAGGAAGATTGCAAAAACTTCGGGTTGCGATACCCAAAGGCCACTTATGGGATAAAACAAAAAGTTTACTTACCCAAGCAGGATATGAGCTTAAAATGACTAGTGAAAGGTCTTATCTTGTTTTAACAAATGATCCTGAAATTGAGATGAGAATTCATAGAGCTCAAAATATTAGCCCTCTTGTTGAGGAAGGGGTGTATGATGTTGGAATTACAGGGTTTGATTGGATTATCGAGTATAATGTTGATGTTGTAGAACTTTTAGATTTAGAGTTTGGTAGGGTTGATGTTGTTGCAGCTGTACCGCAAAATTATAGACTATCTCCGAATGAGGGGGAGAAGGTCTTTGATAAGCTTATAGAGAAGGTTAAGCTTGAAGGTAGAAAACGAGTTATTGTAGCTTCAGAGTATGAAAATATTACTAAAAGATTTTGTGATGAAAAATTTAAAGATTTTCCATATAAGTTTATCCGCTCTTATGGTGCAACTGAAACATTTATTGATACTGCTGATATGATTATTGAATGTTCAGAAACAGGAACATCCCTTAGAGAGAACGGTTGGGAAGTAATTTTTAAGATTTTTAGTTCTACAGCTCGAGTTATAGCAAATAAGCAAAGTCTTAATGATGACTGGAAAAAAGATAAGATTGAGGGATTTATAACACTTTTGGCGGGAGCTAAGGAAGCTGAAGATCTTAAACTTGTTAAGATGAATGTGCCTGAAAAGGCGTTAAGGAAAGTTTTAAAAATTTTACCATCCATGAAAAGTCCAACAATTTCTAAGCTTGCATCCGAAAAAGCAGGATATGCTGTTGAAGTTGCTGTTAAAAAAGATGAGGTAGTAAAGCTTATTCCTATGCTTAAGAAGTGTGGAGCAACAGACATTCTTGAACTTGACATAAGAAAAGCTGTAAAGTAAAAAATATTCTTAACTTTTGGTGAAAAATATTTTTGGGTAGCTTAGTTTTTATTGGTTTAGGTTTAAATAACGAATATGATCTAACTCTTAAAGGTCTTGAAAAAGCAAGAAAAGCTGATAAAGTTTACATTGAACTTTACACGAATCCTATGCCAAGCCTTTCAATAAAAAATCTCGAAAAAATGGTAGGAAAAAAGATTGTAATATTAAGAAGAAAGGATCTGGAGGAAAAAGCTGAAGAAGTGTTAATTAAGAAAGCTGAAAAAAACAATGTTGCACTAATTGTTCCAGGAGATCCTATGATTGCAACAACTCATGTTTGGATTAGACTTGAAGCTGAAAAAAAGGGTATAAAAACTGAAGTTATCCATGCGCCATCAATATATTCTGCAGCACCTTCAATTATTGGTTTACAGATTTATAAGTTTGGTAAAACTGTTACAATTCCATTCCCAAAAGAGAATTATAGGCCTAAAACACCTTATGAAGTCATAAAGGAAAATTTTACTAGAGGTCTTCACACTCTTGTTTTGCTTGATGTTGATGCTGAGAAGGGTAGATGGATGAGTATTAAAGAGGGACTTGAATATTTGCTAAACATTGAAGAAGAAGAAAAATCGGAAATTGCAACTCCTGAGAAACTTGTAGTAGGTTTAGCTGGATTAGGTTCAGAGAAACCTATAGTTAAGGCAGACAGTATTAGTAGAATTTTAAATTTTGATTTTAAAATTTATCCTCAAACAATTATATTTCCCGGTAAACTCCACTTCATTGAAGTTGAGGCTTTACATCTTCTTGCTAATGCACCAAAGGAGGTTTTAAAGGAGTGAACAAAAACAACCTTAATGAAAAATACTTTAAGTATTTAGGTAATCTTAAAAGAGCTTTTTCTACACTAAGCTTAATAAAAAACTTTAGTATTGACATTAGAAAGGTTGAAGATATTTTAGATTTAGCTAAAAGATATGTTGACGATGCTGAATACTATAAGGAAAAAAATAATCTTACTATAGCATTACTTTCTCTTTCATACTCTGAAGGCTTACTTGATGCTTTAAGAATGCTTGGAATTGTAGATTTTAAGTGGGAATGTTAAGATGAAAAAAGAAAAAATTGTTCTTGCATCAGGAGTTTTCGACTTAATTCATCTTGGGCATGTAAAATTTCTTGAGGAGGCTAAGAAAGCTGGAGGCAAGAAAGCAAAACTTATTGTTGTTGTTGCAAGAGACCAAACTGTGATAAAATTTAAAGGTAAACCTCCAATTTTACCTGAAAATGAAAGAAGAATGCTTGTTGAAGCACTTAAACCAGTAGATTTAGCTATACTTGGCTATGAAGATTTTGATGTAAGTAAAATAATTAGGGAATATAAACCTGATATTATAGCTTTTGGTCATGACCAAGATAATATTGAAAAGGAAGTTAAAAAATTTCTTGAAAAAGAGAAGCTAAATATAAAAACAGTTAAAATAGGAAAATTTGACTTCTGGGAGGCTTCAAGCTCATCTAAACTTAAGAGAAAGCTTGAAGAAAACCTTTAACATTATGAAGGTAAGCCAAAAAGAGAAGAATTTAATTTTAAAGTAAGCCTTACACTTTAATAGTTTTTGCTATCCTTTCAAAGGTTAATGCTTCGTTTAAACTTCCCCAAAGTTTAAGTCTACCTTTTCTAACCTCATCTGGTCCTCTTGTTTCCCCTTTTAATATCTCTATTAAAACTTTTTCATCTCCACGGTAAGTTGCTTCTGAACTTGGATATTCTCCTATTCTTAATGAAACATCGTTAACTGTAAAAACTATGTGAAAAGCTTTTACAGGTGTTTTAAGGTTTATTATTTTTCCACGGTAATCTTTAATCCAGCTTTTAACCACATCCATCTTTTCTTTTTTAATCTGTTCTACAAGTCTACTTAAATAAGATTCAAATTTTACACATTCTCCTTAATCCATTTCTCTACTGCTTCCATTGTTGCTCTTTTAACATTTGAAGCTGTAAAGGATCCAAATTTTTTTGTTACAGCTTTAACAAAATCTTCACGCCACTCGTATGGTATACTTACTATAAGCCTAATCTTCTGATTATCAACAAAATATTGGGTTATCATGGGGAAGTATTTTGCTAGGCTTGGAACAGTTAACTTAATATCTTCCTCGGTTATTTTTGATTTACCTAACCATTCAGACATTTTCCTAACCTCCCATTTCCTCTTTCTTAACTTTAATAATTACATTGCTGAATCTTGGCCAATCTGGAAGAATTCTTATTCCTGGACCTTCATCCCATTTACCAGTATAAATTTTCCCGTCACCTTTGATAAAAGCATCTAAAAGAGCTTCAATAAGTTTATCTAAACTTAAACCTATATTTTTTGCTATCTCATTAAACTTACTTGCAACTTCAGATGATATTTTAATTGAAACTTTTTCACTCATATTTTATCCACCTCCAATTTACTCTTTATATGGATTCCCCCAATACTCTTTAAACACTATCTCCTCTAATGGTGGGCGTGGTGGTTCTTCAGCCTTCTCGCCTGGCCAACCTAAACTTAAAACTCCAACAACATCCCAAGTTTCAGGAAGCCCAAAATATTCCTTAAAAAGTTCTTCAAGCCTTCCTTCACCATAAGGTATAGGATCCCAGTTTATACCTAAGCCTAATGCTGTTGCTGCAAGCATCATGTTTTGAATACAGCAACCTGTAGCAACATGTATTGCATAATGGCCAAATGCAACACCAGTGTAAGGCTGGTCTACCCAGCTAAGTGACCTTGGACATAGAACAATTATTAGTGTATCTGCATCAGTAAACCATTTACCGTATCCACGCTCAATTTCCTTCTCAATTTTTTCAAGTCTTTTTTCAGGTTCAATATACCATAACCTATTCCAGAGAACTTCAGGTACATTTGAGAATAGCGGCCTGTAGATTCTATCAGCGGAGATTTTTCTGATAAACTCTTTAGATTCCTTATCTTTAACTATAACAAAACGCCAATGCTTATAGTTTTCAGGTACAGGTCCCCATATTGCTGAGTCAAGAATTTTTTCAATATACAAATCATCTATTTTTTCTCCTTCACTAAATGTTACATATTGACATTGAGATTTAATCACATCCCAAACATCTTTAGATGGTGGAGAAAATGTTTCATACTTTTCTTTTCTAAAGGCAACTTTCTCATAGGGGTTTCCCCAATACTCCGAGAAAACAACCCCTTCAAGTTGAGGTCTTGCAGGACCAAAAAACCTTATTGCTGGAGGGTAACCGAAACAAAAAGCTCCAGGTGTTTCCCATGAAACAGGAATACCAAGATGCTCATAGAAAACTTCTCTCTTCCGAATATCGAGAAGAGGCATACCATTAAAAGCTGCTCCAACACCATGAGAAACAGAAATAAGCCACATATTTTGTAATGCAAAACCAAGATATACTCCAAGTAATCCATAATGAGGTGTAAACGTTAAAATTGTTTCAGTCCAAGCATTTCTAGACCATGCTGGTAAAACAACCATATCAGCATCTCTAGGATACTTCCAAAGTTCACCTGTAGTTGTGTATTCGGCTACACGTAATTTTGTATCTTCAGGCATATACCATAAATGTTGAGAAAAAACTTCAAAAGCGCATCCAAACATTATTCTAGCTGTTTCAGCTGCAGATTCCCCAAGCAGTTCTTTAACCTTTTTATCTTCAACTAAAAGTAGAAGTCTCCATTGTGGCATTAGGTCAGGGGATACTGGAGCATATCTAGCAGCATCAAGAATTTCTCTCTTAACATTGTCAGGGATTTTCTTGGTTGGGTCAAAAACCCTTATACTTCTTCTCTCATAGATTGCTTCAAAAATATCCAAAGCTTTTCACTTCCGAAGCTTAAATATTATCTTGCTAATTTTTTAGTAACCGTATCTAATATTTTAATCTTTTCCAACAAGCATAAACAGTTATCATCATGTTAGAAAATGTGTAAAAAATTATTTTTAATTTTAAGCTCTACTTTAGTTTCCATATCACCAGAAAGCAAGTCCACCGCTTACACATATTATACAACCTGTTATATAGTATGCTTCATCGGAGGCTAGGAATGTTGCTGCGGCAGCTATATCTTCGGGTTTTCCACCTTTACCCATAGGCATTGCCTCCTCCATTGCTCTAATACCCTCCTTACCATAAATCCTCTCAAGGAATGGGTTTGGTATAAAGCCAGGAGCAATAACATTTACTGTTATCCCTTCACGAATAACTTCCCGAGCAAGACATCTGCTAAACCCTACAATACCTGCTTTTGCTGTAGCATATGGAACTTCACCCATAGGTGAACCTATGAAAATCTCAGCTGACGAAATACTTATAATTCGCCCCCATTTCTGCTTTAGCATATGTGGTAAAACTGCTTTACTACAGTAGAATGTGCCTCTAAGATTTACACCAAGCACAAGATCCCATATTTCATCTGTTACATCTTGAAGTTTTGCAATCCTGTTTATTCCAGCATTGTTTACAAGAATATCAACTTTTCCGAAGGCTTCAATAGTTTTGTTTACTAAGTTTTGAACCTGCTCCCAGTTTCTTACATCACATGGGACACCAATACATTCATAACCTTTAGATTTTAAGTCTTGGTAAACCTCCATTGTACGCCTTTCATGAGCATCAGTTACAACAACTTTAGCTCCCTCAGCAGCAAACCTTCTTAAAATAGCTTGACCTATACCTGCACCAGCGGAAGCTGTTACAATTGCAACTTTACCATCAAGTTTTCCCATGAACCTTTCCCCTTACTTCTTTTTTATAGAAATCTAAAACCTCATTTATGTATATATATTTTTGGTTTTATACATACTCAGACAATATTTATCTAAATTTATCTAATTTTTCCCTACAACTTAAGGTTAAGCACTCTTGCAGCATTCTTCCAGTAAACTTTTTCCAAAACTTCAGGTTTGAAACCTTGTGATTCCCAATCATTAAACAAGCGTTCATAGGAGAAGAATGGATAATCTGACCCGAACATAACTTTATCCTGTATACGTGAATTAAGCTCCCTTTTAAATCTTTCATCAAAATATTTTGGAGACCAGCCATGCTGCTCATTGTAAACGTTTGGCTTATGAATTAAAACTGAAATCATTTCATTGTGGAATGGCCAAGGATGATGAGCACAAATAATTGTAAGTTTTGGAAATTCTGCAGCAACATCATCAACAAATGGTATAGGATTTTCAGAATAAAGCCTAATTTTCTCACCACCAGGCATAGCTGCACTATAAGCTAAATGTCCAACCCAAATTTTAACAGGCACTTTTGCAGCTTCACAAAGCTCGTAAAACGGATACCAACGCTTATCATTTGCAGGAACTCCTGTTAAAGCTCCACCTACAGCAACACCATAAAACCCATACTGGTCAATGCATCTTTCAAGCTCTTTTAAACCTTTCCAACCTAAATCTGGATCCAGAAACATCCATGCACCTATAAAAACATCAGGATATTTCTGCAACAAACTTCCAACATAATCATTTCCTTCCTTAATCTCGTCAAAATTAGTCCAGCCAAAAATTTTTAATCCACCTGCAACTACTACTGCTTTTACATCCCACCTTCTAAGCTCCTCAACCATCTCCTTCTCAGTTCTTAAAACTTTACCCATAGACCTAAAGGCAACAGATAATGCTTGAACAACTTCAGGGATCTTAAAAGCTGGACCTCTTTCCTCAAGCATTAAAGTTACCTGTAAATCAATAGCTTTAACCATGACCTTCAAACCTCTAAGTATTTTAATTATAGTTTTTGATTAAAAAATACCAAGTATTTATAGTTTATCTACCCAAACATAAAATAGGTTAATGTAAAAAGAGATTATGAAATTTTTCAAGTTGTTAAGGTTCCATTTCCTCATCCTTCATAGGTTCCCAAGGGTCTGGCATAGGCATTGGAGGTATGCCATACTTATCAAATGGGAAGACCCATGAAAGCAGATTTCTTCTTGCAGCTTTAGCTCTCTTGTTTAACTTATTCCAACGTAGGTGTGATAAAAGTATCGTGTAGAATGCTCCCCAGAATTCAACATGAGCAACACGTGGATCTACATCTATGTTTACTGCTGCTACTTTTCCTTTTTCTGCTGCATCAAATGCTCTGTTTAATGCATCTTTAAGTTGAGCAGGCTCAGTAACCCACTCACCATAACAACCAATAAGCTCAAACATCTTATCATACCTTAAATCAGGCATAACCTCACAAGGCCCAAGTTCATAGTTTGCAGGTCCTAACTGGTCATAACCTTTACCACGTGAACATGTATAATGTGTATACTTTAAGCTTGTTAGCCATCCGTCGTTGTTTGTTATTAGGTATACTATTGGTAGGTTGTATCTTTGGGCTGTTTCAATATCCATTCCAGCAAGACCGACACCTGCATCTCCTAGTAGGGCTATTACTGGTTTTTTTCTTGTAAATTCTGGGTCTGCAAAACATATACCTATACTCATACCTACACTATGACCTACACCTGCTTGTTCAGATGCATCCATACACTGCCCAGACCTTCTAGCTATGATGAAGGGGGGAGAGTAGCAAGACATTGTGTATCCATCTTGGATGATGTAGTTTTCTCCACCATATCTTTCTTCAACAATATCCCATAAAACCTTCATAACCCATGCATGATGTAAAGGCTTATGATTCTTATACTTCTCAGCCCTAGCAATAAGCCTCTCATACTGCTCCTT